>NZ_JAKZHW010000002.1:137500-882828 GCF_022568775.1 Sphingomonas telluris | reverse complement strand
CAACTTGCTTGTGCAGCTCGCGGCTCGTTACGGCTTTTCCAACACCAATGTCGCCCAAGAGTGGTTGGACGCTGATGCCGCGGCGCAGAGAGCGGTAGAATTGGCGCCGCAACTTGGCTCCGCATACTCCGCTCTCGCCGAACTCCAGATCGGCCGGCTTGATTTCGCGAATGGGCTGGCAAATTTGAACCGCGCCATCTCACTCGTTCCAAACAATGCGGAAGTGCTTGCCATTGGTGCTCGTGAGCTTCCTTGGCTGAGCGACGCGAGGGAGGGTCTTCGGCTTGCAGATCAGGCCATTGCCCTCGATCCACTGAACGGGCCAACTTACCAATGGCGAGCATATGCACTGATCGTACTTCGCCGCTTCTCGGATGCCATCGCGGCCGGAAGGAAGGTCCTTGAGGTTGCGCCCAAACAACTTACGGCGCACGCCCAGATCGGTAATTCGCTTATCGCGCTGAACGAGCTCGAAGCGGCAGCGGCTGAGTTCAAACAGATGCCCGCGGACCATCCACTTCGCATGGCCGGTGAGGCAATGATCGCCGCGTGCAGAGGGGAGAACAAACAGGTCGACCGCATGATTGCGCATATGCGCTCGCTGGTGGGCCCAGCTCGGTTCCAATACGGACAGGTTTACACACAGACAGGAAATCTCGATCGCGCCTTCGCCGAGTTCGACAAAGCAGCGGCGGCAAAGACGCCGGGAATGATCTACCTGCGGGCAGATCCGCTGATCGAGCCAATCAGACGAGATCCCCGATATTTCGCTCTGCTGAGGCGGTTGCGTTTTCCTACGACCTGAGAACCCTAATGGCAGCTTTCGACCCGAACTTGCCACGACGGTTTCCGACGCATTGCGGAGATGAGCTGGTGAGCCCAAAGTCAGCGCGAGGGAGAGTTGCGCTTTGGGGATTTTCAGCCAAATCAAGTCGTTGTCTCTCAATGCTCTGACGACCGGTCGTTCGCCAGCTCGATATGCGCTGCTAGCACCTTGGTTGATCCTCATGCAGCTCTCTGCATGCGGCGAAGACCGGCGCCCTCCTCCGGCATCCCTCAAGTTCGGCGACCTCCCAGTCAGCGGAACCCTGGCAGATGCCCGCCGGGCGGGCTTCACGGCATGCGTGCCCGACAATGTTAGCATGCGTTGCCGCCGGGAAGCGGTCGTCTTCCAGCGGCAAGGGCCGTTTAGTGCCGCAGTTGACCTTAAGGGCAGTGATGGAGCTGGCGGCTTCGATCATTTGACCCTCTGGCACGCCGCGGATCAGAATGCCTTGATTGCAATCGTCAATGAACTCAAAATCGACGGCTGGAGCGAATGCTTAACGCCGAGTGGCCAGTGGGGCGGCCAAGCCATCTACCAGCGTAAAGGAGCGCCCGTCTTCATCTCCATGGATCTTAGCTACTGGAGCAAAAGGCGGCTCATGGTGTTCCCAGCAGTCCCCGCCAAGGTCCCACGATGCCGCTCCTAAACCAAGCGCAACGGAGGGACGCTTTGCAGCCATGGCGGGCATTAGCGTAGTGTCTGCTTTCCACCCATTGCGGACACTCCGACGGCGCTGCACAGGATCTGCATGGCTACAATCAGTATCGTTTTCCCTTCGTCCGACGGCGCGTCCTTCAACTACGAGTATGCACAGGGAGTACACCTGCCGCTCGTGCTGGACCGATGGGGTGAGTCTGGGCTGGAGAAAGTTGAGCTTTTCCGCGGCGTAAGCAGTGCAGATGGAGGTGCCCCACCGTTTCTCGCAGTAGGTCTCCTTCGCTTCACATCTCTGAAGCACTTACAGGCTGCCATGACAGGCGAACACGCGGCGGAGATTGGCGCGGACATCGCTAAGTTCACCAACGTCAAACCAGTACTTCAGGTCAATGCTGAGATGATCGAGTAGCGGGGCCTGGAGTGTCCGCTTTCGACCCATTCCTGCCACTCGTGACTTGGCTTCGCTTCCAGCCAATACGGACATCAGTCCGCATTGGGGCGATCGATAAGTAAGCGATTCGTCAGCTTGCGGTCAGGACTCTTGGAAGTGTCCGGACGATCCTCCTGCGCGGGAGGACCTGACGATGACTGCGAATCGCACCAACATCAGCACGAGCGCGGACGGCACTGACATTTTTACCGTCGGGGCATCCGATTCACCCTTCACAAATCTTGGCAAGCTTAGCACCGCAGGTGCGTTTTCGAGCCCCATCCATGCCGGGTCGAATGGCGTGGTCGTCATCAACAAGGGCGACCTGCTCACGACAGGCGAGGGTTCGGTCGGGATCATCGCTTATGATTCCGCGAACTTCTTCGTGAACAATGTCACGATCAAGAATTACGCGACCATCATTACGCAAGCGTTCGGAGACAATCTCAGCTTCGCCGACGGCATTGACGCCTACGGCAATGCCAACAAGGTCACGAACTACGGGACGATCAACGTGGCTGACCCCGCTGCATCCGCGATCTATTCGGTTGGTGCGGGCTCGACCATCGTCAACTACGGTGCGCTCAACGGTAGTGGAAACGGCATCTACATCGACGTTGACGATGGCACAGAGACCGGAAACACGGTCATCAACTACGGCTCCATCCACACCACCTTCGATGACGATGTAACACCGATGTCTCATGGCATCTGGGTCCACAGCGAAAACAATGTGATCAGGAACTACGGCTTCATCCAGGCGGATGGATACAACGGGTTCGGCATCTCAATGGAGGCGGCCGGCAATCACGCCGAGAACTACGGGACGATCCTTGTAACCGGAGAGATTGCGCGAGGCGTGCTCCTGGTCGGAGAGCGAGACTCCTTCGATAATTACGGGCTGGTTCGCGCGACGGGCGAAGGCGGACTAGGCGTCCGCTTCTCGAGTCAGAACCCCCTGGGTTCGGACGGCGGCGTTTTCACCAACTACGGCAAAGTCGAGGGCGCGGCGCGATCCGTCAGCGGCGTCGATTCCGACGATCACGTCGTGAATCGCGGCGCATTGGTCGGGGACGTCAGCCTCGGCGCGGGTAGCGACAGCTTCGTCGCGGGCAAGAACTCGAGCCTCGACGGAATCCTCAGGATGGGTGACGGCGACGACCTGATCGTCTTCGAAAAGGGCGGCGGCAAGCTGACGATCGCGGACTTCACCGCCGGCGCCAGCACGGATGATGTCATCGACCTGAGCGGGCTCGGTTGCCACTCGCTCGCAGACGTCCTGTCGCATGCTTCGCAATCGGGTGCGGACGTCGTGCTGAAGTTCGGCGCGAAGGACCAGATCGTCCTCCAGGACGTGACGCTCGCGTCGCTTGCCGCCGACGACTTTTCGTTCGCCTCGTTCACGTTCGATCATGCCATGGCTGCAATCAGTGTCCTGCATGTGGACTATATGTTCGGCTGAACGGGGCCGCGGCTTGCTGCGGTTGTTGAATCCGGAGTACCTTTTCCTTCCGCTACGGCGGGGGGAAAGGTCCCGGATGACGCAGCAGTCCGTTGCCTCGGGAAATGAGCGGATCGATCTGGCCCGTTCGCGCGATTTCGATCTTGGTGCGGCGCACGTTCGGCCATCGCTTTTGGAGATTCGGTTCGGCGGCAGGACCGAGGTCGTCGAGCCTCGAGTGATGCAGCTTCTCGTTGCATTGGTGCGGGCCGGAGGCGCACCGGTTTCCCGCGACGAGCTGATCGAGACCTGTTGGGGCGGGCTGATCGTCAGCGACGATGCCGTCAATCAGAGCGTCTCCAAACTGCGCCGTGCAGTCGCTGGCATCCAGGGCGTGACGGTCACGAGCGTGCCGCGAGTCGGCTATCGGATCGTTAAGCCCGCGTCGGCATTGGTTGAGGCCAGTAGACCACCGACGCTCGCAGGAGCGAGGCGCGCGGTAACCCTGAGCGCGATCCTCGCCGTCGCATCGATCCTGGCATTCGATACGAGGTCTCAAGCGGATGCAACCGCCCAATCTCCCTCGCTTGTCAGGTCCCGTAGCGGCCAAGCCGATCGCCTCCACGCCACGGCGGTGGGGTTGTTTCGTGAACGGTCTCGACCAGCTTATGCGGAAGCGGAGACTTTGCTGAGACAGGCCGTAGCGGCCGACCCAAAGCACGCACCCAGCTGGGCAAGGCTATCCATGGTCGTCTGGGCTCCCTGGTGGTGGGCCGCGGAGAAGGATCCGCAGGCGCGGATCCGGCTCCGCTCCGAAGCCATTGGTTATGCACGCCGCGCCCTCGCCCTCGATCCCAGGCTCGCGGAAGGGCATCAGGCGCTCGGCTTCGTCCTGTGGAATGCACAAGGACTGCGATATCTCGAACGCGCCGCGGTGCTGGACCCTAACGATGCCGAAATCCGGCAGCAGCTCGCCGATCTTCTAGAGGACCAGCTCGAACTGCGGCGGGCGCTTGCCGAGGCGCAGCGTGGGCTGGAACTGGAACCCACATCCGCTCGCGGGATGCAAACGACGGCGGCTCTGCTGGGACGGCTAGGGCACCAAGACGATGCCGAGGCTGTCATCGACAGGCTGGAGCGGATGACCCGACGGGCTAGCGACGCAAGGCGGGCGCGATACATGCTGAGCATCTCACAAGGGAAGCTCGCGGATGCGGCCGGACAGTGCTCTAGGTCCCTGGTTCTGGGGGACGATCCTTGGGGACCGCAGGCATGCTTGGTCGAGATCGCCGCCGCGCTTCATAACCAGGGTATTGTCGATCGCCTGTTGAGAGCGCAGCCGAAACTCGCTGACATTCTGGCCTATAAGGAGCCCGGCTATTCGGTTCGTCTGGCACAAAACCGGCCCAGCGACTGGTGGGCTGACGTGTTCGTCGGAGCCTTGGCACGCCAGCTGGTAGCGAGGGGCAACGACAGGCTACTGCTTTCGCTATACGACGACCGCTACGAGAGCGCGGATCAACTCTGGGCCGAGCAGCATGACCGCGCGGACATGGTGGCACCTTCACTGATCCTGGCGATGAAGCGATCAGGTCGAACTGACGAGGCGGCGACGCTTCGCGCGCATTGGCTTGCCGATATCCGGAAGATGCAGGTCGAGGGCGATAACTATTTCCGGGTGCCGGTCTGGTCTGCGCAGATGGCGGCGCTCGATGGCGACTCTGCTGAGGCGGCCCGCTGGCTCAACGCCGCGGTCAGCGCGGGCTGGAAGGGCTATGGGGACGACGTGCTGGCTTTTGAGCCCGACCGAGACCCAGTCTTTGCACTTGTTCGCGACAGCCTTGAGATGCGGCGCGCAATCGCTCGCTTCAAGGCTGCAGCCGCTAAAGAGGCCGAGGCTCTCAAGCAACTCAAGCTGACGTCCGCCAACTGGCCCAAACGGATTAGCTAACGTTCTCGTACCCAATCGCAATGGCAGCTTTCGACCCATTCCTGCCATTAGCAGAGGTCGAATTCGACCGCAGCCGAGATTTGACCGTCGATTGGGGTTAGCCCCAATTCTGTGCTCGAGCAGCAGCAGTATCATCCCTTCTTAAAGGAGGTGGATCATGCCTGATGCCACGACGCTTGAGCGTCCCGCTAGCACCGTCGAAGCGTCCCTAACCTTCACGCCGGAGCAACTCGCCAAGCGCGCAATTCACCGCCGTGCGGTTGAAGCAGTGATCTGGGGAATGTCGGCGGTCAATTTCGACTTGATGCTACAGGCTTTGATCGAAGGGGGCGGCAGTCCGAACCAGGTTGCACTCTGGTCGCATCCGCCTGACGGCCGAAACCAGACGCTTACGCCCAACCCGAACACTATTTACCTGATGCCGTTCTTCGACACGAAGATTGCCGGGCCGATGGTTCTTGAAATCCCGCCCGCAAATGGTGGGAGGATCACCGGAAGCATCGACGATGCTTGGCAGTGCGCGCTCGAAGACGTGGGACCGGCAGGCGCCGACAAGGGTGCTGGGGCCAAGTATCTCATTCTGCCGCCGGATTACGATCAGCCGGTGCCGGATGGCTATATCGCCCTCCAGTCACAGACCTACCAAGGATATGCGCTCCTTAGGTCGGACGTGGGAAGCGGCAGCGAAGCTGACGTTGCGAAGGCCGTCACATACGGGAAGACAGTTCGCTTCTATCCGCTCTCGCAGGCCGCTAATCCGCGCGAAACGCCCTTCATCGATTTCGACGGCAGGCCCTACGAAGCAAACATCCCGTATGACCGGCGCTTCTTCCGATCACTTGCGCGAATGGTGGAATACGAGCCTTGGCTGACGCGCGATAAGGCGATGATCGATCCAGTCGGATCCCTCGGTATCGCCAAGGGGAAACCCTTCGAGCCCGACTCTGCGACGGAAGCATTGTTCGATGACGCCGCTCGAGAGGCGCAGGCGTGGATCGACGCGCAGCGCGAACGGATGTTCGATCCCCCCTTCTATCCGGGAAGCCGCTGGGCCGTGCCTGCCGACCACAAGCTCATCGAAGGCAATGCCACTTCCTTCGCCGATCCCGACAGCTATCCGGTCGATGCGCGGGCGGTCACCTATTCAATGGGCTATTTCAGCGCCAAGCATTTGGGCAGTGGTCAATTCTATCTAATGGCAATCCGTGACCGAAACGGGGAGCCGCTAGACGGCTCCGCCACCTACCGCCTCCACGTTCCGCCCGATCCGCCGTTCGAGCTCTATTGGTCTGCAACGGCTTACGACCGTGAAACGCATGGCCTGGTTCGGGATGTTCCCCGTGCCAGCCGCGGATCGAACAGCCCAGAGATTGAATCGAACGCCGATGGTTCTGTCGATGTGTGGTTCGGACCCCAGGCGCCCCAGGGCAAGGAAGGGAATTGGGTCCCGACGCACACCGGTCGGGGCTTCGAGCTGCTCTTCCGCATTTACGGGCCGAAGAAGAACTTCTTCGAAAAGCAATGGGTCTTACCGGACCTTGAGCGGATCGACTGAACCGTCGTTGTTACCCCTTGGCGGGTGCCTGCAGCACCCAATGGCAGCTTTCTACCCGTTCCCGCCACAAGCAGAAGTCCTAGCTTCCGACCCAAAGCGGACACCGGATCTCGTGTACGGTCCAAATGCTGTAATGAAACAACTTTAGGGGTCCGCTACTTTAGCCCTTGCTCGGTTGTGCACGCTCTCGCGAGGGGTACGCTGTGGCGTCTGAAGTTGGCCGGTCCGTCAGTCAGCCGGAAGCAGATCGAACCTATTCAAAGCCGCCAGAATTGATTGAGCGGATCCGCCGTAATTTAGCGACGTTGGGCCCACAGTGTTCGGGCGAACTCGGTACCATCCTTGGAGAACTGCGGCTCGTTCTCGCCGACATAGAGGCTTCGCTCAGAGTGGGTGGGAACCAATGAATGTGCGCGAATACCGGCGCCCGGTCCCATTCTCGGCACATAACGCCGTCTGGCATTGGAACCCGGAGTGCCCTCGCTTTCCAGAGCGAAATTTCGTCAGACGAAAGGAGCAGCCGGTCGAGGGGCGCATGTGCTCGCATTGCCCTAAGCCCCCGGCGCGAGTTGGGGATGACTGAGACCCCCCGTACGGGCGATACTGTCGGCTTTCATCCACTCCTGCCGCTAGCCGCTTAGTGGCAACTTTCGACCCATTCCAGACGTTGCGGGCACGGCGACATCCCACCAGCATTTAGCGAAGTTCGATAGGAGTGACTAAGTCAGACGAGGTGCTTCAATGGCAGCCGTCCGACGCCACGCTCGTATAACAATCCCCGTCACCGCAAAAACCGAGGAGAAGCATGGCCCAGCTTGTCGGTTCAGGCACGGGCTGCGGGTTGCGGAACTCCTGCTCGTACAGCGCCAAGGACACGCCAGGCTGGCCGTTGAAGGAGAAACGCTTCTTGTCGTAAAGCGCGCTGCCGCCACCAGGGCGAGCAGCTTAGGTCTGCTTCCCGCCAATTCTGACAACGGGCGTCAGAAAAAGTGGTGTTAGCGATGTTTTCGTGCTCGCGCGCCGCTGTCCGGGGTGATGGGCCTGGAGATCAGGCCACCCCCTCCCATTGCTTCAGTCACCGCGCGTCGTGCATCGGTGCCTTCGGGGAAGGTGAACGTCCACTCATCGCTATCACTAATGCGGATACGAACCACGTTGCGGTCATAGACTACGCCACGGGCCATCCATCGCTCCCGTATGTTAGCCTAACCTTGTATCCGAACTGCTCAGCCGTGCGCTTGTCGTGGCATGGCTTGCACAAGCAGCGGATGTTGTCGTCCGTGTCCGTTCCACCCTGAGCAAGGGGCACGATGTGGTCGGGCGTCTTGGCCTCGGTGTATCGACCCTGGGCTAGGCAGTCCTCACATAGAGGCTGCTTGGCTAGGCGGGCCTTGCGTAGTGCAACACCTGCTCTGCCCTGTATGCGTCCGTAACCGTTACGCTTCACGGTGCAGGTCACGCCACACCCCGTATGCCTGCCATGCTTCGATAGCGATGAGCAGACACACACAGGTGAGTAGTGTGCAGCACTCCCCAGTGGCTAGTGTAAGCGGGGGAGTTTTTCCCCAACGGGTTTTGGCAGATCCCTGCCATCTCAGCGCTCGCGGCGGGGTAATTTTGCCCCCCGCTTCGGCCCCCTCAGAAGGCTGATGGGGAATATTTCCCCCTCTGACGGGGAGTTTCTCCCCCCGAGGTTTTCTCCGGAGATCGCCACCTGCGGTATTCGTGGGTCGCTGCACGCGAGCGATCGGGCCAGCTCTTCCAGGTCAGCCGCCATTCTGCGGCGGGCGATCGCTTGGCACGAAACGAGCCCGGCGAAGTGCATTCGAGAAAGCCCTTCTCTTGAAGACCGCGGAGCGCCTTTCTCGCGGTCTTGCGATCCACGCGGATGCCTTCGGCTAATCGGCGCTCGCTCATGTTGATCCGCCCGTTATTGTCGCCGAAGTCGAATTTCGCGATGTAGAGGAGCGCCTTAATCTCGTTTCCGCTGGCGTGAGCCCAGGCTTCGCTATCCTGAAGCCAGCGGTATACGCGCACGTGGTGATCGTCCTTTTTCGCCGATCGGCCCTTCGGATCGTACATCAGCCGTAGTCCCAATTGTGATGGGGACGGGATCTCAGATTCGTCCAATCAGATTAGCGAAGATCAGATACCTCGCGCTCGCGACGCCAATCTGCCGCGGCCTCACACGAAATTATGACCCGCGCCCCCGCCCGCATCTCGCGGGGCCCGAGGCCAATCTTCTTCAGGTTGAAATAGTGAGCCCGCGAGATGCGGTGCGCGCCGCAGAACTCATCAATCGTGTAGGCGGTCGGTTCCATGTGGTCATCACTCCTTTGAGTTGATGACACTCCATTTAGACCCACTAGGACGCCCTAATTCAGGCTATTAGGCGCTTTTCTTCGCAGCATAATAGTCCGTTTCGATCGCCTTCCAGGTGACCCCTTCCCGCTTGGCGATACGTCGGAACATCTGCCGTTTCGGCATCCCGGCAGGCCGCTCGTCGACCTCCCGAACCCGGTCTTCTCTGCCGCCTTGTCGACGTTGCGCCGCCCCCTGCTCGGAAGCGTCTTTGTAGCGCTTACCAACAAGGAATAGCTCCTCGTGTACAAGTTTGAGTTGAAACTCGGCCCAAAGCGCTCCGAATAGGGCGCCGTGCTGCGCCGCCCAACTCGCGTCCCCCTTCGCGATATTCCTATCGACAATTTGGCCCTCCAGCCAAAGCTCTTGGAGGTACCAACCCGCGTCCTGACGCTCCTTGAATCGATATCCCTTCGGAGCAGACGATTTCTCTTGCTCCCACGCCTGATCGATCCAGTCGCGAATTGGTCGTTGCGAAGCCCATGGATCTTTGTGGCTCCGGACCATCTCGCGCAGCGCGTCCCGCAACTCCTCTGGTGTTTCGGTATGATCGATTACCTTTCGGCGTCGGGTGAACGGCGTACCAACGATTTTCTCTTCGCGCTTCATACCGCCAGCCCCGCGAGCGCCTCTACAGCCGCATCGCGAACCAGGTGACCGTAGTGCTTCTCGATCATCTCAGCGCTTGTGCCGCTGATTTGCGCCACAGTGAGGAGAGGCAGCCCCGCGCTCACCAGATCCGTGATCGTACTATGACGAAGCGTATAGGCCGTAACAGCAGCCGGCAGCTTCGCAGCCTTAGCTGCGTGTGCAATCGGGTCGTTCCACGTTTCCTTGTCCCACGCCTTGCCATTGGCGCGCATAAAGAGCGGAGCTCCCGGTAATTTGCCCTGGGCCGCGTTGGCGAAAAGGTTGGCCGCTACATCCGGAACGACAATTCTGCGGCGATTGCCGGTCTTGTCTTTGCCGATCGTCAGTTCGCTCGTGCGCTTATCGAAATCGGCGACTGTCAAGGCAGCGGCAGCGCCTGGACGAAGCGGCAGCAAGCAGAGGGTACGCACAAAGCCTTGTGCCTCGCTCGGAACCGCCGCCACGAGCGCCTTGCGCTGGTCGCGGTTGAGATAGAGCGTCCGGCGCTTTACGGCGTTCTTGACGGGCTTCAGAGGCTCTTGCCACGCGGCTTCGGTGTTGGGAGTGCCCAACGGCAGGACGCGGCCTAGCGCGGTACGCAGGACGGCCATATCGCGGTTAAGGGTGGCCGGCGATCGGTCGCGCGTAAGGGGCTCGCCGGTGTTGCGGCGGGATACCAGCGCGGGCGTTGTCTCCAGCCGCCTCCGCCATGCCGCCACGTTGGAGCGCCGGAGCTTTTCCAGCTTCACCTTCGCGATCGGGTCTGCGTAGACATATCTTCGGAAGCGGCCGGCGGCCTCCGTGTTGTGCTTAGCGAACTCGCGGCACGCATCCTCTACGGTCTCGATTTTCGTGTTATTGACTGAGCCGCCCTCGACCTTGGCGGCGAAGGCCTCTGCAGCCTGCTTGGCGAGGGTGAAGCGGTCGCGGGCCACGGCCTCGCCAAAGCTGCCGAGCGCTTTGAGCTGGTAACGACGCGCTTCCTCGTCATAGGCGCGAGCAATCCACGTTCCAGCGCCCCCTTTGGCCGCCGGCCGATACCCGACAAAACACCCAGGGCGGAGGCGCTGCCAGTAAGGCTCACGGCGGGCTTTGAGTGCCTCGCGTTCACTGACTTTCGAGAGGTCCAAGGCTCGCTCCACTTCTTGCTACCAAAGTGAGGTGAGACAAGTTGTACGGAATACGTACGGAAAACACCAGTGGATTTCGCTGGACTTGGTTAGACTGAAATGGCTAATTTCTGCTGTTTTTGGATCTAGGTGACTATAGGGAAGTCTACTTTTTCCGCAATCGCACTGCAGAGGTCAGGGGTTCGAATCCCGTCAGCTCCACCAGCCTGGCAGTAGCGAAATCTGTGATTTAACCCAGGTGTTCACGGGTCAACTGCCGCCGATCGACGGTTCTGGTATCGCACTGGTATCGCGATAAGGCGGCGCCGATGTCTTGCGACTTACGGATATCAGCTCAAATGAGTGCCGGTGTAGTTTCCAGCTACCCATCCTGATGAAGGAGTACCCTTAGCCGGGGCTATCCGAGTGCCTCCCGGACGAGCTTGCCGATTTTTGGAGTCAGGACATCGGCGCTGACCTCGCCGCGCAGCAATTGATAGGTGAAATCAGTGAGGCAGAGACCGAACAGGATTGGCAACGAGGACATGTCGCCATCGATTAGGTCCATTTGCTCGAGGAAATCGGCGCGAAGGATCACGAACGACGGCATGATGTCTTTGTAGTCGGTCGGGCGTGTGACGATGGCAGCCTGGTCCGCGAAGATTGTGTCGGCCGTGATGATCGTGGACATTAGCGGCGAGGTCAGCCGGCATATGATCCAGATTACCGACCATGAAGGTTACTTCAAAGAGAGCCGATCCGTCGCCGATGCATTTCCTTCTCGAAGCCCTTCATGAACATAGCGAGCGCGAGGAGCCGTGGGGACTTCGCCGTTTCTTCTTTCGTGATCCAGCGGGCAATCTCGTGAATGTTGTCGACAGCTGAAGTTGCCCTTCACTCTGCGATCACCCGCACAGCCTAACGTCCGCTTTCGAACCATTCCTGCCGTTACGTGCCCAGTTGGATCTCACGCGGACACATCCCCCTCAATCTTGATGAAGCGTCTTGGTCATCCTGTAATTGTGGATGGTAACGCCCCTGATCTCGAAGTCGCGACGGTGGTCGACTTGGAATCCGCGTTTCAAGAAGAAGCGTCGAGCCGGTTCGCTCGCTTCGACATAGAGAAAATCTATTCCGGCCGCGCGCCCTGCCGCCTCCAATCTGTCGTAGAGGGTGGCGGTCACGCCTGTTCCTGCGTGAGCGGGGCTGCAGAACAGGTGATCGATGTGGCCGTCCGGCTCCAGGTCGCCGAACGCGATGGGACTGTCTTGCTCGTCCACGGCAACAAAAATCGTTCGGCCGTCACTTCCTCGGACCACGAAGCGCTCCGAGTCCGGGATCGCAGGCGCCCACGCGTCGACCTGCGCCCTTGTGTAATGCGCGGACGCGATCTGATGGATCGCGGAGAAGAATATCTCGGCGATCATAGGAGCGTTCTCGTCTCTGAAGATGCGGATACGGCTTATTTCAGCAGCACCACAGCTTCGAGCGTTACTGTGTTGCCATTCGGTAGCGTTGCGCACCCCAGCGATGTTCGCGCGTGTCGGCCCTTCTCCCCGAGCTTCTCAATGAGGAACTCCGACGCTGCGTCGACCACCTTGTGCACCTGCGCGAAGTCTTCCGTGGCGTTCACATAGCCGCGCAGCAAGAGGATTTTCTTGATTCTCGAGGGGTCGCGTTCAGCCGCGTCCACGATGACGCTGAGCAGGTTCTCGGCCGCCCGCGTCGCCGCGGCCTGAGCGTGCGCGAAGTCGATGTCCGCACCAACCTTACCGGTGATGAGCTGGCCATCTCGCGCCGAGCTGATCGCGGAGACGAACACCACCGGCCCGAGCCGGGTGAAAGGCTCGTAGAGTCCAACGGGCTCGGGCGGGCGATCGCTCATCGGCTCAGTTCTACTCCGCTCACAGTGCATGCGGGAGGCCATCCTCGGCGTAGCGCGAGTCTCGCTCGTCGGTGTCGTCGGTCATTTTGCCGTCTCCTAATGAGCCTGGCCGGCCGCGACCGGATGCTTCGGACGCGGGGCGAGCCAGATGATGGACGCAGCGGCTGCGAATACGATCGCCGCCGTGGTGAAGATCGAGCCCGTGGCAAGCGCGGTCGCCTGCCCGTCGACGAGGTTGCTGACGACCTGCCGCGACTGTTCGACAGTGTAGCCGTGCGCCTGCAGCGACTGCATCGTCTGCTCCGTCCCATTGAGGACGCCGGACAGTTCTGCTCGAGTACCTTGCGCCCCGTCGTACCAGACGGTCGTGGCGATCGCGGTCGCAATGGCGCCGGACATGGTGCGCAGGAAGTTCATCACGCCCGCCGCCGAGGCGACCTCTTCCTCGTCGACCGCGCCGAGAGCGAGAGTCGTCAGCGGGATGAAGAAGAAGGGCATGCCCGCGCCCTGGATCAGCTGCGGCAATGCGACCGTCCAGAAGTCCGCGTCGCTGGTCCACCAGAGCACCCGGATCATCGACGTTGCGCCCAGCCACAGGATGCCGAACGAGACGAGGATGCGCTCGTCGACCCTCGTCGACAGCTTGGCGACGACGGGCGCCATCATGACTGCGGCAACGCCGTTAAACGCTGTCGCATAACCTGCCCAGGTCGCGGTGTATCCAAGCGCACCCTGCAGCCATTGCGGGATGACGACGAGGCTCGCGAAGAAGGTGCCATAGGCGAACACCAGCGCAGTTACGCTGACTGTGAACCCGCGATAGCGGAACACCTTCAGGTTCACCGCGGGCTCTCGCTCGAACATCTCCCACACCATGAAAAAACTGAAGAAGATCCCCGCAGTTACGGCCAGAACGACGATGAAGGAGCTTCCGAACCAGTCGTGCTCACGCCCAAGATCCAGCATCAACTGAAGCGCCCCAACCCAAAGGACGAGGAGTACCAGCCCGATCGTGTCGATCGGCGTCCGCTCGACCTTGGTCTCCGCCTTGCCCAGCAGAACCATCGCACCGAACGCGCAGATCGCGGCAATCGGGATGTTGATGAAGAAAATCCAGTGCCATCCCCAATTGTCGGAGATAGTGCCGCCGAGGATCGGCCCGAGGATCGGCGCGACGATCGTCGTCATCGCCCAGATGCCCGTGGCTTGCGCATGCTTCTCCTTGGGGAAGATGCGCAGCAGCAGCGTCTGGCTGATGGGCATCAGCGGGCCGCCGCACAGGCCTTGGCCGATGCGGAAGGCGACCAGCGAGCCGAGGCTCCAGGCCATTCCGCACAGCATCGAGAAGACGCCGAAGCCGGCCATGCCGACCGCGAAGACGCGGACCGTACCGAACCTCTTGGCGAGCCAGCCGGTCAGCGGAACGCAGATCGCCTCCGCCACCGCGTAGGACGTGATGACCCACGTCCCTTCGCTCGACGAGATGCCAAGCCCGCCCGCGATGTGCGCGACCGAGACATTGGCGATGGTCGTGTCGAGCACGACCATGAAGTTGGTGAAGGCCAGCACGAGACAGGCAAGGACGAGCGTGCCCTTGCCCATCGCGGTGGCCGACGTCTCCGCGGCGGCCATCATTCGTCTCCCGACACGTCGATCTCGGCTTCCATCGAAAGGCCGACGCGCAGCGGGTGCTTCGCCAGTTCCTTCGGATCGAGCGCGATGCGCACCGGGAGCCGCTGGACGACCTTGGTCCAGTTGCCGGTCGCGTTCTGCGCGGGGATCAGCGCGAATGCCGAGCCGGTGCCGCCGGAGAAGCCTTCGACCGTGCCGTGGTAGACGACGTCGTCGCCATAGAGGTCGGAGATCAGCTCGACGTTCTGGCCGGGCATGACCCGCTTCAGCTGGCCCTCCTTGAAGTTGGCTTCGACGTAGACGCTGCCAATCGGGACGATGGTCATCACCGGCGAGCCCGCCGAAATGCGCTGGCCGACCTGAACCTGCCGGTTGGTGACGACGCCGTCGATGGGCGCGCGGATGACCGTGCGCTGCAGGTCGAGCCGGGCCTGGTCGAGCTTGGCCTTAGCTGCCGCGACTTCCGGGCTCGTGTCGATAGTGGAGTCGGCGATGAGCGCTTCGTTGGCCGCCCAGCTTTCACGCGCAGCACCCTTCGTAGCGGATGCCTGAGCAATGCCTGCCTTAGCGAGCGCGAGGTTCGCTTCGGCGGTTGAGAAAGCGTTGCGCGCCGTCGTCAGCTCTTCGCCCGAAACTGCACCCGAAGATGCAAGCTCGGAACGACGCTGAAGATCAACGCGCGCCTTGGCGAAGTTGGCCTCGGCCGACGCGAGTTGCGCCCGGGCCTGTCCGATGTCGGCATCGCGCGCGTTAATCTGCGCGGCCAGCGAACCGCTGTTGGCGGCCGTCTGCGAGAACTGCCGCCGAGCCTTGAAATATTCGGCTTCGGCCTTTGCCACCGCGAGCCGCGCATCGCTGTCGTCTAGGCGCAGCAGGATCTGCCCTTTGCGCACGACCTGCGTGTTGACGACCGGAACCTCCGCGACTGCCGCGGACACCAGCGGCGTCACTTGCGCGGAATCCGCTCCGACATAGGCGTTGTCCGTGGACACATGTCCGTTGTCCATGAACGTCCATGCCCCTGCGCCAAGCAAGGCGATTGCGCCGGCTACGCCTAGCAGGGCCTTGTTGCGAGACTTCTTGCGCACCGCATCCACGATGGGTGCGGCGTCTTCCACGGTCACCGGCTGGTGCATGCCGCCTCCGTGAAGATCGTCGTGCAGTACGTGAGGATCGCGTTCAGCCATTGTGTTGCTCCCTTGTGTCTCTGTCAGGTCAGGCAGCCGTGAATCCGCCGCCAAGGGCGCGGATCAGCTGCACGTCGAGGGTGAAGGCGCGCGTCTCGAGCTGCGCGACGTCGAGCCGCGCGCCGAGGACGCCTTCTTCTGCGCTGAGCACGTCGAGATAGGTCGACAGTCCGTGCTCGTAGCGTTGACGGGCGAGGCGGTTCGCCTCTTCAAAATCGGCCAGTGCGCTGCGCGAGTTCGCCAGCCGCGAAACGAGCTTCTTCTGGCTCGTCACGGCATCGGCAGTCTCGCGCAGCGCCGCAATGACTTGGCGGTCGTAGAGAGCTACGGCCTCGTCATATTGACCGCGGCGTCCGCGGTACTGGCCCTGGAACGCACCCCCGTGGAACAAGGGGAGAGAAACCGCAGGGGCCACGCTTCCAATTCCGGAGCCGCTGGAAAACACGTTGCCGAGCCCGAATGACGACAGCCCGATCAGCGCGCTCAAATTCACGTTGGGATAGAAGGCAGCTTTCGCTTCCTTGATGCGATCGTTGGCCGCCTCCACGCGGGAGCGGGCCGCGGCGATCTCCGGCCGGCGGCCGACGAGATCGACGGACGCATTCGCGGGCACGCCTTGGGCGCGGAGCTGGCCGATGGCCGGACGATCGATAGAGATACCGCGGTCCGGGCCGGCGCCGATCAGCGCGGCCAGCGCGTGCTTCGTCAGCTCGATCGCTTCGTCGGTCGCTTCGATGTCCGCACGCGCCTGGGACACGCGGGCGACCGCCTGCTTCAGATCCGCGTTCGTATCGAGGCCGCTATTCACCCGCTGCGAGACGAGCTTCGCGGTCTGGGTCCGGATATCGAGCGCCGACACCAAAGTGTCGCGCTGCGCATAGAGGGAGGCCAGATCGGCATAGGTTCCGGCGACGCCGGTGGTCAGCGCCAGCCGAGCCTCGTCGAGCTCGAACTTGGCGGCGTCCGCGTCGGCGTTCGCAGCGCGGAACGCGGCGCGGTTCTTGCCCCACAGGTCGAGGTCGAGCGAGAAGCTAAGGCCGAGCGATCCGCTGCTGTTCCAACCGTTCGGGATGGCGGATGCCGGGATGCTTTGGTTCTGGCTCTGCTTGGCCAGCTCCGGCTCTGCGAATGCGTCGACCGTCGGCTTGAGAGCGGCGCCAGCGCGCTGTGCGAAGCCTTCGGCCGTACGCATGCGAGCTGCGGCCGCTTCGAGGTCAGGCGAGCCCAGCAGCGCCTCATCCATCAGGCGGTTGAGCTGTGGGTCGCCGTAGCGGAGCCACCAGCCGTCCGCCGGCCAAGCAGCGTCGGTCGAAGCGATCGATGCCGCGGCAGCATAATCGCTGGCGTTATGCGGCGCGGGCTTGGCTCCAAGGTTCGGAACCGAAGCGCAGGCGCTCGCCATAAGCACAGGCAGGAGCAATGCCACGCGACCAGGTCGCGCAGCCCGAAAGCCGTTCATAACGATGTCCCTTTTGTCGCGTAACTGTACTGTACGGTTTAGTTTATGATTCGGGCCTTGTCAACGGATAACTGAACTGTAATGTACGGTTTCGTATTTGGAGGGAGTGAGCGCACGTGGCGCGGGTAAGAACGGACGAAAAGCGGCGCGAGATTGTGAAGGTCGCCAGCGAGCTCTTCGAGCAGAACGGCTTTGACCGGACGTCGATGTCGATGATCTCGGACCGCCTCGGCGGGTCGAAGGCGACGCTGTACGGCTACTTCAAATCGAAGGACGAGTTGTTCCAGGCGGTCGTCGACTACGACGTCCCCGAGCAGTCGGACCGGCTGATGCAGGAATTTTTCTCGGGGAAGGACCTCAAGGAAAGCTTCACCAAGCTCGGCATCGCATTCCTTACCCGTCTGCTGTCGCCGACGCCGATCGCCAACATGCGGATGATGGCCAATCGTCCGGAGGGATCGGAGATTTCACGGACCTTTTACAACGAGACTCTTCGGCCGGCCTGGGGACGCCTCGCCGAGCGCATCGAAGCGATGATGGACGAAGGCCTGCTGAAGCGCGCCGATCCCTGGGTCGCCGCCATGCAGTGGAAGGGCCTCAACGAATGGGACCTGCTCGACCGGCGACTGCTCGGCATCGACAAGGAGATCGATCCCGCGGAGATCCGCAAGGCCGCAACAACCGCCGCCGAGGCCTTCCTGATCCTCTACGCCCCCGACACACCAACTCGGAAGGCGAAGCGCAAGTAGCACAGTATCGCGCTACCTCTGACCCTAATCAGCTTTCCACCCAAAGCCGCCGTTAGCGATTAGCTGTTAGCCGCGCCCTCGATTCGCAACTCGCCTCACACCCCAAAGTACGCATAGCCCGATGACCGCTCCGACATACGCGGCGGCGAGATTGTCGAAGGTGCCGCTGTTCGCCAAGAGCAACTCCAGCCCAAGCGCCCCGAGCAACCCAACGGCGATGTGCAGCAAGATGTCCCTGGACGTGGCGGCGTGCGTCACAAGGCTGCCGATCCAGCCGACAATTGCTCCCAGGATTATGCCCCAGAAAAGGCCCACTGTTCGCTCCCAGAATCTGGACATCTTGTGGCTTGGATGCGGCCCGGAAAGGGGGTTGCCGAACCGGGCCGCAACTGCACCGAGCGACGCAGGATGCAGCTAGAGAAGCTTATCTATCTGTTCTGACTAACGAATTAACGGAGTCATCCGTCAGCACCGCTTGGAATAGTCGTAAACAAGCTGCCCTTGTTGATCGTAGATTGGGCGCCCTTGCTCGTCGACCAGGTAGCAATATCCGCGCGTGTCTCTGGCGCGGAAGACCTGGTTAGGGTTCACTGCAGCGCCGAGAGCCCCGCCAGCCAAAGCACCGACCACCACTCCAGTGGAAGGATTGCCCGCGGCACCCCCTGCCAAACCGCCAAGAAGTGCGCCGGCGGCTGCGCCGACCACCGTGCGATTTGCTGCATTATTCGCGCCGTTCGGGCCGGCAACGCATCCGGAGCAGATGATCCCCGCACCGATGATTGTAACGAGACTTTTCATGTGGTGTCCTCCTGGCGGCCACCGCTCTCGGGTCTAAGCGTTCACTACGGTCCGTGGTTCCCGCTTCTTTTCAGTGAGTTAGGGAAACTGCTTTGAATTCGGAGCGTTCGGCAAAGCCGTGAGAGTTTTTCTACCGTCCATGGCACTTGTGCTCGCCGGTTGTGCGATCTCCACGCCCCCGGTCAGTCCGCAATTGCGGGAGTTGCCGACGTCTGCTCCGACGCAGCAGCAGCGAATGAACGCCGATCTCGTCAGGCAAACGAGCGAGCAGGATCTGCTGTGGAGCGCCCGCCAACGGTTCGGCGAGCAGCTGGTCCGGCGAGCGCTCGCGGCAGACGTCTACATCTTCGCCAAGCATTATCAGGGGATGCTTCCACCACCCCCTCCAGGCGTTGGCCCCGACTGGACGTACCCAGATCCGCCAGCAGCCGTTCTGTTCGTCGAGAACGGAACTTGGCTTTTCGCGGTGCCCGGGGGAGTCCGGCAGGCGCGGCCAGACAAGGTGCGCGAGATCCGTGAGGTCTTGTCGGGGCAGAAGTTCTGGAACGAACCCGTATGGGCTCCGCCAGGGTGCACCGATGCCGGCGCGAGCCTGCTGATGCTGAAGATTCCAGGTCGACCCGAAGTTGTGCGGAGCGCCAACTGCGGTGCCACCGGCGGAAGCGAGGCGATCGTCTTTCGTGCACTGGAAGCTTAAGCCGAGAGCGGCACCGTTACGCGTCACCTGCGCGATCCGGAAGTGTCTCGAAGCACGGAACGGCCGTCCGGAACATGAGCCCATGGGGCTCGGTCCTTCATGAAGATAGCCATTTGCGGCTCGAAAAGTGAGCTGTCATCGAGAGAACCCGCGTAGATCGTATCCCAATCCGAGCTTGCGCGAGCCCCTCCGAAGACGAAGCTCCCACAAGAGCTGCAAGTGTTTCGCACGGCCCTCGTTCATGCCTCCCTGCAAAGCCATGCGACGGGACGACCGCTTCACACCCTTGTGCGAGGGTGTGGGCCTAGTCGAATACTGGCGCCGTCGGAGAGTTGAGCCGGACTACGTGCGGCTCGATAGTTATCCTTCCACTGCCGCTGGGGATGCTGGCTGAAGGAAACGGGCAAACTGCGCGGAAGCGAGTGCGCCACATGCGGCAAGAGTCACTGCCTCCATCTCCGATGTGACCGGCAGCAGGCTCGTACCTACTGCCCGCCGAAGTTGATCATGCGAACTGCTGACGCAAGCGCTTGCGTTGCCGGCGCACTGCGAGTCCAGTCGCGCCGAAGCCAAGGAGCATCAGCGACCAAGTCGTAGGTTCGGGTACTGCCGGAGCATTCACGTTGCCGATGAAGTCGATTGAGACGTGAGTTGGTCGTGTCCTGGCGTCCGCAATGCCACTGCCATTGAAAGTGCCGGATGCCCCTTCGAAGCGGCCAGTGCCTCCAAGAATCGTGAAGAGCCACGCAGTGTTGCTGATGCCTACGGTGTCCGTTGGCGTTGAGCCTCCGTCAAAAGTTCCATTGAAGGCGTCGTTGCCAAAATCAATGATGAAGGTGCCAAACGACGCTCCGCCTCCGAGCGAGAGACAGGTGCTGGTACCGTAGGTGAAGTCGCCCAACGACGACGTGCCATTCGTGGTGGACGGGTCGATCACCGACCGAAATTGTAGGGGCGCACAGGTCGCATCCGCGCCTACGAGTGCGCTTAGGCCGGTTACACTGCCTGTGAATGGCAAGACATCTGCGTTTGCCGGCAAACCTGTCCCAAGCAGGATACCAGCGACGACGGTTCGAACGAGATTACGCATTCTATCCTCCTGTTTGGCTGCGAGGGAGGACTTGGCGGTGCGCGAGGATTGCACCATGATGAGTTGCCGATGATCTGCCGATGAAGGGGAGAGATTGGTGAACGCGTCTGCGACATTTCCCGTCCGGCTTGCAGCACTGACCATCGATCCGGTTCGCCGTCGCATTACCGGTCCGGGCGGCGAGGCGTCCCTCGAGCCGCTGGTCCTGCAGCTGTTGCTGCACCTCATCGACCGCAAGGGACAAGTGCTTCAGCGACGAGAACTGTTCAATCACCTCTGGGGCAACGCGCAGGTGGGTGACGACAGTCTCAATCGGCTCGTGGGAAGCCTAAGGAAGGCTCTCGAACGAACCAGCAACGGTGCAGTTGAGATCGAAACCGTTCCGCGAGTTGGATACCGACTGCTCGCCGACTCCGTGGACAGTGATCTCAAGCCGTCACTTAACCGCCGCTCAGTGCTGGTTGGCGGGACTTGCTCGGTACTTGCCCTCGGCGGGATCGCTTTCTGGCGCGCGACAATGAACAAGCGCCTTGCCGAGGCGCAGCAATATACCGACCGAGGAGACGAGTTACTGCGGGACGCGGTTCCCATTGAGGCGGGGAATGCCGTGCCGCCGTTGCGCTCTGCACTCGAGATTGATCCGGGCAATGCCAAGGCACTGGGCCTGCTAGCATTGGCCGAGGAGACACGCGCCAACAACGGAGGAAGCTCTGACGCAGGCGAGACCCTGGGCGAGGCAGAGAGGGCCGCGAGGGCAGCGCTGAAGCTGGATCCTGATGAACCCCATGCTCGACTGGCGATGATCGACATCAGAGCCGCCAACCTCGTGTGGACGCAGATGGAGGATCGATTGGAAGCCCTGCGGAGGTCGTTTCCGACTAACGTGCACGTGCTGGGCAGCCTGACCTCGTTTCTGCAGGCCGCAGGCCGAACATCCAAGTCTTGGACGGTCAATGAGCAGGCCGCAGCCTTGGCGCCGACCTCGCCGACGCCGCAATGGCGCCGGGCCCTCCGGCTTTGGACGGCTGGACGAAACGAGGAAGCGCTCAGCCTCAGCGAGCGATTGCTGCCACTGTGGCCGAGGCACTCCCTCGTATGGAACGCCCGTTTCATGATCTTGGCGTTCACGGGGCGGACGGGAGCCGCGGAGGCGATGCTTCGTGAAGCAGTTGGCCCGGCGGAAAACGCGCATCCTGTTCGTCTTGCGCAATGGCTTCCAACGCTTGATGCCTTCGCTGACCCAAGCCGAGAGCGCGTTGCGCGAGCGAGAGAGGCCAACGTTGCCGCGGCGCGGCTCAATCCCGGCCAGGCGACTTACGCGGCAATGGCTCTCGCCCAACTTGGCGAGATCGATGCCTCATTCGCGGTCATCAACGCTTTGCTGTTGAGTAAGGGCCCGTTGGTAGCCGAACGGCCGATAGTCCCGCGCAGCTTCGTGGCGAACTCGCCGAGCTGGTGCCGAACGCAGTGGCTCTTCATGCCGCCACTCGCCAGAGTCCGAAACGATGACCGGTTCGCCGCCTTGTGCGAGGAAATCGGATTGTCCGCTTACTGGCGGCAGCGCGGCGTAGTTCCAGATACGCGCCTGCCCGAATGGTAAAATGAAGGTGCAGAAGGCCCAGTGCTAATGGCAGCTTTCGACCCATTCTTGCCATTAGCGTAGTGGCAGCTTTCGACCCATTGCTGCCATCGAGGGGCGGCTCGGTCAGGTCATCCCGTGCGCCGCAGGGATCGGCGAGGGCGGTCCGGCTGGCATGACGAGCAAGCTCTCCCCTCGCTCTCCACCTTCAAAGCGGGCGAGCAGCGCATCCGGATCGTACGCAACGCCCACTGGATTGGACGCGAATGCCGGTGTTCGCATGAGCGCCGTCGCCTCCTCAACCGTTCCGACGTCTACTTGGAACTCCATTCGATTTCCGTCCGGGTCGGCATAGTAGAGTGACATCGTAGTTCCGTGATGGACCGGCCAATATGGGGTGATCCCGGCGCGTTTTAGTCGGGCATAGGTCTCGAGCAGTTCTCCTGCATTCTGGTATGTGTAGGCGACGTGGTTGACGCCAATCTCACCGCGATCATCGCGGGAGGTTGCCCCGGGCTTCAGGATGTCCAGGTTGGCGAACGCGAAGCGATGGTGTTCGTCGTCGTACGTAAGAAAAGCGAGAGCTGGGTTTTGGTAAACCACCTCCGCTTCGAAGACGTGGCGGTACCAAGCAATCATCTCATCGAAGCGTCGCGTTTGATAAACGACGTGCGCGAACTTCACAGGTTTTACCATGGCCGCCTCCCGCTCAGGTTGACACTCAACGCTACCGGCACCGCGACCAACCTCTGCAAGGCTGCTCGAAGGCGAGAGAAATAGCAGTTTGCTTGAGCCACGTCGTGCAAATCTGGGTTGCTATTCAGCGGTCCACTCATTCCCGGTTGCTTACGTAGTGGCACCTTCCGACCCAAAGCGGACATTGCAGGTTGAGAAGTGAGTCGGCGCGAAGCGTGGGGGATTTATCCGCGCTCCGCGCCAAGCCGAGATCAATCTTCGATCGGAGACGCTGCAGCTTCCACAAATCCGGTTCCGGCAAGTCTGTGGAGCGCCGCCGCATATTTCTGCGTATCGAGATACGGATGCAGGCTTACGATCTTGCCCCACTTCAAGCGAATGATGTGAACACCATCATTGACGTACGACCTGTCACCATCAGCCATAACTGCATAGTCACGCCACTCGACGACTGCTGTTGTATCCCATGGGGCACCACTCGAAGCGATGTGCTTTATCGCAAACCGCAACTCGGGATGTACGCTATACAGGCGCACCACGCACGCAGTCCTTGCTTGGTATGCCTCGTCCCGCCCAACGCATGCTGGCCCGGGAAGATATGCTCGAACCGTTCGGCCATACCCGCCAAGGCGGACTCCCAGTCGCCCCGGCTGAGGCCGGCAAATATCTTACGTACCTGGCGGCGCACGATCGTATGGTACATTGTCGTTTCTCCACTTCGCGTTGTAGGAAGACCGGAGCCGGCCAAAACCGACCCCGCCACGATACAAAAATCAATTGAGTCCGTGCCGCTGGGACGAGGAACAGGCACCTGCCGCGCCACAAGACAGCACGGAACATCCATCAGGGATCTTCGAAAGGCGGGTGACTAGCCGAAGCCAGCCACCCGCAACGATTTAGGCAACTTCGACCGACTGCTCAGCGGCCTGCTCGATCAGCCGGGCAATCTCAGCTGGTTTCGACACGTAGATCGCGTGGCTGCCGGACGTCTCGGTCACCTGGGCGCCCGCACGTTCCGCCATCGCCCGCTGCGCAGGAGGCGGAATCATGTGGTCGTCGCTCGCCACGAGATAGAAGCTCGGCTTCGATTTCCACGCAGGAGCCGTCACCTTGCCGGCAAGCGCTTCGACGCCCCAGGGAACCTGTGAGTCTGCCATGAACCGGGCAGTCGATGGATCAACGTCGGCGGCGAAGGAGCCGGCGAACTTCGCCTTGTCCAGCATGAGGAAGCCGTCCTGGGGAGGAAGGATTGGCGGCACTGCTGCACCCGGCGGCGGGTTGGCGATGAGCGTTTCGACTGATTCACCTGCATCGGGTGCGAAGGCGGCGATGTAGGCAAGCGAAGCGACCTTCGGATCATTTCCGGCCTCGGTGATCACGACGCCGCCGTAGGAGTGGCCCACCAATACGACCGGATGCTTTGCGGCAGCAATCGCTCGTCGAGTGACGGCCACATCGTCGGCCAGCGAAAGGGTCGGATTTTGCGCGACGATCACTTCGTATCCGTTGTTGGTGAGGACCTCGTGGACGCCCTGCCAGCCGGAACCGTCGACGAAACCACCATGAACGAGGACGATGCTTACGGTCTTGTCGGTCACATCTAATCTCCTTTTGGGCACGATAATAGTTATCGCGATAAATGTCCGCTACTACACGACGGAATCTCTTGTCAAGACAATACTTATCGCAATATATAAGTGACCGGAAACCATCATGAAGCCGAACAAGCTCCCCCTCGACTCCCAACTTTGCTTTTCGCTCTACGCGGCGTCGATCGCCGTGAACCGCACCTACAAGCCGATGCTGGACCCCCTCGGCCTGACGTACCCGCAGTATCTCGTCCTTAGCACATTATGGGAGCAGGATGGGCTACCCGTCTCTTCAATCGCTGACCGTCTGTCCCTGGAATCCAGCACGATCACTCCGTTGGTGAAGAGGCTGGAGGCTGCCGGACTTTTGACGCGAGAGCGCAATCCCAAGGACGAGCGCCAGGTGATCGTCAGCCTGACTGCAAAAGGACGCTCGCTGAATGAGAAGACGGTTTGTCTGACGGACGCGTTGCTGGAGCGCTCAGGCCTCACCCCGGATCAGTTGACGAAGCTCAACGGCCAAGTTCGCGAGCTGCGTGACGCGCTTGCTGGCAGCTAGCCAATGTCCGCTTTCGACCCATTCCTGCCACTAGGGGCGTGATGGCAGCTTCGACTGGGAAGCAGACACTGCTCGCGAGAGGTTTCCTGGCGTCAACTCGAGCTGAATGTTTTATACCCCAACTGTTGCGAAGTCCTCGGCGACTACTTCGTATAGATGCGGAACTCGCGCACCTGGACTGAAGCGGTCTGGCCCGGGCCGTTCGAGTTCACCGCTATCCCTGGCCCCACCGCCTTGATCGTGGGTCCGCCGTCCGCGACGAAATCAGCAAGGGTGAATTCGGATGGGTCGAAGCAGCCGACTAGTTGCGATGCGTCGCGTCGGCAGTCTCAGACGAAGCTTGCCTCGCCTCCGTTGGTGGAACGTTGCCCGTCCAGCGGTCCATCCAATCCTCCACCTTCCGATACCATTGGACTGAGTTCTGAGGTTTCAAAACCCAATGGTTTTCGTCGGGAAATACTAACAGCTCCGTGGGCACGCCTGCGCGCCGCGCAGCGTTGTAGGCCGCGATGCCCTGCTCGGTCGGCACTCGGAAGTCTTTGCCTCCGTGCACAACCAGCATTGGCTTCTTCCACCGATTTGAGAAAACGGCGGGGTTAAATCCCTCCCAGTCAGCGATGTTGCCCGTCGACCCAAACTGGACATCCACGAAGGAGCCCACATCCATGACCCACGCCTGCGAGCGTACATCGAACACACCGGCGTGATTAACCAGGCACTTCCAGGGGTCGCTCCACTGGCTAGCAATCCAGTTGATCATATAGCCGCCGTAAGAGCCCCCCAGGGCGCAAGCGCGGCTCCCGTCCAAATAGGCAAAATTCGCGAGGGCGTGGGCCCAGCCCTTCTGCAAGTCTTCTAGCGGACGGTCGCCCCAATGGCCGGTGATCGATTGGGCGAACTTCTCGCCGTAGCCGGTCGAGCCATGGAAATCGACAGTGACCACAGCATAGCCCATGCCGGCCCACACTTGTGGGTTCCAGCGGTAACTCCAAGCATTGCTGAACGAGCTTTGAGGGCCGCCATGGATCAGGAAGGCGACCGGATATTTCCGACCTTCGACGAAACCGTACGGCTTCGTGATGTAGCCGTAGACCGTTTCGCCATTCCAACCGGCGAAGCTGAACTGCTCGGACGGGCTGAGAGGCGTGACTGATAGAATGGAAGCGCCGGCATTTGTGAGCTGGCGCGGGGCCGCCGCCCCCTGCTGCACGAACAATTGTTGTGGGGAGCCGAGCGTGTCTCGGATGAACACAGTTGATTCGCCGGCGCTGTCAAAAGCGCTTACCACTCCTTCACCGCTGAACTTGGTGACCGTGTTGCTTGCCAGGTCGATACGATAAAGAGGCGCCTGGCCACGCTCCTGACCCGTCGCCAGCAGGCTCTTGCCGTCGGCCGACCAGGCGATGGCGCCCAGAGCCGCATCGAAGCCGGGCGCGACTTCGCGCGTTTTGCCTGACCTTAGATCCATCAGCATGACGGCCGTCCGGGCGAAGCTGAAGAGCGGTCCGGTAACCGCGACATAGGCGAGACTTCGCCCATCCGGAGATACCGCTGGCGAGGAGAACGAAGTGCCGGCGCGATCGATCAGCAGGCGCGGCGCCGTTTTTCCGTCGGCGGCGACAACATAAATTTTCGAAAAGGAATTGCCGCCGCCGCGATCGCTCGCTGGATCGCGGCTGGCGAAATAGACCGTTCGGCCGTCATGCGAGAGAGTTATCGCCCCACTGTCGCCGTCGGCCGGCACGTCGGCCGTGAAGCCCTTGATAAGCGCGGTGCCCTCGGCCGGAGCGCCGGGTTCGCCGACGTCGACGCGGAAAAGGTTGAGCACTGTCTGGTCGAGATAAGAGTCCCAAAATCGGGGCTCCGTCTTGATCTCGAGACCGCTGCCTTTTGCCTTCGCTTTAGCATCGGCGCGATCCTTGGTGCAGGCTAGCGTTGGGCAGTCGGGGTACACGCTCGCGGCAACAATCAGCGTGCGCCCATCGGGTGCGAGCTTGAAGGCCGCGACGTCGATCGGGAATGAGGTCAACTGTTGCCTGACTGAGCCATCGGCACTTGAGCGCCAAACCTGCGCCGATCCGGACTTGCCCGAGATGAAATACAGCCAGCGCCCATCGCTCGACCAACTCGCGCCAGGTCCAGCCTTCTCGTTGCTGAGCAGCGCCAGCGGCTTGGTCGTGTCTCCTTGGAGATCGATGACATTCAGGGCATTAACGCCCTTGTTGCCATCCCAGTCGGTAGTTCGCAGCGCATAGGCCACGTAGCGGCCGTCAGGGGAAATGCTGGGCGCTGACACCCGCTCGATCGAAGCCAGGTCCTTGGCGGTGAACGGCCGCGTCGCTGCAGCGGCCGGGACTGCCAGCAATAGTGCAGCTACGTAAGTCCTCAACATCCGCGAGCCCCCTGCGCTTCTAGCGAGAGTAGAGGGACCCCGGCTGCCGTCAATGGCGAGCGACCGTGCTGCCAACCTGGCGAATGACAACGTCAGACTAATGTCTGCCTTGGGTTGAAAGCAAACGCGAAGCTTATGGCAAGCTTGGGTGGAAAACAGACGTTAGCCGTTCCGGTGAACTGCCGTGGGGATGATGCGTTGAACCATCGATGAGCGAGAACAAGCATGAACGGGCTGAGCGGCGGGAGCGCCATGCGCGCGAGGTGGAGGAAAGTCAGGAGGCCCTGCGTGAAAGCATTTCCGAGACCGAGCGCCTTGTAGGCGAATCCGACAAGATGCTGCGCCGCCATCGTCAGGAGCGTGAAGACGGCGGCGACTGACTCAGACGATGGACCCTACCGGTTCGCCGTCTTTGAGAACCTCGCAAACAGGGCAGTCCGGGCTGTCGGCAGCCTGTTGCACGGCCTCCCTATCGGATTTCGCGAGTACGTGCTTCTTCTTGAGCACAAGCCCCCCGAGCTTCGTCAACTTGTTGATACGATATAGTTTCACCCGGCCCCCTCATTCACCACGCTCGTGGATGACCTTCGTACGCTTTAGCACCTCTTTCGCAACCATCTGCTTGAGTTCGGCCAGGGTCCCTACTTCGTGGCCGCAGTCCTCACAGATGATGAGCGATCGATCAGAGTTACCTTGATCGAGAGAGAAGCGGTTGCCGCCACAGCTCGCGCAGTTCAGTTCTATCCGCATAATTCAGCCCCGAGATGGTGCCCGACCCTTCGCACCATCGCAGCCGGGAGTCTCGAACGTGGGTTAGCGACGAGGCGCTTCTTTGGGTGGAAAGCGGACATACCGGTAGGAATTGGAAGCGATGCACGAGCCGCTTAGCTAGCCTGCGCGAACGGAAGTCTCTTCTGCGGGCTTACATCCGTCTGCAGGTAGGCAGCATCAAAGTCGCCCGCTTCCGCCAAGGCATCCCAGTCGTAAATGCAGGCATTGTGCTTGATGTCAGCAAGGCGCTCTCGGCGAAGGCCTTGAAGCGTGCGATTCACGTGAACGGCAGTGAGGCCGGTGATGTCTGCCAACTGCATCTGGGTCACCGGGAACGGGAACATGATCTCGCCTTTGGCTGGGCCCGCGCCAAGACGTGTCGCGATCTCGCACAATACATGGGCAATCCTGGCCCGCGCGTCTCTGCGACCTACGTTCACGACCCACTGCGCCAGGATCGAGGCGTCCACCATGCAGTCTCTCCACAGTGCCTCTGCGAGCGCGGGGAACATCGCTGCCGCTTCTCGAACCGCGCCGTGCGGGATGCGCACGATAGTCGCCGTTGACAGCGCCTGCAGGGCTGAAGTGGCTTCAAATGGCTCTAATGCCTGGAATGGCGTGGAAAGCTGCCATTATTTCCAGCTGCAGGCACGGTAGAAGGCGGGAGCTCCTCCCCAAAGACGCAATACAATCAGTAGGAACCGTTCCGCGTCCTACCGGTTGGGCGCAGCTATGACCGGATCTCTGGATACTCGCCGACCCTCCTGGAGGAAGCTCTTGAGAGAGGCGCCGGCCGCCACGCGGCTCCTCGCAGCCCAATTGCGCCGCTACCCTAGAACGCGCTTACCAGGCAGGAAACGCGCCGTGATCGTTATCTCGGGCTTTCTGACGCCAGACGCGGCAACTCTGCCACTCCGCCGTGCACTTCGCGCTGCGGGTCACCGCACTTGGGGCTGGGGGCAGGGCTTCAACGTGGGAGCTCGCAGGCGCAAGTTCGAAGGTCTGATCAATCGCATCGACCACCTTGCCGAGGCCACTGGCGAGAGGCTCGTACTAATTGGCTGGAGTTTGGGCGGTCTTTACGCGCGCGAAGCGGCGAAGCGCCGGCCTGAAAGTCTTGAAGCGATAATCACGCTCGGGACCCCCTTCTCTCATGGACTACGCGATAACAACGCGTGGAAGCCTTACGAGGCCGTGAACGACCATGATGTCGATCACCCGCCGGTTCAGATTGCGCCCGAAAAAAAGCCATCGATGCGCACCGTTGCGATTTGGTCATCGGAGGACGGCATTGTCGCTCCAGCGAGCGCCAGCGGGACGTTGAAGGAGACCGACGAACAGGTCGAAGTGACATGCCCGCACAATGAGTTGGTGAGCCATCCAGAATCACTGAAGGCGGTGCTTGGAGCGCTGGGCAAGTAGTCTCTGCAATCGGTCGAAAACGGACATTACGTGCAGGCGCGGCCGGAGGCACGTCCTTGGTATCGCACTGGTATCGCAAACGCGCGAATTTAGCTCGATTCCAGCTAAGATCGGCGCAGAAAAGTCTCGGATTTCTGCGATTCCGTCCTGGGGGCGAGCAATTACACTGCAGAGGTCAGGGGTTCGGTTCCCCTCAGCTCCACCAGCCTGGCAACAATCAAATCAATTACTTAGCAGGAATTCTGCCCGCCGACCGGGCTGCTTCGCCCAAATTGCAGGTGCGAGAGAAATGCCGCGGCGTCAGTGCCGCGACCTACGCCACTGCGCGGAGATCCACGACTACTTCATTCGATGGGATGCCCCAAAGACTCATGCCATACTCACCCAATAGGCTCTAGACGCACGCCGAGTGAGTTAAGGGCCGTGCACGATAGGTGACCGGATGAAGAATAGGTTCGCTATGGCTGTAATCCTAAGCACTGCGGCCATCCTGCTCGGCGTGCTCGCTGTCTCGAGGGGTCTTACGTCGAGCGGGCCGCTCAAGAAAGAAACGGCCATCCGAGAAACCAAGGCCCCCATTTACGGTTCATCCGTTGTCGGGACGGATTTCGACTTTATCACTGATGCCGATCCGAGTGCGTTCACTCGTCTGGAATATGTTGGTTTCCAGAAGTTCGAGATGCCCGACAAACGAGAAACGGGCGAACCACTTGTTCAGGATGCATACCTGTTCAACGCGTACTTCTCCGACGGGACGAAGGTGGGCATCGCGCTAGACAAGGATTTCGGCAGCAGGCAGGCGGCTGAGCACGATGCGAGGCGCTACACCTCGCCGCTCGGGAAGTTACCGTCGCTGTATCGCCGTAATCTCAAGCATGTCGTGGTCCACACGGGCGGCGCCGACACAACCTCGTTTGCGGAAGACAAAGGTCATTTCTTCGTCATCTACTCCGACAATGCGACGAAGCGCATCGGAACTCACGACCTTGAAGAGACCTTCTTTCATGAAGGCACTCACGCCTCGATCCAGGCCAAGTACATCGGGGAAACGGCATGGCAGGAGGCAAAAAAAGCCGATAACGCGTACATAACCCGCTACGCGAAGACCGACGATCAGGAAGATTTCGCCGAATCCGCGCTATTTGCCTACACGCTGATCAATCATCCGGAACGCCTTCCTGCAGCCGAGCGAGACAGGATCGAAAAGCAGATCCCAAATCGCATTGCCTTCTTCAGGAGCGTGTTTGCCGACTAAGTTAGAGCGCGTCCCTTTCAATCGAATTCATCGAACTCGCCAGAGCGTGTAAGCGCCACTTAGTCTCTGAAGGCTCTGGAGAAGAAATCCGTTATCGGTCTAGTGACATAGCTGGCCGGGGTACGGCCTTCGGTCTGTAGGAAGGCTTCTACCGGCATCCCCGGTATGAGCTCGACCTTGCCCAACTTTTTCATCTCGCTGTCGATCAGCCGCACGTCGACAAAGTAGTACGGCTTCTGCGTCTTTTCGTCGACGAAGGCGTCTGCCGATACGGCGGTCACACGGCCGTCAATGATCGGTGTCGAGCGCTTGTTGAACGTCGTAAATCGAAGCCCAGCAGGCTGTCCGACGTGGACCTGCTCTATGTCCCTCGCGTCGACGCGCACCACGACCAGGTTCGGCTTAGTGTCGGGAACGATGTACATGATCGGTTTGGCCGCCTCGATCACGGATCGGGGGCCAAGCACCTTGGAATCGAAGACCATTCCGCTCACTGGAGCTCTGACATCCAGCTTGCCCAACTTGTAGAGTAGCCCGTTTCTGGTCTCTATGAGTTTCTTCGACTGCTGTTTGGACAGGTTGAGTTTGTCCGCACTCAGCATCCTCAGATCCAAGGGTGATGCATGCGTCTTGAGCCGTTGTTCGGCCAGCTTTCCATTCAGTTCGGCACGCTTCGCCGCCAGAGTGCCGGCTTCGCCCTTCGCCTTGGCCAATTCCCGCTGGAAGCCCGATAGGACGGTGACTGTTGTGTATCCTCTCTTGAGGCTCTCCTGCGCCCGAGCAACGTCGCTGCTCAGAAGCGCTATCTCTTCCCGTTTCGCAGCAAGGGCGGCCTCGACGCCGCGAGCCTCGTCCGCGATCTGTTTCCTTTGCTCCTGAAGGACGGAGACTTCGGTAAACAATGATCCTCGGCTAGCCTGCAGTTGCCGCTGTTGCTCGTCCAGGAGCGACCTGAGCCCAGGATTGCTCGCAACGGCCTCTTGCAAGATCGGGTCGAGCGACAGCGTACTGCGGTCGTTCAGTTCGGCCTCCAACCGGGCCTCATTCGCGAGGAGTTCGAACAACTCGCTTTCGACTGCGGCGAGGTCTGAACGAAGCGATGAATCTTCAAGGCGTACGAGGACGCTTCCGCTTTTCACCCGATCGCCGTTGTTCGCGAGGATCTCCGCAACCACGCCGCCGATCGGATGCTGCACTGCGATGCGGTTGGTCGATGCTTGAACCTGGCCCTTGCCGATGATGGCGCCCGATATATTGAAGGTTACAGCCCAGACGAAGACAAGGCCGAACAGTCCGATCAATGCGGCCAGGCCGACGTTCAGCGGCTTTTGGATCGTCGATGAGCGACGGTTGCCGCTACTCCGAAGCAAGGTGGTGACGTCAAGCTCGTGCTTCATGCCGATCTTCCTTTGCCTCGATGAGATGACCGGGTCGTGCTTGGCCGACGTGTGGCTCGAATCCAATACATCTCTCCTCATCGAACGTTCAGGTGAGAGTGGAACAAGCGCATTACTTTAGAATTGTCTTGAGTCCTCATGCGATTCAAGCGTTCAATCCTCTCAACACCGCATAATTTTCCCAAGCGAGCGATTACCGGCAGCCCGTGTCATCTCTCGATCCTCGCGACAACGAATGAGGGTAATCCTGTCGTTCGACCCAGCGACTGAGCCGCTTGACGACATACCTGGATCACTACAGGCTTGCCGGAAGGACTTGCCGGTCGTCCTGCTTGGAAATGCGTAAACATGGAGTGCCTCATGCCAGCCGATTCAGAATCTGAGGTGACAAGCAAGGCACGATCGGCGGTTACCGACCCCGATCGCTTCGTCCGGAAAAATTATTTCCCGACGATGATCTTCCAATATGACATCGAAGACAGCGAGCAACTCAACAAGACCCTTCTCGAGCTGGTCTATGCCGAGCGAGAGCAGGGAGTTGCCGTCAACAAGTCAAACACGGCCGCTCTTGGCAGTTGGCACAGCGCGACAGGATTGCACAAGAACCCAGCCTATGAGCCACTCCTGACGGAGGTCAATGCCGCACTGGGACGCATATCTGAGGATTTGAGTTACGCTTCGCATCAAGTCCTTAGAGTGACTTCCATGTGGTCCATCATCAATCCTCCGGGCAACGGTAACCGCGCTCACATTCATCCGAACAGTCTTTGGAGCGGTGTGTACTACGTCCAGGCGTCCGACAGCGGCGGCAAGATCGAATTCATCGATCCTCGAACGGTTCTGATCATGAATCAGCCCAAGTACGAGGAGAAGAAGAAGCGGCCGCGTGATTGTTGGACCAAGGTCACCTACAAACCGGTAGCCGGGCGAATGCTGATCTTCCCGGCTTGGCTCTATCATGGCGTCGACCCCAATTTATCGAAGAAAAGCGGCCGCGCGGGTGACCGCGTAATCGTGTCTTTCAACATAAACCAAGTTAAGAAGTGACTCCCACTCGTCGGGGTATTTGATGTAAGTGGAGCGTGCATTTGGCCGGTAAGGTACGAGCAACCGTGCTGCGAGACACTTTGATCAGTCTCCGCTCGATCCTCTTCTTTTCTGTTGGGATCAGCCTTGTCTATGGCCTGCTGAGGCTGGCCGGGCCGCTCTTCATGATCCTCGTTTTCGACCGGGTCCTGCCCGCCCAGTCTGAAGCCACCCTGGTGTCCTTGGTCATAATTCTGGTCATCATTCTGACGATCATGGCGCTGCTGGACTATTCGCGGCGACGGGTTTTGGCCCGGTTCGGCGCTCAGTTTCAAGAGCGGATCGAGGAGCACATCTTTAGATCCACGGCCCGCGACACATACTTCGCGAGAAGCGGTAACAAGCCAGCCGCGGGATTAAACGAGGCGGATGGGCTGCGCTCGTTTTTTCACTCCGGGTCGTTGGTCGCCATCCTCGATTTCATGTGGTCTCCGGTTTTCCTCGGGGTGGTGTTCATTATCAGCCCATTCATCGGATGGATCGACGTCGCCGGTCTTGCGCTTCTGGTGCTTATCAATCTCTCCAAGGTGCATTTCTCGAAGGCGCGCGAAGAGCGGCACAGCGAAGCAAGCGACCGCATAGGCGACCTAAAGAACACGCTGTCTGTGTCGCGTCATCTGATCGAGTCTCAGCAGATGACAGCCGCCTTCAACAAACGGTGGCTATCGGCGCGACGCTCGTCCCGCGACACGGCGATCGAACACAAGGACTTCACAGGATGGTTTACAGCCCTGTCGTCGCACACAGTCCTCATGCTCCAATATCTGGCGCTTGCGGCCGCCGCGTATCTGACGATCGAGGGTGAATTGACTGTTGGAGCTATGGTCGCGGCCATGGTCCTGAGCCGTCGCATCGCCTATGCGACGGAGCGTTTCCTTAAGCAGCTGCCCAGCATTCGCGAAGCACGCGAAAATTGGAGAAGCCTCGACAAGGCCTTGAGCGCAGCGGAAGCCCCGACTGCAGTCCTAGACGGAATGGCAGCCTTGCGCCTGTCACAGGTCACCGTTCGCTGTCCTCTCACTAAGAACAAGCTTCTGCGCAACGTTAGCATCGACATCGAACCGGGTTCATCGGTTCAGATCGTCGGAGGCGCCGCCGCCGGCAAAACTGTGTTCGCTGAGACGTTGATCGGCCGCTTCGCGCCCAGCGCCGGCAAGGTTTCAATTGGCGCCATCGAATTGGGGCGATTGTCGATCACAGATGCAGCCAGGACGATTGGCTATGTCCCGCAGCATGTCTCCTTCGTCCCCGGGACAATAGAAGAAAACATCGCCGGACTGGAGGATAAACTCGACAGGTCAAGTCTCGTGCATGCGGCGCGCGTCGCGCAAGTGCATGAAAAGATTCTCTCTTTTCCTGAGGGGTACGATACGCGCGTCGATGCGCTCGGCAGTCGGTTCTCCAAGAGCGAACGTCACATGCTCGCCTTGGCCCGGGCGCTCTATACGAAGCCGAGGGTTTTGATCATCGATGAACCCGACACGAGCTTAAGAGAGGCGCTTTCCAAAAACTTGAAAGACGAGATCAACGGCTTCCTTGCGCGCGGAGGCATTCTGATAATGCTCACTCGCATCGCGCTGAGGTCGTACCGTCCAACCCGGAGCTTCGTATTGAGCGACGGCAGTCTCAAGGAGATGGAGATCAATGCGAAGGCTGACGGAAAGGTCGTTGCTATCCAAGGTGGATAGGAGCAGCTGGTTGCCCCCTAATTGACTGATCCACGTGGCGTTCGCGAAGATGACCGCGACTGATCTGAACGAAAGTCCCGATTGAGCGCGAGACGCGTCAAGCTGATCCACAATCATAGCAGCGGAGTATTTTGGAATGGCTGAAGGAAGCAAACCCGATTTCGAGGTCTTCGCAGTTCGGGAGCGTGAGGGCGGATCGGGCAAGGATATATTCGTGAAGATCGGCGTGGCCTACAAGCGACGGAACGAAGCCGAGGGCGTGAACATCCTGCTCGATGCCTTGCCGCTCGGACGCCGGCTGGTAGTCGTGCCGCCGCTGGAGGATCCGCATCGGCGCTAGGAGGTATTGCGGTGAAGCCCACATGGGCGAAGCGACGGGTGGAGATCTTTCTCACCTAATTCGCCATCCGCTCAGAAGGCTACTGCCGAGGCCCACCATGGTTGCAGCTACGCCAGTTATGGACAGTTCGGACGATGCCCAATCGTGCCGCTGACTCGCAAAGCAGCCGGCATAGTCTGTCGGACTGGCTCGCCCTGCACGAGCTTGATCCGGTAACTTGCCGGCGCATTCTCGATGCCATGGCGTTAGAGAACGCTGCACCACCCAGCGACGACGAGTTGGAAGAATATCAGATCATTGACCCGGAGGTCGCTTGGCTAAGAGCCGTTGAGGCAATGCGCGATTTCCTGCCCGAGCAGCAAAGAATCGTCGACGACACTTTCGAGAACTCCGCCAAGATTGTCGTGGACGACCCTGATAAGCCTCGCAAAGCGCTGACGCTGGACAATGGATCAGGGGCTTATCCGACGATCGTTTACAGCTATCGTAGCAAGCCGATCGACGAACTCACTATTGCGCATGAGTTTGCGCATGCGGTGCAAATCGTAGCAAGTCAGGGAACATTCGTTCCGCCAATCATCCGTGAAATCTGCGCATTTCTGGGTGAAGGCGCGCTCTTGTCCCACGCCGGGCGCAGACATCGAACGCAGTATACGCATCTGGTCCAGGCCTGGGATAAGGCCAACCATCGACATTTCGGAGTCCTGAAAGAAGGTCTGCAAGCGGCCCTTTCATCATCCGATACGCCCTATAAATACGCCTGGAATTATCCCATCGCTCGGTACCTGGCGCTCCAGATCGCAGACCAGTGCTCACAAGACTGCATCTGGAGCATCTTTCAGGGAAAGTCGTCCTTGAACGACGTTTTGCGGGAGTTGCGCTTTCCTCAAAGTTAGTCCGCGGCTTCACCTTCAGCGCCGCTGATCCGACCATCGGCTCACCGAATCAGTCAGGGGGGAGCAATTGCGAGGCAAGCCGGCGCGAGCAATTTTCCTGCTGGGGCACTTGGAACCGGCAGCCTAGAGGAGTATTGGGCCACCCGGGCGTGAAGTGTTAACGACCCGTTAAACGTTGTTCGACCCCCTGGGTGTCAACAACTGGCGTCGCGAGCTGATCGCCAACAGTAGGCTGCTCCCTCGGGGAGCTGTTTGCTCGTGCCAAAGGGGCATGGCCCATCGTAGGTCGGCCTTTCTCTACAAACCCGTAAACCTGCGCGTCATCGGCAGCTTCGCCGCGGCGCGCAAAGAATCGGAGAATGGTGATGGCTTGCACGACAATTGAAGACGTCGAAGCGATCCTGGGCAGCCTGGGATCGCACGATCTGTTTGCCCCTGTCAGCTTCACGGACGACGGCGACGAAGGCGATGAAGGCGACGAGGGCAACGAAGGCAACGAAGGCAACGAGAACGACGAGGGCGACGAGGGTAACGAAAACGACGAGGGCAACGAGGCCGACGAAAACGACGAGGATGACGAGGGCGACGAGGGCGACGAGGGCGACGAGGGCGTCGATGGCGACGAGGGCGATGAGAACGACGAGGGCGACGAGGGCGACGAGGGCGACGAGAACGATGAGAACGACGAGGGCGACGAGGACGACGAGGGCGACGAGGACGACGAGGGCGACGAGAACGACGAGGGCGACGAGGGCGACGAGGGCGACGAGGGCGCGCAGGGTGACGAGGGCGACGAGGGCGACGAAAGCGACGAAGGCGACGAGAACGATGAGGCCGACGAGGGCGATGAGGACGACGAGAACGATGAGGGCGACGAGGGCGATGAGGACGATGAGGGCGACGAGGGCGACGAGGACGACGAGAATGATGAGGGCGATGAGAACGACGAGAACGATGAGGGCGACGAGGGTAACGAAGGCGATGAGAACAACGAGGGCGATGAGGGCAACGAGAGCGACGAGGGCGATGAAGGTGATGAGAACGACGAGGGCGATGAGGGCGATGAAGGCATAGATGGCGACGAGGGCGACGAGGGCGACGAGGGCGACGAGAACGACGAGAACGACGAGGGCGATGAGGACGACGAGAACGACGAGAACGACGAGGGTAATGAGGGCGACGAGAACGACGAGGACGACGAGGGCGACGAGAACGATGAAGGCGACGAGGGCGACGAGGACAATGATGGCGACGAAGGCGACGAGGACAACGAGGGTGACGAGGGCAACGAGGGTGATGAGAACGACGAGGGCGATGAGAACGACGAGGGCGATGAGGACGACGAGAACGATGAAGGCGACGAGGGCGACGAGAACGACGAGGGCGACGAGGACGACGAGGACGACGAGGGAGACGAGGGCGATGAGGATGACGAGGGCGATGAGGGCGACGAGAACGACGAGGGCAATGAGGGCGACGAGGGCGACGAGGGCGACGAGGGCAATGAGGACAATGAAGGCGACGAGGGCAACGAGGGTGACGAGAACGACGAGGGCGACGAGAACGACGAGGGCGACGAGGGCGACGAGGGCAATGAGGGCAATGAGGGTGACGAGGGCGACGAAGGCGTTTGATCAGCCGTCTGTGGTGCGACCAGCGACCATGTGGTCGCACCACACAGTTGAGAAGCCAGTCGTCCAGGCTTCTTCAAACTGATCAGGAGAACCCCCGGCTTCGGTCGGGGGTTTTTCTATGGGCTCGCCGAGATCGGTCTGACACTCGCACGGCCGGCACCGTCTGCTTCGCAGCAGCATACGACTAGCAAGCATAGGCAGGTTGCATTGAAAGAGCGTACGCTCGCTCTCCCCTGCCGCTCCTCAGTGCACTTAAATGACGTAGCTGGTGTCAGTTCTGCTGCGGAAGTGAGCAATTCCCCTCGCCGAGTGCGCGCTGCATCAGGAGCGTGTCGAACCAGCGTCCATGCTTGAACGCTGAGCCTTCGATCAGGCCAACCTGTCGAAAGCCGAGGCGTTCATGCAGTTTGACCGACGACACATTACCATCCCCGATCAAAGCGATCATCTGCCTGAACTTCGATATCTCGCAGAGCTTGATCAGCTCACCCAGGAGCGCTCGGCCGATACCACCGCCGTGCGCATGGTAAGATACGTAGACGCTGTCCTCGACTAAGAAGCGATGGGCTGGGCTCGGGCGATGACGGCGAGCGGCGGCGTAGCCAACGACGACGCCGCTGCTGGTTGCTACAATATGCGGGTATCCCTTGGAGGCCCGCACTCGCCAGCGGCGGGTCATCTCGGCCAAGTCGGGAGCTTTTAGCTCCAATGATGCCGCGCCCGCGTTGACGGCCTCTGCGTAGATTGCTGTGATCGCGGGCATATCGGCTTCGGTTGTCTCGCGGACAACAACATCACACAGCATGGCTCTTTCTAGTATTTCCGCCGAATCCTGTCGATCCTGGCGGCTCCCGCTGGCGCAACAAGGTAGCGAAAAAGGCACAGGTCCAGCTGGGCTGGCCTCACTCGCGCATTTACGAAACTATCGCACTTAGCCAGCTCGCAGCCAGTGCGAGGCGATGCACACCCTCATCCGGCGAGCACTCAAGGACATGAAGATGTCGTTCTGTTTCTCCGGAAGCGTTCCGGGAACTTTGGCTTGTCCCTGACAAATGTTCACACCGGCTTGAAAGCGGCACTGGAAACCATACTCCGGAGGCGGCGTGCAAGCCGACCAGCCAACCACCACGGCGCGAAAGACGCAGATCGTGATCGTCGGTGGCGGCGCCGGCGGCCTTGAGCTCGCCCGCCGGCTCGGGGCGCGCTTCGGACGCAAGAACCACGACATTGTCCTTATCGAACGCAACCTTACCCACATCTGGAAGCCATTGCTCCACGAGGTCGCGGCGGGCTCGCTCGACGCCAATCTCGACGAGGTCGGCTACCGAAGTCACGGCCACCGCTGGGGTTACCGCTTCTTCCTCGGCTCGCTCCAATCGCTCGATCGAAAGCGGCGCAGGGTCGTCGTCGCGCCTTTGGTCGACGTGGACGGAACGGAGCTGATGGCAGCCCACTCTATCCGCTACGACTATCTGGTTCTCGCGGTCGGAGGCGTAACCAACGACTTCAACATCCCCGGCGTGCAGGAGAATTGCCTCTTCCTCGACGACCGAGAGCAGGCCGACGCCTTCCGCCACCGACTCCTCAACCAGTGCCTGCGCGTCTCGCGCACTATGAGCGCCGACGAGAAGGCGGACGAGCATGTCTGCGTGACAGTGGTCGGGGGCGGAGCGACCGGCATCGAGCTGGCGGCCGAGCTCTACAACAGCGCATCGGCGCTGCGGCACTACGGGCTTGAAGTGTTCGATGAAAAGCGGCTCCAGGTAACCTTGCTGGAATCTGGACCGAGGATCCTGCCAGCATTGCCGGAGAAGCTCGCGGCCGCCGCGCATGAAGAGTTGGAGGCGCTGGGCGTCGCCGTCCGGCCGGCCACGCGCATCATCGAGGCACGTGCGCATGAAATGGTCACCGACGAGGGCGAGGTCATTCCGGGTCACCTCCAGGTCTGGGCGGCGGGCGTGAAAGCACCCGATTTGCTGGCTTCGCTAGACGGTCTCGAAACGAACGGCCGATCCCAACTTGTGGTACGACCGACGCTGCAAACGACGCTGGACGACCGGGTCTTCGCGATCGGCGATTGCTGCTTCTGCGCGCTGGGCGAGGGACAAGCGGTGCCGCCCCGCGCCCAGGCCGCGCACCAGATGGCATCGGCGACCTACCGCAACCTGATCAGGATCATGCGCGGGCAAGCGCCGGCGCCGTTCCGCTATTACGATCACGGGTCGCTCGTTTCGCTATCCCGCTTTTCGACCGTCGGCAGCCTGATGGGCAATCTCATCGGCGGGCGCATCGCCGTCGAAGGCCGGATCGCGCGCTTCGTCTACAAGTCGCTGTACCGCATGCATCTGCTTGCGATCCACGGCTGGGTGAAGGGCACGATCCTGATCATGATCGGTCGCGTGAACACTGTCGTCAGGCCAAAGCTCAAGCTTCACTGAATCGCCGCGGAGCGATTGGCTTTCGGTCGGTATGGCGTTCAATTCCAAGCTTTTGTCCGGGATTCGTGCCGCCGGCTGTTAACGCGATGGCAGGAGTTCACGGTTAATCGGCCCCTAACCACGGCTGGGATGGGTTTGGGGCGTTGCTCTTTCGTTGTCTGGTCTTGCTCCTGCTGACGTTGTCCGCAGTGCCCGCTGCTGCGGCGCCTGCGTCGACGACCGTCAACGCGCAGGTAAAGCTGACCGTCACCAAGCCGCTGACCCTGACCTTCGTTCAAGACCTCGGTCTCGGCACGATCACCGTGCAGAACGGCTCCTGGTCGACCACGACGGTCGGCATTACGAAGGCCGGCGTATTCAGCTGCGGCGCGAACGTCGTCTGCACTGGCTCAAGGCAGGTCGCAAAGTACAACGTCGCGGGCACGAACAACCAGGTCGTCACCATCACCGCGCCGAATGTCACGCTCGTCAACCAGTCCAACGCCGCGAAGACGCTAACCCTGACGGTCGACAATCCGCGCACGGTGACGCTCAACAATTCAGGTAACAAGGGCGTGGACTTCGATCTTGGAGGATCGATCGTCCTCAGTCCGTCGACGCTCGATGGAACCTATGTTGGAACGTTCAACGTCACGGTCGACTACTGAGCCGCGATCGGCACGCGGTAAGTCTCCACCAATTTGCGGACATCAGCCGATCGCCGAATGAGAATGCGATCGATCTCCTTGAGGAGCTTCTGGTCGTCCTTCCGGACCCCCACCGAAATGTCGAACTGCATCGGCCACTGCTGATCCGCGAACCATGGCGTTACCGGCTCCAGTCGAAGCGGGATCGTGGACTGCGGTGCGAAGTAGCCAGCGAGCGGCCCCCACACGAGCGCCACGTCCACGTCCCCGCGCTCGACAGCGTCGAGAATGGCAGCGGGCGGATTGGGACGACCGTAATCGCCGTAAAGCATGTAGCCGTGAACGTTATCGACCATCCCGCGGGCCGAGAGCGCGTGCGCGGGAGGCGTGTTGTTCGCATCGTCCCCGACGAGCTGGACACCGATCTTGAGCTTTCGGAGGCGCGGGTCGTCGAGAGTGAGCCCGCCGAGACTGTCGCGTTCCCGGGTCACGAAGACATAGGTCGAGCGGTAATAAGGCCGGCTCGTCGCCAGCATTTCCAACCCGCTCGCGACGCCTGGCCAGAAGTCGCACTTCCGTTCGTTCAGCGTGTTGCGCACATAGCCGCGCCGCTGCGCCCACCAGACATAGTTGAGCTTCGCGCCGAGGTCCGTCGCGATCATCTCTGAAAGCTTGTTCTCCAGCCCCTGCCCTGCCTCGTTGGAGAAAGGCATGTTGTTCGGATCCGCGCAGGCCGTGATCTCGCGCTGGCCCAGTCCGCACGAGCCGAGAAGGAGCAGGAGCGCAATGGCAGCGACCGCCTTCATCGCGCGACCGCGATTGCGCCCCAGGGCTTGCCGCCGAGCTCCACTTTTCGGGCTACGCGGTTTCGCTCGAGATCGATGATGGTGAGCGTACCGTCGAGACCGCTGGCCGCATAAAGCCGTTTCTCGTCGGGCGAGAGGCCGATCCCCCATGTCCGGAACCCGGTGGGAAACGAGCGCACGACCTTGAAGGTCGCAGGGTCGATCTCGGCAACGCGATTGGCCCGGCCCATGGCGACGAACACCCGGCGCTGGTCCTTGGTCGCGGCCATCTCCACGGCCTGGACCGGTTCGGCGATGTCGAAGCTTTCGACGAGGTCGATCGTGTGAACGATCTTGTGCGTCGCCGTGTCAAAGACGCTTATCGTTCCGCGCTGCTCCGACGAGACCCATGCTCGCTTCCCGCCGTCGAGGAAGAGGACAAAGCGCGGACGGGTTCCGACGAGAACGCTGTCGAGCAGCTTGCCGGAAGCCCTGTCGATGAAGTGGGTGAGGCTCGCAAGCTCCGACGTTGCGATGACCAGCTTGCCGTCCGGGCTGACCTCGATGCCCTCCGGCTCGGGCCCGACCTTCACCTCCCGCTCAATCTTACCCGTCGTCAGGTCGAGGAAAGAGACTGCGCTGTCATTTTCGTTGGCGATCACCAGCGTCTTGTCGTCGGGTGTGATCGCGAAGCGTTCTGGGTCCGGCCCGGAATCGTAGATGTGCGTCCGCCTCAGCGTGCGCGTGTCCCAAGCCTCGATGCGGTTTGCGTTGCTTGCGGCGACGAAGAGGGTTCGACCGTCTCGCGACAGCACCATGCCCCGCGGCCGCGCTCCGGTCGCAAGTCGCCCTCCAACCTTGCCGGTCGCGCCATCGACGACCGAAACAAGATTAGATTCCTCGTTGGAGACGAAGACCCTGTCGGTCGAGGGCTGCGCCGGATTGCAGCTTGCGAGGCAGAGCGCGGGACCGGCCCAAGCAAGCTGCAGCAAGGTTGGAACGCGGAACATTCCGGCGCTGCTAGAACTTGCCCGGGGCATCGTCGAGCGTCTGGACGGACAAGGCCTTGTCAGGCAAAGGCGCGGGCATGCCGGATTAGCTCAGTTGGTAGAGCAGCGGTTTTGTAAACCGAAGGTCGCGGGTTCGAATCCTGCATCCGGCACCAGCCGCCCCGTTTAACTCCAGGGCTCGACGACTAAATCGCGCGTTTCAAGCCCGCGGGTTTTCCGAATGGCACCCCATCAGAAGATGATCAGAACATGATCGTTTGTGGATCATCGCACAATTGAGCGTCTTGGCGCACGTCCTGAGGATAGTTCGACCGAACTTCCAAGCAGGAGAAGAAAATGGCCACCATTTCAGGAACTCCGCTCGCAAACAGGATTGATGGAACGGTTTACGCCGATACGATCAAGGGCTTTGGCGGAAATGACACTTTGTACGGCCGGGGCGGCAACGACGTCATCTACGGCAGTGCGGGGAACGACTTTATCGATGGCGGAACTGGCGATGATCGCCTCAAAGGCGGCACCGGCAATGACCAGATCAGCGGCGGCGACGGGAACGACCGGATCCTTGGCGGCCTTGGCGCGGACCGCCTAACCGGCGGCGCTGGAAGCGACACGTTCATCTACTGGAGCCTCGCCGAACTCTCCACGACTTACGGCGCTGAGTTTATAACCGACTGGTCCCAAAATGATCGAATTGACCTGTCCGCAATCGACGCAAATGAGACCATTGATGGCAACCAGGCGTTCCAGTTCGCGAATTACAGCTTTGGACATCCGCCAACGGTAACGGCCCCCGGTACGCTTACCATCGGCGGCTTTGGCGGCGAGCTATGGATCCTCGCCTACACCGACAACCTTCCGGGGGCGGATCTGATGATCAACTTATGGTCGGACATGGGTGAAAGCGCACTGACGGCAGACCGGATTATCTTCTGAATAACACGCCGGATGGCCCTCTGCGCTAGTATCAAATTTCCAAGCTGAGCGGCCACTGATGAGCCAAGCGGGCATGGAGCGCGTGCCCCCAGCCGTTTCTAGCCAGCGAGAGTCAGACCTCGCTCCGCTCGTCGACGCGACATGGCAGCGGGCCGCAACGGTCATGCAAGGTCAGAACCTAATCCGTCTCCGTCGCCGTTGCAGTGCTGAGGGGACCCGTTGCGTTACAGGAGGCGCTCCCAATGAAAGCTCTGGTCTGGCACGGCAAAGAGGACGTCCGGTACGACACCGTCAGCGATCCCGAGATCGAGGACGCACGTGACGCCATCATCAAGGTCACCAGCTGCGCAATCTGCGGCAGCGACCTTCACCTGTACCACAACTTCATTCCCGCCATGTTGCCGGGCGATGTCTTGGGTCACGAAACCATGGGCGAGGTCGTCGAGCTAGGTCCGGAGGCCAAGGCACGCGGCAACCTTAATGTCGGGGACCGCGTCGTGATCCCGTTCACGATCATTTGCGGTGAGTGCGACCAGTGCAAGCGCGGCAACTTCTCGGTCTGCCAGCGGACCAACCGGAAGGCGGACCTCGCCGAGAAGGTCTTCGGGCACCCGACCGCGGGCCTGTTCGGCTACACGCATCTCACCGGCGGCTATCCCGGCGGCCAGGCCGAATACCTGCGCGTTCCCTTCGCTGATGCCACGCACATCAAGGTTCCGGAGGGCATCCCGGACGAGAAGCTGCTGTTCCTGAGCGATATCCTGCCGACCGGCTGGCACGCCGCCATGCAGGCCGACATTCAGCCGGGCGACACGGTTGCCATTTGGGGCTGCGGCCCCGTCGGGCAAATGACGATCAGGAGCGCCATTCTTCTTGGCGCGGAACAGGTCATCGCCATTGACTTCCTGCCCGAGCGCCTGTCGATGGCCGAGGCGGCCGGAGCGACCATCATCAACTTCATGGAGGAGAGCGTCACGGAAAGGCTGACGGAGCTCACCGGTGGCAAGGGCCCGCACAAGTGCATCGACGCGGTCGGGTCTGAGAACCACGTCTGCCTCAGCCAGCCTGACACGATGTACGACCGCTTGAAGCAAATCACGCTGAGCGAGAACGACCGCGGCCACGTGCTCCGCGAGATGATCTACAACTGCCGCCCCGCCGGCGTGATCTCGATCATCGGGGTCTATACCGGCCTGGTCGACAAGTTCCCGATCGGCATTGCGATGAACAAGGGCATCACGTTCCGGATGGCGCAGGCCCACGTGAACCGCTGGACCGACGATCTCCTCCACCGGATCGAGGATGAGCAGATCGACCCCTCGTTCGTCATCACCCACAAGCGGCCTCTGTCGGCCGGGCCGGAAATGTACCGCACGTTCCGGGACAAGCAGGACAGCTGCATCAAGGTGATGCTGCAACCCGCCTGATTAGCCGCAACGACCCGTCTTACGAGGTGCAATCATGTCATTCATGCTTTCCCGGCTTTCCAACGTCACTCGCTCGCCAGGAGACCCCAAGGTTCTTGAAACGGGGCCAAGTTCGCTCAAACCTGCCGACCGTTTTGGTCGCGCGCTCGGCTGGTTCAGCATGGGCCTTGGCCTCACCGAATTGTTCGCGCCCCAGGTGCTGACCCGCTGGCTGGGCGTTGAGGGTAAGGAGGGGCTCGTTCGGGCTTACGGGGCGCGCGAAATCGCGTCCGGCGTAATGTGTCTGTCCGTGAACAACGACTACGGCGCCTACAGCCGCGTCGCAGGCGACATGCTCGACCTCGCGTCGCTTGCCGCAGCGTATAACGACGACAATCCGAAGAAGGGTAACGTCGGCATTGCCATTGCCGCCGTTGTCGGCATCACGATCGTCGACGCGCTCGCCGGCCAGACCATCCGTAACCTGCACAATCGCAAAGGCGAGCCCGTGAGGGATTATAGCGATCGCAGCGGTTTCCCGAGAGGCGTCGGCTATTCCCGCGGGAAGGCTTCGGAAGGCTCTCCGCAAGATTACCGGGCCACCCCGGCAGCCGCGGGTGCTTCGAAACCCACCGGCGAGACGTCGCCTGCATCCGCAGACCTCCAGCTCGAGGTGCCCGCGTAATCCGCGTCAGGCGGACGGCCGAATCCGCGTGTCTTCGGGATGACGACGGCCAGAACTCAGATGGCCGCCGTCATTGGCTGACTTTCTCCTCGGTACTGGGCTCCTCGCCGGGCTTGTACCGGGGCTTCGGCTGCGGCAGCAGGAAGAAGGCGACGCACAGTAACGCCAACGCCGCGCCGAAGCGCGGGGCTACTACGGCCACTGGAACAGCCGCGATTTGGATGAGCGTCGCGATACCGTATCGGCGTGTCATCTGCCGGAGAAAGTCTGGCGCAAGGCGCTCGTCCATGACACGGCGGCCAGGCATTCCGTAGAACCACTTTGCCATCCAGGTGCAGGCGGTCAGCGCCAGTCCTACAACCAAGGCCACTGATGCCACCGGCTCAAAGTGCGTTCCGACGTGGAAGCACCATGCGCGGATTGGGTATGGGACAACCACGATCGCCAGCAGAAACAGCAAGTTTATTGCGCTGAACCAGTGATCGCTCTTGGCATAGATGCGACCGGAATAGTGGTGTTGGAGCCAGTAGGCACCGATTACCATGTAGCAAAGGACCAGCGCGAGGTGTTCGCGCCACTGCTCGGCCATTGCACTCGCCAGGTCGCTATAGCCATGCGGCCCTTCAGGCGATCCTGGAACCTTGATCTCGACGATCAGGAGCGTGAGCGCGATTGCGAAAACCGCGTCGCTAAATCCTTCAAAGCGACTGAGCCCGCGCTCGGCTCCGTGCGTTTTTCCATGACTGGGTTGGGCCATCGGAAAGCAAACACAGCCCACGTCGCAAGGTTGCTACGGTCGTATAATCGACGCGACCGTGTGTTCCCTTGACCTCCATTGCAGACCTAAGCCGCCCGGCTAGGCTGCACACATGAGTGCAGTCGCCACTTTCGAGCTGATCCTCACGCTTATCGCTCTCGTCGTCGTTCTTCGATGGCTGGCATTGAGACTGAGGCTGCCAACCGCGACCGCCTTGCTGGTCGGTGGGGGTTTGCTCGCTTTTCTTCCGGGACTTCCCGCCGTGGAGCTCGATCCGGAGCTGGTCCTGGTACTATTTCTCCCGCCGCTCCTCATGGACGGCGCTTATTTCACGGCGTTCGGCAGGTTCCGGCGTCATCTGCCCGGGATATTGTCGCTGGCGGTTGGAGCGGTCGTCTTCACCACGTTCGCAGTAGGCATCACCGTTCATTGGCTTGTGCCAACCCTGCCCTGGGCAGCCTGCTTCGCGCTTGGCGCGATCGTGTCGCCTCCGGACGCCGTTTCCGCGCGAGCCATCCTTCAGAACGTTGCGCTGCCTCGCCGCTTGCTCGCCCTGCTGGAGGGCGAAAGCCTGCTGAACGATGCAACAGGTCTGGTGCTGTTCCGGTTCGCGGTCGTGGCCACGCTAAGCGGCATGTTCGACGCAGGCGCCGCAATACAGGACTTCTTCATCCTTTCGCTAGGCGGACTTGTAGTTGGATCGGCCGTTGGAATCGCTTGGATTTTCGCAGTCAGGAAGCTGAAGGATCAGACTCTGATCATCGTCGCGTCGACGCTGATCTCGTGGCTCGCTTACATCGCGGGCGAGGCAGTTCACGTTTCGGGCGTGATTTCCACGGTTACCGCCGGTTTGATCCTCGGCTGGTTCCAGCACCAGATCTTCCCGGCAAGCGTAAGGCTTCGCGGCACGGCGTTCTGGCACACCATGGTGTTCCTTCTTGAGGCGCTCGTCTTCATCCTGATCGGCTTCTCGCTCCGCGGCGTCCTTGAACGCGTTGGTGGTGTAGGAGCGGTCACGTCGACGATGCTCACTCCCGTACTTGGCGTGGTCGTGGCCGTGATCCTCGCCCGGTTCATCTGGATCTTCGGCGCCGACGCGCTCGTCGGAGTATTGCGCAAGGTCGGTGTCCGCCGTGCCAGACCTCTGGGGTTCAAGCAGGCGACCGTCCTTGGCTGGGCAGGGATGCGCGGTGTCGTCACCCTCGCCGTCGCGCTAAGCCTTCCGGCGTCGATGCCGGCGCGCGACCTCATGCTGGTCTGCGCGTTTGCGGTGATCTTCGCGACCGTCGTCGCGCAGGGGACCAGCCTCGGCTTCCTCATTCGCAAAGTACGTCCTGTCGATACGGAGCCGCCGGCGAAGATGGATCTTGGCGCGTGCGAAGCGCGGATCGCGCGAGCGCGATACGCGGCCGTCGAGGCAGGCGCGTACGCGAACGACGGGACACTCGTCCATCCGCAGCTACTCGAACAAACCCGCCGTCGTTTGGCAGGGACGGAAAGCTACGCAGAGGATTCGGAGCGAGCGTTGGAAAAGATGCGGCCGCACTTCGATTTGCTGTTGAGATCGATTTCCGCGGGACGAGCTGAATTGCTGCGGATCCATCGGGCAGGGATGATTGAGGACGAAGTCCTGCACAATCTTGAGCGCGATCTCGACGTCGAGGAGTTAGGGATCATCCTGCAACTTTCGGAGGACGCATAGGCGTGGGCCGTACGGTGCCTCAGACGTCCACTTCGATCCACACCGGCGCGTGGTCGCTGGTCTTTTCCCAGCCGCGCGGCGTGCGGTCCACTCCGGCGGCCTTGAGCGATTTCGTCAGCGGCGGACTGAGCAGGAAATGGTCGATGCGGATGCCGGCGTCGCGCTGGAACGAGTTCCGCCAATAGTGCCAGAAGGTATAGATGCGCTCATCCGGATGGAGCTTGCGAAGCGCGTCGGTCCAGCCCTGCGCAACCAGCTCGGCGAACTTCGCTTTGGCCTCCGGAGAGAATAACGCATCTTTTGCCCACCGCTCCGGCTTGTAGACGTCCTGGTCGGTCGGAATGACGTTGAAGTCGCCCATCAGAAGTGCGGGCAGTCCACTGTCGAGCAGATGACGGCCATGGGCATGCAGCCGGTCCATCCAGGTCAGCTTGTAGTCGAACTTCGGGCCCGGCCAGGGATTCCCATTAGGGAGGTAGAGATTGCCGATTAGGACGCCACAAACGGCCGCCTCAATATAGCGGCTTTGTGCGTCGTCTGGATCGCCGGGGAGGCCGCGGCCCGTTTCCACGGGCTCGCCGACGCGGCTGAGCAAGGCGACGCCGTTCCAGCTCTTCTGCCCGTGCCAGATCGAGGAATAGCCGAGCGCCTCGAGATCCTTCGCGGGAAAGGCCTCATCGGTGCACTTCAGCTCCTGCAACCCGACGACGTCCGGCCGAAATTCCTCCAGCCAGCGTAGCAGGACATGCAGCCGCGAGTTGATCCCGTTGATGTTGTAGGTTGCGATCCGCAGCCGGCGCTTCTTGCTCATCAGCTGTAGGAACCCCCTTCTGGCGAAAGCGTTCTACAAAGGTACTTCAGATCCCCAGATTCATGCCCCTTTTGAAGCGTGGATCGCGGGCGAGAGCCTGAGGATCGGCGCAGCGGCGCGAATCACTGGATCAGAAGTACGGGGCTCCGGCGGCTGTTCTGGCTTCCGGGGCCCCTCTTTTTTGCGAGTCCCACAGCCTTATCCACCGTTGCATCCACAGTTTTCCCCTGTGGCCCTGCAGATTCCGCTGGAACTACCGCGGGGTTCGAGTATTCTTCAATTGTGCTTCGGAACTCGAAAGAGAACCAAAGCATGGAACCCCGGCAACTTCGGTTGCCGGGGTTTACTTTTTTGGGCGTCAGAGATTTTCCGCCCGCGCTTCGAACAGCTTCAACCGGCGCGACGCATCCGGGAGCGGATACTTGTTTCCGTTCGCGCAGTTGAACAGCAGCGCCGTCTCGTCGCGCCCAACCAGCCCGCGATCGAGCGCCGTGCGCCAACCGGCGAGGACCGCTCCCCCCTCGGGGCAAAGCAGCATACCGTCATCGCGCGCTGCGTCTTCGACGGCCTGCAAAATGTCCTGCTCCTCGACTGCGATTGCAGCGCCGCCGCTCTCCCGAACCGCGCGCAGGATGAGGAAGTCGCCGACCGCGCTCGGTACGCGGATGCCGGTGGCAACCGTCGCTGCATTCTCCCAGCGCTCCGCGAACTCCTCTCCACGCTCGAAGGCGCGGACCATCGGCGCGCAGCCCGAGGCCTGGATGGCGTACATGCGCGGTCGTTCCGATCCGATCAGCCCGACGGCCTCTAGCTCGTCGAAGGCTTTCCACATGCCGATCAGGCCCGTGCCGCCCCCGGTGGGATAGAAGATGGCGTCCGGCACCTTCCACCCGAGTTGCTCCACCAGCTCGAGGCCCATGACCTTCTTGCCCTCGATGCGGTAAGGCTCCTTCAGCGTCGAGCAGTCGAACCAGCGGCCTTCCGCCGCGCCTTCGCGGATCAGGCGTCCGCACTCGTCGATCTGGCCGTCCGCGACCCAGACGCGAGCGCCATAGGCCGCCGTCTCGCGCACGTTTATCTCCGGCGTCTCGGCCGGGCACACGACCACCGCTTCCATGCCGGCCCGCGCCGCATAAGCCGCCAGTGCCGCGCCCGCGTTGCCGTTTGTCGGAAGCGCCACGCTCGTGATCCCGAACTGCCTGGCCATCGACACGGCCATCGTCAGGCCGCGCGCCTTGAAGGAGCCAGTCGGCAGCCTCCCCTCGTCCTTGACTAGTAGGTCCGAAGCGCCCGACTTTCTCCCCGTCATCGTCAGAGGGATGATCGGCGTTTCGGGCTCGCCGAGGCTCACGGGCGCGACTCCCTCGGCAAGGGGAAGAAGCTCGCGCCACTTCCACATCCCCTGCGGCCGCGCAGCCAGGCTTTCGCGGGTCAGCGTTTGCCGCACCCTGTCAAAGTCGTACCGCACGAGCAGAGGCTTGCCCGCGGCGCTGAGATTATGGGGCTGATTGGCGGGGTAGCGCTCGCCCGTAAGCGAGCATTCAAGATGGGTCACATACATGCGTCCGGCCCCTAGCTCGCACCGTTCGTCGAAGCGAGCTTGTAATAGTATATCATACGCCGTACGCGGGTATCGATTCGATCAGTAGCAACTCAGGACTGATGCTCTCCTCAAAATTTGCGCTTGCGGCTGCGCTTGCAGCCTTTCCGGTCACTAGTGCCCTCGCGCAGGAGACGCCGGCTCTGTCGGTGGACACCGGAACCGTGGACGCCGCGAGCGGCGGCGCCGCTGCGGACACGTCCGCACCTGGCAACGCCGAAGACGCTCATACGAACGATCCGATCGTGGTGACCGGCGTGCGCCGTAAGGCCGCCGACGTTCTCGGCGGGATCTCTGTTCTCGACCAGGCGGACCTCACGCGCGAAGTCCGGCAGAGCATCGGCGAGACGCTGGCCCGCCAGCCGGGCGTCAGCGCCACGAGCTTCGGCCCGACTGCTTCGGCTCCCGTGCTGCGCGGACTTTCAGGCGACCGCGTCCGCGTCCTCACCGACGGTATCGGAACGCTCGACGTGTCCTCGTCCGGTCCGGATCACGCCATCGCGATCAACCCGCTCACGGCCGAGCGGATCGAGGTGCTTCGCGGGCCGTCGGCACTGCTGTTCGGCTCTTCCGCAATCGGCGGCGTGGTCAACGTCATCGACACGCGCATCCCGCGCAACGTGCCCGAGAATGTCGTCGGCGTGGACGCGCTCCTTGGCTACGGTTCGGCCGCGAACGAGCGCATGGCCAACGGCTCGGTCGACGTGCCCGTGGCTGGCCACGTCGTGTTCCACATCGACGGTAACTGGACGAAGACCGACGACCTTCGCACCGGCGGCCACATCCTATCGAAAGAGCTTCGCGACGAAGCGCTCGCGAGCCCTGATCCGGAGATCCGCGCCCTCGCCGACCTCAAGGGCGACCTCCCGAATTCGGCAGCGGAATCGAAGGAAGTGGCCGGCGGCGTCGCTTATGTCGGCGACAACGGACTGAACATCGGCGCGTCGATCACTCGCCACCTTGCGACATACGAAGTGCCGATCCGCTACTCGGTCGATCCTGCGGTCGTGCCGGAAGCGCCGACCATCGACGTCGAGCAGACCCGCTACGACGCGCGTGCGGAGATCCCGCTGGGCGGCTTCTTCAGTCAGGTCCGCGCTCGCGGAGGCTACTCGAACTACCATCATGACGAGCTCGAAGAGACCGGCGAAGTCGGATCGAGCTTTTTCAGCAAGGGCGGCGAGGGCCGCGTCGAGCTGGTGCAGGCGGCCCAATCCGGCTGGGAAGGCACGAGCGGCCTCCAGTACCTGAATCGCAACGCAAAGATCCGTGGCGAGGAGAAATTCCTGCCGGACAGCGACCAGAAGCAGACCGGCATCTTCACGCTCCAGACCTATGTCAGCGGGCCGTGGCGTGTTGAGGGCGGCGCACGGGTCGAGTTCAGCAAGCTGACCGCGGATGCAGACGAGCAGCTCGAAACCCCGGCGGAATCGCGCAGCTTCACGACCTGGTCGGGCTCGCTCGGCGGCCAGTACGAATTCACGCCCGGCTGGCGCGCCGGCCTCTCGCTCTCGCACAGCGAGCGCGCCCCCTCGATCGACGAACTGTTCGCGAACGGGCCGCATGGCGGCAGCCAGTCGTTCGAAGTCGGCGACCCTAACCTCGATCCCGAAAAGAGCCTCAGCGTCGAAGCGAGCCTGCACAAGACGTCAGGCCGCCTGACCCTGACCGGCAGCCTTTACTACAGCCACTTCTCGAACTTCATCTTCCAGGCGCCGACCGGTGCGATCGAGGACGATTTGCCGGTTTTCCGGTATCTGCAGGACACCGCCAACTATTACGGGTTTGAAGCGCAGGCGCAGGCGAAGCTGGGTGAAGCGCTCGGCATCAAGTGGAGCGGCGAGGTCCAGGCGGACGCGGTCCACGCGACCGTGAAGAATTACGGCCCCGCGCCGTTCATTCCGCCGCTCCGCATCCTAGGTGGCATCGCCGGCAGCCGTGGTCCATTCGACGGCCGCGTGGAGGTCGAACACGCGTTCGATCACAATCGCACCGCGCCGGTCGAGACGGACACTCCGGGCTATACGATGGTGAATGCGTCGTTGGATTGGCACGCCTTCGCTGAGGATCCGGAGCTGACGCTGTCGCTGTCGGCGAACAATATCTTCGACGTCGATGCCCGTCGCAGCACGAGCCAATTGAAGGACTTCGCCCCTCTTGCCGGACGCGACATTCGCCTGACGGCACGCCTGGGATTCTAGGAAAAGGGAGGCGGCCCGGTTCAAGGGGAAGAACCGGACCGCCTTGCCGCTCTACCGGGGAGAGTGAGCGGCCTCGGGGAACTTTAAAGGTCGATACCTGCGGCTATCGCTTCCAGCTTGCGGACACGCTCGCGGAGATCGGCCATCTCGATCCGGTTTCCGGCCGGTGGAAGGTGCCGGTCCGCCGCATCGTGGGTCAGCTCGAAGTGCTTGAGCTCGAGCCAGCCCTGCCATCCCTTGAGTGCCACCAGGCTTGCCGCCGTCATTCCGGCGAAGATGCCGCCACCCAGAATTCCAATCGTCAGCGGATCCATCACTTGTCCTCCCGCAGCGCTTCGATTTCGCGCGCCAGCTCGTCATTCTGTGAGTTGATGTGGTGGTCGATCGCCATCAGCCGGCGGTCGGTCTCGTCGAGGTCCTCGCGCATCGCCTTGACCGAGGGACGGACGCGAGTGACTTCTTCCATCCGGTCGAAGTCGCTCTTGCTGCGCCGTCCGTAGGCGTCGTTGGCGCGGTTGCGCTGGACCGTCAGGTAGATGCCGGCGGCAATGTAGGCGATCAGCGTCAGCTTCCAGCTGATCAGCACTGCCGCGGCGACGAAGCCGATCCGGATGAAGGTCGGGTCGACGCTGAAGACGTCACCGATCGTCGAGCAGACGCCGGCCAGCTTCTTGTCGTGGCGATCGAGCGAGTAGCGAGTGTTCGTACGGGCCATTGCCCTATCCCTTTCCGTCACTTGTTTCGTGCCGCCAGCGCGGCCTTCATGGCTTCCAGCTCTGCGTCGACCTTCTCGGCCGCCTTGAGCTCGTGGATCTGGTCTTCGAGGCTGGTGAAGCCCAGCGCTTCCGCGCGGCCTTCCGCGAAGTCGGCGCGGCGCTCTAGGACCTCGAATTTCGAGAAGGCATCCAGCGTCCGTGCGCCGTGCATCATCTCGCGGGCCTTGGCGCGGGCGACCGCGCTCTCGAGCCGGGCCGCAATCGAATTCTGCCGGCCGCGAGCTTCGCGCAGCTTGTTCTGCAGCTTGGCGATGTCGGCCTCATAGCTCTTCAGCACCTGGTGGATCTGGTCCATCTCGGCGCGGAGGCCGTCGGCCATGTCCGCGGCCTTCTGCCGCTCGATCAGCGCCTGCTTGGCGAGATCGTCGCGGTCCTTGGACAGCGCCAGCTCGGCCTTGTCGGTCCAGCTGATCTGGATCTCGTCCAGCCGGCCGATCGCCCGCTTCATTTCCTTGGCGTCAGCGATCGAACGTGCCGCGCTTGCCCGGAGCTCGACGAGGGTCTCTTCCATCTCGAGGATGATCATGCGGATCATCCGCGCGGGGTCCTCGGCCCGATCCAGCAGCTCCGTCATGTTCGCCGCGAAGATGTCCCTCGCACGGCTGAAGACGGGGCCGCTGAACCAAGTTGCGATCGGGGCGATGCCCTGATTGCGAGGCTCTGACTCTTGGGTCATGCGCGGAGTCCTCACTGGAACCTTAGCTTCGATGATTTCGAGTTCAGGCATGGACGGAAACTGCAGTGGGGTTCGCAGCAACCTGAGCCGGACCGACCGCGGCGCTAACCGCAACGGTGCTCATCAGCAGCGCAGCAGCGAAAGCCACCAGCGTGCGAGTGAAGTGCGACTGACCAGACATTCCAAAATCTCCCTTTTGCCGGTCCGCGATATGAGTTGCGGGCCGATGCCAAGGTTAATTCAAAAGCCGTGCCAATCCCAGAAAACCGCCAAAAATTACGAGAATGGGAAATTTCACGGGGGACGTTGGCGGGAATTGCCACCTAGGCTTGGTGAAGAATCCCAATCGCTGCGACGGAACCTTCGGCGCCTACTGCCGCGTTGATGCCGCAAGTTCGATCACGAAAGGATCTCGCGATGTTGGGCAAGCTTGCCGGTGCGTTCATTGGAGAAAAGATTGCAGGCCGTAACAATGGCCTGCGCGGTGCGCTCGTGGGCGCAGGCGTGGCGGCCGTCGCCAGGCGCGGCTTCGGGCCGCTGGCCCTCCTGGTCGGCAGCGGCTGGGCCGCGAAGAAGCTGTGGGAGAAGAGGCAGGCCGCGCGCGGCCGCGCCGCTTATCCTTCGGACTCGGCGCCCGCTTCGTCCTGACCGTACCCGTACTTGGGCTCAACGAAAGGCTCGACCTTTCCCTTGAGCTTGATCGTCATCGGGTTGCCGTAGCGATCGCGGCTGCGGCCCGCCGACACGCGGATCCAGCCCTCCGACACGCAATATTCCTCGACGTTGGTCTTCTCGGACCCGTTGAAACGGATGCCGACGCCGCGCTTCAGCACATCCTCGCTGAAATGCGGGCTGCTCGGATCGAGCGAGAGGCGGTCGGGAAGGTCGGAGGATTGTGTTTCGTCGGCCATGGCGGCCGCCCTACCCTCGCGCCGCCACGAAGGTCAACGCGGCCCAGTTGCCGCCGTTACGCGGCGGGACTAAGCGCCTCACTCAATGAGTGACAAGGACCCTTCCAAGCTGAAGCCGAACCGGCCCAAGCTCTCGCTGCACGTGCCGGAACCGCCGGCCCGTCCCGGCGAGACCCCCGACTTCTCGTCGGTCAAGGTGCCGCCCGCGGGCGCGGCACCGCGCCCGGACGTCGCGGCCCCGGCAACCGAGACGCACCCGCTGACCATGTCGCTCGTGCGCGTGCTCGACGAGGAGAACAAGGCGGTCGGTCCTTGGGACCCGAAGCTGGACGCGGAGACCCTGCGCAAGATGCTGCGCGACATGGTCACCGTGCGCGTGTTCGACGATCGCATGTACCGCGCGCAGAGGCAGGGGAAGACCAGCTTCTACATGAAGTGCACCGGCGAGGAGGCTATCGCCGTTTCGGCCGCCAATGCGCTCGACCGCGAGGACATGAACTTCCCGACCTATCGCCAGCAGGGGCTCCTCATCGCCCGCGGCTATCCCATGGTCGAGATGATGAACCAGATCTACTCGAACAAGGGCGACAAGCTGCAGGGCCGCCAGTTGCCCATCATGTATTCGGACAAGGCGCACGGCTTCTTCTCGATCTCCGGCAACCTCGGCACGCAATATCCCCAGGCCGTCGGCTGGGCGATGGCGAGCGCGATCAAGGGCGACAGCCGTATCGCGATGGGTTGGACCGGCGAAGGCGCGACGGCGGAAGGCGATTTCCACGCCGCGCTGACCTTTGCGACGGTCTACAATGCGCCCGTCATCCTCGCCGTGGTCAACAACCAGTGGGCGATCTCGAGCTATTCGGGAATCGCCGGCGGCGAGCGCGCGACCTTCGCGCAGCGCGCTCTCGGCTATGGCGTCGCCGGTCTTCGCGTCGACGGCAATGACGCGCTTGCCGTCTTCGCCGCGGTGCGCTGGGCGGCGGACCGCGCTCGCGCCAATTACGGCCCAACCCTCATCGAGTTCTTCACCTATCGCGCGGAGGGCCATTCCACCTCCGACGACCCGTCGGGCTACCGCCCTTCCAACGAAGCGAAGTTGTGGCCATTGGGCGACCCGATCGAGCGGCTGAAGGGCCATCTCATCGGCCTCGGCGAGTGGGACGATGAGCGGCATTCGGCGATGGTCGACGAAATCGCTGCGGACGTCCGCAGCGCCCAGAAGGAAGCGGAGAAGAAGGGCACGCTGGCGACCGCCAGCATCGACTTCCCGCAGGACGTCCGGACGATGTTCAACGACGTCTACGAAGAGATGCCCTGGAACTTGAAGGAACAGCAGCAGGACATGGTCGACGAGCTGGAGGCCAAGCGCCAATGGCCACGATGAACATGATCCAGGCGCTCAACAGCGCCCACGACGTGATGATGGAGCGCGACCAGGGCATGGTCGTCCTCGGCGAAGACGTCGGCTTCTTCGGCGGCGTCTTCCGCGTTACCGAAGGCCTTCAGAAGAAGTACGGCAAGCAGCGCGTGTTCGACACGCCGATCGCCGAGAACGGCATCATCGCGACGGCCATCGGCATGGCGACCTACGGTCTTCGTCCCGTCGCTGAGATCCAGTTCGCCGACTACATCTACCCGGCCTACGACCAGATCGTTTCCGAAGCCGCCCGCATCCGGTACCGCACCGCAGGCGAGTGGACGGTGCCCATGGTCATCCGGTCGCCCTACGGCGGCGGCATCTTCGGCGGCCAAACGCACAGCCAGTCGACCGAGGCGCTGTTCGCCCACGTCGCCGGCGTGAAGACCGTCATTCCGTCCAACCCTTACGACGCCAAGGGCCTGCTCATCTCCGCGATCGAGGACAATGACCCGGTCCTCTTCTTCGAACCGAAGCGCATCTACAACGGCCCGTTCGACGGCTTCTTCGACCGTCCGCTGACGCCGTGGGCGAAGACGGACGCGGCGGACGTGCCCGAGGGCTACTACACGGTCCCGCTGGGGAAAGCCGCCGTCGTCCGAGAGGGCGAGGAAGTCACCGTCCTGTCCTACGGCACGATGGTCCACGTCGCGCTCGCCACTGTGCGCGAACTGGGCATCGACGCGGAAGTCATCGACCTTCGCTCCATCGTTCCGCTCGACATCGAGACGATCGAGGACTCGGTGAAGAAGACCGGCCGCTGCGTCGTCGTTCACGAGGCGACGCGCACCAACGGTTTCGGCGCCGAGCTCGCCGCGCTGGTGCAGGAGCGCTGCTTCTATCATCTCGAAGCCCCCGTGCAGCGCGCGACCGGCTTCGACACCCCCTATCCGCATTCGCTCGAATGGGCATATTTCCCGGGGCCTGTCCGGATCGGCACGGCCATCAAGAAGGCACTGGAGGTCTGACGCGCATGGCCCGTTTCGAATTCAGGCTTCCGGACATCGGCGAAGGCATCGCCGAAGCGGAGATCGTCGCCTGGCACGTGAAGGTCGGCGACCAGATCGAGGAAGACCAGCAGCTGGCCGACATGATGACCGACAAGGCGACGGTCGAAATGGAATCGCCTGTCGCGGGAAAGGTCGTGCAGCTGGCCGGCGAGGTCGGTGAGCAGATCCCGATCGGATCGATCCTCGCCGTCATCGAGACCGAGGGCGCCGCGGCCACGGTGGAGCAGCCGGTTCCCGAGAGCGAGAGCGAGCGTCCGCTCGCCGATGGCGCTGTCGAACCGACGCCGGCGATCGAAGAGAACATCCCGGTTATGAAGGTGGAGCCGGAGCCGGCTCCTGCGCCTGCCGCCGCTCCGCAGGCAGCGCCCAAGCAGGAACCGGAGATTCAGGCCGCATCGCACGCGAAGGTGCTGACGTCTCCTGCAGTACGGCAGCGCGCCCGCGACCTCGGCATCGACCTGGCCCAGGTGAAGACGACCGGCGACCGCGTCCGCCACTCGGACCTCGACGCCTATCTTCTTTACAACGGCGGCAGCGTATCTGCCCGTGGCGCAGCCCCGCGGCAGGACGAAACGATCAAGGTCGTCGGCCTCCGTCGCAAGATCGCTGAGAACATGGCCGAGGCGAACAGGCGCATTCAGCACTTCACGCTGGTCGAGGAATTCGACGTCACCGCGCTCGAAGAAACGCGGCAGATGATGAATCGCGACCGCGGCAACAACCCGAAGCTCACGCTGCTGCCATTCCTGATCACGGCGCTGTCGCGCGGCCTCGCCGAATGGCCGATGCTCAACGCGACCTTCGATGACGAAGCGATGGTCGTAACTCGTCACGGCTCGGTACACATGGGCGTCGCCACGCAGACCCCAAATGGACTGATGGTTGCGACCATCCGCGACGCCCAGTCGCGCTCGGTGTGGCAGCTGGCGTCGGAGATTGCCCGTCTCTCTGAAGGCGCCCGCACGGGGAAGGCCACGCGCGAGGAGCTCAGCGGCGCCACCTTCACTATCTCGAGCCTCGGCCCGATGGGCGGGATCACGTCGACGCCGGTGGTCAATCCACCGCAGGTCGCGATCGTCGCCGTCAACAAGATTGAAGACAAGCTCGTGCCCATCGATGGCGAGATCGAGATCCGGAAGCGGATGAACCTCTCGCTATCCTGCGATCACCGGGTCGTGGACGGCTGGGACGCCGCGAGCTTCCTGCAGACGCTAAAGCCGCTGATAGAAAATCCGCTCCGGCTTCTTAGCTAAGCGAACTGGCAGTGAGGCTAGACCGCTACAGCGAGGTCTCCGATCTCGCGCAGGTGCGCTAGCGGGGGGAGGCTGGCGAGGATCATCGTTCCGGATCCCTTCGACGCTCTCCGCACGAAGAGGCGGCCGCCGACTTCTGCCAGGCGCGAGTGCATGCCGGCGAGGCCGACGCCTTCGAGAACATGGTCCGGAATCCCCACGCCATTGTCGACCACGACTGCGTGGATCATCTGGCGGCGGCCGATGAGCTTCACCGTCAGCTCGGTCGCGCGCGCATGGCGGTGCACGTTCGATAGTGCCTCCTGGATCACCCGGTAGAGCGCCACTTCCGCGGCCGTCGACGATAGCTTCGAGACGCCCTCGATGCTAAATTCCGTCTTGAGTCCGGCGCGGCGCCCAAAGCCTTCAACGAGCATGCGGATCGCCTCAAGCAGGCTCATCTTTTCGAGCTGCGGCGGGTGAGCGAGATAGGAGATCGAACGCAGCTCGCCCTGCGCTTCGACGAGGAGCTGCTCCATCTCCGATATGACGCCCGATGCGGCTTCCGGATGCGACGAGCGCTTAAGCTGCCCGAGCGCGAGCCCGAGGCTGGCAAGCAGCTGCATGGTCGAGTCATGGAGCTCGCGGCCCATGCGGCGCCGTTCCTCATCTTGGCTCTTGATGACCGAGCTGCTGAAGCGTTCGCGCATCCGGCGAAGCTGCACGAGTTCGGTCACATCGTAGCGCGTCACCGTCGCAAAGCGGTGGCCGCCGAGATCGATCAGGTTGATGCGCAGCTGGAATTCATGGCCCTCCCAGGCGCCGCTGCCGCTGTAGACGAGCCGGAAGGAATCTCGCTTCCCGGCTGCAATCTCGTCGATGCCCGCAGTGACGGCCGCGGCCGACGGATGCCCGTCTTGCGCCATCCGGCCCAGGAACTGGCGGTAGTTCGATCCGGGACTGAGGTCATGGAAACCGTACATGTTGGCGGTGTGCCGCCACGCCTCGTTGACGGTCAGCACGTTCCAGTCGGAATCGAGGAGCGCGATCTGCTCCGGCAACCCGTTGATCAGCTCCTGAAAGACGTCGACCGTGGTGGCCCAGCCGCGTTCGCGCTCCGATCCGCCGGCCGTGTCCTGGGCAGCCTCCGAAGCTTTCCACGCTTCGCGAAGTCCATCCGCGAGGTCTAGTCCGGTATACTGCGACTCCAGTCTCATTCCGCCCCCCGACGGTGCTGGTTCCTCCTACGGGAGGATCAGGATCAGGTACGCCTTTAACGTGGATTAGACTAGAAACTTATCCACAGCGAGTCAGGGATTCTCCTAGTGATCAGTTAACTTTCGCTACCGAGTTCTCGCCAGCTCTTCTCACGAACTTCGACGCCGTGCTTTTTCGCCACGCGCTTGATCCTGCTCCAGGCTTCGTCGCGATCCTCGTCGGAGACGCCCTTCACCTGATTGAACCGAGCCATGGCGTTGCGGACGTGGGTCGCATTGTTGAGCGGCTCCTTCCGCTGTTTGGGAAAGGCGAACTGGTCTTCGTCGAGGCGGTCGCGCTGCTTCTCACTGAGTTCGGTCATGTTCGAGCTCCTTCGAAGTCAAAACGCCCAACGGCCGTTCGCGCTCCGGAAGTGCTCCGGCGATCGGCCGATTGGTCCATATCGGAGGGATGGGCGAGGCATTCGAAACCGTCGGGCGGGCACAACCCATTCAACGGGGGGCTGAAGTGAACCGAACCAAGACTGTGCAGATGATGGATATGCAAGCCGCCATGATCCAAGGCGACAGCGTCCGCATGACCTGGGGCGTGGACGATCCACAGCACATCGAGCGAAAGCCTCTCCGGCGTGGCACCCCCGACAGGGTCGTTGAGCTTTGTCTGACCAATGCGGATTCGCCGCCCCCCAGTTTGCTGCAGTTGCGGCTCGGCGAGGAACTGGATTTTGCGCGCCGGATGCTCGACGCCACGGGCGAGGAAATAGCCGCTGATCCCATCGCGCTATCCAGGCACGCGGTCGCCTTGCAGGCGCTCGACAAGGTCGGCCAAATGCTCGGGCATATCGCCAATGTCGTTCGATCCGACGAGCCCGCAACGGCCGTCGAAAGCATCCGCATGGGCGACCTGAAGGCTCGCTTGCAACGAAGCGGATCGCTGTAGCTTGGCAAGGCCCGGGTTGCTGCCTAGAGCAGCAGCCATGCCAGGGCGCTATTTCGACGAGTGGCAGGTCGGTGACCGGGTAGACCATTCCATCACTCGCACGGTCACGGAGACCGACAACCTCCTCATTTCGACGCTCACCCACAATCCGCAGCCGATGCATCTCGACCACGAGCTTGCGGCGAAGTCGGAGTTCGGGAAGCCGCTGGTCAATTCGGTCTTCACCTTCGGCCTGATGATCGGCGTCAGCGTCAACGACACGACGCTCGGGACGCTCGTGGCCAACCTCGGCTACGACAAGCTGGTCTTTCCGAAGCCAGTCTTTGTTGGCGACACTCTGCGCTCCGAGAGCGAGTGCGTCGCAGTCCGCGAAAGCAATTCGCGGCGCAACGCCGGCATCGTCATCTGGGCGCATCGCAGCTTCAACCAACGCGACGAGCTCGTCTGCGAATGTACGCGCTCGGCTCTGCTCCTGAAGAAGCCGCAATGAGTGAGTGCCGCTCGTGGCTGTTCGTACCGGCGGACAGCGAGAAGAAGATCGCCAAGGCGATCGAGAGCGACGCGGACGCGGTAATCTTCGACCTCGAAGACAGTGTCGCGCCTCAACAGAAGGCCGCCGCTCGCCAGATCTTGAAAGGCCTCGGCAAGCGCTCGGGCGGTCCGCAATGGTGGGTGCGGGTCAATCCGCTCGGCAGCGAGCATCATAAGGACGATCTCGAACTGATCGGCATCGCCGATGTCCACGGCATCGTTCTGCCGAAGGCGGAAAGCGGGGCGGACGTCATCCAGCTCGCGCACCGCACGGGTAACATCCCCATCCACGCGATCGTTACCGAGACTCCGGCGAGCCTGTTCGGAATGCTCAGCTATCGCGATCCGAAGTCGACACTTGCCGCGATGAGCTGGGGCGCCGAGGATCTGTCCGCGGCGATCGGCGCTTCGTCCAAGTACGACGCGGACGGAAGCTTGAGCTTCACCTACAAGCTCGCCCGCTCGCTCTGCCTTGCCGGCGCCCGCGCGGCCCAGGTTCAGCCGGTCGACGGTGTCTTCGCCGACTTCCGCGACGAGGATGGGCTGCGCGCGGAGGCCGAGACCGCCGCCCGCGAAGGCTTCACCGGCAAGCTTGCGATCCACCCTGCTCAGGTCGGCGTGATCAATGCCGCCTTCACCCCATCGGCCGGCGACGTGGAGCATGCACGCGCTATCGTTCAAGCGTTCGATGCCGACCCCAACGCCGGCGTGTTGTCGGTAAATGGACGGATGGTCGACCGCCCGCACCTGGTACAAGCACAAAAGGTACTCGACCGGGCAAGATAAGGAGGCCGAACATGGCTACGACTGCTGAACCCACTTCCACCACGGCTTCCGAGACCGGTCCGACGACAGCCAAAGGCTGGGGCACGGACGCTCCCGATCAACCACTTCGCCCGATGGAGTTCGAGCGGCGCGCGCTTCGTCCGAACGACGTCGCCATCAAGATCACCTATGCCGGCATCTGCCACTCCGACCTTCACACGGCGCGGAACGACTGGGGCGGAACGCGCTATCCGGTCATTCCCGGGCACGAGATTGTCGGCACGGTCACGGCCATCGGCGATGAGGTTACCCGCCATCGCGTCGGCGACACCGTGGCGGTCGGCTGCATGGTCGATAGCTGCATGGAGTGCGACCAGTGCCTGGAAGGCTGGGAGGTCTTCTGCCGCAAGGGCTGCGTCCAGACCTACAACAGTCCCGACTACCACGATCACACGATCACCAAGGGCGGCTACACCGACCATATCGTCGTACGCGACCACTTCTGCTGCAAGGTGCCTGCAGGCATGGACGAGAGCAAAGTGGCACCCCTGCTTTGCGCGGGCATCACCACCTACTCCCCGCTGCGCCAGTACAACGTGGGACCGAACACGAAGATGGCCGTCGTCGGTCTCGGCGGGCTCGGCCACATGGGCGTGAAGCTTGGCGCTGCACTGGGTGCGCACGTGACGATGATCACGACGACGCCGAGCAAGGGCGAGGACGCGCGGGCGCTAGGCGCTCACGACGTGATCATCTCGACCGATCCCGAGCAGATGGCGGCGGCGGCGACGCGCTTCGACTTCATCCTCAACACGATCCCGGTCAGCCACGAGATCGACGGCTATCTGAACCTGCTCGGCCGGTCGGGCCGGATGGTGATCGTCGGGGCGCTGACGCCGATGCCTGGCTTCACCGGCTTCAACATCATCTGGTGGAACCGCGCGGTCGGCGGGTCGGCCATCGGCGGCATCCCCGAGACGCAGGAGATGCTCGATTTCTGCGCGGCCAAGGGCATCTACCCCGACGTCGAGTTTATCCGGATGAACCAGGTGAACGAGGCCTACGAACGCCTGCTCAAGAACGACGTCCGCTACCGCTTCGTCATCGACATGAGCCACGGCCTATGAGCGAAGCGGTTCATCCGGTTCCGGAAGGTTTCAACGCCCGGATCGGGAAGACCGAGCTCGACGCCCTGAACGCGGTGGCGGCGGCCGATCCCCACCGCCATTGGATGGATCAGGCGAGCCGTCTCGACTGGTACCGGTTCCCCGAGCAGTCGGGGGACTGGTCCTTCGACGAGGACGATTTCCACATCAACTGGTACGCCGACGGACAGCTCAACCTGTCCGTCAATTGCCTCGACCGGAACCTCGAGAAGCACGGCGATCGTACCGCGATCATCTTCGAGGCGGACGAACCTGGCGAGGGCCGCACGCTCACGTACCGCGAACTCTACGAGGAGACCTGCCGCTTCGCGAACCTGCTGAAGCAGCGCGGCATCCGGCGCGGCAACCGCGTCATGATCTACATGCCGATGATCCCCGAAGCGGCTGCTGCAATGCTGGCCTGCGCGCGGATCGGCGCGATCCACTCCGTCGTGTTCGGCGGCTTCTCGCCGGAAAGCCTCGCGGGACGTATCGCGGACTGCGACGCTTGCGCCGTCATCACGGCGGACGAAGGCGTGCGCGGCGGAAAGGTCATTCCGCTCAAGCGAAACGTCGATGCAGCGCTCCAGAAGCGCGATGTCGAGCATGTGATCGTCGTCACGCGCACAGGGGCCGACGTACCGATGAAGGAAGGCCGGGACGTCAGCTATTCGGCCGTCCGCGACAGCCTGCCCACCGAATGCGAAGCCGAGGTGATGGATGCGGAGGATCCGCTGTTCATCCTCTACACGTCGGGATCCACTGGAAAGCCCAAGGGCGTCGTCCACACGACGGGTGGCTATTCCGTCTGGGCGGCGACGACCTTCGATTGGCTGTTCGATTACCGCGAGAACGACATCTTCTGGTGCACCGCCGACGTGGGCTGGATCACGGGACACACCTACGTGGTCTACGGTCCGCTGATGAACGGCGCGACGAGCGTCATGTTCGACGGCGTTCCGAACTATCCCGACTTCGGTCGCTTCTGGGACACGGTCGACCGGCTCGGCGTCACGATCTTCTACACCGCTCCGACCGCGATCCGCGCGCTGATGCGCGAAGGCGACGAGCCGGTGAAGCGCCACAGCCGCAAGTCGATCCGGCTGCTCGGAACCGTCGGCGAGCCGATTAATCCGGAAGCGTGGGAGTGGTACTGGCGCGTGGTGGGCGACGGGCGCTGCCCGATCGTCGACACTTGGTGGCAAACGGAGACGGGCGCTGCCCTCATCTCTCCCCTCCCCGGCGCAACGCCGCTGAAGCCCGGGTCCGCGACCCAGCCGCTACCGGGCATCCAGGCGATGCTTGTCGACGCTGAGGGCAAGGAATTGCACGGGGCGGCGAGCGGCAATCTTTGCATCACCGCGTCCTGGCCGGGCCAGATGCGCACCGTCTGGAACGACCATCGCCGCTTTTTCGAGACGTACTTCACCACCTATCGCGGCAAGTATTTCACCGGCGACGGCTGCCGCCGGGACGAGGACGGCTATTACTGGATCACCGGACGCGTCGACGACGTGATCAACGTTTCCGGCCACCGCGTCGGCACAGCCGAGGTGGAAAGTGCACTCGTCGCCCATCACCTCGTGGCAGAGGCTGCGGTCGTCGGCTTCCCGCACGAGATCAAGGGCCAGGCGATCCACGCTTATGTGACGCTCAACGCCGGCGAGGAAGGCAGCGAGGAGCTCCGCGCCAAGCTGGTGCAGGAAGTACGCCGCGAGATCGGCGCGCTCGCGGCCCCGGAGCGGATCCAGTTCGCGCCGGCGCTGCCCAAGACCCGGTCAGGCAAGATCATGCGTCGGATCCTGCGCAAGATCGCCGAGGGCGAGACCAGCGGTTTCGGCGACATCTCCACCCTCGCCGATCCCACAGTCGTCGACCAACTGGTCGCGGGCGCTCGGGAGTTCCAGACCGCCCACGCCTGACTGCTTGCGGCGGCGGTCGCAGCCGCTAAGCCTGAAGCGGGAGATCACGAGGGGGAGCAATGGCAAGCGTGGCAGCGCATGGCGAACAGCCATGGTCGATGAAGCGGGTCGTCGCGGCATCGGCCGCCGGCACGGCGTTCGAGTGGTACGACTTCTTCATCTTTGGCTCGCTGGCTTCGACCATCCAGAAAGTCTTCTTCGCCGGCCTCGATCCCACCGCGGGTCTCGTCGCGGCTCTCGGTCTGTTCGCAGCGGGATTCGCGTTCCGGCCGCTTGGCGCGCTCATTTTCGGAGTCATCGGCGACCGGATTGGCCGAAAGGGCGCCTTCCTGACGACCGTCAGCCTGATGGGCGCCTCGACCTTCCTCATCGGCCTTTTGCCGACTTACGCGACTGCGGGGATCATCTCGCCGATCCTGTTGATCCTGCTGCGCATACTGCAGGGTATCGCGCTCGGCGGCGAGTATGGCGGTGCCGCGATCTACGTCGCCGAGCACGCCCAGAACGCCAAGCGCGGCGCAACGACCGGCTGGATTCAGATCACCGCCTCGCTGGGCCTGATTGCCGGCCTTCTCGTCATCTTGGGAACGCGCACGTCGGTTGGTGAGACGGCGTTCATCGCCTGGGGCTGGCGTATCCCCTTCCTCGTGTCCGTCATCCTGCTGATCATTTCGGTCTGGCTGCGCTTCAAATTGTCGGAGAGCCCGGCCTTCGCAAAGCTCAAGGAAGAGGGCCAAACCAGCAAGGCGCCGCTGCGCGAAGCGTTCGGCCAGTGGGACAATCTCAAGCGCGTCCTGATCGCCTTCTTCGGAATCATGTGCGCGCAGGGGGCCGTCTGGTACCTGTCCTTCTTCTACATCCAGGTGTTCCTGACCAAGTCGCTGGGCGTTCCCGAGCAGACCAAGGACGCGCTCATCCTGGCGATGACGGTCGCCAGCGCCCCGCTCTATGTGTTCTTCGGCTGGTTGTCCGACCGCATCGGCCGCAAACCCGTGATGATCGGCGGGATGCTGCTCGCGCTTCTCGCCTACCTCCCGGGCTTCCATGCGATGGCCGCGGCCGCCAACCCGGCGCTAGTCGAAGCGCAGCGGCTGCGGCCGGTCGAAGTCCACGCCGACCCGGCGCAATGCTCGGTGCAGTTCGATCCGGTTGGTACTCGCCGCTTCGACAGCAGCTGCGACATCGCCAAAAGCCTCCTGGCGTCGACCGGCATTTCCTACGCCAACCGGCCTTACGGCAGCGACAAAGCGATCATCGCCGTCGGCGCGGAACAGATCGAAGTTCCTGACGGCCGCGGTCTAGACGCTGCCGGTCTGAGGGCACTTCGGGAGAGCACGGCGAAGCAGATCAAGGCAGCGCTGGCGGCGGAAGGGTATCCGCCGTCCGCCGACCCGGCCCGGATGAACATCCCGCTTCTCTTCTTCTGGCTGATGGTGTTCGCGGTGGCGTCAACCGCCCTGTATGGCCCTCAGGCTGCGGCACTGGTCGAGATGTTCCCCACGCGGGTCCGCTACACCGCCATGTCGTTCCCCTACCATTTCGGAACGGGCTGGGTCGGCGGCTTCCTGCCGGTGGTCAGCCTCGCCCTGGCCACCATCACCGGGAATATCTACGCAAGCCTCTGGTACCCGGCCTTCTTCACGGCCGTGTCCGTGTTCGTCGCATTGTTTTTCATGCGCGAAACACGGGGCAAGCGGCTGGAGGACGTCTAGGGGTTCACGGCCCTGATGCGAACCGGTCCGGCGGGCGAGCAACGATCGTTGCTGCACGTCTGATCGAACCAGACTTGGCCGTCGCCGATCATCGCGCCCTGGTCCCGGACGAATAACTGCCCAGCCTGCTGAGCAAGGATGGCCTTTCGTACTTTCGGCGTGAAGATCTGCTCGAATTCCCGCTCGAGGGATTTGCGGTCGCGGTAGATGCGCGGACCCCCGCTCGTGTTCACGCGCAGTGGATAAGCGACCAGCCCGCTCACGGCATGTTTGTTGCCGGACCGGACCGCTGATTGCAGTGCGGTGAGGAATTTGCCGTACTCCGCCATCGGCGGCGACGCGGGAGCGGCAAGGGCTCCGGACGCCTTGGCGGCCACTTGACGCTGCTCGAATGATGCCGAGGGGATGCGCGACCCCGTGGTGACGATTTCCTGAGCGTCGGTAACCTCGCTCCGCTGCGGCGCTGATGGTGCAGGCGCTGGCGGGGGTGGCGGCGCTGCCGGAGGTGCAGCTACGCCAAGCGCTTGAGCGGGTGCCTCATTGGCTGCCATCTTCTCCTCCGCGGACGCAGCGGGCGTGTCTTCGTGCGGCTCGAGTGGAAGCTTCGACCGCGGCAGGTCCGCGACAGCTCCCCCGTCCGCCGGCGCCGCTTCAACCGGAGTAGGCTCTGCAGCGAAGTTCGTCCGCGGCTCCCGCTGAACCTTGGCGGGCGCCTTTGCCTGCGGAGCGGGATGCGGCTGATTCTGCAGGACCGTGATCGCCAAGGGGACGCTGATCACCGCGACAACCGCCGCCGTCGCCAGCGCGCCAACCTGCCGCCTGTGCGTCGCCCACCACGGCTTTTCGGCGCGGAGGGCATCAGGTTCCTCAACGCCATCGAACTTCCGCATCGCCGCTTCGATCGCGTCGCGGCGCGCCGCCGGACGCGGGGGCGGAGGCGTGGGCAGCCAGACTGAGCTGTCGCTGTCGATCGCCACCTAGCGCCTTCCTTCCCACTGCAGCATCGACGAACTCATAACGGCAATCGCATTCTCGTCGAAGGCTTTTGGGTTGGCCGCCAACGCCCGGGGGCGAAAGCGCTGGCGGCCACAAGCCCGCTATCGATCGAGTTGCGCCATCGTCCGGGCATTCTTCGCCGCGCGAACCAGCGAGAGGAACTCGGAGCGATAGCCGTACTCGTCGGGACCGCGAGCCGCGCTGGCGATCCGCAGCACGTCCTCGTAGCTGAGCGTCCCGGTGTAGCGGCCGCCGCGAAGCAGCTCCGCGAACCCCGCGACGGCAGTGGCGAAGCGAGCATCGCGCGGTGCGGCGTCGAAGCTGCGAACCTCGAAGCGGCCATCGATGGGCGTGGAGATCAGCCGGCTCGTGTCCGACTTCGGCAACTTGTAGCGGATCTTCACGAAGCCGAGCTCGCTGCTGCGCGTGGCCGCCGCTGTCTTCGCTCCGTAGCGGAGGTCGTCCATCGTTCGGCGGCCGCCGACGGGCACGAATTCGTAGAGGGCCGTCACGGTCTGCCCGGAGCCGACGTCGCCCGCATCGACCTTATCGTTGTCGAAGTCGTCGCGGTTCAGGGCGCGCGTCTCGTATCCGATGAGGCGATATTCGGCGACGGCGGCCGGGTTGAACTCGACCTGGATCTTCACATCCTTGGCGATCGGGAAGAGAGTCGATCCGGCTTCCTCGACCAGCGTCTTCCGTGCCTCGGCGGCCGTGTCGATGTAGGCGGCGGTGCCGTTGCCGTTCTGGGCCAGCGTCTGCATCAGGGCGTCGTTGTAATTGCCCATGCCGAAGCCCAGCACCGACAGGAAAACGCCCTTCGTGCGCTCGCGCTCGATATAACCCTTCAGCTCGTTCTGGTCGGTGATGCCGACGTTGAAGTCACCGTCCGTGGCCAGGATGACGCGGTTGACGCCTTTCGGATCGAAGTTCGCCTCGGCGAGATTGTAGGCCTGACGGATACCCTCCGCCCCCGCGGTGCTGCCGCCTGCGCCCAGGCTGTCGATGACTGCGCGGATCTTCGCCTTCTGGCTCGCGGGCGTCGGCTGGAGAGCTGTGCCGGCACCGCCCGCGTACGTGACGATCGAGACCGTATCGCGCTCGTCCAGCTCATCTACCAACATGTCCAGCGACTTCTGGACCAGCGGCAGCTTGTTCGGCTCGTTCATCGAGCCCGACGTGTCGATCAGGAAGACGAGGTTCGCGCGCGGCCGCGTAGTCTTCTGGATCGTGTAGCCCTTGATGCCGATACGCACGAGCTTGCGGCCTGCCGACCAGGGACTCGGAAAGACGGCGACGTTTGTGCTGAACGGCTGATCCGTCGTGCGCGGCGGCGCGTAATCGTAGCTGAAATAATTGACCATCTCCTCGGTTCGAACCGATGCCGGCTGAGGCAGGACATTATTGTTCAGAGACGCGCGCACCCACGAATAAGAGGCGGTGTCGACATCGATGGAGAAGGTCGAAACCGGCGCTTCCCGGACGATCTTGAAGGCGTTCTCCGCAAAGGCGTTGAACTTGTCGCGACCGACGTCGTGGTAGTACGGCATGGGTACTGGCTCTGCCATGCGCATCGAGGGAGGCGGCGGCGCGGCCGGTGCCACTGTGCCGAGGCTGAACTGGCTCTTCGCTTCGACATTGCCGACCTGGATACGCGAGCCGGTCGTGACGATAGATTGGTCGGCAGTTGTCTCTTGCGCGGCCGCAGGCTGCTGTTCCGGCGCGGAAGCGGAATCGACGTTGTTGCCCGCGCATGACGCAAGCAAAGTGACACCCAGCGTCATGATCAGCGGACGGGTAGTGCTCCCCATGAAAACCTCCCTCGAGATCGGCGAGCCAAATCGCTCGCCTGGTCCTGAGACGCGGGTCGGGGAGAAATCCTTGGAAGGTTCGCGAAATAATTTGCGGAAGAGGTCATGGCTCGCGTTCTTCGCTCTTCGACAGAATGCGTCGCACCTCGTGCATGCGCCAGGCGACCGTCGCTTCAGCCACACCGAGGATGGCCGCCGCTTCCGCATAGTTGAGCTGCTGACCGACGACGAGCACCGCAGTGTCCCTGAGCGCCGGCTTCAGCCTGGAGATGGCGCTCTGAATCCAGATGGCGTCGTAGAGATCGCGCCCGTCCGCAGCAGCGATCCCCACGATCACAGCCAGCCGCTCACTGAAAGCGGAGAAGGACCGGCGGCGGCGCCGCAAATCGCGGCAGGCATTGAAGGTGATGCCGCATAGCCACGTCGAGAACTTTGCCTCGCCGCGAAAGCTTCCGATCTTCTCGACGAGGGTGCAGCAGACGTCCTGCGCGATGTCGTCGGCGTCCGTTCGCGATCCGCTCAGTTGCCAGGCGAGGCCATGGATGCGGTCGTAATGTTTCTCGAGCAGCGCCGCGAAGGCGTCGCGATCTCCGTTCCTCGCCCGGGAGACGAGGCTGAAGTCTGGATCGCTTTCGATTTCCCCCAACCCGACGGCATCCGCGTGCGACTGACTGACCGGATCAGCTTATTAGCGATGAAGCGCACGCACGCCAGTGCCGCTTAGAATGACACCCATTCCGGCAGGCGTAAACTTAACTTTACGTTTAAGGCGCCCAGTGAATGTCGATCGGCTGGTCGACCTCGGCGAGAAGGCGTCCGATCGGCAGCTTCGAGCTCTGGCCGTCCTCGATTGCGCCCTCCAGAAGCTCGCGCTTCTTCTTGCCTGTGATTGTGATCAGGATCGTCCGTGCCGACAGGATGGCCGAGCGGGTCAGCGTCACGCGGGCCACAGGAGCGTCTTCGGGCATCGGATCGGGCATCACGCCGATCGCCCGGCGGGCCTTGGGCGCATCGAGCGCTCCCTGCAGGTCCGGACCCGCAAAAAGCGAGGCCGTGTGCCCATCCTGGCCCATGCCGAGCCAGACGAGGTCCGGCGGCCACGGCAGGTCCTGAAGACGCGCGTCCGCCGAGTTTCCGGCGAGCTTGTAATCGGCGATGTCGCCGGTGATTGGAATGACGCGAGCGCCCGCCGGAATGAAGGTCTGCGCGATGCCGCGAATGTTGCTGCGCTGGTCGTCCATCGGCACCAGCCGCTCGTCGGTGGGAATGATCGTGACCTGCTTCCACGGCATCTTCTTCGCCGCCAGAGCCTTGAAGATGGCTTTGGGGGTTTCGCCGCCGGGCAATGCCACCAGCGATGCGCCGCGAGCGTCGAGCGCGCTCTCTATGATGAAGCCGACGTCGCCCGCGACTGCGTCCGCCATCTCGTCGGCGCTGTCATATTCCCACCATTCGGCTTCGATCATCCTAATTCGCCTGTCTGTATGCCATCTGAGAAGCCACGGCCTCGCCGCGCTGATTGTAGGCGGGCCTATACATGAAACGCGCGGAGACCAACCGGCATGTCATGTCGTCGACCGCCGGATCGCCACTCGACTGGTAGATCCTGCAGCCGGTCACTCGGCCGTTCGGCATGACCGTGAACATGACGAAGGGCGCTGCACCTTCCGACAGCCGACGGCGCAGTTCCGGTGGGTAGTCGCGGCTGCGGAGGCTCGGCGACAGCAAAAATGCACGCGTCGCGATTCCGCTTCCGCCGCCGCCCGTCCCGCTCCCGGCTCCGCCTGAGCCGGTGCCGTTTCCGACGCCCCCCGCGCCGGTCCCGGGTCCCGGAAGATTGGACGCGCCTTGCGTGGGCGCGGCGCCCTGGTTTGGAGTTTCGGTCGTCGCCACCGGCTGCGGAATCGGCAAAGGTATGGGCGGCTTGGGCGCGACCACCGGCGTGGCCTGGCTCTTCAGGTTCGCAGGCGAGGCCGCGCCTTCCTTTTCCTTCGGCTTCTGCGTTTCCTGGGCCGGCTTCGGCACCTCCGGTTCCGGTGGAGGCGGCGGCACTTCGGTGATGTCGAACACGCGGAGAACCTGCTGTGGATCGGTCAGGTCGATCTTCCCCGAAATATGGAGGAAGGCGAACAGGAGCGCCGCATGGATCGCGACGACGGCGGCGATTGCTCCGCTCTTGTCGCGGCTATTGAGGTCGGATCGATACATGGGCGGGCCGTCAACGCAGCTTCTTGCTGCACAGTTGCCCGCCTGTCACGGCTGTTTGAATACGAGAAAGCGCCGGACGGAGGGAGTCCGCCCGGCGCATCTGGTCACACTGACAGAGCGTTCAGCGAGAGCTGCTGCTACGCCTTCCGCCGCCGTGGCTGGCCTTTCCGCCCTTGCTGGCAATTTCCCGCTGTTTCGCGGGATCCATCGCTGCAAAACCACGCTTCGATCCGCCGCTACTCTTGGATCCGGCCATTACTTTCCTCCTGGCTTGCTACGGTTGTGTAGCGACCTGCCAACCCACTGTTCCTACTGCGGTTCAAATAGCTGACTTGGGTTAGATAGATTACTGCTGATGCAGGTTAGGAACGGCGGAGAAGTGCGGTTTTTCGTGCGTTGGGCCTGCGTTAATCCGTCGCGGAACCAATACGGGTTTCCTGTTTTTCGCACTGGCCGGCAGGGCGTCGAAGGACCCGCTTCCCACACTGCCCGGTTGTTGTTCAGGGGAGAGTAAATGCGGCCAATGCGCGCGTGGGTACACTATTGTGTTGCCGTCGCTGCCCTGACCGCAGTCGCGGCTTGCGAGAAGAAGTCCGAACAATCGCGGCAGGCTCAACCAACGTCCTCGGTGCCTGCGAAGCAGGCCTCCCCGGCAATGCCGAACGACGACGGCAATTGGATCATGCCGGGCAAGGATTATGCGTCTTCGCGCTTCTCCGGCCTGACGGAAATCACGCCCGCGAACGTCAAGGGACTCGGCCTCGCATTCACCTTCGCGACGGGCACAACCAAGGGGTTCGAAGCGCCGCCCCTGGTCGTCGACGGCACGATGTACGTCATCACCCCGTTCCCGAACTACCTTTACGCCCTCGACCTGACCCAGGATGGCGCGCCTGCGAAGTGGGTGTTCAAGCCGAAGCCGGCGGCCGCCGCGCAGGGCGTCGCCTGCTGCGACGTCGTCAATCGGGGCGCCGTCTATTCGGACGGCAAGATCTTCTTCAACACGCTCGACGGAAACACGATCGCGGTTGACGCCAAGAGCGGTAAGCAGGTCTGGCGCACCACGCTTGCCAACATCCAGAAGGGTGAGACGATCACCATGGCGCCGCTGGTTGCTGACGGGAAAGTCCTAGTCGGCAATTCGGGCGGCGAGATGGGCGTGCGCGGCTGGATCGCGGCGCTCGATGCGGGCAGGGGCAAGCTCGCATGGAAGGCGTACAATACCGGTCCCGACAAGGACGTCCTGATCGGCCCCGACTTCAAGCCTTACTACGCCGGCGAGAAGGGCAAGGACTTGGGCGTGAAGACATGGCCGCCCGACGCCTGGAAGATCGGCGGAGCGACGGTCTGGGGCTGGATCAGCTACGATCCCGAGCTCAAGCTCATCTATTACGGAACGTCGAACCCCGGCCCTTGGAACCCCGAACAGCGGCCCGGCGACAACAAATGGGCGACCGGCGTCTTCGCTCGCGATATTTCGAGCGGAAAGGCCCGCTGGTTCTACCAGAGCACGTCGCACGACCTCTACGATCACGATGACATCAACGAGAGCATCCTCGTCGATTATCCCGTCGGCAAGGAGCGCATCCCGGCGCTGCTTCGGCCCGGGCGAAACGGCTTCTTCTACGTGATGGATCGCCGCAACGGGCGCGTGATCGCCGCTACGCCCTACGGCTTCATCAATGCGGCAAAGGGCGTCGACCTGAAAAGCGGCCGCCTGATCCCCGTCCCCGAGAAGGAGCCCAAGTCCGGTCGCGTCGTCCGCAATATCTGTCCGGCCGCCCCGGGCATGAAGGACTGGAACCCCGCAGCCTTCAACCCGCTCACAGGGCTTGTCTACATTCCGCACCTCAACCTTTGCATGGACGAGGGCGTGATGGAGGCGAACTATATCGCCGGCACGCCCTACGTAGGCGCGGAGGTGAAGATGTACGCGGGCCCGGGTGGCAACCGGGGCGTGTTCACCGCCTGGGACCCTGTCCAGCGCAAGCCCCGATGGGAGATCAAGGAAGACCTGCCGCTGTTCAGCCCGGCGCTCACGACTGCCGGGGGGCTCGTCTTCTACGGAACGATGGACGGCTGGTTCAAAGCCGTCGACGCCCGCGATGGCAAGCTGCTTTGGCGGTTCAAGGCGGGCAGCGGAATCATTGGCCAGCCGATCAGCTACCGCGGGCCCGACGGACGCCAATATGTCGCGGTCGTTGCAGGGGTCGGCGGCTGGGCCGGCGCCATCGTCTCCGGCAACCTCGACCCGCGCGATCCCACCGCCGCACTCGGTATGGTCAATGCGGTCAAGGACCTGCCGAACAAGACCACAGCGGGAGGAATGCTCTATGTATTCAGGCTCCCGGGTTAGCCTCCTCCTCGGCGCAGCGCTGATCCTAGCGGTCGGCGCGTGCGACCGCGAGGAACGTCAGTCGCGCTCGAAGCCGCTCGCGGAGAACGTGCCGGCAGGCCAGAGCCCCGACACCGTCTATCCGGGCGGAGCGCCAGTGCCTCCGCTCGACCCGCGCGCCGCCGCCTACGAACGCAACGCCAACGCCCTCTCGCAAGGGCAGCAGCTGTACATGCAGATGAACTGCGTCGGCTGTCACTTCCACGGCGGCGGCGGAATGGGCCCGGCGCTGATGGACGACGAGTGGCGCTACGGCGGCCGCATCGACCAGATCGCCGCGAGCATCGCCGAGGGGCGGCCCAACGGGATGCCCGCCTGGCGCGATAAGCTCACGTCCGACCAGATCTGGCAGATCGCCGCGTACGTGCGCTCCATGTCAGGACAGGCGCCCAAGGACGCGGTCTCCAGCCGCGCCGACGAAGTCAGCAACACCGAGCCCATGACTCAGACCAAGCGTGAGACGGTGCGCTCGGCGGACGCGGCGCAGCGATGATCTCGGTCCGGCGAGCCTGTGCGGCGCTTGCGCTCGCGACCTCGCTTGCCGGATGCAATCGCTACCAGAACGTCTTCGGTTCAGACGGGTCGGGGAGCACCAACTTCACCTGGCTCTTCACCGTCTTCATGGCGGTCACGACCGTCGCCTACGTGCTCGTGCTGCTGTTCCTGGGCGCCGCCCTGGTCCGTCGCCGCGGCACGCATGCGGTCGAGTCCGGGACGCACCACCAGTCCACACCTGCGCTGCGCACCGCGCTGATCGCATGGACGGCGTTTGTCGTGGTGGGCCTGACTGTCCTCGGCGTCGCAAGCTTTGTGACCGACCGGTTAGACGCCCAGCCGCCTCGCGAAGAGCAAGTCTCGATCAAGGTCACCGGCAAGCAATGGTGGTGGGACGTCGAGTATCAGGGACCTACGCCCGACATGAACATCCGCACCGCCAACGAGCTTCATCTGCCCGTCGGTGTTCCCGTACGCATCCGGCTGGAATCGCAGGACGTGATCCACAGCTTCTGGGTGCCGAACCTCGCCGGCAAGCAGGATCTCATTCCGGGGCGGGTCAACGACATCATGTTCGTCCCGCAGCGGACGGGCCTCTTTCGTGGACAGTGCGCCGAGTTCTGCGGGACGCAGCACGCGAACATGGCGCTGACGGTCCAGGTCGAAAGCAAGGACGATTTCCGTCGCTGGTGGGCAAGGCAGCTCCAGCCGGCGCAAGCACCCCGCACGCCGGAAGCGCTCGCGGGCTATCAGTTCGTCATCTCTCGCCAATGCAGCTCCTGCCACGCGATCTCCGGAACGGACGCAGGCGGACGCGTCGGACCGGATCTCACGCATCTGGCCAGCCGCCGCACGATCGCAGCCGGGACGCTGCCGATGAGCGAAGGCAATCTCTACGGCTGGGTCGCCGATCCCCAGTCGCAGAAGCCCGGCACCAAGATGCCGACCATCCCGATGAACTCGCAGCAGCTTCATTCCGTGGTCGCCTACCTGAAGGGGCTTCAGTGAACGCGCCGTACGACAAGAAGGCCGACGACCGGCGCCTCGCCGAAGAGCGGAAGAAGCTCGTCCGCGACGCACCGGACATGACGGGCGCCGAGCTCGCGACGCGGCTCGAAAAGACGTGGCGAACGCCGCTGGGTCTCTTCGGCTGGCTGTCGAGCGTCGATCACAAGGAGATCGGACGCCGCTACATCGTCACCGCGCTGATCTTCCTCGCGCTCGGCGGCGTGCTGTCCATCATCATGCGGCTGCAGCTCGCGCGGCCCGACAACGATCTGGTGAGCGCGTCCCGCTACAACGAGCTGTTCACGATGCACGGGAGCACGATGATGTTCCTGTTCGCCGTCCCGGTGATGGAAGGCATTGCGGTCTATGTCGTGCCGCTGATGCTCGGAACTCGATCGACGGGTTTCCCGCGCCTCAACGCCTTCAGCTACTGGATGTACCTGGGCGGCGGGCTGATGCTGTGGATCGCCTTCGTCTTCAACGTCGCTCCTGACATCGGCTGGTTCGCCTACGTTCCGCTTTCGGGCCCCGAATACTCACCCGGCAAGCGCGCCGACATCTGGGCGCAGATGATCACCTTCACGGAGGTCTCCGCCCTCGCGGCGGCGGTCGTGCTGGTCTGCACGATCCTGAAGATGCGCGCGCCGGGAATGACGCTGGCGCGGATGCCGATCTACGTCTGGGCGATGATGGTCGTTGCAGCGATGATCATCTTCTCGATGCCCGCTGTCGCGCTGTCGTCGGGCCTGCTCATTTCCGACCGCCTCGTCGGCACGCAATTCTACAATCCGGTCGAACGCGGCGATGCCCTCCTGTGGCAGCACCTGTTCTGGTTCTTCGGCCATCCGGAAGTGTACATCATCTTCCTGCCGGCGGCCGGCTTCGTCAGCCAGATCGTCGAGACCTTCTGCCGCCGCCCGGTCTTCGCGAAGCCGGTGGTCGTCCTTGCGCTCGTCTCGACAGGGCTGCTCGCCTTCGGACTGTGGGTGCACCACATGTTCGCGACTGGCCTCCCGCGCGTGGGCTACAGTTTCTATACCGCGGCGAGCATGGCCGTCGCCATTCCGACGGGGCTGCAGATCTTCTGCTGGATCGCGACGATGTGGGACGGCCGGCCGCGCTTCGACGTGCCGCTGCTCTACGTCATCGGCTTCATCATTACTTTCGTGATTGGCGGTCTCAGCGGCGTCATCATCGCCTCGGTGCCGCTCGATCTGCAGCTGCACGACACCTACTTCATCGTCGCTCACTTCCATTACGTGCTGATTGGCGGCGCGGTGTTCCCGCTGCTGGGCGCAATTACCTACTGGTTCCCGAAAATCACCGGCCGGATGATGTCGGAAGGGCTCGGCAAGGTCGGCTTCTGGATGATCTTCCTCGGCTTCCAGGTCGCCTTTTTCCCTATGCACATCGCCGGCATCAACGGCATGCCGCGGAGGGTCTACACCTACCCCGCGGGCATAGGCCTCGAGATCCCCAATCTGCTCGCCACGATCGGATCGCTGGTGGTGGCGACCGCCGTCCTGCTGTTCGTCATCAACATGGCCATGTCGCTCGCGCGCGGAGCAAAGGCCGGCCCCAATCCGTGGGACGCCCCCACGCTCGAATGGGCGACGGCCTCACCGCCGCCGTCGTACAATTTCGATCACATCCCGGCCGTCGAAGGCGAAACTCCCCTGTGGGACGTTCGCGACCGGCTCCCAGTGGTCACGGGCCTCCGGGTCGATGAGAGGGAGACGCTGCTGACGACGGTGGTCGCCGCGGCGCCGGAGTCTCGCGAGCCCATCCCGGAGGCGAGCATCTGGCCCTTTATCTCGGCGGTCGCGGTCGCGGTCTTCTTCGTCAGCTCGATCTTCAGCCCGTGGGCATTCGTGTTCGGCGGAATCCCCTGCGCCATCGCGCTCATCGCCTGGTTCTGGCCGAAGAGCTTGCGGCGTGAGCCGGAGCCGGTGATCTCATGAGCTTGCAGCCTCACTTCACCGAAGACGTATCGGAGCTGCCGAACGACATCGTCGGATCGGGGAGCCTAACCTGGTGGGGCACTATCGGCTTCATGGTGATCGAGGGCAGCTTCTTCGCCCTGACCTTCGCGGTCTACTTCTTCCTGATCAACCAGGAGCAGCAGTGGCCGCCCGAACCGTGGAGGGCGCCCGACTGGCTCGCCGGCACCCTGTTCACGATCATCATCCTGCTCAGTGAGATTCCGAACACGTGGATCAAGAAGGCCGCCACGGCCGACGAGGTGGAAAAGGTGCGGCGACTCCTGCCCCTGATGGCCTTGATCGGGCTTGTGCTGCTGGTCATCCGAGCGTTCGAATTCAACAGCCTCAACATCCACTGGTACGAGAACGCCTACGGCTCGGTCATCTGGGCGCTGCTGCTCCTGCACACGACGCACATCCTGACGGACTGGGCCGATACCATCGTCGTCGCTGCCCTGGTCCGCACCCCTCTCGGCTACGAACGGCGGCGGATGATCGATGTGTGCGAGAATTCCATGTACTGGCGCTTCGTCTGGCTCACGTGGCTGCCCGTCTACCTCATGCTCTACTGGGTGCCGCGATGGGTGTGAGCAGCCGCGGCGAGCGCTTCCGTGAAGCCTTTGCGCCCTGGGCCGGCCTGGTCGGCGGCGTCCTCGGAGGTGCCTTCGCCCACCAGGTCGGGTCCCAAGGTGTGTTTGACGAGTGCAACTCGAGCCCCGCGCTGGTAATCGTCGTGTGTCTGGTCGGCCTCGCCATCATCGCGATCGGCGCGCTGCAATCCTGGCCGGTCTTCCGCACCGATACCGAGGGCCCAGCCCGCCGCCTGATCGCCACGGTGTCGCTGGCGACGGATGCGCTCGTCGCCTTCGCCATCATCCTCCCCGTCATCGCCTCTCTGGTGATCCCGCAATGCTACGCCTGAGCGCATTCGCCCTCGCGTTGCTGATGGCTTCGCCCGCAGTGGCGCATGGCGGGGAACATCATTCGGCAGTGCTCGGCTGGACGCTCGATCCGTGGGTGCTCGGGCCGCTTGACTTGCTCCTGCTGGTCTTCGTCATCGGCGCTGCGCGTTTGAGGAAGCGAGCGCAGCAACGCGGCACGTCGAACCTGCTTTTCCTTTCGGGTTGGTTCGTCCTGACGTCGGCGCTGGTTTCGCCGCTGCACGAGGGCGGTGAGCGAAGCTTCACGCTGCATATGATCGAGCATGAGCTGATCATGCTTGTCGCGACGTTGCTGCTGGCCGCATCGCGCGCGGGAGGGACGCTTGCGTGGGGCCTGCCGCAACCGATCGCGCGGAGCTTTGCCGCCGAAACCATCGGCCCGCTCAAGCAGTTATACCGTCGCCTGACGGAGCCGGTCACTGCTACCATCCTGCAGGCGATCGCGATGTGGGCGTGGCACGCCCCTCCTCTGTTCGACCGCACGCTCGAAAGCCCAGGCTGGCACATCGCCCAGCACCTCAGCTTTATCATCACGTCGCTGCTGTTCTGGTCGGCGATGCTGAACGTGAAGCGGGGACGCTACGGGCTTTCCGCCGCCTGCCTGTTCATCACCTCGCTCGTCGGCGGTGCGCTCGGTGCGCTGATGGCCTTCTCGAACAGCCCCTGGTACGCCGGCTACGCCGCGATGGGGATGACGGGCATCGGGTTGGACCCCGTGACCGATCAGCAGCTCGCCGGGCTGCTGATGTGGATCCCCGGCGGCCTGGTCCATGCGGCCGCAGCACTGATCCTGCTCTATCGCTGGTTCAAAGCTTCGGAGGATAGCCATGCCCCGGCTGTCCATTAAACGCAGCCTCATTGTCTTTGGGCTGCTGCTGCTTGCCGTCATCGCTGCGGGTATCGCCTACGACTGGATCGACGATCGCCGCGACATCAGCGTGCACGCCGCGGCGATCACGGGCGGCAATCCGGATCGCGGACATGCGCTTTTCATCGAATATGGCTGTGGCAGCTGTCACGGCCTGAAACACGTCCGCAAGGCCACCGGCACCGTCGGTCCGCCGCTCGACGGGATTGCCATTCGCGCCATTGTCGCGGGCAAGCTCAATAATAGTCCGGAGAACCTCGAGCGCTGGATCCGTGACCCGCAGGCCGTGACGCCGGGAACGGCCATGCCCGACCTCAACGTCGGTGCGCGCGACGCGCGAGACATTACGGCGTTCCTCTACACGCGCGCGGAGTGATTACCGGCCCGAGTTGAAGCGCAGGCCAACCCACAGCGTTCGCGGCGTGGCGCGCTCGATCGAACCGTCGCCGCCGATGCCCGCCTCGATGAGTTCGTTGAAAAGATTTTCCCCGCGAGCGACCAGTTGAAGTTGTCGCGTGATGGGCCATGCGGCGAACGCGTCGAGCGTGGTCGCAGGCTTCAGCTTGTCCTCGTTGAGGTCGTCCTCGAACTGCGAGCCAACGTGCCGAACAACGAACGACAAGGCGCGGCCCCGGTTCTCCCACGCGAAACCGGCCGTCAGCGCCACCTTTGGCGTTTGCGCGGGCCGCAATCCGTCGAGCTCCGCGGCGGGGCCGCTGCCTTCAACCTCGGCGTCGGTGAAGCTGGCTCCCAGGTTTGCGGAAAGCGACCCGTGCCGGATCTCCGCCGACGCCTCGATCCCCCGCACGCGAACGGCGTCGAGATTCTGCCGCTGGCGGTACGTCCCGCCTGGTCCGACGAAGCCCACGCCGGGGAACGTGCCCGGACCCTCGCCAAGCGTCACGTTGGCGATGGCATCGGAGAGGCGATTGGCGAAGGCCGTGGCGGAGAGCGTCACGCCCGACCGGTCGAAGCGCACCCCCGCTTCCGCGCCACGCAGGCGCTCAGGATCGAGCAACGCGTTTGCCGCCGTCGCGTCCGAGCCCGCCCGGAAGGGGCGAAACAACTCGTTAAGGGTGGGCAGCCGCCAGCCGAGATAGGCCGCTGACCGCAGGCTGAACCCGCCACCAACGTCGAGCACCCCGCCGCCTCGCGCAGTGGGTCGCCACCCGGAGCGGTTCGGATATTGGTCGTCTCTCAAGGGCGCGCCGGTAGCGATGACCCATTCGACGAGCTTGCCGTCGGAGATGGTCCAGCGATCGATCCGCGCGCCGCCGCTCAAGGTCAACCGCCCGAGGTCGGCAGTCGCTTCGCCGAACAATCCGGCGGTGACGCTGTCCCCGCCCGCGCGCCGCCGTCGCGTCGGTTCGCCGGCGACGTAACTGTACAGCTCGCGGGACTCCCCCTCCGAGCTGCGGACGTCGCCACCCAGCCGCAATTCGATCCCGCCACCCAGCGGCGGCCTGACTTCGAAGCTCCCGCCGATGGCGTGCGACGGAACTGAGTCCTGAAGCGACACGCGCGTGGCCGTGGCCCTACCGGCGCTGACGCTCGCGAAGCTGCTTTCCAGCTCCCGCCACTGATAATAGCCGGTTGCCGACCACTGCCATCGACCGTGCCCCACGAGCCGAATTGAGCCGTCCGCTCCGTCGGTGTGGTTCTCCGTGAAGTCGACACCACGGTCGCGCCGGTCGATGAAACCGAGGCCGCTCAGCTGAAGGTCGACGTCGGACGTCACGGGCACTGCCCAGTAGGCGCGAAGGCTCGCCTCCTTGTACGGCGCCGGCCGGTCGGCAGGGCCTCGTGTGCCCTCGGTAACAAGCGTGTAGCCGTCGCCCCGAGCTGCGCGTCCGGACAGGCCGAGGGTCCCGCCGCCCACCGGGACACCCGCAAAGACCCGGCCTTCCAGCGATTGCCGGCTGCCGGCCCAGGCGTCAGCTGCAACGATATCCTGAAGGCGGCTGCGCATCTCGATCGTTCCGGCCAGGGCGCCGGGACCGTTGGCCACGCTTCCCCCGCCGCGAATGACGCGAACCTCCGCCAGGCTTGCCGGATCGTACGCGGGCCAATTGACCCAGCCACCGAATGGGTCGGTCTGGGGAACTCCATCGAGGATCAGCAGGGCACGGCTCGATGCATTGCCTCCGAGCGCACGAAGCGTAACGCCCTGGCTCGTCGGATGGCCACTGCGCGCGTCGGAGCGACGGAAGAGCTGCAGACCCGGCACGTCCTTCAAGATCTGGTCCAGCTGCGTGCTTGGGGAGTTGGTCAGCCGACGCTGGTCGATCCTATCCACCGCGTAAGCGCGATCCGCCGCGGGGTCAGGCAGGGCGCGCGCCGTGACGATGATCGGAACCTGAGGCGGTTCCGGCGGCGGTGCGGCCTGCATTGCTCGCCTTAGTAGATGTCGTTGAGTGTCGCGACGATCGTCAGGATGCTGCTCAACACCACGCCGAGCAGCGCCCATTTCGACCACCAGGGCCACAGCTCTTTTTCAGCCTTGCGCACCATCGTTCGTCCCTGCGGAATAATCCGCCGTGCGCTCTAGTGTTCCGGCCATATTAGACGCGTGTTGCCCGCGATATCTCATGGCGGAGAGCCCGATCACCGCGATCCCGGCCAGTTCGAGCCACCAGCCGCTGCGGATTCCGGCAACACGTTGGGTCACCCAGCCGTCCATGTGGTGGAACGAGGCCGCCCTGATCAGGATGAAGGAGATCAGGAGAACGATACCGACGGTCGCCGCTTTCACAGATGCTGCCGACCGCCGAAGCCAACCGCTGAGTGTTGCGACGCCCAGGATGGAGCCTGTTGCCAAGGCAAGGATGAAGACCGCCTGGATCAGCCGCCTTGCGTCGTAGACGCCCTCGCGCTGAGCGATCGAACGCCCGGCTTCGGTGAGCAGGCTCTGCAGGTCGAGCTGCTTGTTGAGGCCCAAAAGGACGAGGAAAAGCCCGGTGCCGAGCCAAAACATCCGATCCCGCTTCTGGACCGCCAATCGGCCTGCCAAAAAGCAGACGATTGCCCCGACGAAATAAGCCGCGACGATAATCCAGGCGAGCGGCGTGGGGTCGTGGATTAGCATTTGCGCCAATGAATTTGTCATCTTCGACAATCGAATCAATCTTCAGCTTTGGCGCAATCTGTCAGGGGAATGCGTAAACCTTACGGTGCCGCACCGACTGTAAGCCTATGATTAACGTTACGTTTACGTTATCCCAACATCGTTCCACCGTTCGCCTGTAAAATCTACCGACACATCGTATGACAAGCACCCTACGCTTGTTGTGACTCCCCCGTTTGCGTCAACACCTGTGTCAGTTAGTCCGTTAATAATTAGACCCGGAGGGGGGTCATTCGTAACTTGAAATCGAACACGAAGGCGTTCGCGCCCACCGTGCTGCTTATTATGTTGGCAGCATGCAAAGTTTCTGCGGCTCATGAAAACAACGGTAAAGGCAAGCCAGACTCCGATGTAGCGACCGCAACTCCGTCGCCAACTCCCACGCCAACACCGACGCCAACGCCTACACCGACGCCCACTCCGACCCCGGGTACGACCGTGACAACGGGTTCGATCTTGGGTGCGGCGGCCATTGCGTCGAACTTCACTGTTAGCTCGGCGCTGCAGCCAACTTGGGGAACGGGTGAAATTCCGGTTTCCAACGCGCCAGACAATGTCGGCGCGTTCCGCTTCATCTGCGGTGCCGGCCAGCTCGCGTATGACGATCCCATCGTCTACCCGGGCCAGGCGGGCAAGTCGCACCTGCACCAGTTCTACGGAAACACCACCGCCAACGCGAATTCAACGTTCACGAGCCTTCGGGGCGCGGGCGATTCCACCTGCAACAACAATAACGGTGCGGCCGCGAACCGCTCCGCGTACTGGATGCCTGCGATGCTCGACGGCAAGGGCAACGTGGTCCAGCCGGACTACGTCCAGGTCTACTACAAGGCGGTCCCTGCGGGCTCCGCCGACTGCCAGAAATATGCTGCTGGCAAGTGCGTCGCGATCCCGAACGGGCTGCGGTTCATCTTCGGCTACGACATGATCAACATGAAGGCCGGCACCTACCCAGGGCACTTCCAGTGTGAAGGCGCGGGGTCGACGACGAAGGTGACTTACAGCATCACCGAGCAGAAGGGTCTTTGCGCCGTCGGCTCGAAGCTCGTCGCGATGATCGACACGCCGAAGTGCTGGGACGGTAAGAATCTCGATACGCCGGATCACCGCAGTCACCTGTCGGACATGGTCAATCAACAGTGCCCTGCGACGCATCCGTACCTGATCCCGCAGTTCACGCTCGGTGTGCACTACAACGTCGCCGCCGGGGACGACTTGAGCCTTTGGTCCCTGTCTTCGGACGCCATGCATCCGGATATGCCCAAGGGCTCGACCTTCCACGCGGACTATTTCGAAGCGTGGGACGAGGGCGTGAAAAAGATGTGGCAGGACAATTGCATCAACAGGCTGCTGAACTGCTCAGGCGGCGACTTGGGCAATGGCAAGCAACTCAAGGGCGCGAGCCAGCCGGCCTATGGCTGGACGAACCCGAAGCACCTCGTGGCCATATCATCGATACCAAAGGCATAACATGAAGCTGGCGGCCCTTCTCGCGCTGGCGGGTGGGTTGGCTTGGGCTGGTGTGGCGCAAGCCGACGTGCTCGAGATCGGCGCCAACGGATCGGTCAAGGTGCTGGGCGACCAGCCTGGTGCGGCCTGGTCCTCTCCCGACGAACCGGTCGAAGCGGCGGATGGCGAAGTGCCTTCCGCCGCCATGACCGTTGTCGACGAGCCGCTCAGCGACGGTGCCTACGCCAAGGCGCTCGACCAGGTCTCGAAGGCTTACGACATCAGTCCGAGGCTGCTCGAAGCCCTGGTCTGGCAGGAAAGCCGTTGGAATCAGGGAGCAGTCTCGCGGACGGGCGCCATCGGTTTGGCGCAATTGATGCCCGGAACGGCGCGGGAGCTTGGCGTCAATCCACATGACCCGTTACAGAATCTCACGGGGGGTGCGAGATACCTTCGCCAGCAACTGAACCGCTTCAACGGGGACGTTGAGAAGGCTCTCGCTGCCTATAACGCCGGTCCGGGGCGGGTTATGACGGCTGGGGGGATTCCGTCGATTCCTGAAACGCAGGCCTACGTGCGCAACATCGTTGCGCGCCTTGCATCAACCGTTGGCAATCAAGGAAAAGGCCAATGAAAAAGTTCACCGTAGCAGCGGCGATCGCTGCTGCTTCCGCGCATGGCACCGCCTTCGCGCAATCCAATCCGCAGGGCTCCGGCCCGATCGTTTCCGCCCTCGGGTGGCTGCAGGGCACCTTGCTCGGCACGGTCGCCACTTCGGTCGCGGTCATGGCCGTTGCCATGGTCGGCTTCATGATGCTGACGGGGCGCCTCAATTGGCGCTTCGGAGCGACGGTGATCATCGGCTGCTTCATCCTGTTCGGATCGGCAGCAATCGTGGCGGGCATTCAGTCAACCGCGACGGTCTCAGGCTAGCGAAGTGCGCGCGCCGCTCTTTCGCGCCTTGACCCGCCCCCAGATGTTCGCGGGGGTCACGTTCAACTTCTTCGTGATCAACGCTGCGCTCACGACGGAGATTTTCCTGCTTACGCGGTCGTTCCTGGCGCTTCCGGCGGCGCTGATCATTCACGCCGTCGGTTATTTCCTGTGCCTTCGCGAACCGCGCATTTTCGACTTGTGGCTGACCAAGGTCAGCCGCTGCCCCCGAGTTTCCAACTGGAAGCGCTGGGGCTGCAACAGCTATTCGCCTTGAGGAGACGCCGATGAAGTGGACCGGCGCCGCACAGTGGATGAAGAAGGAAGTCAAGGCGGGCGACCGCCTTCCCTTCGATCGCCACATCGATCCATCGACCATCCGCCTTCGCGACGGCGCAGTGATGCGCACGCTGCACATCGGCGGCATGGAGTTCGAGACCCAGGAGTCCGATCAGCTCGATCACGCGCAGACCGTGCGCGAGGTCCTTCTACGCAGCGTGCTCGATGCGCGCTTCGTGCTCTACCATCACGTCGTTCGCCGCCGCGTGACCGTCGCTTCGGGCGGCGAGTTCGAATCCCCGTTCTGCACTGCGATCGGCCGCAAGTGGGACGAGCGCCTCGCCGAGCGCCAGCTGTTCGTCAACGAGCAGTTCCTGACGATCGTCCGCCGTCCGGCGCGCGGCAAGACGGGCTTGCCGGAGCGTCTGCAGCGCAAGTTCGGCCGCAAGACCGACGACGAGCCCGGCGCGATCCGTGAGCTCGACGCTGCCACTGCCTCACTCCTTGCCGGACTGGAGCCGTACGGGGCTCGCCTGCTGTCCTGCTATCGCGAGGAAAGCGGCACTTATTCGGAGCCGCTGGAATTCCTGTCGAGCATCTACAACGGCGAGATGCGCCCGGTCGTTCTGCCAGCCGCAGAAACCGACCTGGGCCATCATCTGCCCTATCGCCGCGTCAGCTTCGGCCTTGACGCGATCGAGCTTGCGGGCGCGGGCAACCGCAGCTTCGGGGCGATGCTGTCGATCAAGGAATATCCGGGCGAAACGCGTCCGGGCCTGATCGACGACATCCTTCGCCTGCCTTGCGAGCTCGTCCTGACCGAGACGTTCGCGCCGGCCGACCGTCAGATCGCGCGTGAGCGGATCGACCTCGCCCTTCGCCGCCAGAAGGCGAGCGAGGAAGACAGCGGCACGGAGCGTCGCGAAATGCTGACGGCGCGTGACGCGCTCGGCGCCGGCCAGACGGGCTTCGGCGATCACCACTTCAGCCTGCTGGTGCGCGGACCCGATCTGCCATCGCTCGACAAGGCGATGGCGACGGCGGCCGCCGCGGTCGCCGATATCGGCGCCATCGCCGTTCGCGAGGACGTCAACCTGGAGCCGCTCTTCTGGGGTCAGTTCCCGGGCAATGAGTCGTACCTCGTCCGCCGCGCCCTGATCTCATCGACGAACGCCGCTGGCTTCATTTCCCTCCACGGTTTTCCGGTCGGCAAGCCGACGGGCAATCACTGGGGTGACGCCGTCACCGTTCTCGAGACGACCAGCTCGACGCCCTACTTCTTCAACTTCCACGAGGGCGACCTCGGCCACTTCTCGATCATCGGACCGTCGGGCTCGGGCAAGACCGTCGTGCTCAACTTCCTCGCCGCGCAGGCGCAGAAGTTCGGACCGCGCACGATCTTCTTCGACAAGGATCGCGGTGCGGAGCTCTTCCTTCGTGCGGCCGGCGGACATTATTCTGTGCTTCGTCCGGGCGAGGCCACCGGCTTTAACCCGCTTAGCATGCCGAACACGCCGGAGAACAAGGCGTTTATCCGCGACTGGCTCGGAATCCTGCTGACCGCAGAGGGCCCCGAAGAACTTGCCGCGATCGCTTCGGCGGTCGACGCCTGCTTCGACCATGATCCGTCATTCCGCCGCCTGCGCTACTTCCAAGAGCTGCTCGGCGGGCGCCGCCGCCCGGAAGCGGGCGACCTCGCGGCGCGGCTCGAACCGTGGATCCACGAGGGCGAGCACGCATGGATGTTCGACAATGAGGACGACAAGCTCGACCTCAGCTCGCGGATCCTGGGCTTCGACATGACGGCGCTGCTCGACAGCCCGCGCCTGCGCACGCCGGCGATGATGTACCTGTTCCACCGCATCGACGAGCGGCTGGATGGCGAGCCGACGCAGGTCCTCATCGACGAAGGCTGGAAGGCTCTCGACGATCCGGTGTTCGCCGCGCGCATCCGCGACTGGCTGAAGACGCTTCGTAAGCGCAACGCAATCGTAGGGTTCGCGACGCAGTCGGCTCGCGACGCGCTGGACAGCCAGATCTCGGCCGCGCTGGTCGAGCAGACCGCGACGATGATCTTCATGCCGAACGCGAAGGCGAAGGCTGAAGATTATTGCGCTGGCTTCGGTCTGTCCGCGCACGAACTGGAGCTGATCCGCTCTTTGCCCGCGCACAGCCGTTGCTTCCTGATCCGTCATGCCAATCACAGCGTGGTGGTCCGCCTCGACCTGTCCGGCATGCCGGAGCTGCTGATGATCCTGTCCGGCCGCGAGGCGAGCGTTCGCCGCCTCGACGCGATCCGTCAGAGCGTCGGCGACAATCCGGTGCATTGGTATCCGCTGCTCACCCGCGCCGGCTGGCCGGGCGGCGATTCAGACGGCGACGTCATGTACCTCGAGGCCGCTGAGTGAGCACTTGCCCCACCTTCGGTGACGGCGGTCCCTCAGGCATCGCCGAGGCGCTGCGCGTCGTCGACTGCATGAGCGGCGAGGCGGCATCGTTCGCCTTCGCCCGCCTGTTCGGAACCGATGCGGTGCTGGGCCAGGCGCTGACCGCGGCCCTCACTCTGTACATTGCTTGGTATGCGATCGGCCTGCTGACCGGCCGCGCCTCACTGTCGCTTTCCAGCCTGACGCCGCGCATGATGACTCTGGGCGTGGCGCTAACTTTCGCGACATCGTGGATCGCCTACCAATCCGTGATCTGGAACCTGCTGGTCGGAGCGCCCGACCAGATTGCGAGCCTGCTGATCGGCGCGCAAGGAAGCGCGACCGAGCTGTTCGCCGACAAGCTCGACATGATTTTCGGCGTCGTCGCGCAAGCTGCCGCTGCAACGGAAGCGGCAACGGCCGGTCTCAAGGATTCCGGTTCGCTCGCTTCTGGCCCTGACCTGCTGTGGCTGTCCGCTTTGCTCCTCCTGCTTGGCACCGTCGGCGTGCTCCTCGTGGCTCGCATTGCGCTTGCGGCCATGCTGGCGCTCGGCCCCGTGTTCATCATCTTCGGCCTGTTTGAAGGCACGCGCGGGCTGTTCGAGGGCTGGTTAAAGGCAGCGGTCCTTTTCGCGCTGACGCCCCTTCTCGCAGTTCTCATCGGCGGCGGGACGATCGCCTTGCTGTCGCCCATGCTGGATTCGCTTCAGGCGGCCGGCAGCCAAGTGCCGCTTCGCCTGACGACGACCCTGTTCCTGGCGTCCGCGGTCTACTGCGTGCTGATGATCATCACGCTGAAGATCGCCGGCACGATGGTCGCCGGATGGCGCCTGCCCTTCGGCAATCGGCGCGAGCGTTCGACGTCGATGGTCACAGCGGGTGGCGCATCCGAGATGCAGACCGCGCCGCTTGCGCTGCAGGGGCCGGCTCCGACGAGCACCAGCCGCGATCCGCGCGTCAGCTCGATCGTCACGGCCGCGGCAGGCAATTCGGCGATGATCGCCGAGCGCAGCCCCGCTCCGACCTATCCGCTTTACGGCCCGACGCCTTCGAACGTCGAAGCCCTACCGGCAGCCGCGGCATCGCGTTCCGACCCCCGCCTTGGCAGCCTCAGCCGCCATTATCGTCCACGTCTTCAGCCCCAGAGGACAAGTTCATGAGAATCCCCGCAGCCGTTCTTGCAGCGGTACTTTTCGCCACCTCCGCTCACGCCGCCGACCCGCGGCTAAGAACCGTCAATTTCGAGCCGGACAAGGTCGTCCAGGTCCAGGGCCGCCTCGGCTATCAGTCGATGATCGAGTTCGGTCCCGGCGAGCAGATCGAGAATGTCGCCGTCGGCGATTCCAGTGCCTGGCAGGTCACGCCCAACAAGCGCGCCAACCTGCTGTTCCTGAAGCCGCTCGAGGCGCATGCGAAGACGAACATGACCGTGGTCACCGACCAGCGGCTCTACCTGTTCGACCTCAGCGTTGCTCCGGGCAGCAGCACGGCGCTCTACAACCTGCGCTTCACCTACGATCAGCCGCGCCAGCCGCAGAAAGTCCCGTACCCGAAGCTTCTGAACGATGGTCCGGCGACGGCAACGGCCGCAGCAACGCCCACCGCGCCCGCGACCCAGGCCAACTATGCCTGGAAGGGCAAGGGCAAGAAGGACCTTCTTCCGGCGCGCAGCTACGACGACGGTTACCGCCTGTACCTCCAGTGGACCGCAGGAAAGCCGATGCCGGCGCTGTTCACGCGCGACGAGAAAGGCGAGGAGCTTCCCGCCAACGCCACACAGGTCGGCAGCTTCATCGTTCTCGACCACGTCCCCCACGAACTCGTCATGCGGCTGGGCAAGCGCACGGCCGTGCTCGTGAACAAGAAGAAGCCCGTGCAGGCCATGCGGGTTGCGGAGCGCTAAATGAAGAATTCGCTCATGCTGCTTGAGAAGGAGCAGCAACAGTTCCAGTCCGACCCGCGGCTCGAGATCGAACCGCAGGCTCTCGCGCTTGCACAGCGCAACGCCTTCCCGGTCGTTGCGCAGCGCGCCGCGCGCAAGGACGGCATGGGCATGGTGGCCGGCGTTGCCGGTGCGATCATGCTCGGCGGCATTACCTTCTGGTCGATGTCCGGCGGCAGCGAAGTCCGTCACCCGGCGCCGAAGCCCGCCACTGAAGTGGCGCTTCCGTCAGCGAAGCCGGCACCGGTGGCGCTTCCTCCCGAAGCGATGACGCAGATCCCGGGCGCACTTCCCGCGACTGGTGCCGCCACGTCACCGCTGCCCCCCAGCGAACCGGCAGCAGCGGTCCCGATCCTGCCGAACGCTGGAGCAGCCCCGCAGAATTCGCCGACGCTCGTCGTCGACAATGGCGCTTCGGCATCCAATCCTTCGGCCATCGGAGCAAACCTTTCGGGCGACGAGGCGTTCGCAGCGCGCGTCGGGTCAGCAGGTCCCGAGGTCGCCGCCGCGACGCGGATGAAGGCTCCGGGCTTCACGGTCTCGCAGGGAACGCTGATCCCGGCCGTCCTCGAAACGGGGATCAACAGCGACCTGCCCGGCTACGTCCGCGCCGTCGTCAGCAGCGACGTGAAGAGCTTCGACGGCGCCCGCGTGCTGGTCCCGCGCTCGTCGCGACTGATCGGCCAGTACAAGAGCGGCGTCTCCGCCGGCCAGACCCGCGCGTACATCCTGTGGACGCGCCTGATCCGTCCGGACGGAGTGTCCGTCGCTCTCGCCTCTCCCGCGGTGGACGAGGCGGGCCAGACCGGTCTGACCGGCAAGGTCGACAGCCACTTCATGAAGCGCTTCGGTTCGGCACTGCTGCTGTCCGTCGTCGGCGCGGCCTCGACCGTTGGAAGCGGGGGAACGGCGCTCGTCATGTCGGGCGGCCAGAGCGCAGCCTCGATTGCCGCACAGCAGAACGGCACCATTCCGCCGACCATCAAGGTCCGCCAGGGTCAGCCGATCCGCGTGTTCACGGCGAAAGACCTCGACTTCTCGGTCGTCTCGGGGGCGCGTCGATGAATGCACCGGCGGAGGTAGCCCGCCTCGGCGTCTATCTTTCCGCCTACCTCGCGCCATTCCAGCAGTGGCTGGCGGACGAGAACGTCACCGAGATCCTGGTCAACGCACCCGGCGAGGTATGGACCGAGAGCGCGGGTACGTTCGGGATGACGAGGCACGACGCCCCGGAGATCGACGACGTGCTGCTCGGCCGTCTCGCTGCCCAGGTCGCGCGGTTCAGCCACCAGGGCATCAATCGCGAGCGCCCATTGCTGTCGGCCACGCTGCCAACCGGCGAGCGTATCCAGATCGTCAGCCCGCCCGCGACACGTCGACATTACGCGCTGTCGATCCGGCGGCACCGGCTGCTGGATGTTCCTTTGACCGCCTATCAGCGTGAGGGCTCCAGCAGCACGACCAAGTCGTGGCACGAGCGCGAGCCCGGCATGGACGACATCACCTTCCTGAAGAAGTCGGTGCGCGGCGGGGCGACGATCCTGATCTCCGGCGGCACTTCGAGCGGCAAGACGACGTTCCTCAACGCGCTGCTGCGCGAGATCCCGGAACACGAGCGGCTGATCCTGGTCGAGGACACGCCGGAAATCCGCCTCAGCAACCGCAACGGTGTCGGCCTGATCGCGGTGAAGGGCGAGACGGGCGAGGCGCGCGTCAGCACCGACGATCTGCTTCAGGCGGCCCTTAGGCTTCGTCCCGACCGGATCGTGCTTGGCGAGCTGCGCGGCGGCGAGGCCGTGAGCTTCCTGCGCGCGATCAACACGGGTCATCCGGGCTCGTTCAGCACCATCCACGCCAACTCGCCGCGGGGCGCGCTGGAGCAGCTTTCGCTGATGGTGATGCAGACCGGCCTCGGCCTCTCCCGCCTCGATACGATCGCCTACGTCCGTTCGGTCGTCGACCTGATCGTCCAGCTCGACCGGCAAGGCGGACAGCGCGGAATCGCGGCGATCGAGCGTACCACAGACCTCTTCAAGGCCGAGCTCCCGACGAGCTTGTAAAACGTATCGGCGCACTGGCTTGACCAAGCGCCCAACAACCGCTGTGTTACCGCTACCATGACTGCAATTCGTCGGTGACGACCGCCTCGCCTGCGCAGCCGGCCGCCCCTCCCGGGCGCGGTGCGCGCTTGCGATGGGTCATTTGCGGGCTGCTCTTCGCGGCGGTCGTTCTCAGCTACATCGACCGGCTCGTTCTCAGCGTCCTCAAGCCGACGCTGCAGGAACTCTACGGCTGGTCCGAAAGTGGATACGGCGACGTCGTCTTCTGGTTCCAAGCGGCGTACGGCATCGGCTTCCTCTTCTTCGGCCGCCTCATCGACCGGATCGGTGCGAGAGCCGGTTACTTGCTGGCCATGGGCGTGTGGACGGCGGCGCACATCGCCCACGCCTTCTTCACCTCGACGCGCGGTTTCGCGATCGCCCGCGTTGTCCTCGCGCTCGGAGAGTCCGGCACCTATCCGGCCGCGCTTGCCGCAGCTTCGGAATGGTTTCCGCGGCGGGAGCGCGCATTGGCGATCGGCATCTTCAATGCCGGCGCTAACCTGGGCGCGATCCTCACACCGATGATCGTCCCTGCACTTGCATTGGCGATGGGCTGGCAGTCGGCGTTCGTCGTTACCGGCTTGATCAACCTTGTCTGGATCGCCGCCTGGTTCCTCTTCTACCGCAAGCCGCGCGATCATCCGAACATCACCCAGGCCGAGCTCGCGTACATCGAGTCCGACAAGGTCGAGCCGCAGAAACCCGTCGCTTGGCGGCGCCTGCTCACCACGCGTCAGGCCTGGGCCTACATGAGCGGGCGCTTCCTGATCGACCCCATCTGGTGGACCTTCCTGTTCTGGCTGCCCGACTTCTTCCACAAAAGGCACGGGCTCGACCTCAAGTCGTTTGGCCCTCCCCTGGTGGCGATCTATGTCCTCGCCGACGTGGGTTCGATCCTCGGCGGCTGGTACAGCTCGCGCCTTCTCGGCAAGGGCACCGACCTCGGCCGGTCGCGGAAGCTGGCGATGCTCGCCTGCGCGCTGATCGTCGTACCGGTCGCGTTCGCGGTTTCGGTCCCATCGGTGTGGATGGCCGTGCTTCTGATTGGGCTCGCCTGCGCGGGTCACCAGGGCTTCTCCGCCAACCTCTTCTCAATGCCGGCGGACCTTTTCCCGCGCTGGGCGGTCGGATCCGTCGTCGGCCTTGGCGGGTTCGCGGGTGCGCTCGGCGGCATGCTGATGGCGAAATATGCCGGCTGGGTGCTGGAGACGTTCGGAAGCTACACGCCGATCTTCATCATCGCCGGCTCAGCCTATCTGATCGCCCTGCTGGTCGTGCACCTCATCAACCCGCGCTACGCGCCGGTCACCAAGTTCGCACCAGCGACGCTGGCCTAGGGCTTCAGCGCGGTCTCGCCGGTCATCCGGAAGGAAACCGCTGCACCCGGCGCCGCGGTGCCGGGCTGACCGCCGCCGATCCAGAGCGAGTAGCTACCCGGCTTGATCCGCATCACTCCGTCGGCGTCGGCGAAGGCGAGGTCGCGCGGATCGAGGTTGAACTCGATCGTTCGCGATTCACCGGGAGCGAGACGCACACGTTCGAAGCCCCTCAGAGACCGCAGCGGAACGTCGCGTCGATCTGGCGTCGATATGTAGAGCTGGACGACTTCGTCGCCGTCGAGCTTGCCGTCGTTGCGCACCCGGACAGATACGCGTTGGCCCTTCCCTGCCGCCAATGAACCCGCGTCGACCTTCGCATCGGAATAGCCGAAGCCCGTGTAGCTCAGCCCGTAACCAAAGGGGTACTCGGGCTTGCCCGTGAAGTAGCGATAAGTCCGGCCGCGCATCGAATAGTCGGCAAAGTCGGGAAGTCGCTCGCTACCTTCGTAGATGGTGATCGGGAGCCGGCCCGCGGGGTTGTACTTGCCGCTGAGCACGTCGGCGATGGCGCGGCCGCCCTGCTCACCACCGTACCAGGCGTTGACGATGGCGCGGGCCTTCTTGCCCTCGTCGCCCAGCGAGACGGCCGATCCGGCCTGGAGAACGATGACGACCGGCTTGCCGGTGGCTTCGAGCGCTGCCAGCAGTTCGCGCTGCGCGGCGGGTAGGCGAATGTCCGTGCGATCGCCGCCGGTGAAGCCCGGGACTTTCACGTCCATTTCCTCGCCTTCGAGCCAGGCGCTTAGGCCCACGAACGCCAGGACGACGTCAGCCCCCCCAGCGGTGCGAATCGCCTCGCGTTGCAGCGCTCCGTCGGGTGTTTGCCAGACGAACGTGAGCGCCGGCGCATACCCGTGCCCAGCATGCCGGTGCGCATATTCGACCGTGAACGGCCGGGGGCGAGCATCGTCGAACTTCACCGACACCGCATTGGCGGAGCCGCCCGCATCGCGAGCGCTGCACTTCTCCTCGACGGTCAGCGGGTCGGCGCCTTCGATGCGGATCGTGTAGCGCTCCACCTGGGCATTCGCGTCGCAGCGGCGGCGCTCAAGCTGAAAGCGGTACGTACCGGGCTCGGGAACCTTGATCGTGCCGGTAAATCGTACCGAGAAGTCGTTCGGGTTCACGCTTGCCGTCGGCGAGATCCAGTTCCAGTTCACGTCGAAGTCGCGGTAGCGCTGCGTCGCAACGGGCGTTCCGGCCAGTTCGGTGCCCTTGTAGAAGGTCGCGGTAACGCCCTCGCCGAGTGCGGTGCGCGACACGGGCAGCGGCAGCTCGCTCACGAACGGCGACCCCTGGGCGTAACGCACGCGCTGCGCGCCATAAGTCGCTGTGATCCCATCCACGGGAAGGACTGCGCCTACAGGCGTGCCGTTGTAATTGCCCTCCAGTGCGATCAGTGATGCAGCCGTCGGCCCGACCACAGCCACCTTCTTGCCCGGTGAGAGTGGAAGAATGCCGTCGTTCTTCAGGAGAACGATCGCTTCGCGCGCCGCACGCAACGCCAATTCCCGATGCTCCGGCGAATGGTTCGCCGAATAGGGGAGGTTCGACCAGGGCGTCTTCGTCGACGTCGGAAGGATGCCGAGCTTCGCGCGGGTCCCGAACAGTCTCTTCAGCGATGCGTCTATCTCCTTCTCGTCGATCAGCCCCGCTGCGACCGCCTTCGGCAGGTCGAGGTATTCGTTCTTGAAGCCGCAGTTCATGTCGGTGCCGGCCTTCACCGCGACAGCCGTCGCCTCGACATTGTTCTTGGTGAATTTGTGGCCGGTCGTGATGTCGTCGATTGCGCCGCAATCGGACGTCACGTGGCCCGCGAAACCCCAATCCCTCCGCAGCGTGCCGTTTACGAGTTGATCGTTGGCGCAGGCGGGCTTCCCATCGACCGCGTTGTAGGCGCACATGACGATCTCGGCCTTGCCGTCGATCACCGCCCGCCGGAATGCCGGTAGGTACGTCTCGGAAAGATCCTGACGAGAAGGATTCACATTGAACTGATGGCGGTCGGACTCCGGGCCGCTGTGAACGGCGAGATGCTTCGCCGTTGCTGCCGCGCTGAGGAAGTTCGGATCGTCGCCCTGGATGCCGCGGATGAACTGCGTCGCAAGCGTTCCTGTCAGGAAAGGATCCTCACCCAGTGTTTCCTGCCCGCGGCCCCAGCGCGGATCGCGGAAGATGTTGATGTTCGGCGACCAGAAATTGAGCCCGAAATAGCGCCCGCTGTTCCCCTCCTTCTGCGCCTGATTGTACTTGGCGCGAGCTTCGATCGCGATCGTCTTGCCCTCGGCAAGGATCAGCGACTTGTCCCAGGTCGCGGCCATGCCGATAGCCTGCGGGAAGACGGTCGCCTCGCCGGATCGCGCAACGCCGTGAAGTGCCTCGTTCCAATAGCTGTAGGCAGGAAGGCCCAGGCGAGGGATGGCAGGCGCGCTATCCTGGAGCTGGGCCGCCTTCTCCTCCAACGTCATCTTGGCGATGAGGTCGTCCAAGCTGTCGGCCGACGCTGGCGCTGCAAAGAGCACCGCAGCGGCGCCAAGCAACAAGGCTCGTGTTGAACGCATCTCTCTCCCCTTTGTCGAAGCCTATGCCTTCGGCAGATCCACCACCGCAGCCGGATCCACGGGCCGCCGGAAGCCGTAGTTGGTTGCGACGCTGGCGCCGCCCTTCGCTGCCGACTCCATGATCGCCATCATCAGCCGCATGTCTTGCAGGCCTTCCTCGGCGGTCGAGACCATCGGCGCCTTCCCGCGCACGACGTCCGCTATCCAGTCCATCTCGCGTGCGAACTGGTCGATCTCGCGGATTTCCGGCGTGGCGACCTTGGTACCGCCGAGCGTCAGGCGATTGCCGCTGTAGAAGCAGCCCGGATCGGCGGTGATCTTCCCGTTTTCGCTCTGCACCTCCCACGACATGGTCGCGGCATAGTTGAACGAGGTCGATCCGGTCGCGATCGCACCCGACGGGAAGCGGGCCTGCCAGGAGTAAAGGTCGACCACGTCGCGGAAGCGCGGGTCCGATTTGTCGGTCTGCGACCAGGCCTGAATCTCGGTCGGCTCCTCGTTGAGCAGATAGCGGGCGCCATTCACGCCGTAGATCCCCATGTCGGTCAGCGCTCCGCCCGACTTCATCATGTCGAGCCGCCAGGCATCCGACGGGTCGGACGGGTCGGCCTGGCGGCCCATGACCGTGGAGACGACGCGCGTCTTTCCGAGCTCTCCCGACCGCAGCAGCCGCATCCCCGCGAGATTGAGCGGCTCGTAATGACAGCGGTAGGCGATCATCAAGTGCCGGTTCGCGGTCCGGGCGGCAGCAATCATCCGCTCGGCATCGCCGATGGTCGTGGCCATCGGCTTTTCGCACAGGACGTGCTTGCCGGCCTTCAGCGCGCGGATCGTATATTCGGCGTGCATGAAGTTCGGCAGCACGATGTAAACGACGTCGATGTTCGGATCCGACGCGATCCTGTCGTAGTCGGCATAGGTGTATACGGAGCGCGGCGAGAGCTTCTGCTCTTCCGCGATGCGATGCGCCTTTTCGGGATGGCCACTCACCACCGCGGCGAGCCGCGCACTGCGGCAATTGCGAAAACCCGGGATGATCTGGTTGAGCGACAGCTTGCCGAGGCCGACGACCGCGACGCCGACCGTGGCCTTGCCGGTCATCGCCTGGGCCTTTGCGACCGAGGGCAGCAGCGCCGCGCCGACGCCCGCTCCGATCAATCCGCGCCGGGAAACATCCATCGTCATGGCTTGGTCCTCCTGCCGGGGATTGCCGGCATCCTCACCGGCGCTCCGTGAACATTGGTCCGCAGTGAAAGCACCTGGTCGGACGCGGTCATAAAGAGCGTGCGTCCGTCCGCGCCGCCGAACGTGCAGTTGGAGATCGCCTTGTCGTGACCGATCAGGCCGATCTCGCGCCCCGAGGGGCTGAGTACGTGCACGCCGCCCGGTCCGGTCGCCCAGAGATTGCCCCGCTCGTCGACCGTCATTCCGTCGGGGAGGCCGGGCTTCCCGGCCTTGGCTTGGGCAGTGAAATCGGCGAACAGCCGACGCGACAAGATCTTGCCGCCGGTCCCGAGCTTGTACGCCATGATGACGGCTTTTTCCGGGTCCGAGCTGGAGACGTAGAGGGTCCGGCCGTCCCGTGAGAAGGCCAGTCCGTTCGGGAAAGTCAGGCGGGAAACGATCAGCGTCACCCGTCCGTTGCGGTCGAGGCGATAAACGCCGTTGAAGCGCTGCTCCTTGAGCGGCGAGGCGTCGAGGCCTTCAAGGCCGTAAGGCGGATCGGTGAACCAGATCGCGCCGTCCGGGCCCGCGGCGACATCATTCGGGCTGTTGAGCCGCTTGCCCGCGTATCGCTCGGCGAGGATGCGCTTGGCGTGCGTCTTCAGGTTTAAGAGGGCGACACCGCGATTGCCCTGATCGGCCAGGATGATGAAGCCTGCCGGTCCGCGCTTCAGCCCGTTCGATCCGGGTTCGCGGAAGCCCTTCGTCTCGCTGCCGCCGGACGGCTCCAGGAACAGCGTCTGGCCCCCATCCGCCGACCAGCGGTGAATGCGATTGTTGGGGACGTCGCTGAAGAGCAGGTAGCCGCCGTCTTCCGGGATCCAGACCGGACCTTCAGACCATTTCAGCCCGTTGGCGATAATGGTCGGTGTGCTGCCTTCGGGAACGAGGCTCTGGAATGCGACCGAGTTCACGGAAGGCGCCGCGGTCGCCGGCGCTACGGCCATGGCGCTCAGTAGAAGGCCCGCACACAGTCCCTTGATGCCTCTCATGCTGCCCCTCCCGAATTTGGTTTGAATGACGCAGCGCGCCGTGCCGCTGCCTCGATGGAATTGAGATCCGGCGGGCCGCTTGGAACGAGCCAGCTGCCGCCGACGCAAAGCACCTGAGGAAGCGCGAGCCATGAAGGTCCGGTCGCCTCGCTGACCCCGCCGGTTGGACAGAAGCGGACGTTGGCGAAAGGCGCCGACAGCGCCTTCAGCGTGGGGATGCCACCCGAAGTCTCCGCAGGGAAGAATTTGAAATGGCTGAGCCCCAGGTCGAGCCCGCGCATGATGTCACCGGCCGTGGCGACGCCGGGCAGGAACGGGATGCGTCGAGCCACGGCTCTTAAAGTAAGCGGCTCTGTCAGTCCGGGAGAGACCGCGAATTCGGCACCTGCCGAAATCGCGTCATCGAGCTGGCTCGCGTTCAGCACCGTGCCGGCACCGACGATCGCGCCGTCGACGCCGCGCAGACCCTCAATGATCTTGAGCGCCGCGGGCGTGCGCAGTGTGACTTCCAGAACGCGCAGTCCGCCTGCAACCAGGGCCTCCGCGATCCCGCGTGCTCCACTCGGATCATGCAACGTCAGGACCGGAATGACGGGCGAAACCCGCATGATCTCGCCGATCGAGGCAGCGGAACTCGCGCGAACCCCCTTCATCGCCGAACGTCGCCCGGCGAGAAGGGATTGAAGGATTCCAGCTCTTCCCGCGTGCCGATCCAGCGGTCGCCAGCGATCCCGTGCTTCGATATGGCTGCGGCCAGCCCGAAGTTGGCGCATTCCTCGAGCGAAGCGCCTCGCAGGATTCCATCAATGACTGCCCCCGCGAACGCGTCGCCGGACCCGATGCGATCGACGACACAACCGAGGGATGCGCCGTTCGTCTCGTGCGCCTGCTCACGCGTCGCGATCCGCACCGACAGGCGCTGCTGCTGCAAGAGGCGCTGGGTCGAGGCGATCAGCGTGAGCCGGTCGAACGTGCCGAACGCCGATTGGGTCGCTTGAGCGATCTCGCAGCCGAGCGTGCGCGCCAGGTCGCGCGGGCTTGCGAACAAATAGTCCGTCAGAGCCATGACGTCCCGGACCCGAGCGAGTTCGGATTTGGAACGGCCCTCCCAAAGCGAGGCGCGGTGATTGACGTCGAACGATATGGCGACGCCCGCACTTGCCATGGTCTTGACGGCATCTAGCGCGGCCTCCGCTGCAATGTCGCCGAGTGCCAGATCGATGCCTGACAGATGAAACCAGCTCGCGTGTCCGACCAGCGCCGACCAGTCGAGGAGATTGGCATTCTGCGCGAAGGCAGACCCCCCGCGGTCGTAGATGATCCGCCCCGCAGCGCCTCCACCTTCGAGGAAGTAAAGCCCCTGACGCCCTTCGGCGCGAACGGAATGCGAGGTACCAATACCGACGCGGCGAAGCTCGGCTTCGCACTGATGGCCGAGCGACGAGCGGGCCAAAACCGTGACCATCTGCACCGAGTGACCGAGTTGGGCAAGCAGAGCACCGACATTCGCCTCAGACCCGCCAATGTGGGCATCAAACCTTTGTGCGTTGACAAGCTTTGTACCGCGTTCTGCGCTCAGGCGGAGGAGAACCTCTCCGAAGCAAAGGATCGAGCCAGGCTGGTCCACACTCATCGACCAGCCCCTAGGAAGCGTTCGGTTGCCGCCTTCGCGCCCAGCCGCTGGAAGGCGTCGAGATGGCTTGCGACCTGCGAGACGAAGGCATCGTCACGTGCCAACCGCGGAGGGAAGATGGCCTCCAGTCCGAGCATTGCTGCGGCAAGTTCCTTAGGATCGGTTATAGAGACGGAGAGCCGAGCCGTTGTGGACGCCAAGGGATCCTCGACCCTGAAGTGTCCTCCGCAGTCGCTTCGCCCAGATTGGCACCGGATCCAGGCAGCGATCGCAAACGCGACGGTCGCGTAAGGGCGGCCACGATCAATGAGCTCGAGCGCCGGACCGACCAGGCGCTGCGGAAGCTTCTGCGAACCGTCCATGGCGATCTGCTGCAGCCGATGGCCGAGCGCCGAGTTCCCGAACCGCTTCATGAGTGTTCGTCGGTACTGACCGATATCCAGGCCAGGAGACGTGCTCAGCGTGGGACTGACTTCATCCCAAAGCCGTTCTACAAGCCCCCTTCCCCACGGCTGCGCGACGAAGCGATCCACCGTCGTGATGCTGGCGAGAACACCAACGTAAGCCATGGTCGAGTGCGCGCCGTTCAGCAGTCGAAGCTTGGCCTGTTCCCAGGGCGCGATATCGTTGGCGATCTGCGCGCCGGCTGCTTCAAAATCCGGCCGCTCGCCCGCGAAGCGGTTCTCTATCACCCATTGAGAGAAGGGCTCCGTACGCACCGTCGCGCAATCGGTCGCGCCGATATGCGCGGAGATGGCCTCGATGTCCGCCTCGTGCGTCGCGGGAACGATCCGATCGACCATGGTTGCGGGGAAGGCGCAATTTTGCCTGATCCAGTCAGCACCTGACCGGTCGTGCGCACCAGCAATCTGCGTCACACTCGACCGAAGCTTGGGACCGTTAGCCGCGATATTGTCGCACGAGATGATCGTAAGAGGCGGAAGTCCCCGGCGGCGGCGCTCCAGCAAGCCTGCAGCGAGAATGCCCGGCATGGTCGTCGGTGCATCGAGGCTTGCCATGTCCGAAGCGACTGCATTGTCGTTCACGGCAAGCGCTCCGGAGGCGTCGAGCTTGTAGCCTTTTTCCGTGACTGTCACCGTCACGATCTTCACTACAGAAGAAGCGATGCCGGGGACGAGACGCGAAGGGTCTTCCGGCGCTACCAAGGCGCCGCGCATCACATCGATGACGCTGATGTCGCGAACATCGCCGTCATCGATTGCCAGCGTGTACAGGAAGTTCTGCGGCGCAAGAATGTCTCTCACTGAAGGCGATTGGAGGGATGCGCCGATGACGCCCCACCGGAGATCGCCCTGTTCCGCCAGCGCCTGGAACAAGGGCGCCTGATGCGCGCGATGAAAGGCGCCGAGCCCGATATGAAATACGCCGGTCTTGAGCGCGCTACGGTCGTATTGCGGCCTCCGCACGTTCGTCGGGAGGTCGGCCAGCGTCGCGTTTGAAAGCCGCGGCCTCATAGCTTGAATGCCGCCTTCACGAGATCGTACGCCAGTTGGTGTGCGACTTCATACGCTTCGTCTTCATCCAGACGATGTTCGGCCACCATGCGCGCCAAGAAACCGCAGTCCATCCGCCGAGCCATGTCGTGGCGCGCCGGGATGGACAGGAACGCGCGCGTGTCATCGATGAAGCCGACCGTATTGTAGAAACCCGCGGTTTCGGTCGCCTGTTCGCGAAAACGGCGCATCCCTTCGGGACTGTCGTGGAACCACCAGGGGGGACCCAGCCGAAGCGCCGGGTAGTGACCCGCCAGCGGCGCAAGTTCGCGCGAGTAGGTCGTTTCGTCGGGCGTAAACAGAATGACCGTGAGCCGCGCGTCATTCCCGAAGCGGTCGAGCAACGGCTTGAGGTTGCGCACATATTCGGTTGCGACTGGAATGTCCGCGCCCTTGTCGCGTCCGAAGCGGTCGAGCAGCTGCGGATTGTGGCTGCGATACACGCCCGGATGGATCTGCATGACCATGCCATCCTCCACGCTCATCCGCGCCATCTCGGTCAGCATTTGTCCGCGGAAGAGCTCGGCATCGGCGGCCGCAAAACCGCCGCCGAATATCTTCGCGTAGAGCGCCTCGGCCTGCTCGCGCGGCAAGTCCGCCGTAAAAGGCGTTGGATGACCGTGATCCGTGGAAGTCGCGCCCGCCTCTCGGAAGAAAGCGCGGCGGCCCTCGTGAGCGCGAAGGTAGCCGGCGTGGGTGGAGACGTCCTCGCCGGTGAGTTCACCGAATTCTCTGAGATTATCTGCAAAGCCCGGATATTCCGGATCTATCACCGGGTCCGGGCGATAGGCCGTGATCACCCGGCCCTTCCACCCTGACTCGCGAATGGCGCGGTGCTGTTCGAGGGTATCCAGCGGACTCTCGGTGGTCGCCAGCACCTCGATCTTGAAGCGGTCGAACAGGGCGCGCGGCCGGAACTCCGCCGTACGCAGCGCTGCGTCGATCGTGTCGTAATAAAGATCGGCGGTCTCTGCCGACAAACGTACGTCGAGGCCGAAGATCTCAGCGAAGACCCAGTCGAGCCACATGCGCGACGGAGTGCCCCGAAAGAGCTGGTAGTTCTCGGCGAAGCAGCGCCAGGCTTCTCGCCGATCGGGCTGCGCGGGTGGAACGCCGAGGTGCTCGAGCGGAACGCCTTGGCTGTAGAGCATCCGCAGCAAATAATGGTCGGGAATGATCAGCAGCTCGGCCGGGTTCGCGAATGGTTCGTTCGTTGCGAACCACGCCGGATCCGTGTGCCCGTGCGGACTGACGATCGGGATATCTCGAACGCTTTGGTAGAGGCCCCGCGCAATTGACCGCGTGCGCTCCTCGGCCGGGAACAGCCGGTCCGGATGAAGAGTGAGCTTCCGGCTCACCAATTGTACATCGTCCCGTCTTCCAGCCGATTCACTGGAAGGTAGGCGCGCTTGTATTCGTAGCGAGCGGCGAGTTCTTCGTTCACGTCCACGCCAAGACCTAGTGCCTCGCCCGGATGCATGGCGCCATTCGCGAACGTGTAGGCGTGCGGAAAGACTGCGTCCGTCTCTTCCGTGTGCCGCATATATTCCTGGATGCCGAAGTTCGGGACCGACAGGTCGAAGTGCAGCGCGGCGGCCATCGAGATGGGCGACAGGTCGGTGGCGCCGTGGCAGCCGGTGCGGACGTTGAACATGTCTGCGAAGGCTGCGATCCGGCGAAGGTGCGTGATCCCGCCGGCGTGCACCGCCGTCGCGCGGATGTAGTCGATCAGCTGCTCCTGGATCAGCAGCTTCGCGTCCCAGATGCTGTTGAAGATCTCTCCGACCGCGAGCGGTGTCGTCGTGTGCTGCCTGACGAGCCGGAAACTCTCCTGATTGTCGGCAACGACCGCGTCTTCCATCCAGAATGGGCGATACGGCTCGAGGTCCTTGCCGAGCCGGGCAGCTTCGATCGGCGTCAGGCGGTGATGCACGTCGTGCAGCAGATGCACGTCCCAGCTGAGCGCGTCGCGGGCAGCGGCGAACAGGTCCGGCACCGAGCGGAGATACTTCTCGGTCGACCAAACATTCTCGGTCGGAAGATCGGCATCCGCTGGCTCATAGAAGTAGCGATCCTTCGAAACCCCGTAGGTCGAGGCGAGTCCCGGCACGCCGCTCTGCAATCGGATCGCCTTGTAGCCTTGCGTCTTATATTCGAGCGCCGCTTCGACGGTTTCAGCAACCGTGCTTCCGTTCGCATGGCCGTAGACCATCACGCCCTGCCGTGAGGCCCCACCGAGCAGCTGATAAAGCGGCAGCCCGGCGACCTTCCCCTTGATGTCCCATAGAGCCATGTCGACCGCGGCGATGGCGGACATGGTGACCGGTCCGCGTCGCCAGTACGCGCCGCGATAGAGGAACTGCCAGATGTCCTCGATGCGATGCGGATCGCGGCCGATCAGGCATGGGATGACATGGTCCTGTAGATAGGATGCCACGGCCAGTTCGCGGCCGTTCAGCGTCGCGTCGCCGACGCCGCGAACGCCGTCGCTGGTTTCGATGATGAGCGTAACGAAGTTGCGGCCGGGGCACGTAATGACAACCCGCGCTCGCTCGATCGTACTCATACCTCAATCCCTAATGTGAGCGCTAACATCTGCCAAGGCGGATCGACACTGTTGGTGAACATCATGCGGCGGTGATCGGCTGCCCGGACCGCATGTCGAACCTAGCATCGCCGCGCACCATCAGCAGGCACAAGGCAGCAAGCGCCATGAGCACGGCGAGGACGACGAACAGCATTCCGAAGCCGTGGCCGGGAATGACTAGGATCGTCAGCACGGGCGCGATGAGCGCGGGGAATGTATTCGTCAGGTTGAGGATGCCCATGTCCCGGCCGCGTCGGACCGGCGAAGGCAGCACCTGCATGGCGTAGGCGTTGTGCAACGCGAGGAAAATGCCGACGCTGCACTCGAAGATCGCGTAGCCCAGCATGGCCGTGCGCGTCTCGGTCTGCATCGCCATGATCATGAGACCTGCGGCAGCCAAGAGCACGGTTGCTACGAGGAAAGGCTTGCGCGGCCCAATCCGGTCCGAAAGCCTTCCGAGCCCGATGGTCAAAGGAAAGGCGATGCTGAGCGTCGTCGCCGACAGGACCGCGACATCCGATTGCGCGATCGGACTGGGCAGGCTCCTGAAAAAGAACAGCAGGAAAGCGAACAGCACCGCCCCTGCGACCTGGACGATAAGTCGCGCGATCCAAAGCAGTGCGAAATCGACCTTCAGCTGCCTTGCCCGGTCCTGTCGAACCGGCGCGGACGGCTCTACCGCCGGTACGCGCCGCAGAAGAAGTAGCGGCATCGTCAGGGAGACGATCAGCAGGCAGAGAATGCTGAACTGCACGCGCTCCCCGGCGAATTGCGTCGCCAGCACGCCGGCAATGGCGCCGATCGGAGGTCCGGCCGCAAGCCAGCCGCCGAGGAAGCCCTTCTCCTCGTCAGGCACGACGTCCGCCGCCCAGGCAGTCAGCGGCGACAGCAGCATGTTGAGCGCCAATTGGTAGAAGACGATCGCGCTCACGATTTCGAAAAGCGACGATGCGAAATACATTAGGACATAGCTGACGATCGTGAGGCAGAGGCCCGCGGCTGCCCAGATTCGGCGAGTGCCCACCAGGTCGCTTGCCCAGCCGAAGGCGACGTTGCCGATACTCGCAGCGATCGCGCCCGCGAAGGTTGCGGCGCTCAGCCATTGAATGGCGGAATCGCCGGCGATGGCCCAGATCCGCGCAGGGAAGATCAACGTCAGCAGCGGCGCATAAGCGACCACGCCTCCAGCGTTCGCCAGCGCGAACAGGATGAGGAATGTCCGCCGCCGGTCAAGCACGTTGCGGTGGCGGCGCGGTCGAGCCGCGCACGATGAGATCGAAGGGCAGGATGTCTGGGCCGGACTCGCGGTCGGTCTTGCCGCCGTTGATCAGGAGCTGCGCCGCACGCGCCGTCATCTCCGAGATCGGCTGGCGAATAGCAGTGAACGAGGGCGCGCTGAACTTCACGATGGGCGTATTGTCGAAGCTGACGATCGAAAGGTCGTCGGGAACCGAAAAGCCCTCGGAATTGGCGACTTCGAGAGCAGCCAAGGACATTTGATCGCCGCTGGCGACTATTGCGGTCGGGCGGTCCGCCAGTGCCAGCAGGCGTTGCGCCGATTCGATGCCCGACTGGTACGTGAAGTCGCCCCTTGCGACGAGGGAATCGTCAGCACCCAAGCCGGCTTTGGCCATGGCGTCACGATATCCCTTCAGACGGGCAGCGCTAAGCGCGTACTCATCGCTCCCGGTGATGTAAGCGATGCGTCGATGACCAAGCGCCACCAGATGGTTCACGGCGGCAGCCGCTGCAGCCGCGTCGTCCATGGCGATGGCGAACCCCGGCCCTGGTCCAGCCGATCCGATCCGCGCGAAGGGGATGTGCTTTTCGGTCAGGAGGTGGCGAATGATCGGGTTATCGCCGTGCGGGGGCGTCAGGATCACACCGTCCGGGTGGATGGCCCCCAGGGCCGACGTCAGCTCGCGTTCCACGTTCGAACTGTGCGTGTCGACCAGCTCGAAGATCATGCGATAGCCGTGCTTCGCGCATTCCAGCATGCCGCCGAGAAGCATCTGGTCGACCCAGTCGGTACCGTCGCCGGACCGCCAGCCTTCGATGGTACGATCGCGGTCGTTCAGCGCGAGCAATAGGTAAGACCGCTTGCCGGCCATGCGCCTTGCGGCGAGGCTGGGGACGTAGCCGAGCTTTTCGATCGCTGCGTTGACGCGCTCGACGATGGCAGGTCGTACGTTCGGTCCCTTGTTGATCACGCGGGAAACGGTTTGCAGAGAGACGCCGGCTTCGGCGGCGACATCCTTGATCGTGGCCGACTTCGGGCGCTTGCCGCGCTTCTCGTCTACCGACACCTTTGCCGTCGCCCCGTCGTTCACGGGCTATGCGGCCGCCGCGCGAGACGTGGCGCAATAGCGTGACACGTAGGCTTCATGGTCCGGAAGCGACGCGACGGTGCGCGCGACGGTTTCGCGGATCGTCGCGAGGAGCTTCGCCAGCTCTTCGTCGGACAGCTTCTCGGCAATCGGGTGATAGGATCGTGGCGTGATGCCCTGCCCCATCATCACCTGCACCCAACTGTTCTCGACGAACAATTCGTCATTCTTGCGGAAGACGAGGCCGGTCTCGCGGAACAGCTCCATCTTCTGCTCGAGCGTGTCCGGAATCGGCATGTCGCGGCAGTACCGCCAGAAGTCGCTGTCGTCCCGTTCGGTCGCTTTATAGTGCAGGATCAGGAAGTCGCGGATCTGCACCATGTCCGTGATTTGCTGATCGTTGAATTCATTCACGTCGCGCTCGCTGATCTCGCGTAGCGGAAGCATGCGGATGATGCGCAGCACGGCGCGCTGGATCAGGTGGATGCTGGTCGATTCCAGCGGCTCCATGAAGCCGCCCGACAAACCGACCGCGACGCAGTTCCGGTGCCACTGCTTCTGCCGCATGCCGGCACCGAAGCGCAGGATGTTCGCCTTCGTGAGCACCTCGCCTTCGACGTTGGCGAGGAGGCGCTCCATCGCCGCGTCCTGCTCGCGATAGCGGCTGCACCAGACGTAACCGTTGCCCACGCGGTGCTGCAGCGGAATGCGCCACTGCCAGCCAGCGTCGTGCGCGATCGCGCGGGTGTAAGGCACCGCCGGACCGACGCTCTCCGTCTGCACCGCAATGGCGGAATCGCATGGCAGCCAATGGGTCCAATCGTCATGTCCGACGCCTAAAGTCTGACCGATCAGCAGCGCTCTGAATCCGGTGCAGTCGAGGAAGAGATCGCCTTCGATCCGCGTGCCGTCCTCCAGCAGCAGTGCAGCGATGTCGCCCTTCTCGCCGTCCAGCTCGACATCGGCGATCTTGCCTTCTACGCGCTTGCAGCCGTCGCCTTCCGCCATGCCACGCAGGAATTTCGCATAGAGCGTGGAATCGAGCTGATACGCATAGTTCATGCGATCGTCGGGAAGGTGCGCGAACTTGCCCTCCCGCGCCGCGATCAGCTCCAGGCAATAATCGTCGTAGGACTCGTGATGTCCCTTCTCCAGGCCGTAGAGCCAGAAGTGCTGGAAACCGGCGGACCAATGGTCCTTCCCCGTCAGGCCGAACGAATGGAAGTAGCGGTGGCCGACGTCCTTCCAATGATCGAATAGAATGCCGAGCTTGAAGGTAGCGTTGGTCGCCCGCATGAATTCGGCTTCGTTGATGCCGAGCAGGCGGTTGTAGGTCACCAGCGGCGGGATGGTAGACTCACCGACGCCAATCGTCCCGATCGCGTCGGACTCAATCAAGGTGAGGTCGACAACCTTCCCCAAGGTGCGCGCGATGGCGGCAGCCGCCATCCAGCCGGCGGTTCCGCCGCCAGCGACGACGATACGGCGAAGCCGGTGCTCGCCGCTCATCGGCTAAGCTGCCTCAACAGGAAACTGCGGATGCGCGATGCCGTCTCCGTCGTCAGAGGGCCGAGCACTCCGCGGCCCTTCTCCGGAATGTGGGCCGTAACCTCCTCAGGCTTTCCGAACACGTAATAGTCGAACAGCTCGCGCCAGTGCGCCTTTTCGCCTTCGGGCAGGTCGCGGATGGAGAGCATGGCGTGATTGAGCGCATCCTGCGGCTGGCCGAGCCAGCGCGGCGTCTCGCGCCACCAATAATTCACGAGGATGTTGAAGCGATCGAGCCCTTCGACGTGATGGTACCACATGGAGGGGATGTAGAGCGCGTCGCCTGCATCGAGCTCTGCCACCTGCGCATACTTCAGCGCCTCGCGGAATCGCGGGTGCGCGGCGAAGTCCGGATTGTGCAGGTCGGCCATGCTGACGGCGCGCCCCGCCGGCGTATTGTCGATCGGCCCGAGGTAGAGGTTTCGGAACTGGTCGGGCGGAAAGAGCGTGAAGCGCCGTCTGCCGACCGCGACGCAGGCCAGGTTCTGCGGGAAGTCGTTGTGCGCCGCGATCCGCGTTCGCGTCCCGATCCAGATGCTGGCTAGACAATCGCGCTTGCCGAGGTCGACGTGATTGGCCTCGTGAAGCCCGTCGAAGAAATCGTGCATGTCTATGGAGGCGAGATAGATCGGCGGTGGGTCGGCCTGGTCCTCGGCCGCATCGATCTGCGCGAAGATCTCGGGAAGCTTCGCGCGCACCGTGCGGAAGTTCATCTGCATCGCATCGTCGTAGAACAGGCGCCCGCCCGTGCCCGGTTCGCCAATAGACACGGTGAATTGCGCGTTGCGGCGCTTGCGCAGCAGATATTCGCGCGCCTCGCGGCCGGACTTCTTGCCGGCTTCCACCAGTGGCCAGTCGGATACGAGGCTGCGCACGACGAAGGGCTTGGTCGCATTCCGGAGCTGCTCGTCGAGAGCGGGGGCGTCCGCAATCGAAATTTCCTCGATTGGCGCGATCTGGCCGATGGCACCCGGATCAGCCTCAGCCATGGCCGATCTTCTTGTTCTTGCGCGCGATGAGAGCGGTCAGGTTGCTAAGCGATGCGACGGCCATGAAGATCGGCATCAGGTGGCCGTTCTCGTGCAGCTCACCCACCGCGTCGGCGTCGAGCACTTCAAGCCTCGCTTCGTCTATCGTGTGAAAGCCGACCAGCCGGTTCTTCGATCCGTCGTTCAGCGTCACCTCAAGGGTCATCGGCTCGAGCAGATCGTGCCGGCGTAGCGACGCGAAGAAGTCGGAAGAGGCCTGATACCCCTCGTGGAGAGCGCCAAGCTGGTCGGCGATGTTCTCGAGGAAAGGCGTGGGACGGCCATGCTCGTCGAAGACACGGACGCCTTCGCCCTTCCCGATGCGGCTGCTCGCCGTGTCGATATGGACCTGCCGCCCACCGCCCTCCTCGGCGGGCGTGCCGATCAGGAACGGCTGGATCTCCATGGCGAGCGGCCGGTAGCGCGCATCCCACTTCCCATCCTCGAGAAACAGGTTCTCGCCGGTTTCGAAACCGAAGATGGCCAGCGCGGTGAAGCTGTCGCGCTCCGGACTGAGCCGGAACAGGATCGGATATTCGTTCTGAACTCGGCGAAACTCGTCGGGCACGGTGACGCAGGACATGACTGCGTCGCCGAGATCCGCGTTGCGCTCGGTGCGGATGCGAAGGTCGCGGTGCGCTTCCGCCGTCAGGATTTCGTGCGTGCTCATTGGACTGTTCCCGCCGGCATCGGCTCATGCGCGGCGCGCAAGGCGTCGAGGTACGCGCGGTTCGTTGGAAGGGCCGACGATAATGCCCGTGAGCGATCGCTGACCGTCCGCAAGGCTCCGCTGAGGTCGGCCTGCGACGGCTCCGTTAGCGGGCCCAGTCTCGGCCCCGGATAACCCATGCCATAGAGCACGTACTGATAGCTGGCTGCGGGGAAAATCTCGTCCATCTCCGGCAAATCGAATGTCGACGGCGGCTGGTCGTGCCAGAGGCGCAGCAATTCGGCGAGGCGCTCCGGAATGGAATCCGCGCGGCGGTGATCCTGCCAATACGGCTCGGTTCGCTCGCTGAGTACATAGTGCAGCTTCAGGAATTCGATAATCCGGTCCCAGCGATAGGAGAACAGGCGATTGAAGCGCCCCGCGTGGATTTCCATCGTGTCGCGCGACGCCGGGAAGTTCTCGATCAGCGCGTTGAGCGAAAGCTCGATGAGGACGATGGCGGATGCTTCAAGCGGCTCGAGGAATCCCGCGGAGAGGCCAATGGCAAGGCAGTTGCGATGCCAGAAGGTCTGACGATGACCGGAACGGAATGTCAGGCGCCGGGGCGAAAGATCGTCGATGGACGCTCCAGGAGTGGAGCGCCGGATGTAAGCCTCGAGCGTCTCCGCCGCGGCTTCGTCGCTCATGTGGCTCGACGAATAGACGCAGCCGATACCGCGCCGGGTCGGAAGGCCGATGTCCCACAGCCAGCCCGCTGCGTGCGCGGTCCCGATCGTCTGCGAAGCGATCGCAATGCCCGGCGCCACGGGCACCTGCACTGCTAACGCTCGATCGTTGAACAACTGCGCGGAGCGATCGACGAATGGCACTCCGTAGCGATCGCCGATCAGCAGCGCGGAATGCCCCGTGCAGTCGAGGAACAGGTCGCCTTCGATCAGTCCGTTGTCGCGCGTACGCACTCCGGCGATGTCCCCGTTCCCGGCCATCTCCACTTCCGTGACATGGTCGCGGATGTGGCGGACCCCCAGCCGCTGGGTCGCGTGCCTGGTGAGCAGCGTGGCCAGCTTCGCGGCGTCGAGATGGTAGGCGTAATTCAGTGCGCCGGCATAATCCCGCATCGTCCTCTGCCGCGGCGCGAGGTCTAGCGCGCAGACTTTCGGCTGTGCGCAGACAGCCTCGGCGAAAGTGGCGCTCCGCGCATGGCGTTGCCAGGCCTCTACGGCTTCGCTGGGATCTCCGCCGATGGGCGCGACGAACGGATGGTAATAACGGTCGCCGGCTTCACCGGTGTGCCAACCATCGAACCGCGAGCCTTGCTTGAACGAAGCATCGCAGCTGACCAGGAACTCGGCTTCCGAGATGCCGATCCGCTCCAGCGTTCGCCTGATCGTCGGCCAGGTGCCCTCACCGACGCCAATGGTCGGGATGTCCGGGGATTCGACGAGCATGACTTCGACGCGACGCTCGGAAACAGGCCCGGCAGCGGCCGCGATGCTGCATGCGGAGAGCCATCCGGCCGTCCCGCCGCCTACGATCACAACCTTCGAAACTGCGGTTGTCACGCCCCGAATCCGTCCGCTCGGCCTGCCGCTCCCGCACCAAGCTCAACTGCTTGAGAAGCTATCCTCGCAGCAGGGTACCGTTTCCGCAAGGTCGCGGCATCCCTGTCGCGTCAGAAGGTAAAGCGGAAACCGCCTGACCATCTGGCATCGCCCGGCGATGCGAAGAACACGTTCCGGTCGGACCTGCGATGCCCCCTGCGGCCTTCGCCCGTCAGGTTGATGACCTCGATAAAGGCCGACAGCCCCTTGCGGAACTCGTAGCTCGCGCTGGCATCCACCTGTCCGTACTTTTCGATGTAGAACGGGTTGATGCCCGTTCCGGACAGGAACTCGTCGCGCCAGTTGTAGGCGATACGCGCCTGGAGCCCGTTCTTGTCGTAGAAGAGCACGGCGTTGGCACTGTCGCTGAGACCCGGCAGCGCGAACTGCGGCACGTTCCACGGCAGCGCGTTGTCGTACTTCGCGTCCCCGTTCACGATCGTATAGTTCAGGATGACGCCGAAGCCCGTGTCCCAGAAACTATGCTGAACCGCGAATTCCCAGCCGTGGATCTTGGCCTTCTGGTCGCTGTTGAACGGCGTGTTGATGACGAAGTCGACCAGCGGATCCTCGGGCAGGCCGAAGATGAGGATCTGCCCGTTCGGCGCCTGGGCCGAGCTGCCCGGATAGTTTTGGAAGATGTAGTTCCGGATCGCCGTTGCACTGGCGTCAGGTCCCAGTGCCGCGAGCGCAGCGTTGTAGCGCGGGCCTCCGACCGGCGTGTGCAGGTCGAACGCCGGCGTGTGGACCTGCGTCGAAGAGATGAAGTTGCTGACGTTCTTGTGGAAATAGCCGATCGAGACGTAGCTTTCGGGCCCGTAGTACCACTCCGCCGAGAAATCGATGTTCTTCGACTTGTACGGAAGCAGGCCCGGGTTGCCCTGGCTGCCGGTGCCGCCGCCTACTCGGAACAAGGTGTCGATCGTCCGGCCGCCCTGAAGGCTCGCATAGTCTGAACGGGTGATTGTGTGGCTGTACGAAGCGCGCAGCTTCACGTTGTCCATCGGCGACATGTCGAAGTCGACCGACGGCAGCCACTCCTTGTAGGAGCCCTTGAATGTCGTGAAGTCGCTGTCGCCGCTGTAGGTGACGTTGAACTCATTGTCCGCGACCCACTGGGTACCAGAGGGGATCGGGACCAACGCCGAAGAGTCGACCTTCGTCTTCTCGTAGCGCAGGCCCGCCACAAGGTGCGCAGGGCGCGTCAGCAGGTCGAACGTGTTGTTCAGCTGGATATACGGCGCGAACGTCCGCTCCTTCGTGCGCCGGTCGACCGTGAACTCCGCGAGGCAGTTACCGTCACCGCCGCAGACTCCGTAGAGGCTGTCGATCAGGTCGACCATCCGCTCGAAGTCCCAGGAGTAGAAGCTCTGGACCATGCTCGGATCGTTGTGACCCGACACGCCGTCGAACTTGTCCGGCAGAGTGACCAGCCGGAAGATGTCGTCGGGAATGTCGGTCGCGGGTCCGGCACCGCCCCAGGTGTCGTGCTGCAGGAAGCCGTAGGCGGAGCGGATCTTGTTCTCGGTGTACGAGACTCCGAAATCGACGCTGTCGAGGAACGACGTGTCGAAATCGTAGCGCCCGGTCAGCTGACCCTGGTTGATCTCGTCCTTGAAGTAGGCGTTGCGGAAGGCATTGCCCGTCGGAGTGATCAGCGCCCTGTTCATCGGGTCGACGCCGGCAGCCATGTCGAACGAGATGATCGGCAGGTCGTGGTCGAAGTTGATCGTCTGGCTGGTCACGCCGAAGATCGCCGTGCCGACCGAAACGCTGGTGCCGTACTTGTTGGTCGGCTTCGATTCCGCCGTCGAATGATGGCCGTCCAGCGTCAGGGTCAGGTTGTCGATGCCCTTCCACTGCAGATTGCCGCCGAGCGACTTGTTGACGGTGCGGTTCGCCGTCAGCGCGCCGCTGTAGGACAGGTCCTTGCCGATGTTGCAGGTCGAGTTCGGCGCGACGCAGCCCGGATCCGGCGGCGTGAAGCGCTCCGTGTAGAACACGGGCCCGGCAACGGGACCGTCAGTCCACTCGCTGGACGTGTCTCCGTGATTGAACCAGATGCCGACGTTGGCATTCCGAACTTCGACCGTGTTGCGCGAATAGGTGTAGTCGATCGTGCCGACGAGATTGTCGACGGGCTCGAACTGCAGAACCGCCTGCCCGTTCACGCGCTTCCGGTCGATCTGGTTCAGGTCGTACGACGCGTTCTGAGGAACCTCGTAAACGTCGGTCGGACCAGGCCGATTGATAATGTTACCAAAACGTGGGTCGCCGGGCTGTGCGAGCGAGCCCCAATTGTTCTCGGAACCCAGGTATCCGTCGCGCCAGCCGACGTTCGCCTGGTTCGTGCTGGCCTTGCGCCGCTGGTAGGAACCGGTGACGAGAATGCCGACGCGATTGTCCATGAACGTGTCGCTGAAGATGCCGGAAATTTCCGGCGTCGGCGTCAAGTCGCCTTCGCGTGAGGTGTCGATGACACCCTTGACCGCGACGCTGCCGCGCATGCCCGTCTTGTCGAACGGACGCGGCGTGCGGATGTTGATGGTCGATCCGATACCGCCCGACGGAATGGAGGCGCGGCCGGTCTTGTAGACCTCGACTGCGGAAATGCCTTCCGACGCGATGTTTGCGAAGTCGAAGGAGCGCGACGACGGCGGGCTGGCGCCATCGCCCAGCGAGGACGTCGGCATCTGGCGTCCGTTAAGGGTTACCAGGTTGAATTCAGGGCCAAATCCGCGAACCGTGACAAACTGGCCTTCGCCGTTCGAACGGTCGATCGACACACCGGTGATGCGCTGGAGCGATTCCGCCAGGTTCGTGTCCGGGAACTTGCCGATGTCTTCGGCCGAGATCGCATCGACGACACCATAAGCATCGCGCTTGATGTCCATTGACGCGCGCAAGCTGGCACGGATGCCGGTGATGACGATGTCGCCTGCGGGCGCCTCGTCGGCAGGCGGAGACGGAGGTATCTCCGAATCGCCAGGTTGACCTGCAGTCGTCGCTGCATCCTGGGCCAGCGCAGTTCCCGGAACCGCTACCATCGCCAGTGCAGACACGCCAACCAACCAGTGCATGGGTGCACGAGCCGCCGAAGAACGCATTGATTTCTCTCCCCCTCAAACGTCGGCGCGGTCTCCCTACGCCCCGATATTGAGAACGTTCACTTTCATTGCGGCTGATGGAGTTGTCAAGCCCGCCGATCATGCGAAAGGCACACCGTGTGCTGGATGCAACAGTTAGGCGTTTGGCAGCCGGCTTCTGGCGGTGGAGGCAGTCACCTGCGAACTTTTCTCAGATGTTTGCCGTCCACTCCTAGCGTCCGCTTTCGACCCATACCTGCCATTAGCGAGCGTCTGGTTTCCGGACCCATTGCCTAGTTCAGCGCTCTGCAACCGCAGAATACGGCACCTTCAGAGCACACCTCCTTCGATCTGGAGCCGAACCCGAATGGCCCAGACGTGCATAAGTCTGAGCGGGAGCCTTGCTCCTACGATGACTTGCGGCGGTCGGTTCTTGGCTCGCTCCCTGGCTAGGAGCGGCAATCAACGAGCTAATGGCAGCAATGGGTGGAAAGCGGACGTTGCAATCCGTTTGCTTTTCCTCGCAATCCGACGTGTGAAAGAGTAAAGGCCGCTCGCGGGCCGCAAACTCGCTCAGCCCCGCACTTCCTCCTTGGATCATCGTCAGGAGAGAATGATGCGAAACTCCGGCAAGGCACGATCACTCAGTTCTATATTTGCAGCAGGCTGTGCGGTTATCGCGACCGGCGCGCAGGCTCGAACCATCGAGGCGACCTTTAGCGCGACCAACTTCTCGGATCCGCTCGGCATCGACAACGCCTACTTCCCACTCTCTCCGGGCACTACGCAAACCTACAAAGCCGAATCCATGGACGGCTGCGAAGTCGTCGTCACGACCGTCACGAGCGACACGAGGGTCATCGATGGGGTCACGACCCGCGTCGTTCGCGATACGGCCTATGAAAATGAAACCTGCACGACCGACGCCTCGGCGCTCGTCGAAGACACCCTCGATTATTACGCCCAGGATGATGACGGCAATGTCTGGTACTTCGGCGAGGACACTTATAATTGCGCCCTCGGCACCTGCCCGCTCGGCGAAGGTTCATGGATTGCCGGCGACAACCCGGTCGGTGCACTCCCCGGAATCATCATGCTCGCCCAACCTCGTTCGGGCGATACCTATTACCAGGAGCAAGCTGAGGATGTGGCCGTCGATCAGGCGACCGTGACGTCAACGAGCGTCACCGTGAAGCTCAAACGCGAAGACGCCTACCCGCCAGGAACGTTCACCAATTGCATCAAGACCAAAGAGTTCAGCAGCCTCGAAAAGGGGTCGACCGAGTTCAAGTATTATTGCCCGAACATCGGTAATGTCCTCGTCGAGGAACATCATGGCTCGGTACTGATTTCCGAGTTGACTGGGGGCGCCGATCCGTTGCGATTCCGAAGTGTTCAGGCAGCACACTAGATTAGCTCTGGGCGCGCGCGTTCCAGCCGCCCTAATGTCCGTTTTGGGTCGAAAGCTGCCATTAGCCGAAAGAGGCTGCTTGGCGCTGGTCTCCTGCACCACGACAGGGGCAAATGAGAAATCCCGCTAACCACGGTGATGATGCCCGCTTTCTAACGGCAGGAAAGGGTCGGAAACACGCTTCAGGTTGAGCGAAGAACCCAGCGGATTTCCTGGCGCACGGTGTCCGTCGTCAAGTTTCCTCCGCTGTCGCGAGCCGGAGTGAATAAGGCGCGACTTTGCAGAATTCGACAGCTCGCCTCGTCGAGCGTGCGCGAGCCGCTTGAGGAGGTGACGTCGCAGTTAGTCACAAGGCCTGTAACGCCTACTGTCATCCTTACGCTCACAGAGCCCTGCTCCCTGCGTTCGAGCGCCGCGATCGGGTAGTCCGCTGAGCGAAACAAGCTCTGCAGATCGCCAGTCGCGCTGCGGGGTGGAACCTGCTCCATTACGGGCGGCGCCGAGGAAAGCTGCGATGGAAAGCTCGGCGCCGGCGGTAGGGGTGCAGCCGCGGGGCCGGCTACTGAGGGTGGAGCCTCAAACATGAGCGGGAACGGATCCGCTTTGGTCGGTGTCGGCGGCGCCACGACCGGCGGATCACTCATTCGCGCTTCCTTCGGTTTGGGCGGAGGGACCTCTGGCAGCGGCAGTTCTGGCGGCGGCTGCACCTCCTCGACGTTGAACGTCTTCAAGCCATCGTGCGCCTCATGGATTGGCGTGAAAGCGAGACCAGCGACGATGGCGTAACCGAGCGAGGCCTGGGTCAGCGCAACGATCGCAATCGCGAATGTTCGACTGGCGCCTATTGGTCTTCGTTGTGCGTAGGACACAAATCTTCCTCCGGCGGCGGCAGACCCCGGGAACAGTACGAGCGACACTTGAGGGGCCCGACAAGTCCGTCGAGCGCTGCACCGGCCAGTCAAGAAGATGCAGTCTCCACCTCCGCATCAACGCCCAACGGAGGGGTAGAGTTGCGACAGACCAATCCAGCGTGCGCTAGTCGGTGTCAGGAATGGGTGGAAGGCCGACGCCTTGGTCGTCGCAACTGAAGGTCGCGACCCTTGGGCAAACACACGGTGAAGTGGCGCTAGCCTTCTCCGCCCTCCTGGCGGTGATCCGCGGGTCGAGAGGCCTTACGCGCTCGCTTAGCCAGCTGTTTCTTTATCTCTCGAAAGTAGTTTTCCGGCTCAGCTTTTTCTTCGCTTCTGCGTCGTAGCGTTCCGCCAGCCCTAGAAGCGCAGCCCGCGTCTCGCTGCTCAGGGAAAGCAGGGCCTGCTGGCGACAAATGCGCGCCAAATCTTCGAAGTTCGAGGACATCTTGGGATCGTTCTTAACCCGAGACCCCAGTGCCTGACATTCAACTGCGTTATACTGGAATGCCCGGCCCGAGCGGGGGCGGCGTCGCTAAAGCCAGCCTTGCTCGCGGTACCAGCGAGCCGTCTCCTCCAAGCCCTCCCGGGTCGGGACAAGCGGTTGCCATAAGGCGGGCGGCGGCGCGCGATCCGGCGAGACCACCCAGTCCGGGTGGCAGAAATAGGCGACGCGGTCGGGCGTGAGCTTCGCCTTGTGGCGGCGGACCATCCGGTCGAGCCTGGAGCCCACGGCAAGCAGGAAACGCGGCGTCGATATTGTGCGCGCGGGCACTCCTACGGCCTTGCCGAGGGCAGCACCGAATTCGCGGTGGCTCCAGCCGCCGGGCCGTCCGTCATCGGGCTCGATGACGATCTTCTTCGGTGCGTCCGGCGCCGCGGCGGACAGGAGCAGCCGTGCGAGGTCGTCGACGTGGATCAGCGAGAGGCGACCCGCCGGCGGCATGAAGATCTGACCGCCGCGAGCCATCTTGAACAGCTCCAGCGTTTCCTTGTCGCCAGGTCCGTACACGGCCGGCGGGCGGACGATCACCCAGTCGAGGCCCGAGCCTTCGACGAGCTCTTCCGAGCGCGCTTTGGACGCACCGTATTGCGACAGCTTCGGCTCGCGTGCGGCGAGCGAGGATACGTGCACGAAGCGCTGGGCCCCCGCCGCCGTGGCCGCGGCCAGCATCGTCAGGGTTCCGGTGACGTTGCCTGCTTCGAAGCCTGCTGCATCCGGCGCGTTGATCACGCCGGCGACGTGGATGACCGCATCGGCGCTGGTGACGAGCCGCTCCAGGACGTCGCGGTTGCCGAGGTCGCCGTCGATCCACTCGACGCCGTCGGCCGGCTGTTGCGGGCGGCGGGTGAGGGCACGCACCTGATGCCCGCTTTGAACTGCGAGGGTGATGAGCCGCCGGCCGACGAATCCCGTGCCGCCCGTGACGGCTAGAATCATAGGGGAGACCAGGGCCGATCGCCTTCGGCCACTTCCTCCAGCGGCTCATCGGACGGCCCCAGCCGCTGGATGATGGCGTCGAGTAGCGGCTCCAGCCCCTCGCCAAGCGGGGCGGAGATGGGGAATGGCGTTGTGCCGGTAACGTCCGCGATTTCGGCCTTCAGCTCGCGAAGGCGCTCTTCGTCGACGAGATCGGCGCGGCTAAGTGCGATGACCTCGGGCTTGTCCTCCAGCCCTTCGCCGTAGGTTTCCAACTCTCCGCGAACGACGCGCCAGGCCTCGACCGGATCCTCGCCGGCGGCGTCCACAAGGTGCAGCAACAGCCGCGTGCGCTCGACGTGGCCGAGGAAGCGGTCGCCGATGCCGGCACCTTCCGCCGCTCCTTCGATCAGGCCCGGAATGTCGGCAAGCACGAACTCCGTGCCCTTGTGGCGAACCACGCCCAGCTGCGGCCGCAGCGTCGTGAAGGGATAGTCGCCGACCTTTGCCGACGCGTTCGTCACCGAATTAAGGAGGGTCGACTTGCCCGCATTCGGAAGGCCGACGAGCCCGGCATCGGCGAGCAGCTTCAGCCGCAGCCAGACCCACATCTCCTCGCCCTCAATGCCCGGCTGGTGCTGGCGAGGCGCGCGATTGGTCGAGGTCTTGTAGCTGGCATTGCCGCGCCCACCCATTCCGCCTTCGAGCAAGGTGACTCGCTGACCCTCAAGGGTCAGGTCGGCGAGAATCGTGCGATCCTCGTCGTCGGCGAGGAGCTGCGTGCCGACCGGAACCTTGATGACGAGGTCGGGCGCGTTGGCGCCGGTGCGGTTCGATCCCGCGCCGCCCGTGCCGCGCTTGGCCCGAAAGTGCTGGGTGTACCGGAAGTCGATGAGCGTATTGAGGCCCGGAACGGCTTCGAAAATGATGTCGCCGCCCTTGCCGCCGTCGCCGCCGTCGGGGCCGCCGAACTCGATGAACTTCTCGCGCCGGAAGCTCACGGCGCCGGGGCCGCCGGAGCCGGAACGGACGTAGATCTTGGCCTGGTCGAGAAAATGCATCGCAGGGAGTTAGGCGCGCGCGGCGCGGATTGCCACCTCAGGGGCGAGGATGCGCCGACTCCAGCTGGAACCGCAGGCGCTCCGCCGCGAGGCTCCGGGCGGCATCGCGGGGCAGGGCGAGGGCATCGGCGATCGATGCGCCGAGCAAGGAATCGCCCAGTGCGGCAAGCACGAGCCAAAGCGTCGTCTCGCCCACGTGATGCTCTTCGTGGCCGATGCTGAGCTGGGCGACCAAAGCGCGGATGGATTCGAGGATAGGGTCGAGGGCGTCGCGGTTGCCCGACAGGATCATCCAGGCGGCGAGCGCTCCGGCACCCTCACGGTCGAACGCGTCGAACGTGCCGTCGACGACTTCACGCGCTTCAGCCTCTCCTGCGCGTGCGCGGCCGACGGCTTCGGCGATGCTTCCGGTCACGCGATCGGCGATCGACCGGGCAAGCTCCGCCTGCAGTCCCGCGGCCGAGCCGAAGTGGTGAAGCAGATTGGCGTGCGTGCGCCCGACCTTCGCCGCCACGGCCTTGAGCGTGACGGCCTGCGGACCCTGTTCGAGGAGGAGGAGACGCGCGGCCTCCAGAGCGACGGAACGGCTCTCTTCGGAGTTCAGGCGTTTACGGCTTATTGACACTTGTGTAAGTTATTCTACCCTGAGCATATGGCTACGACGACTCTGCCTACACCCGCCGATCTGACGATCACTCCGCGCGACCGGAAGTTCGAGCGCGGAGCCCTCAGTCAACGTCTGTGGCACGGCGGCCGCGTCGAGGCCACTGCCATCTATAATGCGCTGTCGGCGACCTTCCCGGCCGGCGAGGCCTATTTCGTGGAGAGCGTCCGCGCCTTCCGCGAGGGAACGCCGCCCAAACTTGCCGCTGAGATCAAGGCCTTCACGACGCAGGAGGCGATCCATAGCCGCGAGCACGATGCCTTCAATCGTCGAGCCGCGGACGCCGGCTACGATCTGACCGAGCTGGAAGAGCGCATCGAATATCGGTTGAGCTTCAGCCGCCAGCGGCCCCCGGTCGTCAGCCTCGCCGCCACCATGGCGCTCGAGCATTTCACGGCCATCCTCGCGCACCAGCTGCTCAAGAACCCGTCGCACCTCGAGGGTGCCGATGAAGAGGCGGCCAACCTTTGGCGGTGGCATGCGTGCGAGGAGATCGAGCACAAGGGCGTCGCTTACGACACCTGGCTGCACGCGACCCGCAATTGGCCGCGCAAGAAGCGCTGGAGCGTGAAGGCGAAGGTGATGCTCTTCGTCACCCGCAACTTCCTCGTCGATCGCACCCTGGGATCGCTGGAGTTGATGCGTCAGGACGGCGTGACGGGTCTGCGCGCCTGGTCGAAGCTGCTTTGGTACCTCTGGGTCTATCCCGGCATGTTCCGGAAGATCGCCGGTGCCTGGATCCACTTCTTCCTGCCGGGCTTCCACCCCTGGTCGATCGACGACCGCGACCTGCTGAGGCGGTACGAGGCGAGCGCCGCCGCGACCGCAGCGCCCGCCCCGCTCAAGAAGGTCCGTAACGCGTCCTAGGCGGCCAGCGCTTCGTCCTCCTCAATCTCTGCCGCATTGCTGAGGTCCAGCCGCAGCAGCCTCGCCTGCGCTTCAACGCCGCGCGCACAGCTCATGCGAGGCGCAGTGATGCCGATCGCTTCGAATCCGAGCTTTTCCAGGACCCGCGCCGACGCGGGGTTGTCGAGGAAGTAAGACGCCTCGAGGTTCTGGAGACGGAGCGCGCGGGCGATCTCGACCAGCGCGAGGCCGGCCTCAGTCGCATAGCCGAGCCCCCAGTAAGGCCGGGCGATCCAGTAGCCGAGCTCGACGGCGCCGGATGGGCGCCGGCCCAGGCCGCATGAGCCGACGAGATTGGGTTCGCCGTCCGTCCGCTCGAATATGAGGAAGGACGGCAGGATCGGGTCGCGGGGCTGCGCGAGAAAGGCCTCAGCGTCTCGCAGGCTATAGGGCCACGGAGCGGTCGCGAGATTGCGCACGATCATCTCGTCTGCAATCGCCGCGGCAAGTGCCGGGGCGTCTTCAGCCCAGCCGGGCCTCAGCAGCAGGCGTTCGGTTCTCGCAAACATCGTTCTTCTCCTCTGCGGCGCGCCATAGCGGCGCTCCGTGACTGTTTCGGGAGAAGATTTGGGCCTTTCAGAAACAAGAAAGGGAGAGGAGGGGGCTTCCCTCTTCTCCCTTTGAGATCCTGCTGGAACTCGGTGGGCTGCCCCCTCTCGGGATGGCCCTTTATCGACCTGTCCCTATGCGTTCGTCTCGGCTGCGTTCGGCATAATATGTACGTACTTGCGGCCGAGCTTGCCGTCGCGGAAGTTCACACAGCCGTCCGTAAGGGCGAAAAGGGTGTGGTCCTTGCCCATGCCGACGTTGGTGCCCGCGTGCCATTTCGTGCCGCGTTGACGAACGATGATGTTTCCGGCGCGCGCGCTCTGGCCGCCGAAGAGCTTCACGCCCAGGCGCTTGCTTTCACTGTCGCGACCGTTGCGGCTGGAACCGCCTGCCTTCTTATGTGCCATGACGTACTGCTACCTGAATTTCGTAAAGGTGGAATTACTTGGCCTTCGGGGCCTTCTTGGCTGCGGCCTTAGCAGGTGCAGCATCCTTTGTCGACGGCGCCTTGTCGGCCTTTGCCTTCGGCTCAGCCTTCTTGGCCGGAGCCTCGGCCGCCGGAGCCGCTTCCGCCTTCGCAGGTGCAGCAGCGGCCTTGGTCTCGGCCGGAGCGGCCTCAGCCTTGGGCTTCGCACCCTTGGAAGAGGCCTTCTGGTCGCCGATCGACACAATCTTCAGGATCGTGTGCTGCTGGCGATGGCCCTTCTTCCGGCGATAGTTGTGCCGACGGCGCTTCTTGAAGACCGTGACCTTCTCGCCCTTCGCCTGGGCGACGATTTCCGCGCCCACGATCAGGCCGGCAACCGGCTTCAGGTCCGCACCTTCCCCAGCGAGGAGAATGTCGGTGATGTCGATGCGGTCGCCGGCTTCCCCAGCGAGTTTCTCGACGACGATCTTGTCTCCGGCGGTGACGCGATATTGCTTACCGCCCGTGCGCACGACTGCGAACATTGGCTCACTTCTCTTGCAAAACTGGACGCGCGCCAAGGCAGGGCCCCCGCGCGAAAGCGTGCCGCCTATGGCAGCGGCTTCACGCTGTCAACCTAATGACGGTGCTCGGGGCGAAGTTCGTAGCGACCGCCTTCGTAGCCATTGAAATAGGCATCGAGGCCGGGATGGTCGACGGGCTCGTCTGTTTCGTCCGCAACCAGGTTCTGCTGGCTTACGTAGGCGATGTAGCTCTGCTCGGCATTCTCTGCGAGCAGGTGGTAGAAGGGCTGGTCCTTCGACGGCCGCAGCGCCTCGGGAATGGCCTCGTACCATTCCTCCGTATTCGCAAAGACGGGGTCGACGTCGAAGATCACGCCGCGGAAATCGAAAAGGCGATGGCGGACGACGTCCCCTATCGTGAAGCGCGCCTGCGGCAGCTGGGGGAGGATCGGGGTCGAGGTCACGTCCGTGAAACGTTCGGGATGCGTCATGGGTGCAATCTAGGGGTTTCGCGGCTGTCGACAAGGCGGCTAGGCAATCCCGATATGCGCTGCTAGAGGCCCCTCCGCCCAGCCGGCTTCGTTCCGGCCAGCGCCTTCAAACCCTGCGGAGAGGTGGCTGAGTGGTCGAAAGCACCGCACTCGAAATGCGGCGTACGGGCAACCGTACCGTGGGTTCGAATCCCACCCTCTCCGCCACGCACCAGGTCAACTAGTCTCTTCTCCTGAACGAGCTCCTAAGCTCCCGGAACAAGGCCGGTTCTTCTAGTCAAACCGCCGCTGCCTGACGCGCCAGCCGGACCTGTGCAGGGGGAAGAGGGCAACTTGCCTGGTCCTATCTCCGTATGGCGGATGCACGGTCCACTTTCCCTGCTCGAGCAGAAAGAACAGGGAAAAACCTTCATTTGGCTGCGCAAAACAGTCAGTTGGGCAACGTGTTTGGGGCAGCCATCCCCCAAGCAATGGCGATTTTCTGCCGCTTTTCAAAGGTTCCGCGAGCGTTCCCTGTTATTGGTCGGAACAGGTGTCTCAATCGACAAAACAGGGATTTTACCCTGCTCGAACAGGTCGTCGGATCGCCATAACAGATGATGATGCAAGGCGCGTTATACCGGCTGGTGCGGGCTCTTGGTCGCCCGCGTCATTCTGGTGAGTAGGTAATGGCAGCTTTCGACCCAAAGTTGCCATGAGGAGATGCGGTTAGGCCCAATGACCTAGTCGCCGCACGACCGCGCGAAGTGACGCGGGGTTATCGATGGCCCGATGTCTTAATATGTGAGTTCCGGCTGTTCTAGAACCCCATGGAACCAGCACGAGTGGCCTCTTTCCCAACCTTGCCCACATGGATTAACCTCACAGCATGGGGGAAGAGAAGCACGACGGTCTCGCCATCCCAGGTCACATTGTGCTCGCCCACGAGCCGCCGTTTACTGTGGGCGCGCTGCGGGTCGACCCACCGACCCGTCAGATCCAGCATGAAGGCAAAGAGGAAACACTGGAGCCTCGCGTGATGCAGGTCCTTGTCGCGCTGGCTCGCGCGAACGGCCGCATCGTTACCCGTGACGAACTGATTGCTTGGTGCTGGGGTGGACGCATCGTGGGCGAGGACGCGATCAATCGCGCGATATTCCGGCTACGCCAAGTCGCTGCGGATGTCGGCGCGGGCACGTTCACCATCGAGACCATCACGAAGGTCGGCTACCGGATCGTCGAGGGGACTGGCGCGACAAAGTCCCCTGCGTCGCTGCCGCGCGGGGCAAACCCGCGCATGGATCGCCGTAGGTGGCTGATTGCGGCTGCGTCAGCTGCGGGAGGCGCTCTCGGGATTGGTATGCTTTGGCAGAAACCGTGGGCGCACCGGCCAGACCCTGAGGCCGTGGAGCTCGTGCGTCGTGGGGATCTCGCGCAACGCGCCGCGAGGCCCGACCAGACGCGGCAGGCGGTCGCCTATTTCGAACGCGCTGTGCGCGTCGACCCGAAATACGCTGCAGCATGGGGCATGCTGTCCTTGTCCTACACTCATAGCCTGGACGGCTTCAGCGAAGCTCAACTGGACGGACTTCCGGCCCGCATCCGATCGTCGGCGCTTCGAGCGCTGGAACTCGATCCCGACAATCCGGACGCTCAGCTCGCGCTCGCCTGCATCACACCCTATTTCCGTAATTGGTCTCGCATGGAAACGGAGCTTCGGCGCATCCGCGATGCCCATCCCGAACACTGGCTGGCCAACGGCAGGCTCGCCATCCTTTATTATCAAGTCGGCCGGCTCCTCGAAGGTGCGGCGCTTCATCAGGGCGTCATCGCGAGAGACCCGCTCATTCCAGGGCCTTATGCCTTCGCCGCGGCAGCCCTTTCAAACGCCGGCCGCATCCAGGAAGCGGACGCACTGCTCAAGGAGGCGAGTGATCGCTGGCCTGCCAATCCATTCATTTGGAGCGCGAAGTACAACCACCTGCTGTTCAGCGGCCGCCCCGCCTCGGCAGTCGCGCTGCTGCTGGATCCGGAGGCCCGCCCCTCGGGGGTCACCGACACCGATGTGGCGCCCTATCTGGCGCTCGCGCGTGCCGTCGACCGCGGCCAACCTGCCGACATCGATGCGGCGATCCGTTTCCAGCTGCAGATGGCTCAGCAAGACGTACGAGCCATTGGCGACGCCGCTCCAGTCTTCGCAATGTTAGGTCGCCTCGACCTGAGCTTCGAAAGCATGCAGCGCTACTTCCTCAACCGTGGCGCGTTTGGCACTCCGGCGCCGATCGGACCGTACACCCGCCGCTACACAGATTTCCTCTTCTGGCCGCCGATGCGCGGCGCCTGGAGCGACCCTCGCTTCGACGACCTGACGCGCGCGATTGGCCTGGATGCCTATTGGAGCGGCATCGGCATGCAGTCGCCCATCGCGGCCCTGAAATCAGGCGTTCGCCGGTAAATCATCAGCCGCGGCCCATATCGGCCGCGCACGTTCGCGCACCATGCTGAGCGCATCCAAATCCTGAACATGGAGGATGTAATGCGGCTCTTGTACAAGTTTGTATCTGCGTTGGCACTCCTGACGTCGGCCACGGCCGCCTCCGCCGCCATCGCCGATGTAGAAGGCGATTATCTTGGCACCTACACGGGCCCGCTAAACGGCGACGTCGACATTCTGAGCGGTGACGTGGCCTTCGATGGGTCCTCCTATCTTCTAAGTACCGTTGAGAATGGTACCGTCGGCACGACGCCCGGAAGCCTGTTCGTATGGGGCATCAATCGCGGCTCAGGGACACCACGGCTGTCGTTCGGCAGCCCCAGTGTCGGTGCGGGCATCCTGTTCGACGCGGTCGTGGTGATGTTCCCCGACGGCACGCTTCGGGTGGTCACCTTCCCGCTGATGGGCGCTCCGACGATTAATCAATTTGCGGGTAGCACTAGCGTCGCCGGCGACGCATTGTCGGCGACGGTCCCCCTCGCGCTGCTCGGATCCATGGGCTTCGATCCAGCGAATTACACATTCAGCCTGTGGTCGCGAGCGCGCGTGAACCCAGCGGCAGATGGCACAAACGCGGAAATCGCCGACTTCCTGACGTCTTCGGGCTCGCTGACCGCGCGCAGCGTCCCCGAGCCCGCGACGTGGATGACGCTGCTGCTAGGCTTCGCGTTTGCTGGTTTGCTTCTTCGCGCGGGGCGCAACAATCCTGACGAGGAGGTGAGTGCCGCGTGAAATTGCCTTCGGACCCGGCATTGAGCGTGTCGGGTCCAGTCCTCGCATCACTTCGGGCTGCATCTTACTTTTGTGGAGTGCTGTGGCAGCTTTCGACCCATTCCTGCCATTACCGGTCTCCCGGCAGAGGAACACTGCTGCAAGGACCCAAAGACTAAAGGTCGCCTTTACGGTCGCGATACGCCATGGCGTCTTAGCGAGGGGAAAAGTTCATCCGCTTGCGTCCATAGGCCGCGAAAGGGTGGATTGCGTTGGTGGTGCACGAACCTGGGGAGGGTGACCCTGCAACAGCAGAGACGCTCTGGCCACTCCTAGCGCGACGTTTCAGCGTCTATCGCGCGGACGCAAAGCGAAGTCTGCTCCAGCTAGCGGCGACTGGGACGCTCTTTTTGGGGCTGCTCCTCCTTATGGGCGCCACTCCGGCGAATCGCTACTGGCTTTCCCTGTTACTAGCAGTGCCGGCGGCGGGATTGCTCGTGAGGCTTTTCATCATTCAGCACGATTGCGGACATGGTTCCTTCTTTCGCTCGCGATCCGCTAACGACCACTTGGGGCGACTGCTTTCCGTGCTAACTCTGACGCCCTACGGTAGTTGGGCTCAGGGTCATGCGGCGCACCATGCGTCGACTGGGAATTTGGATCGACGTGGCCGCGGTGACGTGGAGACCTGGACAGTCGAGGAGTATTGGGCAGCCAGCTCGTTGAAGCGGGTATTGTATCGGCTCTACCGCAATCCGCTCGTGATGGTCGGCTTTGGAGCCCCGATCAACTTCATTATCCTGCAGAGATTGCCCTCGCACGATAATAAGGATTCACGCCGCAGCATTCTTGGCCTCAATCTTGCGCTGGTCGTCACCTTCGGCATTGCATGCTTTTCGTTCGGCGCCGTTCACGTGCTGAAGATCTATCTGCCGGTGATCATTATCGCTGCGTGGGTCGGCAACTGGCTGTTCTATGTCCAGCACCAATTCCACGCCGCAGACTGGGAACGTGATCACGACTGGAACTTCCATGCCGCTTCGTTGAACGGCAGCTCACATTTCAAGCTCCCGCCGATTCTCGGCTGGTTTTCGGGGAACATCGGCATTCACCATGTGCACCACCTTTGCAGCCGGGTTCCGAATTATCATCTTCAGGCCTGCGTGGACGCGGCCCCTGAGCTGATTCCCATCGTCAACGTTGTCACTCTGCGGGAGAGCCTGGGATGCTGGCGCCTGGCGCTGTGGGATGAGCGGCGCCGGTCGTTGGTGAGTTTTCGAGACGCGCTGCCTGAAGTTAGCCAATAGAAGCGAGACGCAGACTATTGCTTCGTCACGACTTCCTCGGCGACCTTATCGTATTGCCGCGCCACGTCGAGGAGGTTGGCATTGCGTCGTCCATCTTCAACCTCGTGCGCCATCCGGCGAGAGCGTTCTGCGTCTTGGCGATAATGTTGCGGGTTCTCGTGATGCCACTCCGGTGCGGTCGGTGAGATTTTGCTCTAAGGACCACCTGACGGAGATCCATGGCAGCATCGCACGGAACTTGAACTCAGCGGTCCAGAGCGCCCGCCGCCTGAAGGGCCACACGATCCACGAAGACACGCTTGGCCATTGGAGGGACCTTCTCACCCATGCCCGCCAGGAGATAGCGAAAGGATCGACTGAGTCGCTCCAAATGCTTGATCGCGGACCTCGAAAGGGAACTTGCAGACCGTCCAGCCTGATCCGCCGTGACCGGCGGGCATAGAGCCGACGGGCCCGACATCGAGACCCACAAGGAAACGCGGCAGCAGGAGCTGAGAAGTGGCTGATCTGTATCTCAAGGCACTGGAGTCGGAGCGCAAACGACTGTGGGCCGAGTGCCGCCTTAAGGGCTTGGCGGCGGGCACGCCGCAACGGTTGCGGATCGAGGAGCTCGACAATCTGTTGGCCCAGCACAAAGACAAGTTGCTGAAGAGGTAATCGGGTTTCAGCCGTCCCGTGCCTACGCTCCCTATCATGGGTCGCTCGCTGGCTAGGAGCGGCAATCAACGAGCTAATGGCAGGAATGGGTGGACCAAAGTCAGATACGGGTCGCGTGTCCGAGCGACCACGCGACCCCTTTTGCCGGAGCTCCCCGATGGCGGGGGAGCTACGGAACCATTAATTACAAGTGCTGCCGTTGGTGCGGATGCAGGTGCTCGATTCGTTGAGAGCCGACGAGATCGTGCCACCCAGGAAGATAGCCGCCAGTGCAATCGCAGAACCGACGATCGCAAGAATGAGCGCGTATTCGGCGGCCGAAGCGCCGGACTCGTCCCGCAGCATGTTGATGAACTTAGCCATTGTTTAGATCCCCTTTGTTTGGTGCGCCGGGGACTGCGTTTTAGTTAGCGCCTGATCAACCACGTGATCGGCCCTCGTGCCAAAACCGGACGTTGCAGCGAGCGGAGACGAGCGACCCGCGCCCCGGCCCAAAGCCGACTAAAGAGCTCGGAGGTCAGTCGCGTCCAGTCATCAAAGGGTCCGCGCGGGGCGCCGCAAACTGAAGCGGTGGGACCTGCGCACCCGGTGAGTCGGCCGTAACCAAGGTATAAAGCGCCTGCCCAACGCTGCTGTAGGTGATGGCCTCGATGAGCAAGAAGCCGCCTGTCATCGCCATGATTCCCCAACGCCACGCCGGGTGAACGCGGCCACTGCGTTTCCAGTCGGAAGCCAAACCGGCCATTGGGAAGACAAGGCTGGCAACGAAGGTGGCTTCCCAAGCCCAGGGCTGAAGCAATGGCATTGGCAGCAGCCGGCCGAAACCTGGCCCCATCAACATTGCCATCCCGCAGAGGTGAAGGCGGCGGTGCCAGTCCGTTCTGTGCCTTAACCAGATAGCCCAACCGGTGAGCGCAGCGAAGGTCAGAAGCGAAAGCGGATCGAAGACGAGGAAATGCAGTGGCTGGAAAAAGAATGGAACCTGACCCCGCCGGGCCATCGCGATTGTCACGGCAAAGCCCAGTACAATCATCGGCACGATCCAGCCGGCGGCGACCCAGCCAAGCCGACGGTGCACGGCTATGCGCCCAGTCGCAACAAGTATGTTTTGCGTGAGATAGATCGCGACCCAACCCATAAACATGATCGCGTGAGCATGAACGAGGGGAGGCGAGTAAAAGGTGGAACGTCCCATCGCGAATTGGGTCGAGAAGCCTGCGATGATGACCAGAGTCATCGCGATGGCCGCGCCCAAGAAAAAGCGTTCGTCCCCACGTCGCGCCGTAGCAGTCGCGGCGAACGGCACGTCAATGGAAGTAGCCATTGCACCCCCCAGGTGGCTTTGCCGCACCTTAGCCGATCACGCTGAGGGCGTCGACTTCATGTCTGCTTTCGGTCGAAAGCGGACACTCCGCAGGGGTGCATCCGGAGACGCCGAGAGTCCTCACGGCTTTTCACCCAACGAGCGACGAGCCGCCTTCGCTTCGGTGCAATGTTCACCTGTATTCCGGCACTGTTCCTCAAGCGCCTCGACCACCTTCCGCCACCGGTCTTGGACATAAGGATCGTCATGGATCTTGGGCGAATAGACTTTGCGGAAGTTCGTCTTCACGGACGCACCATCCCGCTGGGCTCCCGCACCGTCGTTCTGAGGGCTTGCGTCGCGCCCGCCGAAAATCATCCCGGCGGGGAACGCCACTGCGGCACCGACAAAAGCAGCACAGCCCAAGGCGCCCCAATTCTTCCGCCTCACCGTAGCGCGTCCTCTCGCAACACAGACACAGAAGCGTGCCTCACGTCGATCAACGTTCGCAACGGGTCGGGAGCGGACGTCCAGCTAATGGCAGCAAAGGGTCTAAAGCTGCCACTAGCTACCGGCAGGAATGGGTGCAAAGCACGTGGGCACCGCTTAAAGCGGGAACGTGACCTCGATGCGAGTGCCTTCGGCGCTATTGATACTGAGCGTGCCGTCGATGCCTTTGACTAGAGTTTGGATCAGCTTCAGCCCCATGCCATAGGCGACCTCTATTTTGACTACCGGACTCGTCTTGAAACTTGGCGTCCAAGTTAGCGAGCCGTTGCTTCACGCGTTCGATGCTTTCCTGTGGTTTCTCTGTTCAATTCGCGGGTGTCGCCCTCATCTCAATGCGAGATGCGACCCGCCTCCAAATCGCGAAGCTGCCCAATCAGCGCTTCACGTTTCTTACGCCACTCATCAGCGTCCATGCCTATCTCCATCTGTGCTTGGGCCCCGGGCAGTCCAGAGCTAACGTTCAGGGACGATGCGGACTTCATCGATTGGGCTCGGGCTAGCTCGCATCATCTCCATCGCTTCCGAGATCAACAGGGACAATTGGTCAGGGTCAAAGCCGGGCTCGCCAGAGCGCATTTCGAGCGCGGTTTCGACACAGAGTATCGTCCGGCGTCCTCCGTCCTTGAACGCCCACTCATGCCAGGATCTCAGGGTCCGACGATCGTTGTCGGCATGCGCGTGCTGCTGGTTCAATGAACCCTCCAATGGCCTAGTCTCGCAGTGCAAGAGCTTTCTGCGCTGCCTGACTAAGCGTCTTTATCCCTCTCAAGAGCTGAATCTAGCTCCTTGGGCGTCGCGAAGATGCTACGTGTGGATCCACCCTGTCGCACGTACAGGACGACAGCGGTTCGCCGGTGCCCGGTGTACTCGCCGGCTCCGATCTCCTCCTCATCCGTCTCCACGTCGTAGGTTCCTGGCGGCAACTCACCGACATCGGCGTTCAGGACGAACGGCTTGTTGAATGTAACGGCAGATTTACGGGTTCTCATGCCCAGACCTCATTGGCGACTGCGACGAATAGGTCAGCCCACCCAGGCGCAGCTATTCCTTCGGACCGAGGCCGCCGCCCTTCAAGGATGGAGCCGATGCGTTGGACTTCTTCGGTGAGTTCGCTTTAGGTTTGCGAACCTCCTTGTTCGAGGTCTCCGACCCTTTGCCATGTTTCCAAGCCTCTTTTGCTGGTTGTCGTGCGTTAGCGAACGACGGGGGCGATCTATCCATGTCCCTGGGCGGCAATTCAATGCGGAGGCTGGCAGCATGTCGAAACGCAAACTGTCGAAGCGGAAGGCCTTCTCGATCTTCCGCACGGCCCAGGAAGAAGCCGAAGGCAAGATCGGCAAGGTTGGCCAGGCAGAAAGAGAAGACGGGCACATGAGCTGCATCGCCGGCAGGATCGTCTCTACGCCTGGCGGGACGCAACCGTTCAAGGCAATCATGAGCCGGGAGGACGGCAGCACGTTTGAATGCGCCTTTCGCAGCATGGAAGAGGCTGAAGCCTTCGTCAGGCGCAATACTCCTCGTCCTCAAAGCAGATCGACCACCTATGATCACGACGTCGGCTAGCCTAACCGGCGCTGCCCCTGCTGCTTACCGAGAGAAAATTCCGAGCTTTTGAAAAGCGCCGTTCACGGAGACATTGCAGGCATGATCGCATCAGGACGGATGGTTGGTTCAACCCCGCAAAGAAATTTGGGTTCGTCAAACTCGACGACCACCTCGGCGACGCTTTCCTGCATTTCACCGTTCTCAGCTACGGGCCGACCCGCTGTGTTGAACGCGAGGATGATGCCGATGCCTTTAGTCGCGCGTTCGTCGGCTTGAAGGTGGTTCCGAATATGAACGAGCCGGCGTTTGAGATACAAGGCCCCGACGACCAAGGATACGTTTGGATCTGCTCGCCTCCTGGCCGGCAGATGTGGTGCCACAATATCGGGCGGGTAGACGAAGCCGCCGCTGTGATGTCTCAATGGCTCGGCTCGATGGGTGAGCCTCACGACGCTTCGCCGGAAACATCGCAACCGGACCTTTCCGAGATAAAGAAGCAGCTGGCGAAGCGGGCGCGCAAGGCCGCTCGGCCCCAGGATCACCGCGAGGAGGGTGGACAGGGCTAGAGCCTCTTTACTCCCCGTTCTCAGGACATCTACATTCTTTCCTAATGCGTTGCCGTTAGAGCTTCTTGGCTGCGGGCGGTCAAAGCGCCACAGCCAGCGAACGTGCCCCCAACGGAGATTTGAATTGACGCTGATCCAGAAGAGGTGGGAGCGCGATTGCCCGAGCTGCGGCCGAAGGGGATCTATGGTCCTCGAAGAACCGGAATGTGCCGGCAATGGAAACCATTCGCGCTGGATTGCGGCCAGCGGCTGCTGGGGTGTCGAGCACGGAACGTTGGGCCATAAATGCAGGTCCCGGAGCATCTAGGCTTCTACACTCGTCCGGTGTCAGACGGTATATTCCAGGCCTGGGCTTTTCGGTGGCCGCTTGAATGGGCTTCTGCTAGGTACAATGGATCGTCGGCACTTCCTTCAGCCATTCGGCGACTGAGAGACACGTAACGCTCCCGCTGATCCCAGGGAGCATTGTGTGCCAAAACCATCTCCAAGCACGAAACACGAGCAAGAGTCCGCAAATACGTGCGTGGGGGCGGCCGGAACTGCCCATGATGGCCATCTGCCTCCCCCGCTCAATGGCGAGACCTCTACGTCAGCGGATGTCACGGCGCTCCTGAAGCAACTTCGCATCACGGTCGTCCAAAAGGCGGTCTACGAGTGGGGAGGGTACCGTTATAGCAACCCCACGGACGCAATCTCTGCGGCGAGACGCGGAGTGCCGCAATGAGCCGGGCCGTTTTCCTCGATATGACCGAGAAGGCCGTGATCGCTCACTGCGCCGCAACGAAGACCGGCATTTCATCCATTCAGACGTTACCGACCGGCGGGACCCGGCTCGTATGCATGAGCGTCGATGGAGCGGCTCAGGTTCGCCGCGAACTGGCCGCGAAGCTGATGAAGGATGATGCTGCCCGGCAGCAGCGCGGCCCTGGTTGGGGTTTCATCGCGAGGCCGTGAAGGGCTGCCGGGGCCGAGGAGTACGAAATGGATAAGCGAAAACCGCAAGGCCAATATCGAACGGAGCCCAAGGGAGACCGGGAAACAATGGTCTATGTCTGGGGCAGCGGTACTCCGACTTACGTCACTGAAGCGGCGTACCGGGCCAAACGCTATTCGCCCTCATTTGACCAGCTCCCGACCGAGGATGAGTACGACGCCGCGCGATCCTAGGACGGAAATGGCAGGCAGGGTGCAGGCCCGCCTTGCGCGGGAGAAGTTTGTGGCATTCGAAAGGGTTCGTACCATGCGCCGGAACAACGCCGGTAAGTGCAGTGCTATGACATCGGCTCAACGCAAGAACTGAGCCAAATCCTCGTGTACGGCTCGCAAGATGGACCCCGAAAGGTTCTGAGCCCTGGAAAGATAGGTCATGCGGACAACCCACAGCCTCGCGAATGCATTTCGGATGAACCCGCGGAGTAGGCAGGCCGCTACGCTGGTCCGCGACGATGGTTCAGAAGATGCTGTTACAATCACCGAGTGGACTGACCGCGGCTTTCGTCTCGTGGTCACCCTGAGGCCGAATCTCGGCGAGAAGGTATTGATCCGAATAGATGGCATTCGCGACCTGTCGGCGAGGATCCGTTGGGCTCATGGCGCGGAAGCCGGCGGCTCGTTCTAGTCCGCTAACGTATCGCCCGGTGTCAGTACCCACCCATTCTCGCCACTCGAGGGTTAGTGGCAGCTTTCGACCCATTCCTGCCGCTACGGGGAGTAGAGGCAGCCTCCGTGGCCCCCCGGCTCGCGAGGGGCCACCTTGATTGAGGGACGAGCCTATTTCTGGAAATCGATCGCGATGGCGGCTGCTGCGATAGGTGACACGCCTGTGGAGGCGATGTCTCGGGCGCGCTGAGCTGCTCGCGCTATCTGAGGCCGGGCCTGGCCCCATGCGCTATTGTTGCACTTTCTCTTCTCCAGCCTGGTGGTGAAACTGCCGTCTTCACCGCCGGTGGCCTCTGAACAAAGTCCGCCAATGGCACCGCCGACGCGTCGATTCAGCGTGCGTTCCCCAGACGAAGACGCGAGATTGAGATCCGCGAAACTGATGTGGCGCGTCAGTATGGCCGGATTCGCGACGACGACGACTGGCTTGCCGTGCGCAGGGGAAGCAACGAGCATAAAGACGCCGCTAGCAAGCGCGACTGCCGCGCTGAATGAAATGATTTTGCCGTAATTCATGGAGCCCACCTTTCGCGGTCCTCGCATCGAGGACGCGGATTGAGGTGATCTCTAAAGTCGCTTCTCGCATTTAATTTTCGCTAACTCGCGTCAGTACCTCGACGATCAGGCCCTACGTCGACAGAGTGGGTCCATCGCTCGTGGAACCGTTCCGTAACATGTGAAGGATCGCTGGCACGTTACTCTTGGCGATGCGCTCCTCGGTCCCGTCGCTCAACACGGCAGTCCAATTACGGCCCCCGTGAATCAGCTCATCGATAAACCCGCGACGTACGATCAATGACCTGTGCAGTTGGATAAAGTCGTCGCAACCGAGCCGGTCGCTGACCGCGGCCATCGTTGAATGGATCATCCAGCTCTTGCTGGCCGAATGGACGCGCATGTAATCGCCTTCAGCCGACACCTTATCCAGAGCCTTGCAATCAATTCGTTTCATCCCGCCGTTATGAGGCACCCAAACGGCGCGATCGGGTTTATCTCGGCGAATGAATCGCTTGCAGACGAAGTTCGCCTCGTACCGCGAAACGAGCCTTGCCATCGGTTCTGCGCAAAGGCTCAGTTGTGCGTTGTAGGTCGCCATGTCTGCGACCTCCGCCTCAAACATGAAGTCGAAAGTCCCGCTTAGCTCGACCGAATGGAGCACTGATTGACATGCAATGATCGCAGCCTTAGCGGCTGCGATCTCCTGCGGAGCCGCCCTGCGGTCGAATGTCAGGCACATTATGACGCGAAGACTCGCAAGGCGGCGATCGACGGCATGGTCCACAAAATGCTCCTGTCTACAAAACGGGAGCACAAACGGTCTCTCAGCCGCCAGGCCGAAAATTCCAGCCAGCGATGGCTGCCCTTAGCACGCCAAACGTTTGTGTTCGAGGGCTCTAATGTCCGCTTACCACCCATTCCGGACATTAGGAAAATCGCTGTCCTACAGCCGCAAACTTGCACTTCAGGCTATTCGATGAGGTTTCCAGCCGACCCGACCCAGCTGCCTTCGAAGTTGACGAAGGTCACAAGTAGACCTGGTCGGCGGCGCGCATGCTGGAGAGCCGCCGTGGTTCCGGGCCTCGCGAGACAGTCAACATGGTGACCTTCGGCCGGCACCAAAGCGCCGCATTCCGGCCCGATTACGTTGCGAAACGTCGGCCCTCGCAATAGGGCCTCCCGCATGACCGACCGTGACGAAACCGCTGCCAAGATCCGCGAGCTGATCGACCCCTTCAACAAGAAGGGCGCCGACATCAACGGCAACACGCGCTTCGCCCAGGATCTCGAATGGGACAGCCTGACGGTGATGGACTTCGTCGCCTCGGTCGAGGACGAGTTCGACATTCTCATCAGCATGAACCGCGTTGCGGAGATCGAGACGGTCGACCAGCTCGTCGATGCCGTGCGCCAGCTGCAGGGCGACCGGTGAGCGACCTCTTTTCCAAGTTCGATCCGCTGATCCAGCAGCGCGAAGAGCTCCTGTCCACGGGCCTCACCGACCCGTTCAACCTGGTGATGGAGAAGGTGGAAAGCCCGACCGTCGCGATCTGCAACGGTCGCCGCACGATCCTTCTCGGCACCTACAACTACATGGGCATGACCTTCGACCCGGACGTCATCGCCGCTGGCAAGAAGGCTCTCGACGAGTTCGGATCCGGCACGACCGGAAGCCGGGTGCTCAACGGCACCTATGTCGGCCACCGTGCGGTCGAGGATGCGCTCAAGGACTTCTACGCCCTGGATCATGCCATGGTGTTTTCGACCGGATACCAGGCGAATCTCGGCGTCATTTCGACGATCGCCGGCAAGGATGACTACATCATTCTCGACATCGACAGCCATGCGTCGATCTACGACGGTTGCGCGATGGGCAACGCGCAGATCGTCCCCTTCCGCCACAACGACATCGAAGCCCTCGAAAAGAGGCTGAAGCGCGTTCCCGAAGGCGCAGGCAAGCTGGTCGTCCTCGAAGGCGTCTACTCGATGCTCGGCGACATTGCGCCGCTCAAGGAAATGGTCGCCGTCTCGAAGGCCAATGGTGCGATGGTCCTGGTCGACGAAGCGCACTCCATGGGCTTCATCGGCGAGAACGGCCGCGGCGTCGCCGAGGCGCAGGGCGTGATCGACGACGTCGACTTCATCATCGGCACCTTCTCCAAGTCGGTCGGCACCGTCGGCGGCTTCTGCGTCTCGAATCATCCGAAATTCGAGATCCTGCGCCTGGTCTGTCGTCCCTACGTCTTTACCGCGTCGCTTCCGCCATCGGTGGTCGCAACCGCGGCAACGTCGATCCGCAAGCTCATGGATGGCGCCGGCAAGCGCGCGCACCTCTGGGAAAACAGCAAGCGCCTGCATGCTGGCCTTCGCCAGCTCGGCTTCAAGCTCGGCACCGACGAGCCGCAGTCGGCGATCATCGCCGTCCTCATGCCGGACCTCGAGACCGGCGCGGCGATGTGGGAAGCGCTGTTGAAAGAGGGCCTTTACGTCAATCTGGCCCGCCCGCCCGCCACGCCGGCCGGAATGACGCTGCTGCGCTGCTCGCTTTGCGCCGAGCACAGTAGCGATCAGGTCGAAGAGATACTCGGAATGTTTGCTGCGGCGGGCCGAGCAACCGGCTGCATCTAAATATTAACGCGCCTTCCGTCGGCGCGAAGACGCCGCTAGACTGGCATCATGACGCCCAGTGGGGACGATCTCCAGTTCGACTGGCGACGTGGTGGGGCAGCGGCAGGGGCGCTCGTAGCCACCCTCATCCTGCTCGCCATGGTCGTTCTGGTCGCCATGTCCAACGGCGCACGCGACGCCGCGCTGGAAGGCGAGCGTCACGCGTACGACGTAACCGTGCTCACGCGCGCCGTCGACGCGAGCACCGCCCGAGCGGAAGCGGCGCTCGGCCGCTTCGTCCTCGACGAAGACGAACGCGGAAGCGGCAACATCTATTACAGCCAGTGGCGGCTCGCCGGTCAGCAGATCCGCCAACTCGAACAACTCGTCCGCAACGACCCCCAGCAGCTCGAGCGGGTGCGCGAGCTGCAGACCCTGTATAATCAGCGAAGCGAGGAGTTTGCTCTTGCCGCGCGAGCAACGGTTGCGAAACAGGGCCAGGGCGGCACCGGCTATTTCTATCAGTCAGCGAAAGCGGAAACCGACCGCGCCAAGCATGGCCGGGGCCTCGCCGCCAAGCTGACCGAAATCGGGCGCGCTGAACGCGAGCTGCTCCGCCAGCGCATGCACGCGACGCAGTTTTTCTCGGCGCGCGCCGACAGGCTGACGGACTATCTCAGCTGGCTAGGGATCGTCGTCGGCATTGGAGCGATTTTCCTCGGCCTAATCTCCGTGCAGGCAATCCGGCAGTTCGCTTTCGCCAAGAAGCAGGCTGAGTCCGAAGCCGAGCGGGCCGAGGGGCTCGAAGAGGCGGTGGCCGATCGCACCCGGGAGCTGCTGGAGGCGAACCTTGCGCTCAAGGCGGAGGCAGAAGAGCGCCAGGCCGCCGAAGCCCAGCTTCGCCAAGTCCAGAAGATGGAGGCTGTCGGGCAACTCACCGGCGGCATAGCGCACGACTTCAACAACATGCTGGCCGTCGTCGTCGGCGGCATCGACCTGGCCCGGCGGCGGCTCAATGGCCCGCGCCGCGAGGTCCTCAATCACCTCAACAATGCGATGGAGGGTGCGACGCGCGCCGCTGCGCTCACCCGCCGCTTGCTGTCGTTCGCCCGGTCGGAGCCGCTGCTCCCGGAGCGCGTCGACAGCTCCGAGCTTGTCGCCGGAATGTCGGACCTGCTCGACCGCACCCTCGGCGAACGCATCCATATCGAGGTCGGGCTCGCACCTGACGCCTGGCCGACCTACGTCGACCCGCATCAGCTCGAGAATGCGATCGTCAATCTCGCCGTCAACGCGCGCGACGCCATGGAAGGCGAAGGCGCGATGCGCATCACGACGAGCAACGTCACACTCGCCGCGAACGAAGTCGGCGACGTCCGCCCCGGCGAGTATGTGCGGATCAGCGTGACAGACACTGGCTGCGGGATGACCCCAGAGGTCATGGAGCGCGCATTTGAGCCGTTTTTCACCACCAAGCCCGTCGGCAAGGGCACGGGCCTCGGCCTCAGCCAGATCTTCGGCTTCGCGCATCAATCCGGTGGCGAGGTCGGCATCGAGAGCCAGATGGGCAAAGGCACGACGGTTTCCATCTATCTCCCGCGCACCGACGCAGAGGACCGCGTCCGACTTCATCCAGCCATGCAGCGGATGGACAACGAGGCAGTCGTTCCCGGCGCTCGCATCCTCGTGGTCGAGGACGATCCGCGCGTGCGAAGCTCGACGATCGAGGCGCTTCAGGATCTGGACTACGACCCCGTCGCATGCGGCAGCGGCGCAGAGGCAATCGCCCTCTTCGAAAGCGCCACGTTCGACCTCGTCATTTCGGACGTCATCATGCCGGAAATGACAGGTCCCGAGCTGATCAAGCACCTGAAGCAGGACCACGAGGACTTCGCCGTGCTCTTCGTCACCGGCTACGTTGGCGAGGGAGAGACTGGCGATCTCGTCGGCTACGAACTGCTCCGCAAGCCGTTCACGGTCGGAGCACTCGCGAACGCCGTGGCGGTTGCTTTGTCGCGGCGGCCTACCGAACCGCGCCGGAGCGGAGGAGCCGCGGCAGCAGGCTGATCGCCGCGAGCAACGGCCATCGCCGCTGCCAGGGCTTGATCTGGATATCCGTGTCGGCGTGGCGATTGATCTTCCAAGCGATGTAATCGACGCCGCCCGCGAATGTCGCGCTGGCCTTGGCGAGGCGGGCGACCGAGAGCGCCTTCCCCTCGAGCCGCCGCGTCGCCCAGCGTGCCTGCCGTGGGAGCTTCGTCGGGATCGCGGCCATCGCGGGGCCGCTGAAGCGCTCGTAGCGCTCAGGCTCGATGTCTACGACGGAGCTCGCCCTACCCTTCCGCTCGGCACGCAACTCCGCCGAGTATGTGAGGCCGAACGCACGCCGCCACCAGTCGAGCGGCTCCTCCCCGTCTACCGATCCGGCCGCCGCAAGCAGCGTGGGTGCCGCGCGGCTCACGGCATCGATCGCACGATCTCTCGCCTGATCATCCGCCGCCCACACCAGCCGCGAGGGCTGCGCGAAGCGGGCCCAAACAGAGACGCTGCTGGTCTCCGGCCCATTCAGCCGGTGGAAGTCGGCTTCGCTCAGCACCGCATATTTGGCGGCCAGCCCGTCATGCTCGAAATAAAAGACGTTCGGCGGAATCAGGCGGTTTGCGGTGGCCAGCCAGCTCGTGCCGTAGGCTGCGCGATAGTCCGACACGATCAGGTAGAAATCGAGCATCAGCCCTTCGAGCTGCTTTTGGCGCAGGCACGATCCGTAGAAGAGCACGGCGCGGGAGGCGGGCGAATGCTTCGCTGCAATAGCCGCGGCCATGCCCGACACGCGCGGATCGGCGGGCACGGAAAGTTCCGCGGCAACGAGCTCGCGGAGGCTTTGCATGGTCAGGCCGCGAGGCGGACGAACGAGAGCGGCTGAGCGGGCTTCAGAGTGATCGGATGACCGATCCTGGTGCGGAACATCTCACCGTCGAGTATCAGGTTGGTGTTCTCGCCCTCAATGCTGATTTCGTCGGTCTCGGCGAAATGCACGCCGCGCATGCCCGACCGGCCGAGCTTCCCGCCCAAAGTGGCAGCGAAGGCCTGCACCAAAGAGCCGGGCCGCTCTTCGACCGCGAGGACCTTCAGCCGACCGGTGCCGCTGCTCTTCACCTCGCTGGACAGCAGCATCTTCTCGAGGGTCGTGACCGCGAGGACCGCAAACCGTCCGGAGATTGTGCCGTCGCGGCGGACGGAAAGCTCCATCAGTGTCGGCTTGGGCGGGAGGAAGCGCGACTGCAGGCGCAGCAGCATCCGCGCCATCAACGCGATGAGCGTCAGAGCATGGCTGATCCCGTTCGGCAGGCCAAGCGGATAGATCTTGTTGCGGCAGTACAGCATCGTGTCCGCAAGCCCCGCGCCGCCGAGGAACATGCCGATCACCGGATGCGGCGAAGCATCGTAGCGAAGGGCGATCAGCTCGCGCTCGACGATGTGCGGGCTGAGGTCCGACTGCGCCAGGTTCACCAGACGCTCCAACGCCCGGATCGGATCGCCATGCGCGCCAAGGTCCAGAGCGATGAGGTTTGTCTTGCCGTTGGGCAGGACCGCGACCGGCGGCGGCGCCTCTTCGAAATGACCGCCGTTGTGGATCTCAGTCAGCGCGGCCTGAACCGTGCCGTCGCCGCCGTTGATGATCAGCATCTTCGGCCGCACCCGAGCAATCGTCCGCAGGGCCTCGCCGATCTGGTCCGCCCGCTCGACCTCGTAATGGAAGAGGTCGGGGTGATCGGCGCAATAGTCGCGGATTCGCGAAAGCTGCGCGATATTGCCCGTGGACTTCGGGTTGGACAGCAATGCGATACGAGGACGCGACATCTTACCTGCGACCAAGCTCGCCGGCAGGCGCGCCGGCGACAATGGAGTTTCGTGCGGCAGAGAAGCCCAATTTCGGCATGCTTTTCATTTCGCGTCCGCTATAGGCTCCCCAGGGGCCCAACACCGTTCAGCAAGGTGCAACGGCCCAGTGGGTTATGTCGGCTGGGTTTGCGGCCAAATCATGGTGTTGGGACGACAAAATCCGTGCGCCGTTTGAGTTTGATCGACCGATACCTCGCAAAGGCGATCGCGGTGCCGCTCATCGGCACGCTTTTGCTGGCTGCGATGCTGCTCGTCCTCGACAAGATGCTCCGACTGTTCGACTTCGTGGTAAACGCGGGCGGCCCGGTCAGCGTGGTTTGGCGGATGCTCGCCAACCTGCTGCCGGAATATTTCTCGCTCGGCATTCCGATCGGCCTGATGCTGGGCATCCTCCTCGCCTTCCGCAGGCTCGCGCTGACGTCGGAGCTCGACGCGTTGCGCGGCATCGGCATGAGCTACGGGCGGATGTTGCGCGTCCCCTATGCCTATGCCGTGGGGCTCCTGTTGCTGAACCTGTTCATCGTCGGCTGGCTGCAGCCCTGGACCCACTACGGCTACGAGCGGCTTCGCTTCGACCTTCGCTCGGGCGCCCTGGGGGCCTCGATCAAGGTCGGGGAGTTCAACACTCTCGGCAAGCGCATGACCTTGCGCATCGACAAAAGCGAACATCGCGGAACGCAGCTGCACGGGATTTTCGTGCAGGCTGACGACAAGAACGGGATGTCCGTGGCTGCGACCGCTGAGCACGGTCGGTTCCTGTCGACTGACGATCCCGACGTCATCCTGTTCCGCCTGGAAAGGGGCCAGCTCATTCAGGATTCGCCGAAATTCACGACGCCTCGGACCCTGTCGTTCGACCTCTACGATTTCCCCATCAATCTTCCGAGAGTGGATCCTTTCCGCCAGCGCGGGCATGAGGAACTGGAGGAGCTGACTCTGCCGGAGCTTGTCCGTGTCGGCTACCTGAGCCCGACCGCCTCCAGGGAAGACCGGCTCGGCGCCCAGGCGAACCTCCACTTCCGGATTGTCGAAGTGCTGATGATGCTGATGCTGCCCTTGCTGGCCGTCTCATTGGCCGTGCCTCCCAAGCGAAGTTCCTCGGCGCTCGGGATCTTCGTGGGGATCGTGATCGTCGTCGCCTATCACAAGGTGAACCAGTGGGCGGAAGGCGCCGCCGCACGGGGCAAGATTGAGCCGGTGATCGCGATGTGGACGCCCCTCATCGTGCTGTGCGTCCTCATTTACTGGATGTACCACGTGCTCGCGCACAAGCCGGGCGGCCAGCCGATCGGCGCGCTTGAAAAGGGCTTCAGCCGGGTCGGCAAGATGGTTCGGCGGCTGCTTCCGAAGGCGCAGACTGCATGATCAACCTGCACTTCTTCCCGTCGAAGCAGCTCGCCTTTTACACGGTGAGGCTGTTTGTCACCCGAAGCCTCGCAGTGCTTGTCGCGCTCGTTCTTGTGCTGATGACGCTCGATCTGCTCGGCGAGTCCAGCAAGATTCTTGCGGTGCCCGGCAACGGCGAGGCGCAGCTTTGGCATTATGTCGCGCTCCGGCTCCCGCTGTTGATTTCGAGGTTCCTGCCCTTTGCAGTGCTGCTGGGAACTTTGATCGCTTTCACAGGGCTGAACCAGCATAGCGAGGTCGTCGCCATGAAGGCCGCGGGCATCTCGGCGCACCAGATGCTGGCGCCATTGATCCTCGCGAGCCTCGTCATCGGCGGTGGCCTCTTCTTCTTCAATGAGCGCGTGGTGGTGAACGCGAACCGACAGGTCACGGCGTGGAGCGACAACGACTACAAGCCCGTGCCGCCTGAAAGCGGCATTCTGTCCAACGTATGGCTGCTTCAGGGCGACGACCTGATCCAGGCGAAGATGGTCGGCGGACACGGATCCAGCTTTCACGTCGACGGGCTGACCATCTACGATCGCGGCACCAATGGCGTCCTGGAACGCATCGTCCGCGCCGACCGCGCCACGCCGGAGAACGGCGAATGGAAGCTGACGGGTGTCAAAGTCTATGACTCGACCATGAGCATGATCCGAAAGGTGCCGGACATGCAGGCCCTCGCGGGTCTCCAGCCGGAGCAACTGACCCTCGCGAAGGTCGATCCCGACCAGCTCGATTTCTGGACGTTGAAGGAGCGCATCTCTCAGCTTGAGCTTGCGGGACGTCCGGCGGACGAAGCCAAGGCCGGCTTGTGGCACAAGATCACCGGACCCCTGTCGACGTTGCTGATGCCGCTCTTGGCAGCCATTGCGGCGTTCGGCCTAGCCCGGTCGGGACAGGTGCTCCTGCGTGCATGCATCGGCATGGCGCTCGGCTTCGCCTATTTCGTCGCCGACAATTTCAGCATCGCGATGGGCAACGTGGGTGCCTATCCGCCCTTCCTCGCGGCCTGGGCTCCGTTCCTGCTCTTCCTGCTGGTCGGAGAGACGGTCCTGTTCCGCTCGGAAGAGTAGAATCCGTTCCGGAGCAAAGTGCAGGCAGCGATTAAGCCTGATCTGACGAATGATCGGCGGTGTTATTGCTCGCCGCCCTTGCCGCTTCGGCCATGCCCACCGCCACACCGCAGGCGCGCGCAACCGTGCGCATTTTGCGGCCAGTACGCGTGTCCAAGGACGATTGGCTGAAGCTTCCAGCGAAGCAGCGACGGGAGGTCGTCGCCATCAGAGACGGACAGCCGGTGAAGCTGCGTCTGATGGAGTTCGAATAGCCTCTAACTAGGCGTGATTGCGCCAGCTGCTCGAAGCGAGGCGGCCAACCAGCGGCGACAGGCCACGGTGGGTGGAATCATGGTAGACCGACTGCTCATCGAGCGCTGCGCAAAGGCGGCGATGCGCCTCGCCCAACGCGTGATACGGTAGGCCCGGCAGCAGGTGGTGCAGCGCGTGATAACGCAGCCCGACCGGAGCCCAGAAGATTGGCAGGGTCGAAGGCGGCGGAACGTTGACGCTGTCCAGGAACTGCGCGGTCACCGTCATCGGCTCGCCGTCATTCTCCCACAGGTGCGCAACGAGCGTGCGAATCTGATTGAGGAACATCACGCCCGAAGAAATGCCAAGGAAGATCACGAAGGGACGCAGCGGGATCACGCCAGTCGCGACCATCGCCAAGAGCGCGATCGCCCAGATGCTTGCCGCGATTTCCATCGCCAGCCACTGCCGCCGGAACTCGCCTTCCGGCTGCGGACGGCGGAACTTAGGATTGATCTGAAGGCCCGAATATTTCGCCACCACGGCATCGCGCAGCTTTGGCGAAAGCAGCGTAAGCGGCGCAAGAACGCCGAAGCGGATCAGCATGCCGATCGGCGCGAGGAGCGCGGCGATCATGAACACCGGCAGGGTCCAGGGCTTCATCAGCGCCAAGGGCAGATATTCGGGATCGTTGAGCGTGCCGTAATAGCGCTTGGCATGATGTTGATTGTGGACGCCTTCGTACATGAAGGACGGTACCAGCAGCGGAATGCCGACGATCAGGTTCCAGACGAAGCGGAAGCCGGGAACGGCGTTCGGCTTCAGGTGCGTCAGCTCGTGGATGAAGCTGCCCGCACGATAGAGCGCGAGGATCGCTACGAAACCGGCAACAATCGCCAACGAGGTCGAATGAACGAACATCGCCGCGAACATCGCCGCATAGCCAACCACCGCCGAAGCCGCGAGGTCGGCCCAGTAGATCGCCGGACGAGCGACGTTGAGGTCGCGGGTCAGGTCCGCCGCGGCCTTGAGCATCGTCTTGTCGTCGGCGCGCGCGAATACGTGCTGCTTGTCCGCAGCCTCGACCGCATTGCGTTCCAGGATTGCCGTGTTTGCCATGATTTTTCCGGTAGTTCCCGATTGCCAAGAGATAGTGGCGCTATCGTGGCGTTCAAAGGGCATGCTGGCGCAAGGAGCGGCGAGCGGCTAGCCAACGGCCATGAACCCCCAGCCTCTGACCATCCGTCCGCTCGAGCTTGTGAAGAGAGGCCGCAAGGCGTTCGTCGACTTCGCGTGGGAGGTCTACAAGGACGATCCCGCCTGGGTCCCGCCGCTCAAGGACGAGGTCCACGGCCTTCTCAACCCTAAGAAGAATCCGTGGTTCGAACATGCGCGGGCGCAATTCTGGCTGGCGTACCGCGGCGAGAAGTTCGTCGGGCGCATCAGCGCACAAGTCGACGACCTCGTGCTCAAACATATGGGCGGAGGCACCGGCCAATGGGGCATGTTCGAAGCCCTCGATGCCGAGGCTGCGTCCGAGCTGATCGCTACCGCCGAGGCGTGGCTTCGGCAGCAAGGCATGACCAGGGCGCTCGGGCCGTTCAGCCTGTCCATCTGGGATGAGCCGGGACTGGAGATCGAGGGTTTCGACGAAGCCCCGACGGCCATGATGGGGCATCACAAGCCGGAATATCAGGGCTGGGTCGAAGCCGCGGGCTACGAGAAGGCGAAGGACCTCGTCACCTACTCGCTAGACATTTCGGACTGGGAGGACCCGCTGATCAACCGGTTGATCGCCGCGGGCGAGCGAAATCCGCGCATCCGCATTCGCCTGGTCGACAAGTCGAAGTTCGACGAGGAAGCGCGCCTGATCCTGAACCTGCTCAACGACGCTTGGTCCAGCAATTGGGGCTACGTCCCCCTCACCGAGGCCGAGATCGCCTACGCCGGCAAGAAGCTGAAGCCGATCATCTTCAGCGAGCTGGTGCGGGTCGCCGAGCTGGACGGCGAACCGGTGGCTTTCATGCTCACCATCCCGGACATCAACGAGCTGACGAAGGACCTCAACGGCGAGCTGTTCCCCTTCAACTTCATCAAGCTGCTTTGGCGCTTGCGCAAGCCGCGCACGCGGCGCCTGCGCGTCCCGCTGATGGGCGTCGCCAAAAAGCTCCATGGATCGCGGCTCGCCAGCCAACTCGCCTTCATGATGATCGAATTCACCCGCCGCGACGCCGTAACGAAATTCGGCGCCACGCAGGGCGAGTTCGGCTGGATCCTGGAAGACAACAAGGGAATGCTGTCGATCGCCCAGCTTCCGGGCGCCTTCATCAATCACCGCTACCGGATCTACGAGAAGGCGCTTTGAAAGCTTCCCCAGTCGCCAGCTTCAACCTGCGAGCACGGCGGAAACTAGCCGAATATGAGGCTTGGCGGCGCTTGGGCTTCCCAGCCGAAGTACAGGATGAACTCGGCCTGAGGATCGCTATCCACGTTGGCCTGCAGCCCTATGACTTGGACACCGAAGAGCCCGCCTTTGAGGTACGAAAGTTCGCCAGCTTCGGGCGTGCTGTCGTTCGCATCGAACACCAGCTTCTGGACACCGGCCAGCGCGAGATTCGCGTCGAATCCCGTGAAGTCGACCGTCCAGGGGTCGCCTCTTTGCTGGGTGACACCCGTGTCCCGGCCAAAATCGGGGCTGGATTGCTGCCATGACGAATAGGCAATGACGTCGCCGATTGTCAGCTCGATAAAGTCTGCGCCCAAATCGCCATAAGTGCGATCGGCTCCATCGTTCGAGCTCACGACCCGGATCCAATCGTCGCCCTTCCCGCCGTAGAGAAGGTCGTTGCCCGGCCCGCCAATTAAGGTGTCGTTGCCTCCGAGGCCGTGGAGCGTGTCGGAGCCGGCTTGGCCCTTCAGCACATTAGGACCGGCATTGCCGTTAATGACGTTCGCGAGCTCGTTTCCCGTAAGATTGATGGCGGCAGTGGAGAGAGAATCGTTGGCAAGGAGTCGCTCGATGCTGACGCCGGTGGGTAGTGTGTAGCTGCTCTTCGTGCGTACGGTGTCAGTACCTTCGCCAGCACTCTCCACCAAGCTGGGGACGGCGGCTGGGTTGACGAAGTAGGTGTCATTGCCAGGCCCACCCGCCAATGTCGGCTTGTAACCCCCGTAATTGCCGAAGCCTCTGAAAATGTCGTCTCCAGCCCCGCCCTTTATCGAGCCTCCGATCGTGAAGTTGTTGGCGTAGAAGCTGTCGTTTCCTGGCCCGCCGTCGATAGTGACGAAGAAGGATGACTTGAGGAAATTGACGCGGTCGGCCCCGTCGCCCCCGTAGAACGTGAGCGGGGAATTGAGATTCGCATCGACCGTATCGTCACCTGCTTCGCCGTAGACGATCGCCTGATAGCAGGGGTTGATGAGGGCATAGTCGTTTCCAGCGCCCAAATAGATCCTGAGCGATCCCCAGCCGACATTGCTGAACCGGTCGTCTCCACCGAGCATGTAGACGTTGAGGAAGAGCACATCTTCGGACGACCGCCAGGTCGTGGTGAAGACATCGGGGCCATCGGTGAGCGTGGTCGTCGTCAATGCTCGCCTCCTCGCTGCTGCGGCATGACGAGCATAGGCATAACGGCCGTCAGTACAGCGCTAGGGAAACGTGAAACGCGCGTGAATTCGCGCGGCCTTGGGGAGAGACGGACAAAAGCGGTGTCGTCGTAACGTCTGTTGCTAACCTTCCACTCCGCCGCAAGTTCGTTTTCCGGCTGAGATTCCATATAGCAAAGTGGAGCCATCGGATTTTCCGGTTCGCTCGCACGACCAACGCGCCCCGCGCCTACATTAGGTGGGCGCGACATATGCTGCGCTTCTATCGTGCCTTTGCGTGGTCATATGGCACGCTTGGAACAGCGCTCGACCGACTGATCCCGAATCCTCGGTCCTAAGCCTAGAGTTATGCCTGACCATTTTGAATGGACGTTCGCTCGCGACTCAGATCAGATGCTGGCTGCTAAAGAACCTCTGACGGCTCCGAGAGAGGCGCGCTATTTCGCCGAAGCAACGCCTCCATTCTGCGCGAGACGCCATTTGATGAACGTCAGGATGTCGGCGTAGAGCTCGTCGCTCTGCGTCTTCGTTGAGCCGATGCCGTGACCCGCATCCTCGTCCACGCGCAGGAGCACCGGGTTCTTCGTGCCCGAAGCCAAGAGGCTCGCCGTCAGCTTGGCCGGTTCCCAGCTGGACACGCGCGGGTCGTTGAGGCCGGTCGTGATCATGATCGGCGGGTAGTGCGTGCCCGGCTTCAAGTGATAGATCGAGTCCATCGCCAGCAGGTTCTTGAATCCCTGCTCGGTCTTGATCGAGCCGAATTCCGGGATGTTCGCTGGTCCGCTGAGCGAGAACTCCATCCGGAGTGGATTGGCGGACGGCACCAAGTCGAACACGCCAGCGAAGAGGTCGGGCCTCGACTCCATCGCTCGGCCCATTGTGATTCCCCCTGCAGAGCCGCCGCCGATGAACAGCATGGACTTGGTCGTATAGCCGCGGGCGATCACGTCTTCCGCGCAGGCGATCAGGTCGAGCCACGTGTTGGGCTTGTTGGCGTCCTTGCCGCCGAGACGCCAGGTCTCGCCCAGCTCGCCGCCGCCGCGAACGTGGCAGACGGCGTAATCGATGCCCTCGCGAAGGGTCATGTTCACGCGCGAGCCGAAACCGGGGAATTGGGAGATGCCGTATGAGCCGTAAGCCCACAGCAACAGCGGTCGCGGATGCGTTCCGCCGGCCGCGGTCAGATAGCTCAGCGGAATGGCCGTTCCGTCTGCCGCTTTGGCCGTGAGGTCCTCGATGCGGAACTGCTTCGGATCGAAGCCCGCAGGAGTCATCCCCAGCTTCAGATCGGTGAACTGGCCGGTCGACGGCGCGAAGGCGAGCGTCGTCGGCGGAGTGGTCCAACCCTCCACCTGGATAATGGCTCCGGGCTCGCGCGGATCGGCAAACAGTTCGCTGATCGACCCCTTGAACGGAAGGGGCAGCGCCTGCTCGGGCCCGCCATCGAGCGGTACCTTGAAGAGCTCCGAATAAACGCCGCGGCGCGCACGAACATACAGCCCGTCGGCGGCGGCAGAGATGGATTCGATGAGGCGACCGGGTTGCGCTGGGACGATGACCTTGGCGTCGGAGATGTGCTGACCGGCTTCCATCGATAGCACCTGGAAGGTCGGGGCGTCCTTGTGGCTGAGCAGGTAGATGCGGTTGCCCGAAATCGCGGCGTTGGTGACGTCGTCCGAACGCGCCGCGAGCGGCTTCCAGGCGACATTGGGTTTCAGCGCATCGGATAGCGGCGCCGTCCACAGGGCGATCTCGTTCTGGACGCCGTTAGCGCTAATTGCGAGCGCGAGATCGCTCCCCGGCGTCGTCGCGATCAAGGGGAACTCATCCTCGGTGAACGCAAGCGTCCCAACGCCCTTTCCGAGCACCGGAACAGGCGGATTCTGCAGATCCCATACGTACGTCCGGCTGTTCTTGTACTTGTTGATCGAGGAGGCGCCCGGCGCGAGTTCCTGGAAGATGTGGACGAACATCTTGGTGCCGTCGGGCGTCCAGTTGTTCGCTCCGAATTGAGCGCGCTCGATCGGTCCCGCAATCGTCTTACCCGTGGCCACGTCTATGACCGTGAGCTTGGCGTTCTCGGAGCCTCCTTCGGACAGTCCCACGGCGACTTTCGAGCCGTCCTGCGAAGGCTGGAAATAGTTGAGCGCCATTGCCTTGCCGCCGTTGGCAGCGCGGAGCGCCGCGACGTCGACCAGCTTCTTGGTCGTCCCGTCCGGGTTGCGCACGAGCAGGTCGAAATTGTCCGCGCCAGGCGAGCGCTCCTCATAAAAGGTTCGGCCGCCGGCCTGCTGAATCGAGTTCACGAAATCGAATGAGCCGGTGAACGCGCTCAACCTGGAGAGCATGTCCGCGTGACCCGGAAGAGCGTCGAGGAAGGCGCGCGAATAGCGGCCTTCGGCCTTCATCCAGTCGACGACCGACGCGTCCTTCTCATCCTCCATGTACCGGTAGGGATCGGTGATCTTGGTGCCGAAATGCGTCTCCGTGACCGGCTTCGCGGGCGGCGGTGCCGGTCGAGAGGCAGGAGCCGCGAATGCCTGATGTTGAAGAGCAGTGCTGGCTAGAAGGACGGCGCAAGAAACCCACACACGCGTGAACGACATCGCGATTCTCCCCGGTTACCCAGGTCACGATCTGTAGCTGTTAACGTGGATCAGGACCATTCACCAAAGGTAAGGTCATCCTTGTAGGGCCGATGCTTAGGCGAGTTCGACCCAGGTCGGCGCGTGGTCCGACGCTTTCTCTTCCGCCCTCGCCCACTTGTCGACGCCGGCGCCCTGCAAGCGGTCCGCGGCTTCGGGAGAGCACAGCAAATGGTCGATGCGAAAACCGGCGTCACGCTGCCAGCAGCCTGCCGTGTAGTCCCAGAACGTGTAGAGATGCGCGTCCTGCGGGTGATATGCGCGCAGCGCGTCAGTCCAACCCTGGTTCATGATCCGCCGCCACTGGTTGCGCGTTTCGGGCTGCACCAGCGCATCATTGGCTGCGGCGCGCATCGAGAAGACGTCGCGGTCCTCAGGGACCACGTTCCAGTCCCCCGCCAGGATCGTCGGCCGTTCGTCCGCGAGGAGCGTCGCGGCATGCTCTTCCAGCCGCTGCATCCAGTTGAGCTTGTAATCGAACTTCTCGGTGCCGATCGGATTGCCGTTCGGAAGGTAGAGCGAGGCGACCACCAGCCCGCATGCTTCCGCCTCGATGTAGCGGCTATGCGTGTCGTCGGGATCGCCGGGAAGGCCGACGCGGCGGATTTCCGGCGTATCGCCCTTCACGAGGATCGCGACCCCGTTGAAGCCCTTCTGGCCGTGCCAGACAGCGCCGTATCCAGCGCCTTCGATGTCGGCGATCGGAAGCGCGTCGTCCGCGCACTTCAGCTCCTGCAAGCACACCACGTCCGGCTTCTCGCGGTCGAGCCATTCGAGCAGGCGCGGCAGGCGCGCCCGAATGCCGTTCACGTTAAAAGTCGTCAGCTTCAAACGGAGAAGCTCGAGCCGCAGCCGCAGCCCGAGGCCGCGTTCGGATTGGTCACCTTGAAAGAGGCCCCGCCGAGATCCTCGACGAAATCGACGGCGGACCCGCGCACCAGGTCCAGGCTCATCGGATCGACGACCAGCTTCACGCCGTCGGTCTCCGCAATCGAATCCTCTTCGTCCGGCGCATCGGCCAGCTCGAACTTATAGGTGAACCCGGCGCAGCCGCCGCCATCGACCGCAAGGCGCAGGATAGCAGGCTTGGACTGGCGCGCCGCGATCCAGGCGACGCGCTTCGCAGCGCTTTCAGTCAGGGTGATTTGGGGCTCGCTCACGAGAAGCGAGATAGGGAGGCGCCGCCTGTGCGGCAAGCGCGCCCGGTCTTACTTGCCGCCGCTCGGTCCGCCGAGAGCGACCTGGTCCATCGAATGCGTGCCGGCATTCTTCTGCATGGCGACGAGATAGTCCGTCGACTTCATGAAGGGGATCGGGTTCACCGGGCGGCCATCGATCCGCACTTCGTAGTGCAGGTGGCTGCCGGTCGAGCGGCCCGTCGAGCCCATGCGGGCGATCAGTTGACCGCGCGTGATGCGGTCGCCGGCGTGAACCAGGACCTGCGACAGGTGGCCATAGCGCGTGGCAATGCCGCGGCCGTGGTCGACCTCGATCAGATTGCCGTAGCCGCCATTGTTCCAGCCGGCGCGAAGCACGGTGCCGTCCGCGGTCGCGTAAATCGGCGTGCCGTAGGGGCCGGCGAGATCGATGCCGGGGTGCATCGCGGCAGAGCCACGGAAGGGATCGGAACGGACGCCGTAGCCGCTGGTGAAAGCGGCGGTTTTCACCGGCTTGTCCGAAGGAACTGCAATTGCGCCCGACGCGAGATTGTCGAGCTTCTTCCAGCTGCTGAAGAGCTGCTTGAACGTGGGATCGCCGTTGGCGGCGTCGAACGGACCGCCGCGGCCATCAGTCGCGGAGGCCGGCGTGAAGCCAAGGCGCTCGAGCGTTGCGGAGTCGATGTTCTCGCTGGCGAGTGCAGCGGCGAGAGCGCGCTGGCGTTGCTCGATGACTTGAACGCGGCGCTCGGTCTCTGCAGCGAGCTTCGCAAGCTGAGCAGAATACTGGGAGGTCTGGGCAATCTGGGCGACGGGCTGTGCTGGGGTCAGGACGCGGGCGAGCGCATAGCTCGACCATGCGACGAGAGCCAAAAGGCCTACGAAAGCGAGGATCTGAATCGTGGCCGAAAGCCGGAATCGACGGAGCTGCGCGCCGTCATGGACGAAAAAGTCGCGGTCGCGGAATAAACCCGACGTCGCCGCCAACACCGTAGACATGACCCCTCGCTCCACCAATGCGGCTCGTGCCGAAGCGCGATGCCGACTATCCATCGATTTAAGGAGCTCCCCAGCCCCACATGCCCGCGAACTTGCCCTCATCCGCTGGCGAGAGGGAGACTGTCCCGGGGGGGTTAATGAATTCAACCTTCAGTTCCGCTTACCGGGATGAGCCGTCCGCTCAACGCGGTGAACCGTGCGATTCGCGCCGAATGGGCGAAAGCGTAACGGGTCCGAATCGGTCTTGTGCGCTGAACAGTAAGAGATTCGGCTCTGCCTTGCGGCCGCCACATTCGCCGCTAGAACCGTCCGCGGGCCACGCCGTCCCAACGCGGCGCGCGCTCTCTGTGAGGAGAGTTACATTGCAAGACCAAGAAGCAGGCGCGCTGTTGCGCCGGCCAAAGCCGACTACCCGCCCCGCCCGTCCGTTCTTTTCGTCCGGACCCTGCGCCAAGCCGCCAGGCTGGGACCCATCCAAGATCGCCACCGAATCGCTTGGACGCTCGCACCGCGCCAAGATCGGCAAGTCGCGCCTCCAATATTGCATCGACCTGATGCGCGAGCTGCTCGGCCTGCCCGACACGCATCGCATCGGCATCGTCCCTGGATCCGACACGGGCGCCTTCGAAATGGCGATGTGGGCGATGCTCGGCGCCCGCCCCGTTACCACGCTCGCTTGGGAGAGCTTCGGCGAAGGCTGGGTGACCGACGTCGCCAAGCAGCTTCAACTCGATCCGACGATCATCCGGGCGGACTATGGCGAGCTTCCGGACCTGGACGCGGTCGACTGGTCGAACGACGTCCTCTTCACCTGGAACGGGACGACCTCGGGCGTGCGCGTTCCCGACGGCGACTGGATTGCCGACGATCGCGAGGGTTTGAGCTTCGCCGACGCGACGAGTGCAGTGTTCGCCTATCATCTTCCGTGGGAGAAGATCGATGTGGCGACCTTCTCCTGGCAGAAGGTGCTGGGCGGCGAAGGCGGCCACGGCGTCCTGATCCTCGGCCCGCGCGCCGTGGAACGGCTGGAAAGCTTCACGCCCGACAGGCCGCTTCCGAAGGTCTTCCGGCTCGTTTCCAAGGGCAAGCTGACCGAGGGCATCTTCAAGGGCGAAACGATCAACACGCCGTCGATGCTCGCGGTCGAGGACGCCATCTGGGCGCTGGAATGGGCGAAGTCGATCGGCGGCGCGAAGGCGCTTCAGCAGCGCTCCGACGCCAATGCCGCGGCGCTCGACCGGATCGTGCAGGAGCGCAGCTGGCTGAACCATCTTGCGACCGACCCGGCAAGCCGCTCGACGACCTCCGTCTGCCTGACGATCGAAGGCGCGGATGCCGACTTCATCAAGGCCTTCGCAGGCCTGCTCGAGAAGGAAGGCGCGGCGTTCGACATCGCCGGCTACCGCGATGCTCCCCCGGGCCTCCGCATCTGGTGCGGGGCAACGGTGGACACGTCCGACATCGAGGCGCTCGGGCCCTGGCTCGACTGGGCCTACGAGGAAGTGCGCTCAGCTTAACAGTCGCGCTCCTGCGAAGCAGGGAGCCCAGCCCAATCACAAGAGACGGGTTCCTGCGTGCGCAGGCACCCCGCAAGGAAACACAATGACCCAACCCAAAGTGCTCATCTCGGACAAGATGGATCCGACGGCGGCAGCGATCTTCCGCGATCGCGGCATCCACGTCGACGAGATCACCGGTAAGACCCCCGATGAATTGAAGGCGATCATCGGCGACTATGACGGCCTCGCCATCCGCTCGTCGACGAAGGTGACCAAGGAGATCCTGGACGCAGCGGCGAACCTTAAGGTCGTCGGGCGCGCGGGGATCGGCGTCGACAATGTCGACATCCCCTCCGCAACGGCCCGCGGCGTCGTCGTGATGAACACGCCCTTCGGCAACTCGATCACGACTGCCGAACATGCGATCGCGCTCATGTTCGCGCTTGCCCGCCAGCTGCCGGAAGCGGACGCTTCGACGCAGGCCGGCAAGTGGGAAAAGAACCGCTTCATGGGCGTCGAGGTGACGGGCAAGACGCTCGGGCTGATCGGCGCCGGCAACATCGGATCGATCGTCGCCAGCCGCGCGCTCGGCCTTCGCATGAAGGTCGTCGCTTACGATCCTTTCCTGACGCCGGAGCGAGCGATCGAGCTTGGGATCGAAAAGGTGGAATTGGACGAGCTTCTGCGCCGTGCCGATTTCATCACCTTACACACCCCCCTGACGGACCAGACGCGCAACATCCTCAGTCGCGAAAATCTGGCGAAGGCCAAGCCGGGTGTGCGCATCGTCAATTGCGCGCGCGGCGGATTGATCGACGAATCTGCACTGAAGGATGGACTGGAGTCCGGGCACATCGGCGGCGCGGCGCTCGACGTGTTCGAGACGGAGCCCGCGAAGGACTCCCCGTTGTTTGGGACCCCGAACTTCATCTCGACGCCGCACCTCGGTGCTTCCACGAACGAAGCGCAGGTGAACGTCGCGATCCAGGTCGCGGAACAGATGAGCGATTATCTCCTGCTCGGTGGCGTGACGAACGCGATCAACATGCCCTCGCTGTCCGCCGAAGAGGCGCCGCGCCTGAAGCCGTACATGGCGCTTGCGGAAAAGCTGGGCAGCCTTGTCGGGCAGCTCTCACACGGCAACATCGCCGGCCTGTCCATCGAGACCGAGGGCGCTGCGGCGGAACTGAACATGAAGCCGATCACCGGCGCCGTGCTGGCGGGATTCATGCGCGTCCATTCCGACACGGTGAACATGGTCAACGCGCCGTTCCTGGCGAAGGAGCGCGGGCTCGATGTGCGCGAAGTCCGGCACGATCGTGAAGGCGATTATCACACGCTGCTGCGCGTCACGGCCGAGACCAAGACCGGCCCGCGTACGGTCGCCGGAACGCTGTTCGGCAACTCCGCTCCGCGCCTGGTCGAGTTGTTCGGAATCAAGGTAGAAGCCGATCTCGTCGGCGACATGCTCTACGTGGTGAACGAGGACGCGCCGGGGTTCATCGGCCGCCTCGGAACCGCCTTGGGCGAAGCCGGGATCAACATCGGCACCTTCCACCTCGGGCGGGTCGAGGCAGGCGGCGAGGCCGTCTTGCTCCTGTCCGTCGACGAGCCGGTGAACTCCGACGTTATCGCGAAGGTCGAGGCGCTCCCGGGCGTGAAGCTCGTGCGCGCGCTGAAGTTCTGACGACAGAGCGGCGATCGCAAGTTAAGTGCTCAAGTTTACGGCCGCCGGAGGATGCTCCGGCGGCCATTTGCTCTTGCTCGCCCTGAGCGCTGGTGCCACTCTGAGTGCTTCACGAGGGAGGCGTACGATGAACGCTCGTGGTTTCAGCCTCGCGGCCGCTGCAACGGTCCTGTTCGCGGCAAGCAGCGGCCTTAGCGCAAAGACGACGACCTACGATTGCACCGCTGCCGGCGGCGCCTTTTCGCAGATGACCCATGCGACAGGTGGCGGGAATCCCGCCATCTCCGGAAACGTGCAGGTGAAGCAGCTTGGCACCGACTCCAAGGTGCTTCCCACGGCCACGGTTCGGGTCTCGACGAAGAAGGACTTCGTGGCGTTGCAGCTGACGCCCGAGCGACCGGATTCGAAGAAGGTGCTCGTCCGTGTGCGTAACGGCACCGGGTCGGAGGAGGAGTTTGCCGAACTCGGGACGATCTCGCTCGACCAGCCGATCTCATTCCGGATCGATCTGCTGAAGAACGAGGTGCGGGTGACTGCCGGCGATCAGAGCGTCACGGTCGAGCAGATGATGCGGGGCAACCCGACCGTCGCGCTGACCTGTTCGACGGGCTCTTTCCAGTTCGCCGACTTGTCGTTTGGCTGATCGCGTTCAGGCAATTTCCTCGAGCTGGGTGAATCGCACCGGCATGATCTGCCGCGTCTCAATCTCGCCACCCGCGGATTTCTCCACGACGCTCAGCTGCTGAACGTCGTCACCGCCTAGAGGGATGACGATCCTGCTGCCGGGGCCAAGCTGCTCGATCAGGGCCAGCGGCACTTCCCGCGCCGCCGCGGTCACGAGGATTCTGTCGAAGGGCGCGTGGTCGGCCCAGCCCCGCGAACCGTCTCCCACTCTGACTTCGACGTCGTAGCCGAGGGCCGCGAAGCGTGTCTTGGCGGCTTCCGCGAACTCTTCGACGACCTCGACGCTGAATACCTTTGCCCCCATGTCCGCCATGACCGCGGCTTGGTAGCCAAAGCCGGTCCCGATCTCGAGGACTCGAGCCCCGGGTTGAAGGTCCAGCAGCTCGAGCATCAGCGCGCCGATGAAGGGCTGCGATATCGTCTTGTCGAAGCCGATCGGCAGCGGCGTGTCCTGATATGCCATCAGCATCAGGCTTTGAGGCACGAAGAGGTGCCGCGGGACGTCCATCAAGGCGCGGCGAAGCTGCGGATCGGGCTCGTCAGTGCCGATCTCCTCGCCGGAGAGGTCGAAATGCATCTCGATGATCTCGACCATATGCCTGCGGAACAAGGCCAGGTGCTGCTCGGTCATCGGCTTCATGGCTGCTTCCTTGTACGCCGAACGGACCCCAGCCGCACCCGTTCCAACGGCTGGACGCATCGGCGATGGGTCCCTAGGAGCGCCGGGGCCTCAAAAAGGAATTCGACTTGGGCAACGTCACGGTCATCGGCGCGCAATGGGGCGACGAGGGCAAAGGAAAGATCGTCGACTGGCTTGCCAGCCGCGCCGACATGGTCGTCCGCTTTCAGGGTGGGCACAACGCCGGACACACGCTCGTCGTCGGCGGCGAGACCTACAAGCTTTCGCTGCTTCCGTCGGGCATCGTCACCGGTACGCCATCGGTGATCGGCAATGGGGTCGTCCTCGATCCCTGGGCGCTCAAGAGCGAGATCGAGCGTATCCAGGGCCAGGGCGTGAAGGTCACGCCGGAAATCTTGATGCTCGCAGAGACCTGCCCACTCATCCTTCCCATCCACCGCGATCTCGATGCGTTGCGCGAGGATGCGAGCGGCGCCGGCAAGATTGGCACCACCCGCCGCGGCATCGGTCCTGCCTATGAAGACAAGGTCGGCCGCCGCGCCATCCGCGTATGCGACCTCGCGCATCTCGACGACCTCGACCCGCTTCTCGACCGCCTATGCGCGCACCACGATGCACTTCGCGCCGGCTTCGGGGAGCCGCCGGTCGATCGCGAGCGGCTGCGCAACGACCTCGCCGAAATTGCCGAGTTCGTCCTGCCCTTCGCCAAGCCGGTGTGGCGCGATCTCGACGCCGCGTTCCGCCGCGGGAAGCGCGTTCTCTTCGAAGGGGCGCAGGGCGTGCTGCTCGACGTCGACCACGGCACCTATCCATTCGTCACCTCGTCCAACACGGTCGCGGGCGCGGTCGGTCCGGGCACGGGTATGGGTCCGTCCGCCGCCGGCTTCGTCCTAGGGATCGTGAAGGCCTACACGACGCGCGTCGGCTCCGGCCCCTTCCCCACCGAGCTCGAAGACGAGGTCGGACAGCGGCTCGGCGAGCGCGGCCATGAGTTCGGCACCGTGACCGGCCGCCGCCGTCGCTGCGGCTGGTTCGACGCCGTGCTCGTTCGCCAGTCCGTGGCCGTCAGCGGGGTGACCGGCGTCGCGCTGACCAAGCTCGACGTTCTCGACGGCTTCGAGACGGTCAAGATCTGCACCGGCTACCGCATCGACGGCGAAGAGTTTGATTATCTTCCGCCGCACGCCACGGACCAGGCGCGGGTCGAGCCCGTTTACGAGGAGATCGAGGGCTGGCCGGGCTCGACGCGCGGCGCGCGTAGCTGGGCCGACCTGCCGGCCCGGGCAATCAAATATGTCCGCCGCATCGAAGAGCTGATCCGCTGCCCGGTGACTCTTGTTTCGACGTCGCCGGAACGCGACGACACGATCCTCGTGCGCGATCCGTTCGCGGGCTAGCGGCGGACTTCGAAGCCCTCCAGTCCTTCGACTTCGGCCTCGCGCACCCGGACGTTCGCGACGCGCGCGCTCGCGGGCCCATCGCCGATCAAATCAACGAGCCAGTTCACGGCTCCCTCTTCGCCTTCGAGATGGGCTTCGACGGACCCGTCCGGACAGTTGCGGACCCAACCGGTCACGCCGAGCCGCTCGGCCTGCTCCTGAGTCCAGCCACGGAAGAAGACGCCCTGCACCCGGCCGCTGACGCTGACGTCCCGGGCGATCGTCATCAGGTCCGCTCGGCACCGACCATGTAAGTGATGGTGCGATCCACTTCCGAAGGCGGTGCGGAATAGCGGGCGCAAACCTGCCAGCCCTGACCGCTACGCCGCCAGATGTCGGTGAGGAAGAAGCGCCCCGACCGGTCTTCCCGCCCCAGGGAGGCATCCTGGTCGGCAACCGACGACATTGCCACGATGTCGCTACTTAACCGGTGAAACTGCACGTGCTCGTACGAGAAGCGGGTGCAGGTGTACGAGCCGAGTGCGAGTTCGATCCAGGTTTCCCGGTCGAAGTGATAATGAGGCGCCGTCGCCACTACGAGCGAGTAATCGACCGCCATCACGCTTTCGAGTGCCCTGCGGTTCTTGTCCCGCCAGGCTCCCATCCAGCGCTCGGAAGCGCTGAGGATGTTGTCGAAGTCATTGGCGGACTCGGCGCTCACACTGTCGCTATATCAGGCGCGTCCTCGGCTTTCATCCCAACAACGTTGTAGCCGGCATCGACGTGGTGGATTTCGCCGGTCACTCCGCTCGCCAGATCGGACAGCAGGTACAGACCGGCACCGCCGACATCCTCGATCGTCACGTTGCGGCGAAGCGGCGAATTATACTCGTTCCACTTCATAATGTAGCGGAAGTCGCCAATGCCGCTGGCGGCGAGCGTCTTGATCGGTCCCGCCGAGATGGCGTTTACCCGAATGCCTTCCGGCCCAAGGTCCGCGGCGAGATATTTTACGCTGGTTTCGAGTCCCGCCTTGGCGACCCCCATTACGTTGTAGTGCGGAATGACCTTCTCAGCACCGTAATAGCTGAGCGTCAGGAGCGATCCGCCCGGCTTCATCATGGCGCGGGCGCGCTGGGCGACGGCGATGAAGCTGTACACGGACACGTTCATGGTCAGCAGGAAATTGTCGACTGTCGTGTCGACGAACTTTCCGCGAAGCTCGTTCTTGTCGGAAAAGCCGATGGCGTGGACGACGAAGTCCAGGGATTCCCACTGGGCCTTCAGGTCCTCGAATGCCTTGTCGAGCGCCTTCATGTCCGACACGTCGCAATCGATCAGGAGTTCCGACCCCAGCTCCTGCGCGAGCGGCCGCACGCGCTTCTCAAGCGCTTCACCCTGATAGGAAAAGGCGAGCTCAGCGCCCTGCTCGCCCAAGGCACGGGCAATGCCCCACGCGAGCGAGCGGTCGTTCGCAAGGCCCATGATCAGGCCTCTCTTGCCCTTCATCAATCCGCTCAAAGCTGCGGTCCCTCTTTCTCAGGCATACGCTCTACATCCTCCCCCGGCTGGGGCTCTTCGACGTCCAGCTGGTCCGTGTACGGACCGGAATAGATCTCGCCCTTTAGCGCCGTCGCACCGGCTTCCGCCAGCGCCGCGTTCAACTCTGCGCCCATCACGACGCCCAAGCCGACCATGTAAAAGAAAATGAGGACGATCATCACGCCGGCGAGGCTGCCGTAGGTGAGGCTGTAGCCGCCCAGAAGACCGATCGCCTTGGGAAGTAATTCCGCAGTCAGCAGCCACCAGGAGGTGATCAGGAGCGCGCCCGGCCATTTTCGGCACCCGCGGCGGCGATATCGCAAGGGCGTCAGCAAATAGAAGATGAAGTAAATCGTACAGTAGAGCGCGACGGCGGGGATGACGCGGTACAACGCCAGCGTGTCGGACACGTCTTGGGCAAGCGGGATCCAGGCTTCGACGGCGCGCTGGACGGAGCTCAGCACCACGCTCGCGGCCAGTGCGAACAGCAGCAGGATGACGGCGCCGACGATCAGTGCCATCGACGCCAGCCGATACTCCCAGAAGGGTGCGCAGAACCGGACGCCATAGGCGCGGCGCAAGATGTCGCGGATCGTCTCGATGAAGCTTCCGACGGTCCACAGCGCGACGATGGCGCCTATCCACAGCAGCGGCCCCGTCCGGGCAGTCAGAACTTCCAGGACCGGCTCCTGCAGCACGTCCGCGACCGCGGGCGGCAATTGGGCAAGAACGGTTATGACAGTCTTATGCGCGGCGTCGGATTGGTCGAGAATCTGCGCGACCGCCGCCGCGAGGATGAAGAACGGGAAGAGCGCCAGCAGCGACAGATAGGCAAGGTTGCCGGCGTGGATGAAGCCGTCGTTGTACACGCCGACGGCGACGCGCTTCATGACTTCGATCGGATGCGTGTGCGGCCGCAGCTTCTCCGCCACGTCTCGCCCGAATGCCGCGCGGAGGCTCGCCGCCCGCTTGCGACGTTCCTCAGGGGCTAGCGGCGAGTGGTCCTGCATCGGGTGGGTCTACAGCCTAAGGCTGTTAAACCCCAAGTGCGGCGCGCGGGTTGCCCCCGCCGCTCCATTTCTCGGCGAATTCCTGCAGTTCCGCATCGCCGGCAGGCAGGTCGACTTCCAGCGAGACGAGCTGGTCGCCGCGCTTGCCGCTCTTGTCGTGGAATCCGCGGCCCTTCAGGCGCAGGACCTTGCCTGAGCTGCTACCCTTCGGGATCGTCAGCATGACCGGCCCGTCGGCCGTCGGCACCTTCACCTTCCCGCCGAGAACGGCCTCTTTGAGCGTAACGGGTAGGTCGAGGCGGATGTCGTTGCCCTCGCGCCGATAGAAAGGGTGGGGCGCGATCGCGATGGTGACGATCGCGTCGCCCGGGCCGCCCGGCCCCTGCTCGCCCTTGCCCGACAGGCGGATCTTCGTCCCGTCCTCGACACCGTTCGGAAGCTTGAGGTCGATCGTCTTGCCGTCGGCGAGCGTGATCCGCTGCGGCCTGAGCGTTGCCGCCTCCACGAACGGCACCGTCAGCCGGTACGCGATGTCAGCGCCCTTCTGCGGGGGGCGGGCACGCTGACGAAAGCCGCCGAAGCCCCCCGAGCCGCCACGGCGCCCCGTTGCACCGCCGAAAAGGCCTTCGAACAGGTCGCTGAGATCCGCAGTGTCGCCGCCGGGGAAGCCGCCTTCGAACCCCTCGAAGCCGCCCCCTGCGCCCGGACGCGGCCCGCCTCCGCCGCCGAAACCGGCGCCGAAGGGCATTTTCGGTTGGCCCTGCTCGTCGATCTCTCCGCGATCGTACTGCGCGCGCTTGTCCTTGTCGGACAGCAGGTCGTAAGCCGCCGTGACCTCGGAGAAGCGCTTGGCCGCGTTCGGGTTGTCCTTGTTGCGGTCGGGATGAAGCTGCTTCGCAAGGCTGCGATACGCCTTCTTGATTTCGGCCTCGCTCGCGCCGCGCTGGATACCGAGCGTTTGATAAAGATCCATGGTGCCCCAATGCCGTAATACACCGCGGGTTTCCAGATGGGTTGCGGCTGAGGCGGCTCCAAGCCTAAGCCGCTGCCGTGTCCGTGACCAATCCCTTCGAGCTTTTCGAGCAATGGTTCGCTGAGGCCCGCGAGGCCGAGCCGAACGACCCGGACGCGATGGCTCTCGCGACCGCAACGCCCGACGGCCGCCCGTCCGTAAGAATGGTCCTTCTCAAGGGCTACGGTCCGGAGGGGTTCGTCTTCTACACCAACCTCGACAGCCGGAAGGGCGCGGAGATTGCGGCGAATGCGCATGCCGCTCTGCTCTTCCATTGGAAGTCGCTGCGGCGGCAGGTGCGCATAGAAGGTCCCGTCGAGGCCGTCAGCGACGCTGAAGCCGACGCCTATTTCGCCAGCCGGTCCCGCGATTCCCAGCTCGGAGCCTGGGCTTCGTACCAGTCGCGACCGCTCGATTTCCGCGCGACGTTCGAGAAGAGGTTCGAGGATTTCACCCGCCGTTTCGACGGCGAGGACGTGCCGCGCCCTCCGCGTTGGAGCGGCTTTCGAGTGAAGCCGGAACGGATGGAGTTCTGGACGGACCGCCCGCATCGCCTGCATGAGCGGCGGCTATTCTCGGCTGGCCCGTCCGGCTGGTCCGAAGGACTTTTATATCCATGAGCGGCGTTCATCATCACCATCATGGCCATGGCCATGCACACGGCGACGAGCGCTCCACGCTGACTTCGCGTGCGGCGATGGCGAGCATTTCGATGGCGATCTTCCTGATCGTGCTGAAAACCTGGGCCTCGATCGAGACCTCCTCGATGGCCATGCTCGGCTCCCTCGCGGACAGCGGCCTCGACCTGCTCGCCAGTCTCGTCGTGCTTGCAGGTGTGCGCATTGCGGCTCAGCCCGCCGACGACGATCACCGCTTCGGGCACGGCAAGGCGGAGGCCTTGGCGGCGCTCGTCCAGGTAATCCTGATCACCTTGTCCGGCCTGTTCATCGGCTACCGCTCGATCCAGCGGCTCCTGGCCGGCGCGGAAACGCAGGATGCCGAGCTCGGCATCGGCGTGTCGCTCGTCGCAATCGTCTTCACGATCGCGCTCATCACCTACCAGCGTCACGTCGTCCGGCGGACCGGCTCGGTCGCAATCTCGACCGACCGGCTGCATTACGCCTCCGACCTCGCTCTCAACGGGTCGGTCATCGTTGCCTTGGCGCTGGAGCAATTTGCCGGACTCACCGGAGCGGACGCTTTCTTCGGCGTGCTGATTGCTCTTTGGCTGCTGTGGGGAGCCTGGCAGGCGTCAAGCCACTCCCTGGATCAGCTGATGGATCGCGAGTGGCCGAGCGAACAGCGTGAACGCTTCCTCGCTGCCACGAAGGAATATCCTGAGCTCGCGGGCCTTCATGACCTGCGCACCCGGACCAGCGGGACGCATCATTTCGCGCAATTCCATGTTTGGGTCCCTGGCGACTGGACCGTCCAGCAGGCTCACGACAGCATGGACCGCGTCGAGGAAGAGCTCCGGGCGCGCTTCCCGGCGACGGAAATCCTCATCCACCTCGATCCCGAGGGCCACACGGACCGGGAAACCCTGCTCTCGTCGGAAATCACGGAGAAAGCGTCGTGACGGGAATTCCCTTCTTTCAGGTCGATGCGTTTGCCGAGCGGCCGCTGACGGGCAATCCCGCGGCGGTCATGCCGTTGGACCGATGGCTTCCGGACGACGTGATGCAGGCCATCGCGGCCGAGAACAATCTGGCGGAAACGGCCTTCACAGTACCGTCCGAGAGCGAGGATGCGGATTACGACCTTCGCTGGTTCACCCCGGCGGTCGAGGTACCGCTCTGCGGCCACGCCACCCTCGCGGCCGGACATATCCTCATCCATTCGGACGCCGTGCGCTTCAGCACCAAGTCAGGCATCCTGACCGTCACCCGGCACGACGATCTGCTCGAGCTGAATCTTCCCGCCGCGAAGCTTCACGAGGTAGAGGAGCCGGAGCTCTGCGCCGCGGTTGGCCTGAGCAATCGCCCCGTGTGGATCGCCCCACCCGGATTCAACGACAGCGCCATTCTTGAAGTCGAGAATGAAGCCGAAGTGCTGGCCGTCTCGCCCGACTTTGGCAAGCTGAAGCACATCCAGCGAATGGCGATCGTCACGGCGCGGGGCAACGCGCAGGACATCGCGAGCCGCGTATTCGTGCCTTACGCCGGCATCGACGAGGACCCCGTGACGGGCTCAGCCCACGGCGCGCTCGTGCCGTACTGGGCGGAGCGCCTCGGCCGCGCCAGCTTCACCGCTCTTCAGGCAAGCGCGCGCCGCGGCATCCTGCACTGCAGGCTCGAGGCCGATCGCGTCTCCCTCGGCGGAAATTGCTTCACGGTCGTCGTAGGTACGTTCCAGCTTTGAGCGAACCACACGGTCTCCCGCGCCGGATCGGTATCGGCGGGGCGCTGCTGCTTGCATTCAACGGCGCAATCGGCGCGTCGATCTTCGCTTTGCCGGGAATGCTGGCGGCCGACTTCGGAACCTCGGCGCCCTGGCTTTTCCCGCTTGTCGGCATCGCCTCGCTGCTGATCGCAATCCCATTCTGCCGATCGGTCGCTGCGTTTCCCGAGAGCGGAGGTCCGGCGACCTATGGTCGCGTGTTCGGCACGCTTGCCGGCTTCGAGCTTGGCTGGATCTATTACATCGCACGAGCGACCGCCTTCGCGGCCAACCTCAACGTCCTCATTTCCTATCTCGCGCGCTGGTGGGGCGCTGCGGACGGAGGCGCGACGCGGATCGCCCTGCTGCTCGCTTTCGTAGCCGCTTTCACGGCGATCAACGTGACTGGCGTGAAGTCGGCGATGCGCGTGTTGGGCGGGCTGACCTTGCTGAAGACCATCCCGCTCTTGCTCCTGGCCGCGGCTGCGTTGGCGCTCGCAGGCGCGCCTGCTCCCGGTCCCCTGCCGCCGGTCACGGAAATCGAGGCCGGCGTGCTGCTCGTCTTCTACGCCTTCGTCGGATTCGAGAATGCCACGGTCACGGCCGGCGAGACGAAGGACCCGAACCGCACCTTGCCCAGGGCTTTGCTGGGCACGATCGGAACGGTCGCCTTGCTCTACTTCTTCGTGCAACTCGCGTTCGTCGCCGTCTTTCCGAACGGCGTCGAAGAGGGCGCCGACGCGCCTCTTCTCGCGCTCGGCGAATGGCTGATGGGTCCCGTCGGAGCGCTCCTGATCGGCGTCACGGCCATCTTCTCGACCGCCGGAAACCTCCACAGCAATATGGCCGCAACACCTCGCGTCACTTTTTCAATGGCCGAGCGCGGCGAGCTGCCCACGTGGCTCGCAAAGGTTCATAGCGGTTTCGACACACCGGTTGCGTCGATCCTCTTCTTCGCCGCGCTTGTAGCTGCGCTGGCGGTCAGCGGAAGTTTCGTCTGGCTGGCCGTCATCAGCACGCTGGCGCGAATGATCGTCTATTCGGTCACCATCCTCGCGCTGCCTGGGGCGCCGGCGCGACCCGCACACATCAGCCCATCGCACTGGCTACTTGCGAGCATCGGCGTACTGGTCTGCATCGTCGTTGCCGCTCAGGCTGACGCAAAGGCTTGGCTGACGCTCGGAGCTCTCGCGGCTGCGGGCCTGCTCCTTTACCTCCTCGCCAGATTCTTCCGGAGCACCGAGGCATGAAGCACCTGTTCCTCGCCCTCCTGGCCCTCGCCGCCTTGGCCTCGCCCTCTGCCGCAGCGAGCCCGAAGTCAGAACGGGCGGCCATCCTCGCCACCGTCGCGCGCATGGAGGCAGGTTGGAATCGCGGCGATTTCCGCGGCTACATGGCGGGCTTCAGGAACCCGGACGTCGTCTTCATTTCCGGAGGCAAATTTCAGGACGGCTGGCAAGGCACGCTCGACCATTACGTCCGGGACTATGGCGGCTCGCCGGAACGCCGCGGGCAGCTCCACTTCTACAACATGAAGGTGGACCTGCTGGCGCCTGACGCTGCGATGCTGGTCGGCCAATACCGGCTTCAGCGCGGCGCCCGCTTGACCGAAGGCGTGAATACGCGTCTGTTCCGGAAGGTCGGCGGCAAATGGCTCATCACGATGAACCACGTCTCGGCCTACGACGTCGCGCCTACTGAGGTTGCGCCAGAAGCTCGCTGAGGTCGGCCTTCCAAAACTTCGCCCATGTATGGGTGCCGTGACCGCGGGTCTCGGCGCTCTCCGCAATCAGGCGGAATTTGGCGGTCGGCATGCGTTTCAGGGCTTGCTCGGGAACGGGCAAGTTGCGCGGATTGATGAAGTCGTCGGCCGAGTTGATCCACGTCACCGGAACCTTCATCGCCTCCAGCTTCGGCCACGGATTGTAGTTCCGCGAGGAATCGAGCTGGTAGATCGTGTCGTTGGCGTCGAGTTCCTTGATCGCTGAAGCCACCCGCTCTTGGGCGAAAGCCGTCGCCGCCGCCCGCGTCGGAAATTGCGACTGGTAATAGAGCGGCGCTGAGCCGGCGACGAAGAGCAGCGACTGCGCGGTCCTCAGCCCGAGCACTGGCTGCGCTGTGTAATTGCCGCGCTTCCAGGCAGGGTCCGCCTCGATCCCGTCGATCGCGAGCTGCCTCCACATGCGGTTGAGGCCCGCAATCTCGATCGGCTCGCACGCCAGCGGCATTAGAGCGCTGGCGAAGTTCGGATAGGTCTCCCCCCAGACGAAGCTGTGCATGCAGCCCATGGACGTGCCCATGATCAGCCGCATGTGCTGCACGCCGAGACCTTCGGTCAGCATGCGGTGCTGCGCCTCGACCATGTCGTCGTAATCGTACTTCGGAAATTTCATCCGCAGGCCGTCGGACGGCTTCGACGACTTTCCGTGGCCGATATTGTCGGGAAGGATGATCCAGTAGCGGCTGATGTCGAGGGGCTGGCCGGGACCGTATAGCTCGTCGGCGAATTGCGGCCGCAGGAACTGCTGCCCGGTGCCGCCGGTCCCGTGGAGCACCATAACGGCATTGTCGATCTGACCCGCCGCATTGCGGTGCGGCTTGCCGAGCGTCGTGTAGTGCATCCGCAGTTCCGGCAGCGTCTCGCCGCTGCGGAAGCGGAAGGCCTTCAGGACCACATCGCCTTCGCTCGTGGGCCAACTCTTCGCAGGGGAAGGGACAGGAGCCGCTTGAACGGGTTGGGCAGCAACAAGCGCCGCGAGGTACAGGATCATCGATCGCCTCATTTACGTAGTTTTTCGTCCAATGCGTCGAGGAGCGGCAACTGGCTGGGCAGCATGAGCTCGCGCGCTTCTTGCAGCGCCATCCAGCGCGCTTCCTCCACCTCCGGGAAGCTCTGGCGCTCACCGCTGCGCGGAGGCCATTCCATCTCGAACTCGATGCTGTTGATTGTCGAGCAGTCGAAATCGCCTTCGACAGCGAACGCCTCGACGATCTTTCCGCCGGCCTGACGCACCGTGGCCAGCGGAAAGGGTACAGTCGTCAACTTTACGCCGACCTCTTCCTCGAACTCGCGCAGGGCCGCTTCGGCGGGGGCTTCGCCGGGCTCGACCATGCCTTTGGGAATCATCCATGCGCCCGCATCCTTGTTTCGCCAGAACGGGCCGCCGGGTTTCACGAGGAGGACTTCGGTCTTTCCGCTGCGCTGCCGGAAAAGGAGGATGCCCGCGCTAGGCGGCGGCGGCATTCATCTGGCCCTGCTCCGCCGACACCGTCTCGGCGATCCAGCCGCCACCGAGCAGGCGCGTGCCGTCGTAGAAGACGGCCGCCTGTCCGGGCGCAACGCCATATTCCGGGCGCTCGAACTGCACCTGCTCACCCGCCAGCCGTGCGGGAACGGGCGGGGCGAGGGAGCGGACCTTTACCGCCACCTCGGCCTGATCTTCGCCGATCCAGTTCAGCTGTTCGACACGCATCGCCTCCACGGCCAGTGCGCGGCGCGGACCGACGACAAGGCGGCGCGCGTCCGGATCGATGCCGACGACGTAGAGCGGCTCCTTCTGTCCGCCGATCTCGATCCCGCGTCGCTGCCCGATCGTGAAGTGCACGACGCCTCGATGCGTGCCGAGCACATTCCCCTGCATGTCCACGATCTCGCCCGGCGCGATCGTTTCCGGGCGGAGGCGCTGCACCAGGCCGGCATAATCGCCATCGGGAACGAAGCAGATGTCCTGGCTGTCGGGCTTGGATGCGACGGCGAGGCCTTCCGCCTCGGCAATCCGGCGCACCTCCTTCTTGGGCAGGTCGCCGAGCGGGAAGCGCAGGAAATCGAGCTGCTCCTGCGTCGTTCCGTAGAGAAAATAGCTCTGGTCGCGCGCGGGATCCTTGCCCTTGTGCAGCTCGACGCGGCCGCCGTTGACGACGCGGCGCACATAGTGACCGGTGGCCAGGCAGTCTGCGCCCAACTCCTTCGCGAAAGCGACGAGATCGGTGAACTTCACCCCCTGGTTGCATAGCGAACAGGGCACGGGCGTTCGACCGCGCGCATATTCGTCGGCGAAACGGTCGATCACGCCGGTGCGGAAGCGGCTTTCGTAGTCGAGTACGTAATGCCCGAAGCCGAGCCGGTCGGCGACCGTGCGGGCGTCGTAAATGTCCTGTCCCGCGCAGCAGGACCCGGATCGCTTCACCGCCTCGCCGTGATCGTAAAGCTGCAGCGTGACGCCGATCACCTCAGCGCCCGAGCGCGCGGCGAGCGCGGCCACGACGGAACTGTCGACGCCGCCGGACATGGCGACGACGATCCGTGTTTCGCGCGGCGCGCGATCGAGGCCGAAATCGATCTGCATTGGAGCTATTTCGCCGCTCTTTACCTGAATTTCACCCCTCAGGGCTAGGCGGGAGTCGTCGGGGCTAGTGAGAGGGGATGTTTTGTCGCGGCGGGACTCGAATTTTACTGCTGCTGCGCCAGCCGAACTCGATGCTGCAGAGCTTGTCGCCGCGTTTGAGGCGCAGCTCGCCAGTGCACGCGGCGATCGCAGGGTGGCCATCGCCGCTCTCCTTGCTGCTGCACCGGGCTGGAGGGAGGCCCGCGATCTGCTCGGCGGCGCCTTCGCTGAAGGTCCTCAAGAGCGAGGGTTAAAGGACGATAAGGAAGCGTGAGGGCGATATTAACCAGCGCGTTTCAGAATATCTTCAACGGGCAGGGCTTAAGAGTAACGCCATCGCCAATGATTAAGCAGGTTTGACGGAAAGAGATGCTCGAGAACCAGAAGATTAGGCCGGCACAGGTAATCGGACCGCTCGGCGAGCCGCTGACGCTCGACAGCCTTCCGCCCGCGTCCACCACCCGCTGGGTTGTGCGCCGCAAGGCTGAGGTCGTCGCCGCCGTCGCGGGTGGCCTCCTGAGCGTGGACGAGGCGTGCGCACGCTACTCGCTGAGCCTGGAAGAGTTCACGAGCTGGCAGCGCGCGGTCGACCGCAGCGGAATGCCCGGCCTGCGCGTCACGCGGATCAAGCATTATCGCGATCAATACGAGCGCCAACAGCGCTATTAAGGATCGTTACGGGGCGGAATTCCTCTAGGAGTTCCGCCGCGAATTAACCAAAAAACTAGACAATTCCTTCCGAACCCGGAACAACGTGCGTGCATCGCGCGTCTAGATGCCGGACCGGGCCGCCCTGTTCCGAAATCGGCGGTCCACGATAACAGGAGGGAACGCTCAATGGGTATCATCATCTGGCTTATCGTCGGTGGTATTTGCGGTTGGCTCGCCAGCCTCATCATGCGGACCGACGCTCAGCAAGGGGTCCTGCTCAACATCGTCGTCGGCATCATCGGCGCCGTTATTGCAGGCCTGATTTTCGGTGGCAGCATCAACCAGGCGCTGACCGTCGAAACGTTCCTCTATTCGCTGATTGGCGCCGTTATTCTTCTGGCGATCGTCAATCTCATCAGACGCGGTTCGGTACGCTAAAAGCGGACTGCCGTATCCAATAAAAAGGCCGCCTGGGATTTCCCCAGGCGGCCTTTTTATTTGTCGCTTCGGCTATTGCAGGTCGAAGACCATCGAGACCGTCACTTCGAGCTTCTGGTCGCCCGGGACGATCTTCGTGTCCGCAGCCTGCGCGCGCGCTTCCATCATCACCGGCATCGGCGGCGGAACTGGGTAGCTGCGTCCGCTCTCGCTGATCGACACCACGCGGGCGACGCGCTTGCCGAGCGCGCGAGCATAAAGCTCGGCCCGCGCGCGGCCATTGGCGATCGCATTGGCGCGCGCCTCGTCCAGAGCTGCCTCCGGCTTGTCGATCGTCAGCGTTGGCCCGTTGATCTGGTTCGCCCCCTCGGCGACGAGCGCGTCGAGCACTTTTCCGCTGTTGCGAATGTCGCGGAAGCGGATGTTCACGCTGTTCGATGCGGAGTAGCCCGTGAGCTTCGGCGCCTGATTCTCGACGTACCGATATTCGGGATTTAGCGAGATGGAGCTCGTCTGGATATCGCGCTCGGCAACGCCCGCAGCCTTCAGGGCAGCGATGACCCCGTCCATGCGGGCCGCATTCTGCTGGAGCGCAGCGCTCGCGGTCTGCGAGCGCGTCACGACGCCGGCGGAGATGACCGCGACATCAGGAACGCGCGTCACTTCGCCGGTCGCGCTGACTTCCAGGCTGGTGCCCGCGATCGGCGGGACCTGGACCTGGACTGCCTGTGCTTGAGCGGCGGCAGGAACTGCAGCGGCGCAGATCGCCAGAGCGGTGGCGAACTTCATCATCTTTCTCCTCCTGAACCTTGGGGACAGGAGGTCTAACTCAACGGAAGCCTATGGCTGTTCCCTGAACAGCCGCGTCGTGAACTAGGCCCGGCGTCCCAGCACTAGCCGGTAGATCAGCAGGATGAGGAAGGCACCGACGATGGCGGCCAAAAAGCCGGCGCCCTCGTTCGGATTGTACCAGCCTACCGCGCGGCCGAGGAAACCTGCGAGCAACGCACCAGCGATGCCGAGCAGGATGGTGATGATACAGCCGCCCGGGTCGCGTCCGGGCATCAGAAGCTTCGCGATTGCGCCGGCCAGGCCACCGATGACGATCCAGCCGAGGATGCCGTAAGACTCCATGTTTTCGCCTTCCCCTTTGAGCCCGCAAAGTGCAGTGCGGCGCCGTAACAATGTCGCCTAACGCCCCTTGGCAAAGCAAGTGCCGCCGTTGGTCGAAAAACTATAGTTTAATCTGTGTTGCGCGTCTCAGTTGCGGGGACTGACTTATTCGCGTAATACAGTCCGCCGGACGCCGGTGGGATTCGCGAACTAGGGCGAAAGAAGTGGAAATGAATCGGGAATCGAGAGGGTTTTCTAGCTCTGACACGCTGGTTGTAGTCGACCGGTCGCGGCGGCAGCGGATGGCGCTGATCGCCGGCGTAGGCCTCATCGTTGTCGTTCTCGTCGCCGCATTCCTGATGATGCGTGGGGGCAAGGAAGAGTCTGCGCCCGCTCCGGGCACGCAGCAGGGCCAAGGCGGCGGCCAGAGACCGACCGTCACGGTCGTCGTTCCCGGACGCAGCGACGTCGCGCGCACCGTTACCGCGAGCGGCGCCCTTGCGGCGCGCCGCGACCAGCCGGTCGGCATTGCCGGCACCGGCGGCCGTGTGACGCGCGTGCTTGTCGACGCCGGAACGTGGGTGAAGGCCGGACAGGCGCTCGCCACCGTGGACCGCTCGGTGCAGGCGCAGCAGGCGGCTCAGCTCGCAGCGCAGGTGGACGCAGCGCGCGCTAATGCCGCGCTCGCTCAGAGCAATTACGAGCGCGCAGTTGCCCTTCAAGGGCGTGGCTTCGTGTCCAAGGCCGAGATCGATTCCAAGCGCGCCACCCGCGACGCGGCGAACGCCCAGGTCCGCGTCACGCAAGCCCAGCTCAACTCCACCCGCGCCGAGATCGGCCGCCTGGACGTCCGCGCTCCGGCAAGCGGCCTGATCCTCGCCCGGAACGTCGAGGTCGGCCAGATCGTCAGCCCCGGAACGGGCGCGCTCTTCCGCCTCGCCGAGGGGGGCGAGATGGAAATGAAGGCGAATCTGTCGCAGCAGGACCTCGTCTTCGTGAAGACGGGGATGCCGGCCAGTGTGACGCCGATCGGCCTCGACCGCAGCTTCACCGGCCGCGTCTGGCAGGTCGCACCGATGATCGACCCGCAGTCTCGTCAGGGCGAGGTTCGCATCATCGTTCCGTACGATCCCGCAATCCGTCCCGGCGGCTTCGCCGAGGCGCGCATCGGCGCCGGCGGAACGACCGCTCCGCTTCTTCCGCAGAGCGCGGTGCTCAGCGACGAGAAAGGCAATTACGTCTACATCGTCAACGCGAAGAACGAGGTCGAACGTCGCCCCATCAAGATCGGCTCGGTCGACGACAATGGCGTGACCATCGCCGAAGGGCTCAGCGGTCAGGAATCCGTGGTCCTCTCCGCCGGTCCGTTCCTGAACCCTGGCCAGAAGGTCGCGCCGAAGCGTCAAGCGGCCGCCCGGTAACCAGCAGTAGAAGCTCGACGTCATGAACTTCCGCAACATTTCCGCCTGGTGCATCCGAAACCCGGTCACGCCGATCGTTCTGTTTGCGGGACTGCTGCTCGCCGGCATCGTCGCCTTCATGCAGATGCAGGTGAACAACAACCCTGACATCGACTTCCCGGCGGCTCAGGTGAACATCTCCCAGCCCGGCGCCGCGCCGAGCGAGATGGAAACGCAGATTACGCAGCGCGTGGAATCCGCCATCCGCGGAGTGAACGGCGTCGAAGAGATCAACAGCTCGATCCGCGAGGGCAATAGCAACACCTTCGTCCAGTTCGAGATCGGCACTCCGACCGACCGTGCCGTGAATGACATCCGCGATGCGATCGCGCAAATCCGCGGCGACCTTCCGGAAGGCATCCTCGAACCGCAGATCAGCCGGATCGACATCGCCGGCGACCCCATCGTATTCGTCGCCGCCGAGACGACGGACATGAGCCTGGAAGAGCTCAGTTGGTACGTCGACAATACGGTCGCCAAGCGTCTGCTGGGCGTCGAAGGCGTTGCCGCCGTTTCCCGAGAGGGCGGCGTCGACCGGCAGATCCGCGTCATCCTCGATCCCGCGGCGCTGCAGGCGCAGGGCATCACGGCGGCGCAGGTCAACCAGCAGCTTCGCCAGACCAACCTGAACGCCGCGGGCGGCCGGGCCGAGATCGCCGGCTCGGAGCAGTCGGTGCGCGTGCTGGGCAACGCGCGCGACGCTTACGAGCTCTCGCAGACCCAGATCTCGGTCCCCGGCGGACGCACCGTTCGCCTCGCCGACCTGGGCACCGTCAAGGACGCCTATTCGGAGCAGCGCACGATCGCGAAGATGAATGGCCGGCAGGTCATCAGCTTCAACGTCCAGCGGTCGAAAGGCTCGTCCGAGGTGACCGTCTACGACGACGCCTGGAAAGAGCTAAAGAAGATCGAGAAGGACGACCCGCGCATCCACTTCTCGGAAATCTCGAACAACGTCGACTACACCAAGGCCCAGTACAAGTCGGCGATGGAAGGCCTGTGGGAGGGCGCGGTTCTCGCGGTCCTCGTCGTCTTCCTCTTCCTCCGCGACATCCGCGCGACCTTGATCTCCGCTCTCGCAATCCCGCTCTCGGCCATTCCCGCCTTCTGGTTCATGGACCTGATGGGGATCACGCTGAACGGCCTCTCGCTGCTCGCGCTCAGCCTCGTCGCAGGAGTGCTCGTCGACGATGCGATCGTGGAGATCGAGAACATCGTCCGTCACATGCGCATGGGCAAATCGGGGTATCAGGCGTCCATTGATGCGGCCGACGAGATAGGTCTCGCGGTGCTGGCTACGACCATGTCCATCGTCGCGGTCTTCCTGCCCGTCGCGCTGATGCCGGGCATCTCGGGCCAGTTCTTCAAGGCGTTCGGCTTCACCGTCGTCATCGCCGTGCTGATGAGCTTGCTCGTCGCCCGAATGATCACCCCAATGATCGCGGCCTATTTCCTCCGCGCCAAGGGCATCCAGCCCCACGCGTCGGGCCTTGTCATGGATAAGTATCTCGACATCCTGAAGTGGAGTCTCAGCACGAAGAAGTCGAGCGCGTACCGGGAACGCCATCCGGGCCCGGTTCACGCCGTCCTGTCGCTGTTCCGCGATCACCGCATCTGGATGGTCGGCGCCGGCACCTTGCTCTTCCTGTTCCAGGGATTCCTGTTCGCGACTCTTTCGATGACGTTCCAGCCGCCGCTGAACTTCGACTTCTCGAACGTTCGCATCGGCATGCCGCCGGGCTCAACGCTCAAGCAGACCGAGGAAGTCGTCGATCGCACGGCCAAGATCGTTCTCAAGGATCCCGACGTGGATCGGGTGTTCGAGCGCGTCTACGTCGGCTCGGGCTACGTCAACATCGTCCTCAAGAAGGATCGGAAGCAGACTAGCATCGAATTCGAACGCAGCCTGACGCCGCAGATCTCCGCGATCCCAGACGCCCAGGTGAACTTCCTTAGCCAGAACGGCGGCGGACCCGGCGGCGCTTCGCGCGACATCATGCTCTACCTCGGCAGCGACAATCCGGAGCTGCTCTACGCCACCGCGAACAAGATCGCGGACGAAATGCAGAAGCTTCCGGGCCTTCGCGCTCCCCGAGTGGCGGGCGACCTCGTCCGGCCGGAAATCACGATCAAGCCGCGTTTCGATCTCGCCGCCGACCTTGGCGTGACGACGACGGCGCTCAGCCAGACGATCCGCATCGCGACCCTCGGCGACATCGAGCAGAACAGCGCCAAGTTCTCGCTCGCCGACCGCCAGGTGCCGATCATGGTCTCGCTGGCGGAGAACGATCGCCGCGACATCGCCACGCTCGAGAACCTGCCCGTTCCGACCTCGAACGGCGGCTCGGTGCCGCTCAAGGCGGTCGCGGATATCGGCTTCGGGGCGGGTCCCACGACCGTCCAGCGCACGAACCAGATCCGCCGCATTGCGGTGGGCGCCGATCTCGCACCGGGCCAGGTCACGGGCGACGTCTGGCCGAAGGTCAACGATCTGCCGACGGTCAAGAACCTGCCGCGCGGCGTCAGCAAGCTCGATCTCGGCGATCAGAAATGGCAGGCCGAGATGATGAAGAACTTCTTCATCGCGCTCGGTTCGGGGGTGCTGCTTGTCTTCGCGGTCCTCGTGCTGCTCTACCGGCGCTTCCTGTCCCCGTTCGTCAACATGGGATCGCTGCTGCTCGCACCATTGGGTGCAGCGATTGCGCTTCACCTCACGGGCAACCCGCTCTCGCTTCCGGTGTTCATCGGCATCCTCATGCTGTTCGGGATCGTCGCGAAGAACTCGATCCTGCTGGTCGACTTTGCCGTAGAAATGATGAACCACGGCATGCCGACGGACGAGGCGATCTACGAAGCCGGCCACAAGCGTGCGCAGCCGATCGTCATGACGACCGTCGCCATGGTGGCGGGCATGCTGCCGATCGCCCTGTCGCTCTCGGGAGACTCCAGCTGGCGTGCGCCGATGGGTGTCACGGTGATCGGAGGCCTGATCTTCTCGACGGTGCTAACCCTGCTGCTCGTTCCGGCCTACTTCTCGATCGCCATCGACATCGAGCATTGGATTGCGCGCAAGTTCCGCAAGTTCGTCGGTGAGGAGGCACATCGCACTCCCTCGGGACAGGCGCCGCAAGCAGCGGAGTGAACCGACGCCCAAGCTCGTCTATTGATGAGCCCATGGATGCGACGCCACAGCGCTCAGCCCTGACGCGGTTCAACCCGGCCCAGCCGGGCGCCGCGGGGATGAAGGTTGCCGCGACGGGCCTGCTGGTGCTCATGGCGGCGCTCTTCGCCGTCACTCGCGCGCTCGAGCCTCGATATCCGTGGCTCGGCTTCGTGAAGGCCTTTGCTGAGGCGGCAATGGTCGGCGGCCTCGCCGACTGGTTCGCGGTCACGGCTCTGTTCCGCCACCCCCTTGGCCTCCCAATCCCGCACACGGCGATCATCCCGCGCAACAAGGACCGCATCGGCGAGGCGCTGGCCAACTTTATTCGCGAGAACTTCCTGACGCCGTCGGTAGTGGCGCGGCGGATGAGAAACATCGACGTTGCAGGAGCGGCCGGCCGCTTCCTCCAGACGCCTGCCGGCGAAGGTACCAGGATCCGCGCAGGCGCGTCGCGGCTCATTGCCGACGTGTTCGAAAGCCTCGACGACGAGCGCCTGGGCGGCATCGTCAAAGGCGCCGTGGCCACTCGCCTCCGCAAGATGGAGGTTTCTCCCCTTCTCGGCCACGCGCTGGCCTCGGCGATCAACGAGGATCGTCACGTGCCGATGCTGGAGGCGGCAATTCGCTGGATGGCGCGTGCGCTCGACGCCAACGAGCCGCTGATCCGCGAGATGGTGCACAAGAAGGCCAATTGGGTCCTGAAGCTTGCCGGGCTCGACGAGAAGCTTGCCGACGCGATCGTCGACGGCCTGCGCAAGCTGACGGTGGAGATGTCGACCGACCCCGCTCATCCGGTACGGATCAAGGTCGAGGAGGCCTTGGCGCAGCTCGCGAACGACCTGCAGACGCGCCCGGAAACTCGCGAGCGCGTGGAGACGCTCAAGGAGCAGCTCCTAGACAACCGCTCGGTCAGCTTGTGGCTCGACGCCCTGTGGCAAAAGGGGCGCGAGGCGATCATTCGGGCGGCCCGGAACCCCGATGCAGTGCTCGCCGGAAAGCTCGGCGAAGTCATGCGTTCGATGGGCGGCACGCTCGAAAGCGATCCGCGCATCCGCACCGCCATCAACCAGTTCGCTCGCCGCGCCGTCGTGGGCATGTCCGCCAGCTACGGAAGTTCCATCGTCAAGCTGGTCTCGGAAACGATCCGCAGCTGGGATGCGGGGACCGTGACGACGCGCCTCGAATCCGCTGTGGGCCGCGATCTTCAGTACATCCGCATCAACGGCACCATCGTCGGCGGGCTGGTGGGCGTTGCAATCCACGCGCTGGACACCTTGTGACGGTCGCCATCCGGGACGCGCAGCTTGCCGACGCCCCACGCCTGACCGAGCTGATCATCGAACTCGGCCATCCGATCGAGGAAGCTCAGGTCCGCGCGAACCTGGAATTGCTCAGCGAACGGAGCCCGCTCCCCTTGGTCGCGACGACCAACGGCGAGGTCGTCGCAATGTGCGGTCTCTCCGCGATGGTGACGGTCCATCGCGACGCTCCCGTGGGTCGCGTCTCAGTCATGATCGTCGCGGAAGCGCATCGCGGTCGCGGCATTGGCGCGCTGCTCATCGCGGAAGCCGAAAAGCGGCTCGCGGCGCTCGGCTGCAAAATCCTCGAAGTCACGAGCAACGTCCGCCGCGAACGCGCCCACCAATTCTACGAGAAGCTCGGCTACGAACGGACGAGCTACCGCTTCATGAAGCGGCTGGCTTAGAAGTCAGCCGACCCCCAGCCACCGCAACTCACCCGGAAGCTCTTCCGCGGCGTAATCGACCTGAAGGACGCGCCGTCTGCCCGGCTGACGCACTGCGTCTGACGCATGGAGAATGGCAGTGCGATAAAGCCAGACATCGCCCGCGTTTGCGACGCATGCGAAGCTTCCGCACTGCTCCGCTACCCGCTCAATGTTGCCTTCTGGAATTCGACCCAGTCGATGCGAACCGGGAGCGATCAGGAGGGGTGCATTTGTCTCAGGCACTGGATCGAGGTGGATTCGCGCGGTCAGCATGTTTTCGATGAAGTTGAAAGGCGGCTCGACGTGCACCGCTCCTGACTTAGTGTTCCAGTTCAGAAAGCCCTCCGTTTCGACCCGCTGGCGCACCGCGATCGTCCGATCCTGATGCCAAGGCAGAGCCCAATTCGCTTCGTGCGTCTTGTCGAAAAGGATGGCTCGGACGGGCTGGGCCATTTCACCGAGAATGTCGCGAACATTTGCAGCGACCGGTCCGGTTGCCAGCCAAGCGGCCAACGACGGATTGCTGAAAATACGTTCGCCCGGCCCGGTAGCCCCCGGAAGGAGTCGCTTCAGAGCCTCAAGCGCATTCGAGTCCAGCCGGTGCGGGAACCGCTGAGCTCCGTCGGCTTCCACCTCTAGGCCCACGGTTAGCCCGCGGTGCGGCGCTCGATCGTTGCTCCGACGGCGCTGAGCTTTTCCTCGAGGCGCTCGTACCCGCGGTCGAGGTGGTAGACGCGCAGCACCTCGGTTTCGCCTTCGGCGGCGAGGCCAGCGAGGATGAGGCTCATGGATGCACGAAGGTCGGTCGCCATGACTTCGGCGCCCGTCATTTTCTCGACGCCGTGGACGACGGCGGAACGGCCGTGGATGTCGACTTCCGCGCCCATACGGCGAAGCTCGGGGACGTGCATGTAGCGGTTTTCGAAGATCGTCTCTTCGAGGAAGCTCTGGCCCTCAGCGCGGCATAGCATGGCCATGAACTGCGCCTGCATGTCCGTTGCGAAGCCGGGGAAGGGGGACGTGGATAGTGCCAGCGGCTTCAATCCGCCGTTCGCGCTGACCTTGATGCCGCGATCGTGGAATTCGATGACGAGCCCGGCTTGCGCGAGCGCGTTGAGGGTGGCCTGCATGTCGTCGGGACGCGCGCCGAGGAGATCGACCGAGCCGCCCGTGATCCCTGCGGCGCAGGCATAGCTGCCCGCCTCTATGCGGTCGGGCATGACTTCATACGTGGTGCCGTGGAGCCCCTCGACCCCCTGGATGATTAGGTGGCCAGACCCGATGCCCTCGATCTTCGCGCCCATGGCGACGAGCAGATTGCAGAGGTCGACGATTTCGGGCTCGCGAGCGGCGTTGAAGAGCTGCGTGCGGCCGTTCGCGAGGACTGCCGCCATGACAGCATTTTCGGTCGCGCCGACAGAGACGACCGGGAAGCTGTAATCGCCGCCGGTCAGCCGGCCCTTCGGCGCGCTGGCCTTCACATAGCCAGCCGCAAGCTCAATCTCCGCGCCCATTGCCTCGAGCGCCCTCAAATGGAGGTCGATCGGACGATCGCCGATGGCGCAGCCGCCCGGCAGTGAAACGGTGGATTCCCCGGCACGCGCCAGCATCGGCCCGAGGACCAGGATCGAGGCGCGCATCTTGCGAACCATGTCATAGGGCGCGACCGTCGAACTCAGCTCGCTGGCCTGGAACGTCACTTTGCGGCCGAATTCGCCCTTCTTGACGCCCGCGACGCTGGTCGACACGCCGAGCTGGTTCATCAGGTGGCTGAAGCTATCGACATCGGCGAGCCGAGGCAGGTTCGCGAGCGTCAGCTTTTCTTCCGTCAGCAAGGCGCAGGGGATCAGGGTCAGCGCGGCGTTCTTCGCGCCGGAAATGGGGATTTCACCCTGAAGCGTATTGCCGCCGCGGATCCAGATGCTGTCCATCGGCGCCGTTTAGCGGGAGTCGGCCCCCGCGCAAGGGAGGGGAACTACGCCTTCTCCAGCGTGCACTGCAGCGGATGCTGGTTCTCGCGGGCGAAGTCGATCACCTGGCTGACTTTCGTCTCGGCTACCTCGTAGGTGAAGACGCCGCAGACGGCGATGCCCTGCTGGTGAACCTGCAGCATGACGCGGGTCGCGTCTTCGATATCCATGGTGAAGAAGCGCTGGAGGACGAGGACGACGAACTCCATAGGAGTATAGTCGTCGTTCAGCATCAGGACCTTGTAATTGGAAGGCTTCTTGGTCCGCGGACGCGTGCGCGTCGCTACGCCGGTGTCGACATCGCCGATCCCACCGTCATTGTCCGGGTCTTCGCCCATGGTCCAACGCATACCAGTCACAGCAATAAGATATGGCAACCGCTAAACTCACCGCAAGGCGGGATGATGCGGATCGTGCCCAAAAAAAAGACGGCCGCCCGGGAGAGAGGTGGGCGGCCGTCTGTCACTGCCTGAACAGGAGGGGAGAGGCGTCAGGCAACGAGCTGGTTGATGCGCTCCGCATTCAGCGTGGCGCGGTTCTGGATCGGCTGGATGGCCTCACCAGCAAGCTTCACGAACGATTCCGTGAGGCGCGAGCTCTCCGCGACGAAGCGGTCGAACTGCGCACGGGCGAACTCGCTCTGCAGCTGATAGAATTCCGTCGGCGACTTCGCCTCGGCGAGAGCGCGGACCGCGTCGGCCGCCTTCTCGATGCCTTCACGGCTGGTCTCGACGACGTCCTGGCCGATCGAGCGGGCGCCTTCGACGGCGATCTTGCCGGCATCGACAAGCGCTTCGACGTTCGCCTTGCTGACTTCGGCCAGCTCCTCGACGGCCTTCTGCGAACGCTTCACGGCCTGCTGGCCACGCTCACCGGCTTCATTGAACAGCGCCTGGAAGGGAGCTGCGGTGGGGAGGTTGCCAAACGAGGCAAACCAGTCGTTCGAATTCTTTGCCACGGTATTGATCCTTTCCTTGGCCACGCGCGGCTTAGCGGCAGCGGCCTTCTTGGTGCGGCGCGGCTTCGCGCGGCGGGTGGTCTTCGCAGCTGCAGCAGGAACAACCTTCGCCTGGCGCTTCGTGCGGCGGGCGGCGGTCGCAACGCGGCGGCTGCTCTTAACGGCGGTGGCGGTCGCCTCGTTCGCAGCTTCGCCAACAGCCTCAGTCGCCTTTACAGTGGCGTCCGCGGTTGCGTCGATCAGCGTCTGGGTCTCGTCTGCCATCACCAATAATCTCCTTTTGTGCGGTGCAACATAATCTGTTGCGGCGCAGCTTTCAAGAATGAATTTTGTGCAGTGCAACAAGCCACCGCTTGACGGCCACGGGTGGCCGGACCAAGAGCGGCCATGGACCTAGTTGACGCCGATCAATCGACCCGCCGCCGCCGCGGCCTCCTGATCGTCCTCTCCTCTCCTTCCGGTGCCGGCAAGACGACGATCTCGCGCATGCTGCTGGAGTCCGATCCCGAGATTTCGATGTCGGTCTCCGCGACGACCCGTCCCATGCGCCCCGGCGAGGTGGACGGCGTGGACTATCATTTCGTCGACGATGCCCAGTTCGACCAAATGATCGCGGCCGGGGAGTTCGTCGAATGGGCGCCCGTGTTCGGCTACCGCTACGGAACGCCGAAGAACCCCGTGAAGGCGTCCCTCAAAAAGGGCCGCGACATCCTGTTCGACATCGACTGGCAGGGAGCGCGCCAACTGGAGCCGGACTTCGGCGAGCATCTAGTCACCATATTCCTGCTTCCGCCGTCGCTGACGGAGCTGGAGCGCCGCCTCCGCGCCCGGAGCACCGATTCCGAGCAGGTCATCGCCGACCGGATGCGCCGCGCGGCTGACGAGATCAGCCATTGGGCCGAATATGAGTATGTCCTCGTCAACGACGACATGGACGCCTGCCTTCGGAAGGTCCGTGCGATTGTCACCGCCGAGCGCTCGAAGCGCACCAGCCAGATCGAGCTGAACGCCTTCGTACGCGACCTCATCGGGCCGCAGCACTAGCCGTCCAGCGAGTCCAGGAAGCGCGCCGCGGCGAAGAAGTCGCTACGGCGGTTCTCCAAGGCGGCTTCGGCCTCGGCGTCTGACCCCCATTGCTCGAGTTGCCAGCGCTCATCGAGGCTGACGGCCCTCCACGCATCTTCCACCGAAAGGCCGCCCTCCAGGATCGCCAGCGCGGCGATGAGAGACCCGCCGATCGTCACTAACGGCGAGAGCCCGGACAAATGGAAGGCGTCGAGCGCGGCGACGGCATGGGCGAGCTGCTCGACTGTCGCAGCGGGCTGATCGACATGCAGGATGCCCGACGTCGTCCGGAAGTCCACGTCGAACCGCCGGCGAGCCCAACTCAGGAGCGCGTCCCAGCTCTCGGCCTGCCGCTCGACGAGTTCATGCGGTCCTTCGGCCCGATAGCAGGCGAGGTCGCCCTCGGCATATTTGGCAAGACCGGCAGCGAACGCCTGCCGGTCCGGCGCAACCCGATCGATTGCCGCATTCGCAAGCCCGGTCAGCGGCATGGTGCGCGGGTCTATTCTCTCGCCCACATCATTCCATTCGGAAGCGATTGCCTCGGCGAGCTTCGCCGTTGGAACGGTCAGAAGCTCCCGAGCAGGTGTTCTCACGGGCCGTCCATCCAGCTCGATCGTCCAGCCGCCGTCCTTGGCTACGGCTTCGGCGGTCTTCCAGAATCGCTTCACGGCCGCTCGCTGTCCTGCTGTTCCCAGACCTTCTTGAGCACCCGAGGAGCGAAGACGGCATCCAGCGTACCGATTACGGCCAGGATTGCACCGACGGCCGGCCAGCCGCCCTCACGCAGCAAATCGGTGTAAATGATGGCGACCCCAAGGAAGAAAGTCGCGAGGCCGACCAGCCGCACGAGCATGAAGAGGTGGAACCGGCGGCGCCAGAGATCCTCGTCAGCCACAGAGGCGCTCATGCACGCGGGGCAGGAGAGGCAAGACGCCGAGCGGCTCGTCGGCGACGGCCGCAGCGCCCGCTTCCACCAACTCCGCGGCGTCGTGGTAGCCCCAGGCGGCACCGATCCCGGTGGCTCCGGCCGCCACAGCCATGGCCATGTCGAATGCCGTATCGCCGATCACGACCGTCGTTTCCGGGGCGGCGCCCGCATCAGCCATGGCCTGATGGACCATCGACGGATGGGGCTTCGAAGGATGACGGTCTGCCGTTTGGAGCGAGATGAAGCGCTGATTGTAGCCATGGCAGTCGAGGCAATGCGCAAGGCCACGGTCCGACTTGCCCGTTGCGACCGCGAGCAGCCAGCCATCGACTTCCAGCGCATCCAGGAGCTCCGGGATGCCTTCGAACAGCGGCTCGTCGACGCGGCCTTCGTGACGCGCCCGCTGGAAATGACGCTTGTAGCTTTCGGCCAGCGCCCGATGCTGGTCGTGCTCAGCGTCCGGCAGCAGAGCCGCCATCGCCTCGACGAGGCTAAGGCCGATGACCTTCCGGCTTACGTGCAGCGGGGGAACGTCTAAGCCGTGCTCCACGAACGTGTCCGCAAGCGCGGAGGCAATGTTCGCCCCGCTGTCGACCAGTGTTCCATCGCAATCGAAGACGGCGAGACGGTTCACCGGCGGCCCTTCGGCTTGCCCGAGGCCCCGCGCGAGCGGCGTTCGCCTCTGCGCGCCTGCCGACGCTCCTTGGCGGCCGCAGCGACGCGCTTCTTTTTCACAGCGGGCGATTGCGAGGGCTTCGGCTGGTCCAGCGACATCGTTTCGCCATGCATCAGCTCGAAGCCTAGCGTGCCGAGGCTTTCCGCCATGTGCGGCGGGAGATCGGCAGTGACGTCGACTGTTCCACCGCCGGGAGCATCGACGCGGAGCCGCCGGGCGTGGAGATGCATCTTGCGACTGATCCCGCCCGTCAGGAACGCTTCCGCTCCGCCGTACTTCGCATCGCCGACAATTGGATGTCCGATCGCCGCCATGTGCGCGCGGAGTTGGTGCGTGCGGCCCGTCAGCGGCTGGAGCTCGACCCACGCAGCGCGATTGCCCGCGCGGTCGATCACCCGCCAGCGGGTCTTGGCGGGGAGGCCGTTCTCCTCGTCGATATGCATCTTCTCGCCGCCCGTGCCCGGCTGCTTGGCGAGCGGAGCGTCGATCAAACCCTCGTCGCCCGACGGAACGCCGACAACGAGCGCCCAGTAGACCTTTCGCGCCGTGCGGCCGGAGAAAGCCTTCGAGAAGTGCCCTGCCGCGCGGGCGCTACGTGCAACGAGCAGCGCGCCCGACGTGTCCTTGTCCAGCCGATGCACGAGCTTCGGACGATTGCCCGAATCGTCGGCGAGCCCGTCGAGAAGCCGATCGAGATGGTGGTGCGTCTTCGTCCCACCCTGCGTGGCGAGGCCAGGCGGCTTGTTGAGGACGAAGGCGTGCGCATCGCGGTGGATGACCATGTCCCGCACCAGCTCTTCTTCGTCGTCCGTCAGAGGCTCGCGCTTGCGCTGCGGCTTGGGGTTGTGCGCCGGTGTCGCTTCCGGCGGTGGATACTGGATGGTCTGCCCCGCCTCGATGCGATCGCCGGGCGTCGCGCGCTGCCCGTTGACGCGCAGCTGCCCCGTCCGCGCCCAGCGCGAGACGATGTTGAAGCTGATGTCCGGGGCGTTCCGCTTGAACCAGCGGTCCAAGCGGATGCCGTCATCGTCCTCGGCGACGACGAACGTCCTTGGCTGTGCTCCGCGGTCCTGCATTGGCAGCGACTTAGTGCCATGCGGCAGGGAATCTACCCCTGACGCCCCCAATAATCGAATGCCTGCTTCTGCAGGCGCCTGATGAGTTTGGCCGCCTTTGGCCCCTCCCACAGGCCCGTGTACCCATGCTTCTTAGCGCCGCCGACCCACCATCCCTGCCCCGGCAAGCCGTCCGACTGCCGCACGACGAGGACAGCCAGCTCAGGCTCGCCGAGCTCCGCCGCCTCGTCGTCGACGAAGGCCAAAACCTTGCAGAGCGCGCGCATCTTCGGGCGCGTGAAGTCGTGGCCGAGCAGCGCCAGCGTCTCGGAATAAGTGATTGCCTCACCCGCCTTGGCGCTCGCGATGAGGATTGCGCGGACCTCGGCCGGATCGGCGAGCAGCCCCGCCGCGCTCACTGCGGCTGCTGCTCTACCGGCTTCAGCTCGAAGACATCGAGCTTGGACGTCGTGTTCTGCGGAGCTGGGATCACCAGCCGCCAGCGGAAGGGGCCGATCCGCTCGAGGACGCCAGCCATGTCGCGCTTGGGGTCCTCGGCATAAGCCAAAGGCTGCTCCTCACTGCCGAGAGCAACGCTGCCGAGGAAGATCAGCCGGTCGGGCTTGTCGTCTTCCCACAAGCGGCCTGCGGGACGCTGGCTCCCCGTCTGCTTCACGATCGTCAGCAGGTCGCCTTCCACCTCGACGTAGCAAAAGAAGGGCTTGAACTTCTCGAACGCGGGTCCCCTGGCCGCAACCCTGCCGAGCTTGATCAGCCGGCAATAGTAGCTTCCTGGGGTGGGTGCCGGACGAGGAAGGGCCGCGCGGGGCTTCAAAAGCGCACCCTCCGCCTCGACGTCTTTCGGATTGCTCTTCTGGGCCTCCGCCAACGCGTCCTGCCAAGAAAGCCCGAGACCCGCGAGGCGCTTCTGGTCGGCCGGGGTGGCGATGCCTCTCCACACATCCGACTTCGTCGGCGGCTCGGTCGTGATGACGGGGGTTGGCTTTGGCTCCTCCGGCGCAGTCGCGCAGCCTGCGAGCAGGAGCAATGAAACCGTTCCGGCGAGGCTTGCGACACCGTGCCAAACGGCGGAATTTCGACGAATCCGCACGAGTGGAAAGTGACACTCGCCGGGGCGCGTTGCAACTAACGGAACGTTCATCATCCGCTTTGAAATGCGAGTCATCGCGACTAGGCGCGCGATAAATGAACCGTCATCCCAACATGGAAGCGTCACGGAAAGCGCGGCAGGGGTTCGCACTCGGCGTTGCGGCCTATGGCCTCTGGGGCGTCCTCCCCATCTACTTCAAGGCGTTGCGGGCGATCGGGCCTGTCGACATCGTCGCGCACCGGATCCTCTGGTCCGTTCCGATCCTGGCACTCCTCCTGTCGCTCTTCCGCGCCTGGGGCGAGGCGCGTTCAGTTGTTCGAAACCCTCGCGTTGTCCGCCTTCTCACGGTCACCGCCTTGCTGATCTGCGGTAACTGGCTGCTCTACGTCTATGCGGTGAACAGCGGACACATCCTCGCGGGGAGCCTCGGCTACTACCTCAACCCGCTGGCGAACGTCCTGCTTGGCCGCGTCGTCCTCAAGGAACGGCTGTCGAAGCTGCAATGGGCCGCCGTGGCTCTTGCCGCTGCAGGCATAACCGCGTTGGCCGTCGGAGCCCTCGGCCAGCTCTGGATTAGCCTCGTCCTCTGCCTGAGCTTCGCGAGCTACGGCCTGCTGCGGAAGATCGCCCCGGTCGACGCCGTGGCAGGCCTTGCAATAGAGACGGTCCTCCTTTCGCCCTTCGCGCTCGCCTGGCTGATCTTCAGCTACACGTCAGGCCAACCGACGTTCGGCAACTCCGGAACGGACATCGCGCTGATCGCCGTCGCAGGCGTCGTGACGACCGTTCCCCTCCTGCTGTTCACAGCAGCAGCGAGGCGCCTCGCTTACTCGACGCTCGGTATGCTCCAGTTCATCGCGCCGACCCTACAGTTCCTCATCGCCGTGCTGCTGTATGGCGAGCCGTTCACGCGGGCACATGCCATTGCGTTCGGCGCGATCTGGGCCGCGCTTGGGCTTTACGTCCTCGCCTTGGTGCGGCACGCCAGAGCGGCCGTAACGATACCGGAGTAGGGAATATGCGGATGATTCGGCCACTGAATGGGACCTTGAAGCGAGTTGTAGCCGCATCCGCCTTGTTGCTGGTCGCCGCATGCGAACCCTACGGAGCGACGCCTCCGCCAGGTCCGTACGACAATCCGCCGCCCCAGGGCCCATACGGCTCGCAAGACCCCTATTCCTATCCCGCGCCGAACCCCTATCCGTCCCAGCCGCAGCCTTATCCGACATCGCAGAACCCTTACCCGTCGCAGCCCTATCCGTCGGCACCGGGCCAATATCCCAACGACCCGTACGCTTCGAGCCCACCGGGCTACCCGGGTCAGGCACCCTACCCCGGCCAGGCGTACCAGCCCGCGCCGCCGGAATGTCCGATCACCTCGTCGAGCGGTTGGACGGCCTGGGTCAATGCCATGCCGGGTCAGGGCGGCCGCCCGACCTTGGTCGTCACGGGCAAGGTCGTCACCCAGTCCGCCGGCTATCAGGTCGCATTCGACCGTTACATGCAGATCCGCCGCGGCCAGCCGCCGCAGGCCTTCGTCACCCTCTACGTCGCCCCGCCGGAAGGCAGCAGCATGAACGCGCAGGTCCTGTCGCCCCATGAAGTGCGCTGGGAATGGCCGCTGCAGCAGCCGGTCGGCAGCGTCGTCGTCCGCTGCGGCGACAAGACCCTCGCGGAGATCACGAGGATACAGACCGCTTACTAGGGACAGCTGCAAAGGAGCCGGGATGTTCAACGTCGTTTCGCTGGTCATCGGCGTCGTAGCGCTGATCCTGGCCGTCTTTGCCTTCCTGCCCTTCCTCGGCTGGGCCAACTGGTTCGTCATTCCGCTCGCCATTATCGGCGCGGGAACCGGCGTGCTGAGCAAGAGCACCGCAGGCCGCAACCTCAACCTGTTCGTGATCGTCGTCGGCATTGCCCGGCTCATGCTTGGCGGCGGCATCCTGTAAGCAGCGATCCGCGCATCGACGGCTACATCGCCAAGGCGCAGCCGTTCGCACAGCCGATCCTGGAGCATGTCCGCGAGCGCGTGCACGCCGTGGTGCCGGACGTCGAAGAAACGCTGAAGTGGAGCGCGCCCTCGTTCACGCTGGACGGGAAGATCCTGCTGATCATGGCAGCGTTCAAGGCGCACATGGCGCTCAATTTCTGGCGCGGTCAGGAGATGCGTGGGAACGAGGCCAACGGCGATGCCATGGGACAGTTCGGCAAGATCGCTTCACTCGCCGACCTTCCTCCCGAGGCCGAGCTCGACCGCCTGATCCGCGAAGCCGCCGACCTGGCGAAGAGCGCGCCCGCGCCGCGCAAGGCCAAGCATGAGCCGAAGCCCCCGCCTGCGATGCCTCCAGCCTTCGCGGCCGCGCTCGACAAGGCGCCGAAATCGAAGGCGGTTCTCGAAGGCTTCTCGCCGTCTGCGCAGCGCGATTACCTCGAATGGATCGCGGAGGCGAAGCAGGACGCGACCCGCGAGAAACGGATCGCGACCGCGATCGAATGGCTAGCCGAAGGCAAGAAGCGGCATTGGAAATATCAAAATTGCTGAGCCCAGCCTGTCCGGGGGACAGGCGGCGCAAGCAATCCGAGCGCCTAGCGCTCCCTGACGTACCGCCCCGGCGCATCCTCGATCGCCTTCAGCTTGCCCTCGCCGGGCATGCGCGCCCCCTTCGCCTCGACCGTCTTCGGGTTCTGGCTCTTCAGCCATTCGAGCCAATCCGGCCACCAGCTGCCCTTGTGCTCTTCGGCACCCGCGACGAACTGCTCCAGCGTCTCGGGGTCCTCGGTGCTGACCCAATATTGATACTTCTGCGCCGCCGGCGGGTTCACGACCCCCGCGATATGGCCTGAGCCCGCAAGAACGAACCGCTTCGGACCGGCGAAATGGTCCATGATTTTCCAGACGCTTTCGGGCGGCGCGATATGATCCTCGCGGCCGGCCTGGATGTAGGACGGCGTCTCGACCATATCGATGTCGATCGGCGTCCCAGCGACGGTGATCTCGCCCGACAGGACCAGCTTATTTCCCTTGTAGAGGGTCTCGAGATAGTCGCGGTGCCAGCTGCCGGGCAGGTTAGTCGTGTCGCCGTTCCAGTGGAGCAGGTCGAATGGCGCGGGCTCGTCGCCCAGAAGGTAATTGTTGACGACGTAGTTCCAGATGAGGTCCCGGCCGCGCAGCAGGTTGAACGTGGCCGCCATGTAGCGCCCGTCGAGGTACCCCTTGTCGCGCGTTAGCTCATCCAGCAGCGCCATGGTCTCGTCGCCGGTGAAGAGCTTGAGATCGCCAGCCAGAGAGAAGTCGACCTGCGCCGTCAGGAAAGTCGCGGACTTCACCTTCGCCTGCTGCTTCTTGGCGTGGAGATAGCCGAGCGTCGCCGCCAGGGTCGTCCCGGCCACGCAATAGCCAATGACGTGCGCGCTCTCGACGCCAAGCAGGTCGCGCACGGTGTCGATCGCGTCGAGCTGACCCTTCAGCACGTAATCGTCGAGATGAGTGTCGGCGATGCTCTCGTCCGCCGATTTCCAGCTGACCATGAACAAGGTGATGCCCTGCTCTACGCACCAGCGGACGAAGCTTTTCTCCGGCGTCAGGTCGAGGATGTAGAAGCGGTTGATCCATGGCGGGAAGATGACCAGCGGCGTTTCGAGCACCTTGTCGGTCACCGGCGTGTATTGGATCAGCTGATAGAGCGGCGTTTCCTTGACGACCTTACCGGGCGTCATCGCCAGATTCTTGCCGACCTCGAAGACGCCGGCCTTGGTTTGCGTCAGCTGGCCCGCCGCGATGTCGTCCAGCATGTTGGCGAGACCCTTCAGAAGGTTCTCGCCGCGGGTCTCCATCGTGCGCCGCAGCACCTGCGGGTTGGTCAGCGCGAAGTTCGACGGGCTCATCGCGTCGACGAAGCTGCGCACCGCGAACCGCGCCTTCTGCCGCGATTCGGCGTCCAGGCCATCGATCTCCTCGACGGTCCCCAGCATCTTGTCGGCCAGCGCGAGATAGGTCTTGCGGATGGTGTCGAAGACCGGGCTCTCCTGCCACTCGGGAGCGGCGAAGCGGCGGTCCTTCGCGCCTTCCTTGGCCTCGGTGTCGAGGCCCATCATCTTGCCCCAGGTCTCGAGACCCTTGGCCCAGGCCTCGGCGCCGGCCGTGAAGAGCGCCGCCGGGTCGGCGGTCGCGGGAGAGCCGACACCGAAAGCCGGCGGAAAGGCGCCCCAAGCGGGTGGCGAAGCGGGCCAGGCGTTCCCCTTCGGCAGTCCGTCGGCCCAGGATTCCATAAGCATCTGCTGGGCCCGGCCCATCACATAGGTCCAGTGCTGCCAGTCCTCGAGCGTCGGAATCGCGCTCGCCGTTTCCGTTCCATCAGCCATGCTGCTTCTGTACTCGTCATCGCGAGCGAAGCGAAGCAATCCAGTGAGCTAGCGGATTGCTTCTCGCTCTGCTCCTCGCAATGACGGGACGATGCAGCCCGCCGCCCTTCCCCAGGCCCTCGTCCTTCTCGACTATTTCGGGATCGGCGTTTTCGCCGTTTCCGGGGCGCTCCTCGCGGCGGAAAAGCGCCAGACCCTCGTCACTTTCATCTTCTTTGCGGTGGTCACAGGAGTCGGCGGTGGAACGCTGCGCGACCTGTTGATCGGCGCGCCCGTCTTCTGGGTCCACAAGAACGCCACGCTTCTGATCTGCATTGGCGCAGCGCTCATCACCTGGGTCGCAAGCCACCGCCTGATCGCCGGACGCGCCTTGCTTTGGTTCGACGCAGCGGGCCTCGGCGCCTACGCGACATACGGCGCGGCGAAGGCGCTGAGCTTCGGCGTTGCGCCAGTTCCGGCTTTCATGATGGGCGTGCTGACCGCCTGCGCGGGCGGGATAATCCGCGACGTGCTTGCAGGAGAACCATCGATTCTGATGCGGCCGGAGCTCTACGTGACAGCCGCGGCGCTTTCGGCCGGGCTGCTGGTCGGGCTTCCAAGCCTCGGGATGGCGCCTCAGCCGGCCGCGCTCATTGCTGCGGCAGCGGGGTTCGCGCTGCGCGGACTCGCGATCGCACGAGGCTGGTCGCTTCCGACCTACCGAGACTAGGCTTGCCGCAGTGCAGCATGGTCGGCATGCTAATTGGGTGACCGACGAATTCTACCGCATTCAGCGCCTGCCGCCCTATGTCTTCGCCGAAGTGAACGCGATGAAGGCTGCGGCACGAGCGCGCGGCGAGGACATCGTTGATCTCGGCATGGGCAACCCGGACGGAGCGCCGCCGAAGCATGTCATCGAAAAGCTGTGCGAGGTTGCGCACAAGCCGAACGCGCACCGCTATTCGGCCAGCAAGGGCATCCCGGGCCTCAGGAAAGCGCAGGCCGCCTATTACAAGCGCCGCTTCGGCGTGACGGTCGACGCCGACAAGGAAGTCATTGTCACGCTCGGGTCTAAGGAAGGCCTGGCCAATCTCGCGCAAGCGATCACCGCCCCCGGCGACGTCGTCCTCGCGCCGAACCCATCCTACCCCATCCACACTTTCGGCTTCATCATTGCCGGCGCCGCGATCCGGTCGATCCCGGCCGCGCCCGGCGAGGAGTTCTTCGAGCGCCTGACCAACGCCATGCGCTACACGGTTCCGCGGCCGAAGGTGCTCGTCGTCGGCTATCCTTCCAACCCGACCGCGTATGTCGCCGATTTGCCATTTTACGAGCGTCTGGTGGCGTTCGCGCGAGAGCATGAGCTGATCGTCATTTCCGACCTCGCTTATTCGGAAATCTATTTCGGCGACGAGCCGACCCCCTCGATCCTCCAGGTCGAAGGCGCGAAGGAGGTCGCGGTCGAGTTCACCTCGATGAGCAAGACCTATTCCATGGCCGGCTGGCGCATCGGCTTCGCCGTCGGCAACGAGAAGCTGATCTCGGCGCTCGCTCGTGTGAAGTCCTATCTCGACTACGGCGCCTTCACGCCGATCCAGGCGGCCGCGGTCGCGGCACTCAACGGTCCGCAGGACATCGTCGAGGCCAACCGCAATCTCTACCGCAAGCGCCGCGACGTGCTCGTCGAATGCTTCGGCCGCGCGGGCTGGAACATTCCCGTGCCGCAGGCGAGCATGTTCGCATGGGCTCCGATCCCCGAGCGCTTCCACAACCTCGGAGCGATGGAATTCTCCAAGCGCCTGCTGGTCGAAGGCCATGTCGCCGTCGCCCCGGGCGTGGGGTTCGGCGAGGAAGGCGAAGGCTATGTCCGCATCGCCCTCGTCGAGAACGAGCAGCGGCTACGCCAAGCGGCGCGCGGCGTGAAGAAAATGCTGGCGAGCGGTTGAGCTAGCGCAGCAGCGCGCTGGAAACCGTCACGACGCCCCACTGCGTGAGCTCGCGCTTGTCGGGAAGCGCAGCGATCGTCCGCGATCCTCCGCCCCATGCGAAGGCAAAGTGGCTGTGGTCCCCCTCGTCGAGCGACTCCACGAGCCTGTATCCCGCATTGCGGAACGCCGCCGCGATCATGGCGTGCGTGACGCCGGGCCGGCGGGCGATGTCGATCGCGCGTCCGCGGAGGTGATAGCTGTTCGGGACGCCGCCGACCGCCCGATTATGCGCGGGTGAGCGCAGCGTGCTCGTCACCCGGCCCCAGTTGTCGCCGAGACGAGCCGCCGAACTGAGATTGCCCGAGCCGCCGATCGGCGCCCATGAGGCGGAGGAGCCCGCAGGCTCACGAGCCACGGCGGCCTGCACGGTGGCGCTGTCCATGGTTCCAGCCTTCTGGTGAACCGCGACCTCGACGACAGCGCGTCGTCCATCAACCGTTCGAATTCCGAAGTCCGTAGCCTGCGCATTGGCGGCGGATGCGCCCATCACCAACACCAGCCCGATAGCGAATCGAGTCATTGCAAAGCCCCCGCTCAGCGGCTCTTACTTACACCCCTGCGAGGGGGCGAACAATCATTAGTAAACACAACATGTTCTCAAGAAGGGACAGCATCGCCGCGGGGGCCGCCGCACTGCTGGCGAGTTCTGCTACCGGCCTCCGTGCTGAGACGCTGCAGCCGACCGAAGTCCCGGACTGGTTCCGCGACGCCAAGTTCGGGATCTGGGCGCACTGGGGCCCGCAATGCGTTCCGGAGATGGGCGATTGGTATGGGCGGCTCATGTACGTGCAGGGCCACGCAGCATACGAGCATCACGTCCGCACCTACGGCCATCCGAGCAAGACCGGCTTCCTCGACATCATCGGGCGCTGGAAGGCGGAGGAATGGCAGCCGGAATATCTGCTCCGCCGCTACAAGCAGGCCGGCGCCAGATACTTCATGGCGATGGCCAATCACCACGACAATTTCGACATGTTCGACAGCACGCACCAAGGCTGGAACAGCGTGCGTGCCGGCCCCAGGCGCGACATCGTCGGGACGTGGGAGAAGCTGGCGCGACAGGCCGGCCTGAAGTTCGGCGTCTCCAACCACAGCGGTCACGCCTGGCATTGGTGGCAGACAGCCTATGGATACGACGCCGATGGACCGCTGAAGGGCCGGCGCTACGACGCCTTCTGGCTGCGCAAGAAGCATGGCGCGGGCACGTGGTGGGACGGCCTCGATCCGCAGGACCTCTACACCGGGCCGAGCTTCGTCCCGCCCGATGGGATCGACACGATCAAGGCGATGGACGACTGGCACGGCGCTCGCGACGGCCAGTGGCTGGAGGACGCGCCCCAAAACCCGGCGTTCGTGAGCAACTGGCTGCTCCGCCAGAAGGACCTCGTCGCAAAATATCGTCCGGACCTCGTCTACTTCGACGATTATGGCATCCCTTTCGGCCCCATGGGCCTCGACGCCATGCGCGATTTCTACGCCCACGCGCCCGAAGGCGTACTCACCGCCAAGCGTCTGACCGACGAGCAGCGCAGGATCATCGTCGAGGACGTCGAGCGTGGCTTCGTCGCCGATATCCAGCCGCGCCCGTGGCAGACCGACACGTGCATCGGCAACTGGCATTACGATCGCCCGCTGTACGAGCGCGGCGGCTACAAGAGCGCGAAGCAGGTGGTGCAGCGCCTTGCCGACGTGGTGTCGAAGAACGGATGCCTGCTGCTGAGCATTCCCGTTCGCGGCAATGGCGCCATCGACGACAAGGAGGAGCGCATCCTCGACGACCTCGCCGCATGGTTCCGGGTCAACGGCGAGGCCATCTACGGCAGCCGGCCTTGGCGACGCTTCGGCGAAGGCCCGACCAAGCCGCCGCTCGGCGTGATGGCCGAAGGTGAGGCCAAGCCCTTCGTCGCCGACGACATCCGCTTCACGGCCAAGTGTGGCACGCTCTACGCGGCTCTGCTCGACTGGCCGTCCAGCGAGGTCGCGATCGCCTCGCTCGGCTCTGCGAGCGGCCGTGTGGAGCGCGTCACCTTGCTTGGCGGGCCGCCGCTCGCCTTCCAGCAGACCCGCGACGCGCTGAGGCTCACGCTTCCACCGGCGGGCGACAAGTTCGTGCCGGTCCTTCGTATCGACGGTGCCGGATTGGCAGCATGACTTCTCTTCGCGCATAGAGACCGCATGCTCTCGACCTCACCGACCTCCGTCGCAACGGTTGCGCAGATCATTCAGCTGTCGGTCGCGCCGGTGTTCTTGCTGGCAGGCATCGGCGCCTTCCTGAACGTTTGCGCCACTCGGCTCGCGCGGATCATCGATCGCGGCCGGGTGCTGGAGCCGCTGCTTCTCGCCAGCCGGGGCACGGAGCACGATCGCATCGTGGCCGACCTCCGGGTCCTCGACCGGCGAATACGCCTGGTCAGCCGGGCGATCTTCCTCACCGTCCTCTCGGCCCTCCTCATTTGCATGGTCGTCGTGCTGCTGTTCGCGGCGACGCTCGCGCATGCCCACTTCGGTACCGCGGTAGCCCTGCTCTTCATCGCTTCGATGATTGCCATCGGCTCCGGCTTCGCCATTTTCCTGTGGGAGACCCAGGTCGCCGCGCGAGCAGTTCGCATTCGCTCCGAGCTGCTGGAGCATGCCGTCGAGGAGTAAGCGGCCTGCCTCGACAAGGTCACGGGTGGCTCCTATCGCCCGTGGCAACAGGAGACCGCATTCTTATGCTTCGTAGCCCCCGTGTTCCGGCGTCCCACGTTCTCGATCGAGTCCTGGTCCTCGAGATGGTCCGAGTGACCGAAGCCGCCGCCGTGGCGGCGTCGAAGTGGATCGGGCGCGGCGATAATGATGCGGCCGATGCAGCGGCCGTCGAAGCCATGCGCGAGGCGCTCAACGAGCTTCCGTTCGACGGGACGGTCGTCATTGGCGAGGGAGAACGCGACGAAGCCCCGATGCTCTACATCGGCGAGAAGGTCGGCTCCGCGCAGGGCACGGGCCCCAAGATCAACATCGCGCTCGATCCGCTCGAAGGGACGACGTTGACGGCCAAGGCCGGACCGAACGCTCTGTGCGTCCTTACCATCTCCGAGGAGGGCGGCCTGCTCAACGCCCCCGATACCTACATGGAGAAGCTGGCGATCGGCCCGGGCTATGCCGAAGGCACGGTCGACCTCTCGCGCAGCGTAGCCGACAATGTCCGCTCGCTCGCCGAGGCCAAGGGCGTGCCGGCGAATGAGATTATCGCCTGCGTCCTCGACCGTGATCGGCACGACGCCATCATCGACGAGCTTCGTTCGCTGGGCTGCGGCGTGAAGCTGATCTCCGACGGCGACGTCGCGGGCGTGATTGCAGTCACGGACCCCGCCACCGGCATCGACATCTACATCGGCAGCGGAGGCGCTCCGGAAGGCGTGCTCGCGGCATCGGCTCTACGCTGTGTGGGCGGGCAGATGCAGGGCCGGCTGGTTTTCCGCAACGACGATGAAATCGGCCGGGCGCGCCGCTGGGGGATCGAAGACCTCGACCGCATCTACAACCTCGAGGACATGGCGAAGAGCGACTGCATCTTCGCCGCGACGGGCGTGACGGACGGATCGCTTCTGAAGGGCGTTCACCGCCGGAAGAACTGCCTGACTACCGAAAGCATCGTGATGCGCGCAAGCTCGGGAACGGTCCGCCGCGTCTGGGCCGAGCATCACAAGTGGGACGAGTAGATCAGTAGTCGGGCTCCAGCAGCCCTTCGATCACATGGTGCTGGATCACCGGTTCCAGTTCATCCGCAACGCGATAGGTCAGATGATCCCGCACCTGCGCGGGCAGGCTGTCGAGATAGGCGCGTGTGACCTGCAGATCGTGATGCTTCGCGTTGATTCCGTCGGGCGCGTCTACGCCCACGACCAGGACTGGCCGCGGTTCGTCGGAGCGGTTGGCAGTGCCGCGGTGGATGGTCAGCGCAGAGCGGGCCGAGATGTCACCGCGCTGCGGCAGCTTGGGCACTGCTCGCTCGATGTAGCGGTCCCATAGCTCCCTCGGCGGAAACATGTCGTTCTTGCAGCCGCGTATGTCGTCCCACTGCGTGCCAGGAGCGATCTCGAACGCCCCATGCTCCGGCCTCGAGTCGATGGCAGTCAGGTTGAACGCGAGCGAGTTGAGCCTGCGTCCTTCGAGCGTTTCCGGCGGCGACGGAAAGTCGCGATGCCAGGGCTGGTCCTGCGCACCGGGGAACGGGATATCGAACCCGATTTCCACGATCTTGTACTCGGGGCCGAGCAGGGCCTCGCAGACCGAGACGAACCACGGGTGCGTGGCGATGTCGACGAAGCCGCTGATCCGCTCTGGCTGGACCTCGACGTACCAGCGCTCCGGACCGCGCGGCAGCGCTCCGCCCTCGATTTTCCGCGCCTCCTCGAACAGGGCCATGATCTCTTCGCGAAGAACGTCGGCCCAGTCGGGAGTGAAGGCGCCCTTCAGCGCGATGATGCCGTCGCCGTAAAGTCCGCCCATGATGCTGGCGACATCGAAGGAGGTTTCCGTGCGCACCATATGTCCTCGCGCAGGCCTAGCGGTTCAGCGCGCTTAGCGATTCCGAATGGATGGCGAAATCGTCAAGCGCGCGGTCGAGCGGTCGCAGCAGCAATCCGCGCTTGCTCGTCAGGCTGGTGTCCGACGGCTCGTCCACCTGGGGAACGATGATCCTGCCCACGTCGAGACGCGCGCGATCGGCGACCGCCTGTGCGAGCTCGTGCCAGCTCACCGATCCTTGGTTGGTAAGGTGCCAGATCCCCTTCTCGTCATCCAGCAGCAGGTCGAGCGTCGCGTGTACGAGGTCCGGCACGTAGGTCGGCGAGACGATGGTCTTAGCGCTCGCGAAAACATCTTCGCCGCGGACGAGCCGCTCGACGGTGTTCACGAGGAAGTTGTGGCGGTCCCAAGGGCCGAAGAAAGCGCTGGTTCGCACGATCAGCGCATCGGCGTCGATGGCCATGAGGCGAGCCTCCGCCTCGGCCTTGCTCCGTCCGTACTCGCAGACCGGCGCAGTTGCGTCCGGCTCCACGTAGGAACGGCCCAGCTTTCCGTCGAACACGAGGTCCGACGAGAAAGTGACAAGCGGAATGCCATGCAGCTTGCATGCGGACGCGAGTAGCTCGGGACCCGTCACATTCGCGCGGAAGCATTCGTCGGCCTTCTGCTCGGCCTCCCAGGTCCGGACAAACCCGGCCGTGTTGACGACTGCCCATGGCCGGTAGCGTTCGAGCGCCGCAGCGATCGACGCTTCGTCGGAAATGTCGAGTTCGCCGCGGCTGGTGAGAACGTGCGCCAGGCCGCGATGCGCGCATAGCCGTGAAAAGGCCTGCCCAAGCGTTCCGGTTGCGCCGGTGATCAGGATTGGTCGCGCCTTCACCGCCTGTCGCGGCAAGGTCTCGAAGCGGCGACGGGCGTGAGTTCGGCCGGGGCGTTTCCACCAACCGGGCAGATCGAGGACGGGATGCTCGAACTGCTCACCACGGCCGAGCTGCGCTGCCGCCTTGGCCAGCAGCGTTGGACGCGGCGTTTCGGAGCGCGTGTCGAACGCGCCCACGTCATAATCGCCTTCCCGCCTGGTCAGCAGCGAACGCCAGTCCATCATTCCGAACAGCGCCCAAAGTGTGATTGCGCGAATGTCCACGCCGCGGGCTCGCTCCCGCTCGGCTGCCGACCACATTTCATGCAGCCACCGCACCTGCTCTTCGCGGGTGCAGCCGTGATGCACTTCCGTGATTGCGATCGGCGTTCGATATCGTTCCCAGGTCTCTCGAAGGCGCAAGCCAGGACCGAGACGAGGGCGGAGCTTGTCGATGCGAACCGCTTCGACGTCCACGTAGCTGTGCTGTCCGTTCGACCCGTGCTCGACGCCCGGATAGCGTTCGACCCGGTGATCGAGGAACCGATCGCTGGTCAGGTAATGGTCGAACCCAATAATGTCGGGACGGCCCTCTCCCGTCGCCAGCTCTTCCAGCACCTCCTCCGACGCCGCCTTGTTGCGCAGCCACCGTCGGAACTGGTGGCCCTCGACGACGCGCCCGAAGAGAAGGTCGAAGGTCAGCCAGCGACGGCCGTTGTCATGCTCCGCCTGGTACGCGAGCTCCGGCGTCGAAAAGGTCCTGCCGATGTCCTCGGTCGCAATGAGCTTCGACTCCGGGCTGACGATGCGGATGGCGCGCATCGCTCGAAGCGTTGCGAGGCATTGGTTCACCGTCGCCCGGAAGGTAGAATCGATGTCCTTCCGGTGCGGATACCAATGGCCGTAGAGGCATGAGAAGCGCGCCGTTGTGAACGGCTCGTTCACCGGCGTCCACATGTCGATCCAGGGATATCGACGGGCGACCCGCGAAGCATAATCGGCAAGCTGGTCAGGGAAATTCGGATCGAGCAGGCTCGTATATCGCGGGCCCGACCCGTGATGCACCAGCCCCGCGATCACCTTCACGCCCTTGTCGCGGAGGCGCTTCAACCGCTCGTCGTGCCACGTAAAGTCCAGCTCGCCGGGGCTTTCCGGCGCAACGGATTCCCAGAGAATCGGGTAACGGACCGCCTTGACGCCGAGCTCGGCAATCGTGTCGATATCGTCCAGCCTGCAGGAATGGCCCGTGTCGACTACCTGGTTTCGGTAATCGTCTCCGATGCGCACGATGCTGCACTCGACCCCGCCCCACAATTCGAGTGGTGGAGCGGAGCCCAGGCCCTTCGTGGGGGCCCGGGCGTCCATTATTCGGCTGCGACCGCTGTCGGCTGCGGCCGCTCCTTGTCCAGCTTCTCTTCCATGCGGCGGAAGGTCGCGAGCGCCTGCCCGACGATCTGGTCCATGTTGTAGTAGCGATAGGTCGCGAGCCGGCCCACGAAAGTCACGTTTTCTGTCGCGTCGGCAAGCGCCTCGTACTTCTTGAAAAGTTCCTGGTTCTCCGGCCGCGGGATCGGATAATAGGGATCGCCCTCGGCCGACGGATATTCGTAGGTGATGGTGGTCACCCGCGCTTCCTGCCCGGTGAGGTGCTTGTACTCGCTGATGCGGGTGAACGGCACGTCCTCGCTCGGATAGTTCACCACCGCGACCTGCTGGAATTGTTCCTGCTCCAGGGTCTGGTGATCGAACTTCAGGCTGCGGTAGGGCAGCTTGCCGAAACGGAAGTCGAAATATTCGTCGATCGGTCCCGTGTAGATCAGGTGATCGGCGATCTCGAACGCCTGGTCCTTCAGCTCGGCGAAATCGACGCCGGTGCGGATGTCGATCAGCGGATGGTCGAGCATGCGCTCGAACATCTTCGTGTAGCCCTCCAGCGGCATCGCCTGAAACGTGTCGCCGAAATAGCGGTCGTCCGTGTTCGTCCGCGTCGGGATGCGCGACGTCACCTGCTTGTCGAGCTCCGACGGATCGAGGCCCCACTGCTTGCGGGTGTAGCCGCGGAAGAAGAGCTCGTAGAGCTCGCGTCCAACCGAGTTGATGACCACGTCTTCCGACGTCTGGATGTCCTCGACCGGCTCGGCACGCGACGCCAGATAGTCGGCCGCCTCCTCATCCGTCTGAAGATCGAGGTCGAACAGCTTGTTCAGCGTCGTCCGGTTGATGGGGATCGGCACCAGCTGCCCGCGCACGTGGGCAAGCACCTTATGCTCGTACGGCCGCCATTGGGTGAACTGCGAGAGATATTCGAAGACCTGCTCGCTGTTCGTGTGGAAGATGTGCGGTCCGTACTTGTGGTACAGGATGCCCGCGTCGTTCGGCTCGTCGTAGGCATTGCCGCCGACATGCTCGCGACGATCGATGAGCAGGACGCGCGCTCCGTGCTGGCTTGCAAGACGCTCAGCAAGAACGGAGCCGGCAAAACCGGCTCCGACGATCAGATAGTCGTAGCGCTTGGGCTCGCCGGGCGGAGTGAAGCTGAACGCGTTCATTCTGCGGCCACCAGCAGAGCGGAGGTCTCACGAGCGGTGCGCTCGCCAAGAACCTCGGTGATGAGCCCGGCCATGCGCGCCTGGGTGGTATCCCAACTCGTCGCCGACAGCAGGAGATCCGCTTCAGCGAGCCAGTCGCCCTCGACCTCATGAGACTGCTCGAGCGCCTTCTCGCAGCAGCGGACGAAGCCGTCCGCATCGTGCGCGATGTGCACGCCCTGGAGGTGTCCGTACGAACGGACGACGTCGCGAACCGGGGTCGAGACCACCGGCTTTCCGCCCGACAGATACTCAGGCGTCTTGGTCGGCGAGATGAACTGGGTCGACTCGTTCATCGCGAACGGCATCAGCGCGACGTCCCAGCCCGACAGATAGGCCGGGAGCTGCTCGTAGGTCTTGCCGCCGACGTAGTGGATGTTCGCTGCCCGCGGCAGCTCGTCCTCGCCGATCTTCACGACCGGGCCGACCATCACGAAGGACCATTCGGGCCGAAGGTCGGCCATCTCACGCAGCAGGTCGATGTCGAAGCGCTCGTCGATGACGCCGTAGAAGCCCAGGCGCGGATGCTTCAGCTCGGCCTGGTCGGCGGGCTGCGGAAGTTCCTTACGCGCCTTTGCGAAGTGGGCGCGGTCGACGGACGAGGGGAAGCAGTGCACCGACGAATGGCGGCTCTTCTTCGCTTCGTAGAGGCTCGCGCCGCCGGTGAAGACGAGGTCGGCGCGATCGATCAGCTCCTGCTCCAGGTCGAGCAGGCGCTCCGGCGCGAAGCGGAACTTCGAAAGCTCGTCCATGCAGTCGTAGATGACGGCGCTGGCGTCGAGATGCCGCGAGAACGGCAGCATCATCGGCGTGTAGTACCAGGTCACCAGCGGACGAACGAGGCTGGCCGCATGGGCGTCGAGCAGGCGGCGCAAGGCATTCTCGCGCTGCTCATCATTGAGGCGCGCGGGAAGATGCGGCGTGACGACCCGGACGTTCGGGAAGTCGTCGGCCTGACGGACCTTTAGGAAGGCAGTCTCGCGATCCCCGATCTCAATCGGCTCTTCCCAATACACCACCGTCATGTCGCGCGCGAAGCGGCTCATGAGATGCTGCGGGCGCTGGAAAACGAAGTCCCACCGCAGGTGCGAAAAGCACAGGAGAGTTGGGCGTGCTTGATCGGGCGCCGTGGGTTCGGCTTCAGACACTGTGGGGACCCCGGCGCTGGTCAGCATTTCGCGTGTAACCTCCTGTTTGTTGGAAACTTGTCTGTCCAACGGGGATTCAGCGGTTACGGTTCCGGAACCTTGATCAAAGTTAATCAAAATCACGGGTTGTGCAGCGCAACATAAGCCAAGCTGCGAGTCGGGAGCGACAAAGCGCGGAATACAGGCCCGCGGCCTGACGCACTATTCAAGATCGACCCTCAGTAAACGTCTCCCGCATTGACCCGTTCCGGCCGTCGTGGAAGGAGGCGGGCCCAAGGAGATCGGCCTTGGCCACAACCATCGAAGAACTGGAAAAGCGCCGCGATGCGGCCAAGCTCGGCGGCGGCGAGAAGCGCATCGAAGCCCAGCATGCCAAGGGCCGCCTGACGGCCCGGGAGCGCCTCAGCGTCCTCCTCGATGAGGGCAGCTTCGAAGAATATGACATGTACGTCGAGCACAATTGCGTCGACTTCGGCATGGAGAGCCAGCGGATCCCCGGCGACGGCGTGGTCACCGGCTCCGGCACGATCAACGGCCGCCTCGTCTACGTCTTCGCGCAGGACTTCACGGTGTTCGGCGGCTCGCTTTCCGAGCGCCACGCCCAGAAGATCTGCAAGGTCATGGACATGGCGATGAAGGTTGGTGCCCCCGTCATCGGCCTCAACGATTCCGGCGGTGCGCGCATCCAGGAGGGCGTCGCCTCGCTCGCGGGCTATGCCGAGGTTTTCCAGCGCAACGTGCTCGCGTCCGGCGTCGTCCCTCAGATCAGCCTGATCATGGGCCCGTGCGCGGGCGGCGCGGTCTATTCGCCGGCAATGACGGACTTCATCTTCATGGTGAAGGACAGCTCCTACATGTTCGTCACTGGCCCGGACGTGGTGAAGACCGTGACCAACGAGGTGGTGACCCAGGAAGAGCTGGGCGGAGCCATCACCCACACGACCAAGTCGGGCGTCGCCGACGTGGCCTTCGAGAACGACATCGACGCTCTCCTCGCCACCCGCGAATTCTTCGACTTCCTGCCGCTGTCGAACCGGCACGATTTGCCCGAGCGACCCTGCAGCGACCCATGGGACCGCCTCGACGAGAGCCTCGACACTTTGATCCCGCCGAGCGCGAACCAGCCGTACGACATGCACGAGCTGATCCGGAAGGTCGCCGACGAGGGCGAGTTCTTCGAGGTTCAGCCGGGCCACGCCGGGAACATCATCATCGGCTTCTGCCGCATCGAGGGCCGCACCGTCGGCGTCGTGGCCAACCAGCCGATGGTGCTGGCGGGCGTCCTCGACATCAACTCGTCGAAGAAGGGCGCGCGCTTCGTGCGCTTCTGCGACGCGTTTGAGATCCCGATCCTGACCTTCGTCGACGTGCCGGGCTTCCTCCCTGGCGTCGCGCAGGAGCATAACGGCATCATCAAGCACGGCGCGAAATTGCTCTTCGCCTATGCCGAGGCAACCGTCCCGAAGATCACCGTCATCACCCGCAAGGCCTATGGGGGTGCCTATGACGTTATGGCATCCAAGCACCTTCGCGGCGACTTGAACTACGCTTGGCCGACCGCTGAGATCGCGGTGATGGGCGCCAAGGGCGCGGTCGAGATCATCTTCCGCAAGGACATCGGCGATGCCGAAAAGATCGCTGCGCGCACCGCCGAATATGAAGAGCGCTTTGCCAACCCCTTCGTGGCCGCGAGCAAGGGCTTCATCGACGAGGTGATCATGCCCCACTCCACGCGGCGGCGGGTTGCCTTGGGGCTACGAAAGCTGAGGAACAAGCAGCTCGAGAACCCATGGAAGAAGCACGACAATATACCTTTGTAGACCGGCCGTGGTTTGCACGAGTCCTTGCAGCCAGCGTCCTCGCGACGCTCGTTCTTCTGCCGGTTTCGTTGATGAGCCTCTTTTTCGGCAACGTCTTCCCATACGTCTTCGCCATCTTTTGCGCGACGGCGTTTCTGAGAATCGCGCTGTCTCTCACTTGGAGTTGGCAGAAGAGAGAGTTCAAGGAGTGGGGCTCACGGATTTGCAGTCGCGAAACCAGCCCGATCGGCTACTGGCTGATGATGGGATTTGGGGTGATTGCGGCCGGACTTGCCCTTCTGGGCCTGTTCGTGAGCCTTAGCCTGCTATGAGCATCTACACCGCCACGATCCGCTGGACCCGCAAGGACGACGGCGACTTCACCAAGGGCCAGTACAGCCGCGCGCATGAGTGGGAGTTCGACGGCGGCGTGACCGTCCCCGCCTCGCCCAGCCCCCACGTCGTCCCCGCACCATGGTCCGACCTCAACGCCGTCGACCCTGAGGAAGCGTTCGTCGCCTCCCTGTCCTCCTGCCACATGCTCTTCTTCATCGACTTCGCGCGACGGGCCGGACTGATCGTCGACGGTTATACTGATGAAGCGGAAGGCGTTTTGGAAAAGCGCGGGGACGGAAAAATGGCCATGACCCGCGTCCTGCTCCGTCCGCGAGTCCTTTGGGGAGGGGGGATGACGCCGGACGGAGCAACCGTCGCCGACCTCCACCATCGCGCCCACGAAGCCTGCTTCATCGCGAACTCGGTCAACACGGAAGTGACAATCCAACAATGAACCTCGGCCGCCTCAACCACGTCGGCGTTGCCACGCCTTCGATCGAGAAGAACCTTGAGCTCTACCGCACCCTGTTCGGCGCCGAGCCGCACGGTCCCGCCTTCGACCTGCCCGCCCAGGGCGTCCGCGTCTGCTTCGTCGACACTCCCAACTCACAGATCGAGCTGATCGAACCGCTCGGCGAGAATTCGCCGATCGTGAAGTTCCTCGAGAAGAACCCGCTAGGCGGGCAGCATCACGTCTGCTTCGAGGTGCCCGAGATCCACGCAGCCAAGGCGGAGTTCGAGGAGAAGGGCGCCCGCATCCTCGGCGAGCCCCGCATCGGTGCGCACGGCACGCTCGTTTTCTTCGTGCACCCGAAGGACATGGGCGGGGTCCTCACCGAGATCATGGAGACGCCGAAATCGGCGCACTGACGCGATCTGCCCTTTGGCTGGTGGCGGCAATCCTCACCGTGACACCGGCGGCATCGCTTGCTGCAAACCATCCCTCCGTTCAGAGGGTCACTCGGAACGCCTTCGCCTACGTTCCGACGAGCGCTGCGTCACCGGCCCCGCTCGTCGTCCTGCTCCACGGATTGGGAGGCGACGCGCGTTCTTTCCTGAGCCAGTTCAAGCGTGACGCCGACGACCGCGGCATCATCCTGCTTTCCGTCCAATCGAGCGCCGACACGTGGCCCAAGCGTCCGCCCAACGACAGCGAAGCTGACGTCGCCAATATCAAGGCGGCAGTGGCGCAAATCTCCGCGAAGGCCGCGGTCGATCCCAGGCGCACGACCGTCATGGGCTTCTCGGATGGGGCAAGTTACGCGCTGACAGTCGGCCTCGCCTTCTCGGACCTGTTCCCCCGGATCGTCGCTTTCTCTCCGGGCTATGGGATCGGACCTCCGCTGCTCGATACGAAGCAGCGCATCTTCATCGCCCATGCGCGGCACGACCCGATCCTGCCGGCGAGCAACACGAAGCAGATGGCGGAAGCGCTGGAGCGCGCCGGCTACGCACCCGAAATTCACTGGTTCAACGGCGGTCACGCGATCGACCGGGACATGAAGAAGGCCGCGTTCGACTTCGCGACCGCGCCCTAGCGAGCCCTATTCGAACTCGACGATGACCTGATCGACGGCAACGCTTTCGCCAGCCTTCACCGGCGTCGCCTTGACCGTCGCAGCCTTTGGAGCGCGGAGGATGTTCTCCATCTTCATCGCCTCCATGACGGCGACGGGCTGGCCCGGCTCGACCTTGTCGCCCACCGCGACGTCAAGCTTCGTCACCAGCCCCGGCATTGGCGCGAGTAGCAGCCGCGAGAGGTCCGGCGGCGTCTTCTCGATCATGTGCACCGACAGCTCGGCGACGTGGGGATCGAGCACCTGCACCTTGTGGCTCGCGCCCCGGCTCGTCAGCACCCACTTCCGGCCGTCACGCCTCACCTGCACGGTGCGCTGGCGCCCGCCGATCGTCAGGCCGAGCAGGCGCTGACCCGGAGTCCAGCTCCCGAAGATCTCGACCGGAGCGCCGCCGTCGACGCTCGCCATCGTTCCTCCCTCGAACGGCTCGATGTGCACGCGATGCACCTTGCCGGCGATCTTCACGCTGTGGTCGCGCGGCGGCTCTATGTTGGTGTTGAGCTGGTCGCTGATCTGCCCTGCGCGCGCCTCGCGCGTCGTTTCGATCATCGCGGCAATCGCGGCGAGGTCGGAGATCAGCTGATCGTCGGCGGGAGCGCCCTCGAAGCCCTCCGGATATTCCTCGGCGATGAAGTTCGTCGTGATGTTGCCTTCGCGGAAACGCGGGTGCTGCATCAGCGCCGAGAGGAAATCGACGTTGTGGCCAATGCCGTCGATCTCGAACGCATCAAGCGCCGCGACCTGCGCGTCGATGGCCGCCTCGCGGCTCGGCCCCCAGGTCACCAGCTTGGCGATCATCGGGTCGTAGAACATCGACACCTCGCCACCCTCGTAAACGCCGTCGTCCACACGCGCGACGATGCCGTCGCGCTTCTCCGGTGACGGGCGGTAGCGGACCAGGCGGCCGGTCGATGGCAGGAAGCCGCGGTACGGGTCCTCCGCATAGACGCGGTTCTCGACCGCCCAGCCGTTGAGTTTCACGTCTTCCTGCTTGAGCTTCAGCTTCTCGCCGGCGGCAACGCGGATCATCTGCTCGACGAGGTCGAGGCCGGTGACTTCCTCGGTCACCGGATGCTCGACCTGCAGCCGGGTGTTCATTTCGAGGAAGTAGAAGCTCTCGCCGGTCGTATCCGCGCCGGAAACGATCAGCTCGACCGTGCCCGCGGAATAGTAACCGACCGCGCGGGCGAGGGCGACGGCCTGCTCGCCCATCGCCTTGCGCATATCGGGCGTGACGAACGGCGACGGCGCTTCCTCGACCACCTTCTGGTGGCGGCGCTGGATCGAGCACTCGCGCTCGCCAAGGTAGAGGATGTTGCCGTGCTGGTCGCCGAGCACCTGAATCTCGATGTGACGCGGCTGCTCGATGAACTTTTCGATGAAGACGCGGTCGTCGCCGAAGCTGTTGAGCCCCTCGCGCTTGGTCGCCTCAAAGCCCTCACGGACGTCCGTCTCCGACCATGCGAGGCGCATGCCCTTGCCTCCGCCGCCGGCCGAGGCCTTCATCATCACCGGATAGCCAATGTCGCCCGCGATCTTCACTGCCTCGTCGGTCGTCGCGATGTCGCCGAGATAGCCGGGAACGACGTTGACGCCCGCGGCCTGCGCAAGCTTCTTGGACTCGATCTTGTCGCCCATCGCCGCGATCGCGTTTGGCGGCGGTCCGATAAAGGCGATGCCCGCGGCTTCGAGCGCTTCGGCGAAGCTCGTTCGCTCCGAAAGGAAGCCGTAGCCCGGATGAACGGCCTCGGCGCCGGTCGCCTTGCAGGCGTCGATAATCAGCTCAGCCTTGAGGTAGGATTCCGACGCGGGCGGCGGGCCGAGGCGGACCGCTTCGTCAGCCATGAGGACGTGGGGCGCGCGCGCGTCAGCGTCCGAATAAACCGCGACCGTCTTGATGCCCATTCGCTTCGCCGTGCGGATGACGCGGCAGGCGATTTCCCCGCGATTGGCGATCAGGATTTTCGAGAACATCTACAGGCTCTTCCACCACATTATCAGAAACCCGCCTGCTCCCATGCCGAGAAAGGCGACAGCAGCGAACAGATAGTGCTGCGGCGCGAGGCGCTCCTTTCGCCTGCTGAGACCCAACTTGGCAAGCTTTCCGGCCGCGCTGAACGCACTGACGCCCGCCAGGGCAATGAACGAAACGACCATCGCCACGACGGGCTTCTTCACCACGTGCTGATCGGCGGTCTGGCTCAGCGTCAGCACGCCGCCGAGCGCAAGCAGCGAAAGCGTCGTGAGGAACTTCGAGAAATCGTAGAGAACCGCCGCGTCGAAATGGTCTGAGCCGGCGACGGCCTTCGGCTCGACGCTTGAGTCTTCGTCGATCACTCAGCCGCCTCGTCGAGCGGCGGCCGATTGTGACCGAGTAGGCGGAGCACCTCGTCGGCGGCGTCGGCGAGGTTGGTGCCGGGGCCGAAGATCGCCTGAACGCCCGCAGCCCTTAGCGCAGCATAATCCTGCGGCGGGATGACTCCGCCGGCGACCACCTTGATATCGGCGCGACCCATGTCCTTCAGCGCCTCGATCATCTCCGGAATGAGCGTTCGGTGGCCCGCGGCGAGCGAGCTTGCGCCAACCACGTCCACGTCATTGTCAATCGCCATCTGAGCCGTTTCGCGGGGCGTTTGGAACAGCGGCCCCGGAATGACTTCGAAGCCGAGGTCGGTGAAGGCGGACGACACGAGGTTCGCACCGCGGTCGTGGCCGTCCTGGCCCATCTTGGCGATCATGATCCGCGGCTTGCGGCCGAGACGGTCCGCGACCGAGCGGGTCCCGCCTTCCGCAGCTTTCCAGCGGTCGTCGTTGCGCGCCTTGCCGTAGATGTCGCGCACCGGCTCGGGCGTCGTATGGTAGCGGCCGAACGCCCGCTCCAGCGCATCCGAGATCTCGCCAAGCGTTGCGCGTTCGCGAGCCGCTGCGACGCTAAGGTCAAGCAGGTTCGCATCGCCGCGCGCGCCTTCTTCCAGTGCCGTCAGCGCCGCACGAACCTTTTCCTCGTCGCGTGACGCGCGGGTCTTTTCGATCCGCGCAATCTGCCCCGCACGAACGCGCGCATTGTCGACCTCGAGGATGTCATGCTCTTCCTCCTCGGTGAGACGATAGCGGTTGACCCCGACGATCACCGTTTCGCCCGTATCGACCTTCGCCGCACGTGCTGCAGCCGCTTCCTCGATGCGGTGCTTAGGCAGACCCTCCGCAACCGCCTTGGTCATGCCGCCGTGCTGCTCGACTTCCTGGATAAGCTCCCAAGCGCGCTCTTCCAGCTCGCGCGTCAGCTTCTCCACGTACCAGCTTCCGCCGAGCGGATCGGCAACCGCGGTGATGCCGCTTTCCTCGGCAAGGATCAGCTGCGTGCTGCGGGCGATGCGCGCGCTGAAATCGGTCGGCAGCGCGATCGCCTCGTCGAAGCTGTTGGTGTGCAGCGACTGCGTGCCGCCGAGCACCGCCGCCAGCGCCTCGACCGTCGTCCGAACGATATTATTGTACGGGTCCTGCTCGGTCAGGCTGACGCCGCTGGTCTGGCAGTGCGTGCGCAGCCGCTTGGACTCGTCCTTCTGCGCGCCGAGATCGGTCATGATCCTGTGCCACAGGGTGCGCGCCGCCCGCAGTTTCGCAACCTCCATGAACAGGTTCATGCCGATGCCGAAGAAGAAGCTCAGGCGGCCCGCAAAGGCGTCGATCTCGAGCCCCTGCTTCATCGCCGCGCGCGCATATTCCATGCCGTCGGCGAGCGTGTAGGCGAGCTCCTGCACCGCCGTCGCTCCGGCCTCGTGCATGTGATAGCCGCTGATTGAGATCGAGTTGAACTTCGGCATTTCGCGAGCGCAGAAAGCGATCACGTCCGACACGATCCGCATGCTCGGCTCGGGCGGGTAGATGTAGGTGTTACGGACCGCGAACTCTTTCAAAATGTCGTTCTGGATCGTGCCGGTCAGCTGCGCATGCGGAACGCCCTGCTCCTCACCTGCGACGATGAAGAAAGCCATGACCGGAAGAACCGCGCCGTTCATGGTCATGCTGACAGACATCTCGCCGAGCGGGATGCCGTCGAACAGCAGCTTCATGTCCTCGACGCTGTCGATCGCCACGCCCGCCATGCCGACGTCGCCGGCAACGCGCGGATTGTCACTGTCGTAGCCGCGATGGGTGGCTAGGTCGAAGGCGACGCTCAGGCCCTTCTGACCCGCGGCCAAGTTACGGCGGTAGAAAGCGTTGGACTCTTCGGCGGTCGAGAAACCGGCGTACTGGCGGATCGTCCACGGCCGCCCCGCGTACATGGTCGCATAGGGCCCGCGAGTGAACGGAGCGACGCCCGGGTAGCCGCTGTCGATCGCGGCATCGGGTCCGTAAACGTTGTCGAGGCGGATGCCCTCGAACGTCTCGCGCGTCAGGTCCTTTCCGCGCGACTCCTTCGCGGCGAGCGCTTCCCAGTCGGATTTGGTCGGCTTGTCATTCATTTGCGCCGCTCCTTAGCCGCCATTGCAATCGAAGCGAAGCGATCCGACGCCAGGAATTGCAGAAATCGCGCCTACGGAACCCAGCGCGCGAACTCGCAAGTGGAATCCCGATCTGCTCCATTCCGGACACGTCTCAGGTTCCTGTTCTGTTCTTGCACCGTGAAAGTGTCTATGACGGTGACATGCCAGCCTGGTCGCCAGAAATCGCCAATGAATTCATTCGTATGGCGCAGGCCAACAGGCATGCACTCAACCAGATGCAGCTTCAGAAGCTGGTCTACATCGCGCACGGCTGGTGCCTCGCCTATACAGACAATCCACTGACCGGCGATCGTCCGGAAGCTTGGTCTTTTGGCCCAGTCTATCGCCGACTCGCGATTGCACTGGCGCGGTACGGTCGCGCTCCTGTCACAAGCGCTATTTGTGTCGGGGATCTTCATCGAGCCTGGCCGGTGCAAGGCTCGGTGCAGGTCGCCAAAGCGGACCTCGATGGGTCCGAATCGGACACAATCGCAATGGTCTATAGAGACTATAGCTGTTTAGATGCGGCTCAACTGGCCACCATCACTCAGCGACCAGGAACACCTTGGCACAAAACATTCGCGGCTGGTGCGGGCGAGCGTCGAGACATTCCGCACAGCTTGGTGAGAGATCAGTTTGTCAAAATCGCTGAAACGGCCGGATCTCAAGAAGCAAGGTGAGGCGTCCGCTCGCCACTCAAAGCATGCTCGTGACAGCTCCATCGACCAAGAAAACAGCGATATGGAAGCAGCTGCTTAGGAACGGGCCCGTCTGCGTTTCCTAGAAGCTCAATGCTACCGGGTAGAAGTACAGACCGAAAATTTGCGTCGCCGCCAGGAGCTTGCTTCGCTTTTGGTTCACCATCGCGTCTTCATATCATCCGTGTTTTTTGGCGCTGTTGATCGCCGCGGCGATTTGGCAAGCAATTTGTCTTATTGACGATCGCTCACCCACCGGAGCTCTGATCGCCTTGATCGTGTATCTCGGTGTGGCCACCAAGTCTGTGGCACCGAGATGTGGAATGGAGATTGATAGCAAGTAGGCGTGGGGTGGTCGCTTGTGCCGACCTATCGAGACCGCAACTCGCCCCGTCTAACTTTCCCCGTCGCGGTCTTCGGAAGCTCGCCCACGAATTCGATCTCGCGCGGATATTTGTAGGGGGCGATGCGGTCCTTCACGAAGGCCTGCAGCTTCTCGGCGAGCTCGGTACTGGGCTCGGCGAAATCGGCGAGCACGATGAACGCCTTCACCCTTTGCCCGCGCTCCGCACAGGGCACGCCGATGACCGCGCATTCGGCGACGGCGGGGTGCGCCAGCAGCGCATTCTCCACGTCGGGCGCGCCGATGTTGTAGCCGGAGCTGACGATCATGTCGTCGCTGCGCGCCAGGTACCAATAATAGCCGTCGGCATCGCGGCGGTAGGTGTCGCCGGTGATGTTCCAGCCGTTCTCGACGTAGTTCCGCTGGCGCTCGTCATCGAGGTAGCGGCAGCCGGTCGGGCCCTTGATCGCAAGGCGTCCGATCCCCTCGTCGAGAGCGTTGCCGCCCTCATCCAGGATAGCGGCCGCATATCCCGGAACGGCCTTGCCCGTGGAGCCGGCGCGAACGTCCTCCCCCGCAGCCGAGACAAAGACATGCATCATCTCGGTCGAGCCGATGCCGTCGGTGATCGGTATGCCCGTCCGTTCCTTCCACGCTCGCCAGGTCGCCTCGGGCAGGTGCTCGCCGGCCGAGACGCAGTAGCGCAAGGTCTTCAGCGCATTGTCGAGACCCGGCTGCGACAGCATCGCCTTGTACGCCGTCGGCGCGGTGCCGAGGTGCGTGACGCCGAACTTCGTCATGGCTTCGAGCATCTTCGGCGGGCTCGCCTGCTCGATCGTCGCAGCCGCCGCGCCAAAGCGCAGCGGGAACATGAGCGTAATGCCCAAGCCGAAGGTGAAGGCCATCGGCGCGCTGGTCATGAACACGTCGCCGGGCTTGGGGTCGATGAGATGCTTCGCGAACGTGTCGCAAGGCGCGAGCACGTCGCGGTGGAACTGGACGCACCCCTTGGGCACGCCCGTCGTGCCGCTGGTGAAGGCGATCAGCGCCGGGTCGTCGCGGTGGGTGTCAGCGGGTGGAAGAGGGTCGTGCGACGCTGTGCGCGTTTCCAATTCACCGCGCCCGTAGTCGCCATCGTACTTTACGATGTGCTTGACGAAGTGCGTCTGGTCGACCGCATCGCGGAAGTCGCCGATAAAGCGGCTGTCGACAACGGCGTGGCTGATCTGCGCGCGCTCGATCACCGTGGCGATCTCGCCGGGACGGAGCAGCGGCATGGTCGCGACCACGACACCGCCAGCCTTCAGAACGCCGAGCCATGCCGCAAACATGGTGTAGCCGTTCGGCCCACGCAGGAGCACGCGATTTCCGGGGATCAGGCCCTCTTCCTCGACCAGCAGCCGCGCGATGCGGCCGCTGAAGTCGTCCAGATCCGCGTAGGTCCAGTGGCCATGATCGTTGACGATCGCGCGGGCATCCGGCGCACCGCCCTGGAGCAGCTCGGCGGCGGCGTTCAGGCGCTCGGGATATTGAAGCTCGGGCAGGTCGAAGCGGAATTCCGGCAGCTGGTCCGGCGCGGGCAGGCGTTCTTCGACGAACCGGTCTCTCACTCCGGCACCACCGCCGTTGCCTCGATCTCGACCTTCGCGTCGCGCTCAACCAGTCGAACGACTTCGACCAAAGCCATCGCCGGATAGTGCTTGCCCATGATCTCGCGCCAGGCGGTGCCAATCTCCTTCGCGCTCTCCAGATACTCGTCGATGGAGGTCACGTAGCATGTCAGTCGCGCGATGCGGCCGGGGCCTGCTCCGTCGCACGCGAGAATAGCCAGGATGTTGCGAAGCGCCTGCGCAAACTGATCCGCCAGGCGGTCGGAGGTAAAGCGCTCTTCCTCGTTCCAGCCGACGACGCCCGCCGTGACGATGATGCGGCCCCGCGCCGCCATGCCGTTCGAATAGCCCTTCGGCCGGGGCCAACCCGGAGGCTGGAGCGCCTTCATGTGCGCTGCTCCTTCAACAGGTCGCGGGCGATGATCTGCCGCTGCACCTCGCTCGCGCCTTCGTAGATGCGCAGCGCGCGGATCTCGCGGTAGAGCTCTTCGACCTTGGCGCCCTTGGTGACGCCCATGCCTCCATGCATCTGCACCGCTGCGTCGATGATTTTTTGCGCTTTCTCGGTCGCGTTGAGCTTGGCCATGGCGGCAGCGCGGCGATTGTCGCGGCTCCGCTCGTCCTGCTGCCACGCAGCGCGAGCGATCAACAACGCTGAGGCATCGAGGGCGAGCGCCATGTCGGCGAGCTTGGCCTGCGTCACTGCGTTGTCGGCGAGCGTGCCCTGACCGAGCCGCCTCCTGCTCGCGAAATCGACGGCTTCGACCAGCGCGCGACCGGCCATGCCGAGGGCGGCGGCGCCGACCGTCACGCGGAACAGGTTCAGCGTCTCCATGGCGATACGGAAGCCTTCGCCCGGCTCACCGATCAACGCGTCCGGCGGAAGCCGCACGTCGTCATATTTGAGCCGCGCCAACGGATGCGGTGCGATGACCTCGATCCGCTCCTCGACGGTGAGACCGGGGCTGTTGGCCGGCACTATGAACGCGCTCAGGCCTCGCGATCCTTCCCCGCCCGAGCGGGCAAAGGTAACGTAAAAATTGGCGATGCCCCCGTTCGAGATGTACGTCTTCTCGCCGGTGAGATCCCATGCGCCGTCACAACTCGCAGCGCTAGTCACCATGTTGGCAGCGTCCGACCCCGCCTCAGGCTCGGTCATGGCGAAGGCCGCGATGGCCTGACCGCTCGCCACCTTCGGCAGCCATTCCGCCTTCTGCTCCTCGGTGCCGAACAGGCGGATCGCACCCGACCCAAGCCCCTGCATGGCGAACGCGAAATCGGCGAGACCGGAATGGTAGGCGAGCGTCGCCCGGGCAATGGCGAGGCTGCGGACATCGCCCTCCGTGCACAGCTTCAGGAAGCCTGCGTCCCCGAGCCTCCCGACGAGCGATCGGCAATATCCATCGACGTCCTCGCCCGGCTCATCGAGGTTCGCCGCGCACCATTTTTCCAGCTCTTCCGCCAGCCGGCGATGGCGGTCCTCGAAGAACGGCCAGTCGAGCCAGTCAGTCACCATGGAACTCCGGCTTTCGCTTGTTCGCGAAGGCTTCGTAGGCGCGGTGGAAGTCCTTCGTCTTCATGCAGATGGCCTGCGCCTCCGCCTCAATCGAGATCGCTTCATCGATCGACACATGCCACTCGGCGTCGAGCTGCCGCTTGGTCATCGCATGCGCGAAGGTGGGCCCGCGCGCGAGTTCCAGCGCGAGGGCGTTCGCCTCGGCCATCACGTCTTCGATCACGCGGTTCCAAAAGCCCCAGGCGAGGCCCTCGTCAGCGCTCATGCTGCGGCCTGTGAAGAGCAGTTCCGCCGCGCGGCCGTGACCAATGATTCGCGGCAGGATCGCGCAAGCGCCCATGTCCGCGCCCGACAAACCGACGCGCGTGAACAGGAAGGCCGCTTTCGCGCCGGGCGAGGCGAAGCGGATGTCGCTGGCCATGGCGAGGATCGCTCCCGCCCCTGCGCAGACGCCCTCGACGGCCGCGATGATCGGTTGCGGGCAGGCGCGGATCGCCTTGACCAGGTCGCCGGTCATGGTCGTGAATTGCAGCAGCCCGGCATCGTCCATCTTCGTCAGCGGGCCGATGATCTCGTGGACGTCGCCGCCGGAGCAGAAATTGCCGCCCTCGCCGCGGATCACGACGACCTTTACGTCCTTGGCATCGCTCAGCGCACGGAAGGTGTCGCGTAGCTCGGCATAGCTTTCGAACGTGAGCGGGTTCTTCCGCTCCGGCCGGTTCAGCGTGACGATCGCGACGCCCTCCTTGAACTCCCACAGGAAGTGCTCGGGCCGGAAGTTCGCCGCGTCGAAGGTCACGCGCTCGTGCCTCCGTCGATGGTGATCGCGGCGCCGTTGATGTCGCGGCTGAGCGGAAGGCACAGCGTCAGCACCAAGTTGGCGATGGCCTTCGGATCGACCAGCCGCCCGCTCGCATTCATGTTCGTGATGGCCGATCGGGCATCGCCTTCGCCGCGGCCGGTGATCTGGGACACTCGCGCGACCGACTGGTCGGTCATCGGCGTGTCGACGTAACCGGGGCAGATGGCGTTCACCGTCATCTTCGACTTGGCATATTCCGCCGCCATCGACCGCATCAGGCCGAGAAGGCCATGCTTCGAAGCCGCATAGTGTGCCGCGTAGGGCACGCCCCGAAGGCTGGCGACCGAGGCGATGAACACCACGCGCGCGTCTTCCGTGTTGAGAAGGTCGGGCAGGCCCGCCTGAACCGTGTCGAACGCGCCAGTCAGATTGACGGAGATGATCCGGTCCCAGGCCCCCCGCGTCATGCGATGAAAGGGCGCGCTCTCGGCTATGCCGGCATTGACGATCAGCAGGTCGATCGGCCCGTTCGCCGCCCGCGCTTCCTCGAACGCCTTTTGGATGCTCTCCGGAACCGCAACGTCGCAACGGATGGCCGCTCCGGCGACGCGCGAGGCAACCTCCTGAAGCGGTTCGATCCGGCGGCCGAGCAGCGAGATCTTGGCCCCGGCGGCGCTCAGAAGCTCCGCAGCGGCAGCTCCAATCCCGGTCCCGCCGCCTGTGATCAGGGCATGACGCCCGTCGAGCGGATGGTCAGCGTGCATCGCTCTCCCCTTTCGCGAAACTGCATTGGCCGAACCCCAATGAGGTGGCAAGGCGGCCGCCATGAAGCTTGCGATCCTCGAGACCGGCCGTCCGCCCGGTCAGCTTGCCGAAGAGTTCGGCGACTATCCGGCAATGTTCGACGAGATGCTTGGACGGGGATTCGAGATCGAAGTCTTCGACGTTGAGGCCGGCGAATTTCCGGACCGGAACGCTCACGATGCGGTGCTGATCACCGGGTCGCCCGCCGGCGTCTACGATCCACATCCGTGGATCGAGCCGCTGCTGGAGTTCATCCGCTCGGCCAAAGAGAGTCGGATGGTCGGCATCTGCTTCGGGCACCAGGCGATGGCGCAGGCACTCGGCGGGCGCGTCGAGAAGTCCGACAAGGGTTGGGGTGCAGGCCTGCATCGCTACGATGTGGTTCGTCAGGAACCCTGGATGGATGCCGCAAGCTCGATCGCGGACCCCGCGTCGCACCAGGACCAGGTGGTCGTCCAACCACCCAATACAGACGTGACCGTTGCGTCCGACTTCACGCCCTTCGCGGGCCTCGCCTGGACCGACCGCCCGGCTATCTCGTTCCAATTCCATCCGGAATTCTCGCCCGCCTTCGCCAAGGCGCTGATCGAGAAACGCTACGACATCGTGCCGAACCCCGATGCTGCCATGGCGTCGCTCGACGCTCCGAACGACAATGCGCGAGTTGCCGGTTGGATACGGCGCTTCTTGGAGGCATAGGCACCCGCAAATCTCACTTTGGGGGACCGATTCCATGAAGACCCGCGCCGCCGTCGCATTCGAAGCGAAGAAGCCGCTCGAGATCGTGGAGGTGGATCTCGAAGGCCCCAAGCACGGCGAAGTCCTGGTCGAGATCATGGCAACCGGCATCTGCCACACGGACGCCTACACCCTCGACGGGTTCGACAGCGAGGGCATCTTCCCCTCCATTCTCGGCCATGAAGGCGCGGGCGTCGTCCGCGAAGTCGGCGCGGGGGTGACCAGCGTTAAGGTCGGCGACCACGTGATCCCGCTGTACACGCCGGAATGCCGCCAGTGTAAGTCGTGCCTCAGCGGCAAGACCAACCTCTGCACCGCCATCCGCGCGACCCAGGGCAAGGGGCTGATGCCCGACGGCACCAGCCGCTTCAGCTACAAGGGCCAGCAGATCTTCCACTACATGGGCTGCTCGACGTTCTCGAACTTCACCGTCCTGCCCGAGATCGCGGTCGCGAAGATCCGCGAGGACGCGCCGTTTAAGACGAGCTGCTACATCGGCTGCGGCGTCACGACTGGCGTCGGAGCGGTGGTGAAGACCGCCAAGGTCGAGCCGGGCGCGAACGTGGTGGTCTTCGGCCTCGGCGGCATCGGCCTCAACGTCATCCAGGGCGCGAAGCTGGTCGGCGCGAACAAGATCGTCGGCATCGACATCAACCCGGACCGTGAGGAGTGGGGCCGCAAGTTCGGCATGACCGACTTCCTCAATACGCGGGGCATGAGCCGGGAGGACATCGTCGCGAAGGTCGTCGAGATTACCGACGGCGGCGCGGACTATACGTTCGACGCGACCGGCAACACCGAAGTGATGCGCACCGCGCTCGAATGCTGCCACCGCGGCTGGGGCACCAGCATCATCATCGGCGTCGCGGAAGCCGGGAAGGAAATCTCCACCCGCCCGTTCCAGCTCGTCACCGGCCGCAACTGGCGCGGCACGGCGTTCGGCGGCGCCAAGGGCCGCACCGACGTTCCGAAGATCGTCGATTGGTACATGGACGGGAAGATCGCGATCGACCCGATGATCACGCACGTCCTCACGCTCGAGGAGATCAACAAGGGCTTTGACCTGATGCACGCGGGCGAGAGCATCCGGAGCGTGGTCGTCTATTGATGGCCGACAAGGTGAACCTCGCCGAGAAGCTGGCCAGCTTCTCCGATCATTGGGCGCCGCGGATCGTGGCGCGCTACAATGACAATGAGGTTCGCCTGGTGAAGGTCGAGGGCGAGTTCATCTGGCACCAGCACGAGGACACCGACGAGCTGTTCCTCGTGATCGAAGGCGCGCTCGACATCGAGCTTCGCGACCGCACCGTGCACCTGCAGCCCGGCGAGCTGTTCGTCGTTCCGCGGAGAACGGAGCACCGCCCGGTATCGCGCAGCGGCGAGACCAAGCTGTTGCTGATCGATCCACGGGACATGCCCAACACGGGCGATGAAGCCACCGCCACCAAGGCGGTCGAGATCTAGGGGAGAAGACGCATGTTCAGCCACGTCATGCTCGGATGCAGCGACCGCGAACGGTCGAGGGAATTCTACGACGCGACGCTCGGGGCGCTGGGCTTCAAGCCGGGCGCCGACTTCGGCAAGTCCGACTGGTGGGGTAACAAGGATGCTTCGCTCGGCATCGGGCCGCCGCTCAACGGCGAGGCCTGCAGCCACGGCAATGGCTCCACCATCGGCTTCAAGGCCGAAAGCCCGGAGGCGGTGGACGCGTGGCACGCGGCGGGCGTCGCCAACGGCGGCGCGGCGATCGAGGATCCGCCCGGCATTCGCGACGCGGGGTTCGGCAAGATGTACCTCGCCTACCTGCGCGACCCGGACGGCAACAAGCTCTGCGGCTTCTATCGGATCCCGGCCGACCAGTGAGCCTCGAGATCACAAGCGAAGCCCGCTCGCACGGGGGGCGCCAACTCGTCGTCAAGCATGCGTCGTCGGCTACTGGCACCGACATGACCTTCTCGATCTTCCTCCCGCCGCAGGCGGGGAATGGGGGGAATCTGCCGGTGCTCTGGTACTTGTCCGGACTTACCTGCACCCACGCGAACGTCACGGAGAAGGGCGAGTATCGCGCCGCCTGCGCCGAGCACGGCATCGTGTTCGTCGCGCCGGACACGAGCCCGCGCGGCGAAGGTGTGCCGAATGCCGAGGACTATGACTTCGGTCAGGGTGCCGGCTTTTACGTCGACGCGACGCAGGAGCCTTGGTCGCAGCACTTCCGCATGTGGACCTATGTGACGGAGGAGCTTCCCGCGCTCGTCGCCGCCGAGTTCCCGGTGGACATAGACCGGCAGGGGATCACCGGGCATTCGATGGGCGGGCACGGTGCACTGACCGTGTCGCTGCGCAATCCCGGCCGCTTTCGCAGCACTTCGGCCTTCGCGCCGATCGTCGCTCCGAGCCAGGTGCCCTGGGGGCACAAGGCGCTCGCGGGCTACCTGGGCCCGGACGAGCAGGCATGGCGCAAGCATGATGCCGTCGCGCTGATCGAAGACGGCGCCCGGCTCGACGAATTGCTGGTCGACATCGGTACCGCCGACCCGTTCCTCGAAAAGGAGCTGCGACCGGAGCTGCTGGAGCGTGCCTGCGATGCGGCCGGCATCCGCCTCGCGCTGAACCTGCGCGAGGGATACGACCACAGCTACTACTTTATCTCGACCTTCATGGCCGACCACATCCGCTGGCACGCCGAGCGGCTTTGACCCTGAGCCGAGCGCCGCTAGACCCAATAGAATGAGTCCGCGTCTCCTCCCGGCGGTTGCCGCCGCCTTCGCCTTGTTCGCCACGCCCGCCGCAGCCGAGCTTTCCTCGGCCGAGCAGAAGATGGTTCAGACCGTCGATGCCGAGCAGCAGCGCACGGTCGACATGCTCGCCACCTGGGTGAACCAGAATAGCGGAAGCCTGAACTCGCCGGGCGTGGAAGCCGTCGGCAAGATGCTTCGTTCGGAGCTGGAGCCGCTCGGATTCAAGGTCGACTCGATCGACATGAAGGCCGCCGGCCGCGCCGGCCACATCGTCGCGCGCCACAAGGGCAATGGCCGCGACAAGCGCATGCTGCTGATCGGCCACCTCGACACAGTGTTCGAGCCGGACTCTCCCTTTCAGAAATGGGAGCTCAAGGGCGATCGCGGGATCGGACCGGGCTCGGGCGACGACAAGGGCGGCATGGCCGTGATGATCGCCTCGCTCCGGGCAATGAAGGCGGCCGGAACGCTCAAGAATGCGGACATCACGGTCGTCCTGACGGGCGACGAGGAAGACGCTGGCGACCCGATCGAGGTCACGCGCGCGCCGCTGATCGAGGCCGGCAAATGGGCCGACGTCGCGCTCGATTTCGAAGGGCTCGCTCGGAAGAACGAGCAGGACATGGGCTCGACCGCTCGCCGCAGCTCCGACAGCTGGACGGTGACCGTCACCGGCAATACCGGCCATTCGAGCACCGTCATGCATCCGGGCTATGGCGCGATCTATGAGCTCGCCCGGATCATCGACACGTTCCGCCGTGAACTCGGCGAGGACAAGCTGACCTATAACGTCGGCCTGATTGGTGGTGGGGCATCGGCTGAACTGGACGCCGGCCGCATCCGTCTCAACGCAACCGGCAAGTCCAACATCATTGCCGCGACCGCCGTCGCGCGCGGCGATCTCCGCGCCATCTCGCAGGACCAGATCGATCGCACGAAAGCGCGGATGATGACGATCGTGGCCCAGTCGCTGCCCGGCACGAAAGCGCAGATCAGCTTCGACAAGGGCGGCTATCCGCCGATGGCGCCGACCGAAGGCAATCGGGCCATTCTTGCGCGCCTCAACCGTATCAACACGGACATGGGCCTGCCGCAAATGGGTGAGCTCGATCCAATGGATCGCGGCGCGGGCGACATCAGCTTCGTCGCCAAGGACGTGGATGGCCTGGTCGGGCTCGGGCCGGCTGGCGCAGGCAGCCATGCGCCGGGCGAGTCCGTCGACATCCCGTCGATCTCCCGCCAGGCGAAGCGGGCGGCCATTCTGATGAGCCGGCTTTCGAAGGAGCGGCGGTGAAAACGCCCGGGCGCTTCATCCTCACCCTGAGCGCCCTCATCCTGTTCATCGCCGGCGGGGCAGCGCTTTTCGCGGCAGATGAGGTGGCGCGGCTGCTCGACCCCGCTCCGTCGCGCTCCATGCCTCTCATGGTTCAGCTCGCCGGAAGCGGCTCGCTGGGATTTGCGGCGCTAAATTGGATGAGCCGTGGAAACCGGATCGGCGGAATCTATGCGCGGCCGACCGGCATCGGGAATCTGCTGCTGTTCCTCACGGCAGCGCTCTCATTGGGAAAGCCGGCCATCTCCGGCGACCTGCCGCTGGCGGTCACCGTCGTAGCCGCCACGTTCGCGCTACTAGCGGTCAGCTTCGCCTGGCTGGTCTTCGTTCACGATCCGCTGGCTGAGACGGCCTAAGACGCCGCGCCTCACTTGCTCGCGAGGTCGGCCACAGGGACGCCTTTCTTCTTCGGCGCCTTGGTCCAGCTGGCGACCTCATACCCGCGTTCGTGCAGGCATCCCCGAAGCGCCGTCTGGATCGCGTGCTCCTTCTTCGCGCGCTTCATCCGCGACATTCCCCACGCCCCGCCAAGCACTGCGAAAGGCAGCAGGACGATGGTGGCGCTGGCAAGCGCGAGCCCGCCATAGCCGCCCACGGCCGTCGCCGTTGCAGCGCCGACCGCCGCTGTTCCGGCCCCGGCCCCCGCGCCCGCTGCTGCCGAAACGCCTCTGCCGCTGGAGTCCAGCTTGCCTTCGACGAGCAACTGCTGACAGGTCCCATAGGCAGTCTCGAAGTCGGATTGGCTATCCGGAGCCCTTGCGAGCTCAGGCGTGAATTCTCGAGGTCTCGATGAGCAGGCCTGCAACGCCAGGCAAAGCATAAGCACACTCGCCGTAAGCCGGTGTGTCGACATATTTCCCCCTCTTCCCCGATGCGCCGGGAAGTCCGGTCATGATGCCATACTTTTGGTTCTCATCAATCCGTCGCGCTCTACGCCGAAGCGCCTAACCTAAGGCGTTGCAGCCCAACGGCCTTTCTGTAGAAGTCGCCGCGGGAGAGGAGTGTGCGTTGAGCCTCGAGCTGAAGAACATCCGCAAGGCGTTCGGCGCGACCCCAGTCCTCGACGAAGTTTCCCTGACCCTTCAGTCGCGCGAGTTCATCGCCTTCCTCGGCCCCTCGGGTTCGGGCAAGTCGACGCTCCTTCGTATCATCGCCGGGCTGGAGACCGCGGATGCGGGCGAAGTCTGGCTGGAAGGGCGACGCATCGACACGCTCCCGCCCGGTGAGCGCGGCGTGGCGATGGTGTTCCAGCAATACGCGCTCTACCCTCACATGTCGGTGCGGGAGAACATGGCGTTTGGCCTCCGGAACGCCCGCGTTCCACGCGCCGAGATCGACACGCTGGTCGACGACGCGGCGCGAGTCCTCGAGATCGAACAACTGCTCGAGCGCAAGCCCGACCAGCTTTCGGGCGGGCAGCGCCAGCGCGTCGCGATCGGCCGCGCGATCGTCAAGCGCCCGAAGCTGTTCCTGCTCGACGAGCCTCTATCGAACCTCGACGCAGCCTTGCGGCTGCGCACCCGGGTCGAGCTCGCCCAGCTTCGCCAGCGCGTAGAGGCAGCAATGATCATGGTCACCCACGACCAGGCCGAAGCGATGACGCTCGCGGACCGCATCGTCGTGTTCAACGACCGCCGCATCCAGCAGGTCGCCACGCCTGTCGAGATCTACAGCCGGCCGGCGAACACGTTCGTGGCGCGCTTCGTCGGCTCTCCCGCCATGTCGCTGGCACCGGCGATCATCCTGGACGATGGCCCGGTGGCGAAGGTTAAGCTCGGTGACGGCACCGTCGTTCAGACCGCGGTCCCGCGCGACGGTTTGCCTGCAGACGACGTCGAGATCGGCCTGCGACCCGAGCACGTCCGCGTCGCCAAGAGCGAGAGCGCGACGACCGCCGAAGTCCTGCTGGTCGAACGCCTTGGGGAGCGGTCGATCATCTACGGCAAGCTGAAGGACGGACGTTCGATCACGGCCGAGGATTCCGGAATGACCGGCGTTCGCGTCGGCGAGCTTGTGCCGCTGACCATCGACGGCGAGCGTGCCCACCTCTTCGGGCCTGACGGCACAGGCTATCATCGGCGGGCGGAATGACCCAGTCGCGGCGCTGGGAAGGCCTGCTCTTCGTTGCGCCGTTCCTGTTCGTCTACAGCGCCATCCTGATCTTCCCGCTGCTTCGCGGCCTGTGGCTGAGTCTCTTCCGCATCGAGCTGTTCGGGCCGGGGCACTTCATCGGCTTCGGCAATTACGAGCGGTTGTTCGGCGATCCGATCTTCCAGCAGTCGCTGATCAACACCTTCCTCGTCACGCTGATGATCGTTCCGCCGCTGACAGTGATCGCGCTGGCTTTGGCGCTGGCGCTGAACCGAGCGGGCCGGACGGCCGCGTTCATCCGCGGCATCTTCTTCTCGTCGGCGGTTCTGTCCGTCACCATCGTCACCCTCATCTGGCGCTTCGTCCTGGCGCCGGACGCCGGACTGCTGGGTGAAATCTGGAAGAGCCTTGGCTGGGAGCCCCTGCCCTTCCTCAGCGACGTGCACCTCGTGCTTCCGGCGCTGGCGATCACGACGATCTGGTGGTCGGTCGGCTTTCCGATGCTGCTGTTCTTGGCTGGGCTGCAGCAGATTCCGCAGGACATGTACGAGGCCGCGGCGCTCGACCGCGCGAGCCGCTGGACGACCTTCTCTCGCATTACGTTGCCGTCGCTGAAGCGCACGTTGATCCTCGTCGTCATGCTGCAGACTGCGGCCCAGCTGCAGATGTTCGGCCAGTCGCAATTGCTGACGGCCGGCGGCCCGAGCGGGGCATCGCGCACGGCCGTCCTCTTCCTCTTTGAAAGCGCCTTTGGCCGCTGGGAGCTCGGCTACGCCAGCGCCGCAGCGGAAGTGCTGTTCCTGATCATCCTCGCCGTGACGCTCACCCAATATTGGGCGACCGGCCAGATGCGGGTTGGCGGACGTGGCCGCGCAGGTTGATCGCGCCCGGCTGACGCGCGCGGGCTATGTTGCGCTGACCATCGGCGCGATCCTGATGGTGTCGCCCTTGCTGTGGGCGCTGCTGCTCTCGCTCAAGAGCAATGCGTCGCTCGTCGGCAACAGCGGCGCGGCCTTCCATCCGCCCTACACGCTCGAAAACTACGCCGCGATCTTCGGCAACAGCTCGACCATGCGCTGGCTGCTCAACAGCATAATCGTGTCGCTCTGCACGACGGCGGGCGTCCTGATCCTCGCAAGCCTAGCCGGGTACGGTTTCGCCCGGCTCGAATTCCCGTTCCGCCGGACCTTGTTCGTTTTCGTACTGGTCGGCCTCGCGATCCCGAGCCAGGCGGTCATCCTGCCGCAGCACCAGCTGTTCGCCTGGCTGCACCTCCACAACAGCTATCCGGGACTCGTCCTGCCCGGCCTCGTCGCGCCGTTCGGCGTGTTCTTCATGACGACCTACATGCGCGCGATTCCGAAGGAACTGGACGAGGCGGCAATGCTCGACGGAGCGTCGCGCTGGAAGATCTTCCGGTCGGTCATCCTGCCGCTGACGATCCCGGCACAGTCGACTCTCGCCGTCTTCACCTTCCTAGGGTCGTGGAACGATTATTGGTGGCCGCTGATCTCCGCGACGCGCAGCAACATGTACACTCTGACCGTCGGGCTCGCGGCGAGCCAGATGAACTATGCGCAGACGAGCGGCCTCGGGTTCCTGATGGCGCAGGCGGTATTCGCATCGGTCCCGATCTTCATCGTCTACATCGTCTTCCAGAAGCAGATCGTCCGCGCGATGGCCGGCGCGGCGGTCCGATGAAACGACTGCTGCTGGCCATCTGCGCCGCGCTTGCGCTGGGCAGCTGCTCGCCGAACGACGGCAAGACCCACATCTACCTCCAGCGCTTCTTTGGAGAGTGCGGCGCCGAATATGGCGGCGCCACTGACGTCGCGAAGGCGGAGGGCGAGTGCGGAATCATGACCGCGCTCATCAACCGCTTCAACGCCGAGAACCCGGACGTCCATATCGACGTGAACGTCATCGCCTGGCCGGGCTATCCCCAGCTGACGGCGCAGATTGCGGCTCGCGACCCGCCGGACCTGGTGACGATGCACTCCGGAGTCATCTCCGATTACGCATCGGACGGGCTGCTCGAGCCGGTCGAACCGTTCCTTAAGGAGGCGCACATCAGTCCAAGCGACTTCACCGATGCGACGCGCCTGGCAGTCACGATCGACAACCGCATCTATGCGCTGCCGTGGGACACGCATGGCGGGCTCTTCCACATCAACACGGCCCTGTTCGCGAAGGCGGGACTGATGCGCGGCGGCAAGCCGGTGCTTCCGAATTCCGCCGAGGAATTGCTGAAGCAGGCGCGCCAGTTTCAGGAGCGCACCGGCAAGCCCTACCTCATCCAGAGTAACGTCGCCGACCCCGCCTACGCGGCGCGCAACCAGTTCACTTACATGATGGCCGAGGGCGCCGTGCTTTTCCCGGACGCGAAGCATGTCCGCCTCGCCACGCCGATCGGTCATTCGGTCGCGACCTTCTTCAAGCGCATCAACGACGAGCGGCTCGGCACGCAGAACATGGACACGCCCGCGGCGATCGCGGCGTTCATCAACGGGGAGGGGGGCATCTATCCGACGGGCACTTGGATGCTCGGCACGTTCGAGAAGGAGGCGACGACGCCCGGCCGGCCGCTCTTCAACAGCTACGCCGTCTTCCCTTATCCCCGCCTTTGGGGTCAGCGGGTGGAGTTCGTCAGCGGCCACACATGGATCGTGCCCAAGCGCAACCGGACGCAGCAGCAGCGGACGGCGATCGCGCGTTTTTTCCGCTTCATGGCCGATCACAATTACGACTGGACGCGCACCGGCCACTTGCCCGCCTTCAAGGCGGTGCTCGACGACCCCCGGTTCAGGTCCCTCCCGCACCGCGAGGACATTTCGCCGCTAGCCCAGATGGGCCGCCCGCTGCCCGGTTACGTCCGGCGGCAGAACGCGATCGAGGGGATCGTCGGCGAGGAAATGGCGGCTGCCTATACGGGACAGAAGCCGATTGACGTGGCGCTTCGCCAGGCCGAGAATCGGGTGAACACCCTGCTCGGCGAACTGGATTAAACGGGCAACACCTCGATTAATTCGGACCCGAAACTAACTTATGTTTGTATCCAATGGGTTGTAAGCATTTTTGGTGAGGCACATACCTCCCGCTAACCGCGCATTGGAGAGTGCGTGGTGAACAGGGGAGAGACATGCTGCGTACGAGCACCATCCTGTGGTCGACCACGGCCATAGCCTTCGCGAATCTTGCAACGCCCTCCTGGGCTCAGTCGCAGCCGGCAACGCCCCCCGACCCGACAGTTCAGGCGCAAACCAACCCGGCGGCTCCGGACGGCTCCCCGCAAACGGACGATTCCACTCAGACTGCCAGCGGCGAGGATCAGGGCGGCGGCGAGATCGTCGTTACGGGTTTGCGGCGCAGCTTGCAGTCCGCGCAGAACATCAAGCGCAATAGCCCGCAGATTGTCGACGCAGTCGTCGCCGAGGACATCGGCAAGCTCCCAGACATCACCGTGTCCGACACGGCGGCGCGCATCCCCGGCATCCAGGTCGAGAGGACGGGTGGCGAAGCGAGCCGTGTGCTGCTGCGCGGGCTCGATCGCTCCTATTATACGACCACGTATAACGGCCGCGAGATTTTCACCGCCGAGACTCGCTCCGTCGCGCTTCAGGATTTCCCCGCCGGCGCGATCGCAGCCGTCGAGGCGTTCAAGACGTCGACGGCGGATCTCGTCGAGCCTGGCTTGGCCGGACTCATCAACGTTCGTTCGCGCCGCCCCTTCGACTTCACCGGTCTGGAGGTCGCGGGGTCGGTTTGGGGCAACCACACGAAGCAGGCGCAAGACTTTAAGCCGAATGCGCAGCTCCTGCTTAGCAACCGTTGGGGCGACTTCGGCGCGCTGATCAACTTCTCCTACACGCGCATGCACTACCAGGACTCGATTAGGCGGCACGCGTTCTTCATTGCCGATAATCTTGGCGGTGCTGCCGGCGGCCGTTCGCCCGACTGGCCGGAGCTTCACTACGAAGAGGCCGATCGCTGGCGGCCATCGATCAACGGCGCGCTGCAGTGGCGCCCGAGCGCCGACCTGGAGTTCTACGCCGAGGGCCTGTGGCAAGGCTATCGGGAGGAAAGCACTGACCGCATGTGGCAAGTGCCGCTTTGGGGCGGCTCGGCTTACTCCAACCTGGTCGTCGAAGACGGCCAGGTGATCAGCGGCACGGTCACCAATCCGGGCAGTTGCTGCAACGACACCTACCAGACCCAGGGCTTCCAGGGGGCTACGAAGCGCAAGACGGACACGTATCAATTCGCCGTCGGCGGCCGCTACGATGCTGGGCCCCTGCGGATTACCGCTGACCTTGCGCACACGGACAGTACCTTCAAGCTGCGCGCGGAAAGCGTGGACTTCGGGATCAACAACGAGAATTTCACGGTCAACTGGTTCACCGGTCGCCCGGGCGGCGACGGTCCGACTTTGGAGATCACAGGCCTCGATTTCGCGGACCCGGCAAATTACAATTACCGCGGCTTCTTCGAGCGCTATCTCGTCGCGGACGGCAAGGACTGGCAGGCTCGCCTCGATGCGGAATATGAGCCAGGTCTCAACTGGCTGCCGAACATCCAGGCCGGCGTGCGCTACGTTGACCGTGACGCCGGCCGTTCTGACGGCGAGCGCTACTGGGACGCTAACTTCAGGAACGTCGCTGCCGGGGGATTCAACATTCTCATTAGCCAGGTGCCCCTGGACTACGCGCTGTTCCACTCCGCCTTCCGAGGCGACGACAACAAGCCCACTCCCACTAGCTGGCTCGCACCAACGTTCAACAGCGTGTGGGACAGTCTGAGCGCGCTGCGCCAGTTCAACGTAGACCAGGGCATCCCGCTCGATCGCAATCCGAACCGCTCGCAAAACAACGACGCCAATCCGCCAGCGCCGGTCCCGACGCGCGACTTCGGCATCAACGAGAAGACGCTCGCGGGCTATGCCCAGATTAAATTCGACTTCCAGGGATCCGTTCCGGTCGACGGGCTGCTCGGTGTCCGGGTGGTGCACACCAAGGATCGCATCAACGGCTTCCAGCGGGTGCCGAACGCATCCACGCCGAACCCAGACGACTTTCTTTTCGAGCCGCTCGACGTCGGGAACGACTATACGAACTGGTTGCCCAACGCGAACGTGAACGTCCACTTCAGCCGTGACATCGTACTTCGGCTGGCCGCCACAAAGACGATCACGCGGCCCCTGTTCGAGCAACTGAATCCAGGTTTCGCCCTCGGCACACCGAACTGCTTCGATCCCGCAAATCCGGCTTGCGAGATCACGGGGTCGGGCGGCAATCCCTCCCTCAGTCCGTTGAAGTCCAACAACTACGACGCAAGTCTCGAATATTATTTCTCACGGACGGGCTTCGCTTCTGTCGCGGTGTTCCGCCGCGACATGCGCGGCTTCATCGTCAATCGCACGTTTGAAGCGATGACCGACGAGGCGACGGGACTGCCCGTGCGGATCACGGGCCCGGTGAACACCAATGAGGGCCGTATTCAAGGCCTCGAGGCCCAGGTCAGCACCTTCTTCGACTGGGGCTTTGTGCCGACGTGGGCACGCGGCTTCGGTATTCAGGCCAATGCCACTTACATTGACGCGAAGGTGGACTTCCCACTGTTCTGCGCGCCTGCGGCCGAGGAGTGCGTCCCAGGGCCCGCGGCGGGTCCGAACGCAACAGTGCTCAGGACCCGCATTCCGGACGTTTCCAAATGGACGTTTAACCTGGTCGGCATGTACGAGAGTGGCCCGATTTCGGCGAGGCTCTCCTACAATCATCGCACGGACTATCCTGAAGGCACTCTCGACCCGCGGGACGGTTTTTACACCCTCCAGGGCCGGGGCAGGAGCAGTGGCCGGCTCGACTGGTCCAGCAGCTACGCCGTCAACGACAAGCTAACCTTGTTCTTCGACTGGACGAACATCCTGAACATCCCGTTCCGCTCCGATATCGTCCGCGTCAATTATGCTGCGGGCCAGCCGACGAGCCGAGAAGAGTTCCCGATGGTCGTCCGCTACAATGAGTCGGTGATGTCGGGCGGGATTCGGTTCCGCTTCGGCGGGGAAAGCCGGGCAAGTGCTCCGCCACCGCCGGTCTCCGCTCCGCCCCCGCCACCGCCGCCACCGGTCGTCGAACCGGCCCCGCCGCCCCCGCCCCCGCCGCCACCGCCAGCCCCCGAACGAGGCTAGGCAGCTTCCTCGGCCGGATCACCGCCCGGGTCTGCGTGCGCGGCTCAGCGCTTGCCTGAGCCGCTGCGCCATGCAGGATGACGGCGCATGAGCGACCATGCCATCCGCAAGATCGTGATCGTGGGCGGTGGGACCGCCGGGTGGATGGCCGCGGCCGCCTTTTCCGCTCTGCTCGAAAAGGTTTCGGTCGAGATCGTGCTGATCGAGTCGGACGAGATCGGCACCGTCGGCGTCGGTGAAGCCACGATCCCGCCACTCATCGCCTACAACAAGATGGTCGGAATCGCGGAGGACGAGTTCCTTGCAGCGGCACAGGGCACGTTCAAGCTCGGCATCGAGTTCGTCGACTGGGGCGCGAAGGGCGAACGCTATTTCCACCCGTTCGGACCGCATGGCCAGGACCTGCGCGGCGTCCACTTCCACCAATTGTACCTGCGTGAATCGAAGCGGCGCTCGCTCCCGGACATTCGCGAATGGTCGATGAGCGGCGTTGCGGCAGCACTTGGCAAGTTTGCGAGGCCGGGCCCGGATGCACGCCTCCCTTTGTCGCAGCTGGCCTACGCCTTTCACTTCGACGCGGGACTTTATGCCAAATTCCTTCGCGCGCATGCCGAACGGGCCGGCGTGCAGCGTCTCGAAGGCAAGATCGTCGACCTAACGCTCGATGGCGAGAGCGGTCACGTGCGCAGCGTCACGCTCGCGGACGATCGGACGATCGAGGGCGAACTATTCATCGATTGTTCGGGATTCCGCGGCCTGTTGATCGAAGAAAAGCTCGGGACCGGTTACGATGACTGGAGCCACTGGCTGCCCTGCGACCGGGCGGTGGCGGTGCCGAGCCGCCTGGCCGGTCCGGCTGATCCCTTTACCCGCTCGACGGGTCGGGAAAGCGGGTGGCAGTGGCGCATTCCGCTCCAGCACCGCATGGGCAACGGACTTGTATACTCGAGCGCGCACCTCGAGCGAAGCCAGGCTGAACAGTTGCTGCTGGCAAACCTTGAAGCCGAGCCGCTGGCCGCGCCGCGGCATCTGTCATTCACGGCCGGGCGTCGGCGTCTCGCGTGGAACGCAAATATCGTTTCGTTGGGCCTGTCCAGCGGGTTCGTCGAGCCGCTCGAATCGACCAGCATCCATCTCGTCCAAAGCGGCATTGCGAAGCTGCTCGCGCTCTTCCCCGACAGGCGCTTCGATCCCGTCGAACGGGATGAATATAATCGCCAGATGCAGCACGTTTTCGAGGACGTCCGCGACTTCGTGATCCTTCACTACAAGGCAACCAGGCGAGACGATTCCGAGTTCTGGAACTACTGCCGGACGATGGACGTGCCCGACAGCCTTGCCCGGAGGCTCGAGTTGTGGCGGGCGAAGGGCAGGCTTTTTCGCGAGGGATGCGAGCTGTTCGGAACAGCGAGCTGGGTCGCCGTTCTGCTGGGCCAAGGAATCGTCCCCGAGGAGCAGGAGCCAGCCGCCAGGGCGATCGCCCCCGATGTTCTGAGCGATGCGCTCGACAAGATGTACCTCAGCTACCGGCACATGGCCGAGCACATGCCAACGCATTCCGAATTCATCGCCAAGGCCTGTGCTGCCCAATCAAGCCGCTGAACGACCACCGCGGCTGCCCGTCGCTTCGATCAACCCCGTTCTTGCGCCTTCCTCTCACGCAGGCTCGGCCCCAGGGTCGGCTTGCCGTCCTTCCAGAACAGAGGCGCGATATAGAGGTAGCGCTCGGGGTCGAGCGGGCGGCAGCCCGAAGTCGCCGCCCAGGCGTGGAAGGCGAGGAAGTGCTGCTTGCCGGCCTGGAACACGGCCGGATGCCCCGGGCCGCTGAGGCACCCTGCGTCGCGATCGTTGAAACTGTGCAGCAGCGGATTTTCCGGCGCGTCCTTGCAGGGGCCTAGAGGGCCCGAGCAGCTCGCGTACCCGGTTGCATAGTTCGACAGCCGCTCGCCCGGATAATCCCAGCCGTAATAGGCGGCCGAGTAGAACATCTGGTAGCCCGTAGGCGACTTCACCATCGATGGCGCCTCGACCAGCTTCCACTCCCATTTCTGGTCGTCGGTCAGCAAGGGCACGGCGTCGCCGACGAGCTTGAGGCCGTCGTCCGACAGGCGCTGGCCCCAGATGAAGCTGTGCTTCCCAACCGCATTCCCGTCGCTCTTGTAATAGAGGTACAGCTTGCCGTCGGCGTCGCGAAAGGGATTGGGATCAATGCTTCCGCCCTCGTCCGTCTGGCACACCAAAGGCTCGGCGGAATTGTCCACGAACGGACCCTTCGGATCGCTGGCGACGGCAACGCCGATGCACTGCATCGACTTCTTCGCGCTCGCTGCCGTGTAATACAGCAGCCACTTGTCGCCGGACTTCATGACCTCCGGCGCCCACGTCCGGTCCGGCTTCGCCCACGGTGCCATCTTCGGCATCGCGTCGATCCGCCGTCCATCGGCTGCCGCGACCCTCTTCCAGTGCACGAGATCGCTCGACGTCAGCATCGGCAGGTTCGGACCGTCGTTCGTCGAGTAGGCGATGAACTCGCCATTGTGGAATGTGATGAACGGGTCAGGAAAATTGTCCTCGTAGACGGGCACGAAGGACGGATCGGCGCCAGCCGGGACCGTCCATGCTGCGGTGAGGAGCGCCGCTGCGACGGCGAAGATACGGTTTACAGGCATCGCGAACTCATTCGTGGATGCGGATCGGGTAGAGCGGTCAAACTTGCCGCAGCCTGACTTCGTCGCGCGTGAAGTCCAGCCCGACCGTCAGCAGCCCGCGGAAGGCATTGTAACCGCAGCGGTCTGGGAAGAAGGCGTGGAAGAACAGCTGCGGCCTTCCGTCCGCGCCTTCGGTAACGGAGGCATGACCCGGTGCCCACCATTCCCGAACCGATTTCAGCAAAGGCTCCGGCCGCTTCACGTAAGGACCGAACGGATGATCGGCGACGGCAACACCGATGCCGTACGCAGGCGTCGAGAAGTCGTTGCCGGCATAGAACATCCAGTAACGGCCTTGTTGCTTCGTCACGAACGGGCCCTCGATTAGATGCCCTTCCCAATCGAGGTCGTTTGCGAGGACGACATGCTCCTCACCCGCCAGCGAGCGGCCGTCGGGTGAAAGGCGGCGTGCATGGATCGGCGTCCGCATCGCTTCGACGATCTTCGACGCATGGGCGAGGCCGAGAAGCGCCTTCTTGACCCTCGGCCAATTCTCCAGCGCGGCCTCGATCAGCGGCTGCATCAGGAAGAAGCGCTCCATTGGCCTGCGCGTGTTCGCCCAGGGCTGTATCGCGGCGGCGAATGCGGCGGTGCGGCGATCGCGTTCGCTCGCGAACAATTCCTCGATCAGCTCCGGATGCTCGCGGAGCAATCCGGCCAGCGGCCTCGGCCACAAGCCGTTCGTGTCGTTCTTCCAGAACAGATAGGGCGTGCCGTCGTCGTCGACGAAGATGTGGGAGTCGATCACTCCGCCGCTTGCCGCGGTTCCGGGGTAGAGCACTTCACCACCGGTGATCAGCGGTTCGCCATTGTCGACCCACGGCCCATACGGTGATGGTGCCCGCGCCAATCCGATCGCAAGCGCATTGGATTTCTGCCTGGCCGTGTAGGCAATCCAATATTCGTCCCCGACCTTCGCCATTTCCGGGGCCCAGAAGTCGGCGACATGCTTGCCGGTCGCGGTCCAGTCGGGCGCATGGCCCTCGGGGAAGACGAAGCCGCGATGCTCCCAATGCTTGAGGTCGGGCGAATGCACGATCGGGAAGGCGTCGGGCGCGTCGTTCGTGGTCGCCGTCAGGATCCAACCGTCTTCGACCTTGAGCACCGCGGGATCGCCGTACCCGTAGAGCGACCGCTCGCTGAGATTTTCGATGACGAGCGGCTTCCACTTGATGTCGCCCATCGCCGCGGCAGGACCTTCGTGCGCTCCCGGCACCCGTGTTTCGAAATCGCGTGAGAGCTCGGCAAAGAATCGCAGGTAGTCGGGATGCTCGCCGCCGGCGATGCGATATTCGCAGGTGCGGCCGTCGGGCGATGCGACTTTCAGGAGGCTGGCTTCACCGTCTTCGACGGCATCGATCGTGTAAGACTCGGGGGACTCGAACATGGGTGCGCGCTAGGCGCGCTGGCCGGGCGATAAAACCCTGAATTCGCTTAAAGAGATCATTGTTTCGCCACGCGCACGCGATAACCTCGCGCGCATGGTTGTACGCGTCCAGTCGCTTCTCTCGCCCCTCGCGGCTGTTGCTCTTTGCCTCGCGCCGGCGGCGAGTTCCGCACGAAGCGCAACGGCGAGTTCGTCGAACCCGGTCATCGACGCCGACTTCCCGGACCCCGCAGCCCTGAAGGCGCCCGACGGCTTCTACTACGCCTATGCGACGCAGACCGAGCGCAACGGCAAGTGGATCAACCTTCAGGTCGCGCGGTCGAAGGACCTGAAGCGCTGGCGGCTGCTCGGCGATGCGCTACCGACCAAGCCGCACTGGGCGAGCAAGACGCAGGACTTCTGGGCCCCGCACGTGCTGCGCGATGGCGGCCGCTATATCATGTACTACTCTGCGAAGCCGGACACGGCTGACGAGCGGCACGGGCTCTGCCTCGCCGTCGCCACCGCGACGCGCCCCGAAGGCCCGTTCACCGACATGGGTCATCCGCTCCAGTGCGGAGAGAGCTTCGTCAATATCGACCCGATGGCCTTCGACGATCCGGCGACGGGCAAGAAGCTCCTCTACTGGGGTTCCGGCTTCAAGCCGATCAAGGTTCAGGAGCTCAAGGCCAACCGCATGGCCTTCGCGCCCGGCACCACTCCGAAGGATCTCATCGGCCCGAACCCGGCGAAGGACCAGTTTCCTGTGCTCGTCGAGGGACCTTGGGTGCTCCGTCACGGGCCTTGGTATTACATGTTCTACTCGGGCGATAATTGCTGCGGCGCGAAGGCCAATTATGCGGTGATGGTTGCACGTTCCAAAAGCGCCACGGGCCCGTTCGAGACGCTCCAGCACGCGAAGGGCACGCCGCACAGCATCATCCTATCTAAGCGCGGCAAGTGGATCGCGCCCGGGCACAATTCCGTCGCGACCGACGCTCGCGGGAACAGCTGGATCCTTTATCACGCCGTCGACGTCGGCCGGCCGCGCACCAAGCCCACCGACGAGGTGAACACCCGCCGGGTCATGCTGGTCGATCGTATCGAATGGCGAAACGGCTGGCCCACCGTTCGCGGAAACTGAGCCGTCAGTTTCCGGCGGACGCGACCTGCTGATCCTTGCCGAAATAGCGGGCCAGGAGAGCCGGGTCGCGATTGTACCGATCGGCACGGAACTTCGGCCCGTTCGCACCCGCCTCGGCGGTCAGATAGGTGACGTAGACGGGTACGGGATCCGGCACGTCGACATTCTCTTCCGTCTTCGAATCCGCGACCATCGTCCGGCCGAACAGCCATTTCGCCAGGCGATGCGCGTCCTGAAGCCGGATGCAGCCGTTGCTGATCCAGCGGTCGTCCTTGTCGAACAGCGCGTGCTCGAAGTCGGGCACGTCGTGCAGGTAGATGCCGAAGTCGTTCGGCATGTTGAACCGCATGTCGCCCATCGAATTCCACGGTCCAGGCCCACGCCGGAGGCGAACGGTCGCCTTTCCGTCGGCGACCGCTTGCCAATCCACCGTCGATGGATCGATCGGCGTCGCGTCGTCAGTCCAGTCCGAAAGGACCTCATAGTCGCGGTCGGTGAGGTACTTTAGGCCTTCCTTGAGTACGCCCGGAGCGACTGACTTCGTCGCCAGCTCCGGCGGCGTATTCCACCAAGGATTGAGGCTGACGTAGCGCAGCAGCGCCGCCATCATCGGCGTCTCGGTTACCTTGCTGCCGACGATGACGCGCATGGAGTCCACCGGCTTCCCATTCTCGTACATGAACAGGCGCGCCGAGCCCGCGTCGACGAGGATGTAGCGGCCGGATTCGGTTGTCTGCGGAAGGCGGCGCGCCCGCTCGAGATTGAGCAGCAGCACATCCTCGTAATGCTTGAAGCCACGGTTCAGCGCCTGGATCGTCCCCGCGCCTGCGACGCCGTCTGCCTTCAAGCCATGAACGTCCTGGAATTCCTTGACCGCCGCAGCCAGCGGTGCGTCGAACTTCGTCCCCTCGGGAAGCCCCAGCCGCTGCCGCAGAAGCGCGACGCGATCGCCGGTCATGTTGAGCTTCAGCGTCGGGCCGGCCGGGATCTGCACCTGCGGCAGGTCGCCCCAGCGCATCTCGTAGCGAACCAGCGCTCGCCGAAGATCGGTGTAGAGCGGGTGCACCGGCGCGAACATGTCGGCGTCGGCGACCTTGAACTGGTCGATTCCCTGGTCGTGCTGCTGCGCGTCGCGCTGCTGCATCGACGGCGCGATCTCGCGGTCGATGTAGACCATGTCGAGACCCTGCTCGACACTCGGCGGAACCTCGATCGGCTCGATCGGCTGCTGGCTAGCGGCGGCGAGCGCCGAAGCAGGCAGGCAGAGACCTGCAAGAACAAGGACGAATTTGCGCATTACCACCCCTTCACACCCGTCCGTCTTGTAGCAGCACCAGATGAACGGCTCCAGAATCCAAGGGCGAACCGAAGGCTTGCTGCGACGTTCTGAGTGCGCGTGACCCCGACTTTCCACCCAAGGCTCGTGAACGGCCGCTTCGGCGACCCGGCCGTCTTCGTCGAAATTCTTCACCGGCGTGAAGCGTTGCTGTTCGACATCGGCGACCTGTCGGCGCTCAGCACCCGCGACCTCCTGCGCATCAGCCATGTGTTCGTCAGCCACATGCACATGGATCATTTCGTCGGGTTCGATGCGCTTCTCCGGGCAAATATCGGGCGCCAGAAGGTCATCCGGTTCATCGGCCCGGACGGTCTTTGCGAGCGCATCCATCACAAGCTTCAGGGCTACGACTGGGACCTCGCGGACAAGTACGATCAAGACCTCGTCTTCCTGGTCACCGGATTGCGGGAGCACGAGGCGCCACGGGCGGCCCGCTTCCGTTTCAAGCGCCGCTTCGCCTGGGAAGTCCCCATCCCGCCGCCACCTCTGAACGTCGAGGGGTTCGAGGTGCACGCGACCTTCCTCCAGCACCATGGGCCTTGCCTCGGCTTCACCCTGAGCGAACCGGCACATGCGAACGTCTGGAAGAACCGCCTCGACGAGCTCGACGTCGAGCCGGGCCAGTGGCTGCAGCGGTTGAAGAAAGGGATCCTGGCGGGTTGGGACGACAAGGTCATGATTGCCCTGCCTGACGGCCGCCATCTTCCCCTCGGCCAGTTGCGCGATCTCGTGAAGATCGGTCCCGGTCAGAAGATCGCCTATGTGACGGACGTCGCCGATACTCCGGAAAACCGCGAGGCGATTGCCGAGCTCGCGGCGGGCGCGGACCTGTTCTTCCTGGAATCGCGCTTCGCGGCAGCCGATGCCGACCAGGCGCGCCATCGTGCGCACCTGACCACCAAGGCTGCGGGCGAGATTGCGCGCGCTGCGGGCGTGCGACGGCTCGAGCCGTTCCACTTCTCCCCGCGCTACGAGAAAGAGGAGGAGATGATGATCGCCGAAGTCATGGCAGCCTTCGAAGGGCCGGAAAGTTCCCCGGCGACCGAAGCCGCCGGGGCCTTGGTGGATTAGCCGATACCGGTGTCGGTCTGGCTGGTGCCGGAGGTCACCCTCTCACTGCGACTGTCGCTCGATTGGCCGGACGTCTGGCCTTTGCCGAAGCCGAATGCGCTCTGGCCGACGCCTTGTCCGCCTTCGTTCTGCAGGCAATGCATCAGTACCTGCTTGCCCTGCTCGGCTAACTGGCGCTGTTGTTCGTAGGCCTGCTGGAAGAAGCTGCGGAGCCGCTCGTCTTCAGCGTCGTCGGCGTAGATCTCGCAATTCTCCGCGCCCTGGAGCGCGTGGTAAACCACCGAGATCACGTCATATGTATCGTCGCGCGTGCCGGTCTGCTCGCTCGATTGTCCTTGCTGCATTGAAGTCCTCCTCGGGGGCTGGATTGAGTCTGCCGCAATCAGGCGACGGTCCTCCAACGCCCGCGACGGCACTAGTTTCTTAGGCTTTGAGACGGTTGGCCCGATTTGTCGGGCAGCGTGCCGTAGCCTCGAAACGGCGCCACACCGCGGGCGTTCAGCCTCTCCCCAACCGGAGATCGAAACAATGACCGACCACAAGAAGAAGGGCGACTTCGACCAGGCCCGCAAGAACGACATCGGCGGCAACCAGAAAGCTCATGCCAACGGCGAAAGCGCGAGCCGCACGGGCCACAAGCAGAACGCCGGCCACGGTGGCCACCGCTAGCCGATTGGAAACGGCTGTTGCCGGACCGCCACTTGTAAGATCGCGGAATCCCGGCTCATAATCCCTCCCGTCCGCGGCCGCCGTGCGGCCGTTTGGGGGAGGGATTCATGACTGTTTGTAGCCTCTTTGGCCGTGCCCTTCTGGGCGCAACGGCACTTGCGACTATTGCGACGTCCGCGGCGGCGCAGCGCGTCGATTCCATCACCGCATTCGGCGACAGCTATGCGGATACCGGCAACCTGTTCGAGATCCTGGGCTTCAACCCGGCGCCTCTGGTCTATCCGACCGGCCGCTTCTCGGGTGGCACCAACTACATCGACACCTTGTCGCAGCTGCTCAACGTGCCGGTGGATAATTTCGCGATCGGCGGAGCGCTCACGAACAATACGAACACCAACGGCGTCGGCCTGCCCGGCTTCGTCACCGAGTGGAACGCCTTTCTCGCGGGCGGCGGCGGACCGTTCCCGGCCGTGTCGGGCACCTTCGATTCCAGCGATCTCGTCACCTTTTCGGTCGGCGGGAACGACGCACGCTTCTACCAGCAGCAAGGCGGAACGCTGGCGGGAGCGCCCGCGGCTGCCACAGCTTCGGCGGCCTTTGCTACGGCTGGCCTCAATGCGCTGGTCGACGCCGGCGCGCAGAACATCAGCTTCCTCGCCGGCAATACGGCGATCCTGCCCGAGATCGCGAACGATCCCGCCGCTCAGGCCATCCGGCAGAGCTATTCGACCACGTTCAACACGCAGATGCAGGGCGTTCTCGCAGGCTACGCGGCCGATGGCGTGATCGTCCACTATCTCGACTTGACCGCGATCGGTCAGCAGATCGTCGCGAACCCTGGCGCCTACGGCCTGCAAAGCGCCGGCGCCTGCGCTCCCGCTCCGGCGTGCATCGCGGATTCGAACCTTACAAACCAGTTCCTCTTCTACGTGGACAACCTGCACCTGACGTCCGCCGGTTTCGCGATCGTCGGGCGCTATATCGCTGCTCAGCTGCAGGCACCGCTGACGCTCGAAGCCCCGAGCGAGGCTGGGATGGAGACGGCTCGCCAGTTCGGCCGAACCCTTTCCAGCCGCGTCGACCTCACGGCGCCGCGCGACGGCGATGTCGCCGAGGGCCTGAAGCTCTTCATCGTCGGCGACACCTATTCCCGCGACGTGAAGGCCGATGCCGCGACGGACGGCTTCGACATCGACGGCGTCGGCGGCACGGTTGGTGCCTCCTACGGCTTCGGCAACGGCACCGTCGGGATTGCGGCCAACTACACCCGTCCGCGCGTGCGCTTCGGCAATGATGCGTCGCGCAACGACGTGGACACCTGGCAGATCGGCGGCTTCGGCGGCTTTTCGATCGCGGGCGGCTTCGTGCAGGGCTATCTCGGCTACGGCCAGGACAATAACGACATCGAGCGCGCGGGCGTCGTCAACAACTTGAATTCCAGCCCCGACGGGGACCATTGGCTTGCGGGCGCGAAGGCGGGCTATCTCTTCCCGCTGGGCACAATGCGCGCCGGTCCGGTCGTCGCGCTCGACTATGCCAAGGCAAAGGTCGACGGCTACACCGAGGAAGGCGACGCGGCGCTCTCGCTCAACGTCGGCAAGACCTCGGCCAAGTCGTTCACGGCAGGCATCGGCGCCGAGATCCGCGGCGACTTCGAAAGCGGCGGATCGTCGATCAGACCGTTCGCTTCCGCAATGCTCGAAAAGGAACTGAGCGACGACGGCCGCTCGGTCCAGTTCGCGCAGACCAGCGCGCCTGGAATCGTCAACACCTGGGCGTTTGAGGACCGTTCGACCAAGGCCTACGGCCGCGTGTCGTTCGGCGGCAGCGCGGGCCTGTTCAGCAACGTGACGATCAACGCCATCGGCTCGGCCACGTTGGGCCGCGACCAGGGCAACGACGTCTCTGCGCAGGTCGGACTGCACGCCGGCTTCTAGCCTTGACTTGAGCCCCCAACCGGGGCCTCATCGGCCCCGGCGGTGCGGGGGACCGCCCGCACTGGCCCCGTTTGCGTTGGAAGCAGCGCCTGTCGTGCTGCGACTTGGGGAGGGCAAATCATGGCAACGACTGCTGAGACCGCACGCACGCCCACACATCTTTGGGTCGTCGGCGTACTTGCGACGCTTTGGACGGCGTTTGGCTGCTACGACTATGTGATGACGCAGAAGCAGAACGCCGAATATCTGAAGATGATGGGCGGGGACGAGGCTGCCGCCTACTTCACCAGCTTCCCGGCCTGGGTCGTCGCCCTCTGGGCGATAGGCGTGTGGGGGAGCCTTGCAGGGTCGCTAGCGCTGCTCATCCGCAGCCGGTGGGCGGTGCCGCTCTATGCGGTGTCATTGCTCGGCCTTCTGCTGACGACGATCTACCAATTCGGCATGTCCACGCCGCCTGCAGCGCTGACGACGCCGGCCATGTACATGATGACCGGTTTCATCTGGATCATCGCGATCGTGCTGTTCCTCTACGCAAGGAACATGGCCGCGAAGGGCGTGCTCAGGTGAGTTGAAGCGGGCGGCGTTGGGGCGCCGCCCGAATTCAGGACGGCGAGGCGACCCGGCTCGTTCCGCCGAACATTTGCGGCATGGCAAGCGCGTCGAACCCGTAGGGGTCGGGCTTGAAGACGACGCCGTTGTTGCTCGGCTCGACCGTCAGGTAGGTCAGGTAGATCGGCACCGGGCGCGGCAGCGGGAAATATTCCTCGCGATGTCCCTGCGGCTGCGGAACTCGCCCGAACACCCAGGTGGCGAAACGCCGATAATCCTGAAGGCGCACGCAGCCGTTGCTGAGATGCCGCTCGTTCTCCGCAAAGAGCTCCTTGTGCGGCGTATCGTGCAGGTAGATGCCGTAATCGTTGGGCATCTCGAACTTCATGTTGCCCATCGAATTCCACGGTCCCGGAAGCTGCCGGACGAGGACGGTCGGCTGTTTCTTGCCCGACGCGATCGCCTTCCAGTTGACAGTCTTCGGATCGATGATCTGGGCGTTGCCCGACCAGTCCGACAGGACCTCGTAGTGGAAGTCCTTCAGGTAGGAGAGGCCCTGCTCGCCGATACGCTTGGCGGTCAGGCTGCGGATCAGCTCCGGCGGCACGTTCCAATAGGGATTCGCCTTGGCGTTGCGCATGATGACCGCGATCATGGGCGTCTTCGTCTTCGGCGAACCGACGACCACCTTCATCCCATCCACGACCCGGTCGCGATCGAAGAGATAGGCTTCGGCCGACCCTGAATCGACGACCACGTAGCGGTCGAACGTCCGCGTCGTCGGAAGCCGGTAGGCGCGCTCGACGTTGATCGCGAGCCGCTTCAGATAATAGTCCGCGCCCCGGTTGAGCGAGGCGATCGTGCCTTTGCCGGCGATGCCGTCGGCAGGCCCAATGCCGTGGACCGTCTGGTAGCTCGCGACGGCCTGGAACAGCTGCTCGTCGTAACCGCCGTTCGGCGACAGGCCGAGCCGTTGGCGAAGCAGCGAAACGCGCTTGCCGGTCGACCCGCGCTTCAGCACCGGACCCGCCGGGATCTTCGTCTGCGGCAGGCGGCCGTAGCTCATCTGGTACTGCTGCATGCCCCGGGCCAGCTGGATGAACAGCGGGTTCGGCGAGCTCTTTCCGCTCGACCCGAGGTTTAGGTTGAACAGACGGGCGAACCAGTTCTGCGGCCGCTGGTGCCGCCGCGCGACCGTGCTCATCTGCGGGTCGACATAGACGAAATCGACGCCCTGCTTGATCGACCGCGGCACCGCGACCGGCTCGTCGCCACGCGGCTCGCCGGAGGCAAAGGCCGGAGTTGCAGCGAACAGCGCTGCTGCGCCGAGAATCAATCGAACCTTTTTGTTCATAAATTTAGCGCCGCGTGTGCGGCGCGCTCCCGTTGCGACTTTCAGATCAAACTCCGTGCAGTCGTTTGGGTTGCGCGAGGCTGAACGACTCAACGGCGCCCGAACCGCGTGCGCTGCTGCTTCCCAAAGCGGCCTTTGCGGGTGCCGGGCTTGCCCTCGGTCGAATTGCCCGCCGGGCGCGGCGCGACGCGCTGGTCGTGGGGGATACCGAGGTCGTCCTCCTCAAGCCTGCGGATCTCGTCGCGGAGGCGCCCAGCCTCCTCGAACTCCAGGTCTGCGGCCGCCTTGCGCATGCGCTGCTCGAGGTCCGCGATGTAGGCCTTGAGGTTGTGCCCGACGAGGTGCGGGCGCTCTTCGTCGCCGGTATCCACGACCACGCCGTCACGGGTCGAGACGTGGGCGATGATGTCGCTGATCTGCCGCTTGATGCTTTCCGGCGTGATGCCGTGGAGCTTGTTGTACTCCAGCTGCTTCTCGCGGCGGCGATCCGTCTCCGCGAGCGCGCGCTCGATCGAGCCGGTCTTGGTGTCGGCATAGAGGATCACCCGCCCGTCTATGTTGCGAGCGGCGCGGCCGATGGTCTGGATCAGCGACGTCTCGGAGCGCAGGAACCCTTCCTTATCGGCGTCGAGGATCGCGACGAGGCCGCATTCGGGAATGTCGAGACCTTCGCGCAGCAGGTTGATACCGACGAGCACGTCATACACGCCAAGTCGCAGCTCGCGGATCAGCTCGATGCGCTCCAGCGTCTCGACGTCGGAGTGCATGTAGCGGACGCGCAGTCCCGCCTCGTGCAGGTATTCCGTCAGGTCCTCGGCCATACGCTTGGTCAGCGTCGTGACGAGCGTCCGGTAACCCTTGCGCGCAGTCTCCTTCGCCTCGTGGACGAGATCGTCGACCTGGTCCTCGACCGGCTTGATCTCGACGGGCGGGTCGATGAGGCCGGTCGGGCGGATCACCTGCTCGGAGAACACGCCGCCCGTCTCGTTCATCTCCCACGGGCCGGGCGTCGCCGAGACGAAGGTCGTCTGCGGACGCATTGCGTCCCACTCGTTGAATCGAAGTGGGCGGTTGTCGATGCAGCTCGGCAAGCGGAAGCCGTACTCCGCAAGCGTGATCTTCCGCCGATGGTCGCCGCGCGCCATGGCGCCGATCTGCGGCACCGTCTGGTGGCTCTCGTCGATGAACAGCAATGCGTTGTCGGGGAGATATTCGAACAGGGTCGGCGGCGGCTCGCCGGGCAGGCGGCCGGTGAGGAAGCGCGAGTAGTTCTCGATGCCGGCGCAGCTCCCCGTCGCGGCAATCATCTCCAGGTCGAAGTTCGTGCGCTGCTCCAGGCGCTGCGCCTCCAGCAGCCGCCCTTCCGCGACCAACTCCTTCAGTCGCTCCTCGAGCTCATGCTTGATCGCCTCCATCGCCTGCTTGAGCGTCGGGCCGGGCGTCACATAGTGCGAGTTGGCGTAGACCTTGACGCTGTCGAGGCTGGCCGCTTTCTGGCCGGTCAGCGGGTCGAACTCGACGATCTCCTCGATCTCGTCGCCGAAGAAGGACACGCGCCAGGCGGTGTCTTCATAGTGCGACGGGAAGATCTCCAGATTATCGCCGCGCACCCGGAAATTGCCGCGCGCGAAGGCGGCATCGTTGCGCTTGTACTGAAGCGCGACGAGCTTGCGGATGACCTCGCGCTGGTCCTCGCTACTGCCCTTCTTCAGCGAGAAGGTCATGGCCGAATAGGTCTCGACCGAGCCGATGCCGTAGAGGCAGGACACCGAAGCGACGATGATCACGTCGTCGCGCTCCAGGAGCGACCGCGTCGCCGAGTGGCGCATGCGGTCGATGGCCTCGTTCACGCTCGACTCCTTCTCGATGTAGGTGTCGGTGCGCGGGACGTAGGCCTCGGGCTGGTAGTAGTCGTAGTAGCTGACGAAATATTCGACGGCGTTGTCGGGGAAGAAGCTCTTGAACTCCCCGTAGAGCTGCGCGGCGAGGATCTTGTTCGGAGCGATGATCAGCGCCGGCCGCTGCACGGTCTCGATGACCTTCGCCATGGTGAAGGTCTTGCCCGAGCCGGTGACTCCCAGAAGCACCTGGCTCACGTCACCGTTTTCCGCGATGCCCTCGACCAACTCCTTGATCGCCGTGGGCTGGTCGCCCGACGGCTCGAAATCGGAGACGATCTTGAATTTCTTGCCGCCCTCCGCCTTGTCGGGACGCGCGGGACGGTGCGGCACGAAGCTCTCGGCCGCTTCGGGTTCTGCCAGCGAAGTGCGGATTTGAATCGCCATTGCGTCCTATATGGTTGCCTTGCGCGGTAGAACAACGGAGGAACGATGCGGTTCGGAATCCTGGCCCATAGCGCCGAAGGCGCGGCCCTCTGCTTCCTCGAATTCTGCCGCAACGGCTTCCGCGAGGAAGCGCACATGCACCCGGACGTCATGCTCGACTGCGAGGCGATGGGGCGGATCATGCCCGCTTGGGACGCCGGCGATCATCCCGCGGTCCGCGCCTTCCTTGCCCAGTCGATTGCGCGGCTCGCGGACGGCGGATGCGACTTCTTTGCCTGTCCCGACAACACAGCTCACATCGCCTTGGAGTCCGCCGGACCCGACCTCCCGCTCCCCGGTCTCAACATCGGCGACATCGTCGCGGATCAGGCCGCGGCGCTCGGGATGACGCGCGTCGCCATGCTCGGCACGCGCTTCACCATGGGCGGCCCCGTCTACCGGCGATCGCTTCCCGCAGTTGGGATCGAGCCGGTCTTCGCCAATGAGCAGGAGCGCGCCGACGTCGATCGCATCATCTTCGACGAGTTGGTGGAAGGCGTCTTCACCGAGCCTTCCCGCCGCCGATACGTCGAGATCATCGATCGCCTGAAGCGCGAAGGAGGCTGCGACGGCGTCGCTCTCGTCTGCACAGAAATCCCGCTGCTGGTGACCGCGGATGTGTCGCCACTACCCATTCTCGACTCAACGCGGCTGCTCGCCCGCGCCGCATTCGAAGTCTGCACCGGACGGCGCCCCTTCCCCACCTGGCGGGGCGGACCGGTTGGCTAAGGCTTGCTGGCTGTGCTCACGGCCGCTGGGCCGCCGCGTCGAATGGCACCATCCGATCCCCAAGAGCCGAGGCGGGCGCGACACCGTGCCGATTCATCCGATCTGCCACCGCACGCTGCACAAGACCTTCTCGAACGCGGAACTGGCGGCATTCGGTGACGCCGTCGGTTCGATCCGGGCCGATCCGCGCATAGGCCGCTTCATCGCCTGGATCGCAAACAAGGAACCGGACTTCCACGCGACGACGCGGTAGGCTTGGCGAGGGCCGCAATTGTAATAGGCGGCGCGCGTATTATGCTTCGCCGCAACAGGGGGACAGCGACTTGAGGCATTTCCTTTTGCTGGTTGCGCTGGGCGCCTCGTGCGCCTGCTCGAAATCCGAGCCCGAAGTGAATGCGCGCAACGCGTCTGTCGCCGAAGTCGCGGAGCAGGTAAGCGGCGCCACGAGCGAGCCCGGTTTCATCAAGCCCGGCAAATGGCTTTCCAGCGTGACGATGGAAGACTTCTCGGCGCCAAGCATGCCGGCGCAGGTCCGCGAGCAAATGCGCGGCATGATGGCGCAGCACCAGGCGTACGAAAGCTGCCTCACTCCAGAGCAGGCGAAGCGGCCCAAGGAGGACTTCTTCGCGGGCAAGAGCAACTCATGCCGCTACGAGCATTTCACCATGGGCGGCGGCAAGATCGACGCGCAGATGAAATGCGAACACGAGGGCATGCAGCAGGTCATGAACATGAGCGGCGCCTATTCGCCCGAGACTTACAAGATGACGATGGAAACCAGGACCGAAGGCGGTCCTGAATCGGTTTCCGGAATGAGCATGCGCATGCGCGTCGACGCAAAGCGCGTGGGGGAGTGTGAAGCCAAGCAAGGCTAGTTCGAACGGGAGGGGAAACATGCGTAAGACGATCATCGCCGCGACTGCGGCAGTCCTGGTTGCCTCGTGCGGCAGCGAAGCGCCCGCGCCTAAGCAGGAAGAGGAGGCGGCGAGCCTCGCACCGGGCCAGTACCAGGCAGACTGGAAAGTCTCCGCGATCCGCTCGGTCGACAAGACGACGCCCGCAACGAACCTCAAGGTAGACGCGACCGGCACGACGACCGCTTGCGTGACAGCAGACGGCACGGTCGATCCGGCGCTGTTCGCCGAGGACGGCGACAGCTGCACGGCCGCGAACCCCTACATGGGGAACGGCCGCATGAGCCTGGACCTCACCTGCAAGCGCAAGGGCAACAGCGGCGAAGTGCGTCAGTCGGTCTCCGGCACCTTCACGAAGGACAGCCTCGATACTGAAGTCAGCACGAGCACCTATCTGTCGGGCACCGGCGACTATGCGATGACCCGCACCGTCGCGGCCAAGCGTATCGGGGAATGCCCGCCAGCCGCTGCGACCCCTGAGAAGAAGGCATGATCGGCTACGTCACGGTCGGGACCAACGATCTCGACCGTGCGCGCGCCTATTATGACGCGCTGTTCGGCAGCATCGGCGGCCGCCGCCTGATGCAGCTGGAGGATCAGCGCGGCTTCACCATGTACGGCGTGGCGATGAACCGGCCTTCGGTCGTCGTCACACGCCCGTACGACGGACGGGCCGCCGATCCGGGCAACGGCACCATGACCGCCTTGGTGATGGACTCGATGGAAAAGGTCGACGCCTTCCACGCCAAGGCGCTGGAACTCGGCGGAAGCAACGAAGGCGATCCGGGTTTCCGCGGCGACGCGAAGCTCGGCTACTATTTCGCCTATTTCCGCGACCTCGACGGCAATAAATTCGCGGTCTTCAACATCTCTCCGCAAGCTTGAGCGTTAGAGCGCGCGCATGACGAACGCGCGCAAGGTCTTGGTCTGTGTCAACCGCTCGAGCGGCGGGCTCGAGCGCGGCGAGAAGGAAGCCGAGGAAATCAGATCGGCGCTCGCCGATGCGGGCGTCGATGCGGACGTGAAGCTGCTGCCCGGCGGCGGGATCACGGAGCAGGCTCAGCGCGCCGTCGATGAAGGCGCCGAACTGCTCATCGTCGCCGGCGGCGACGGCTCGGTCAGCGCAGCAGCTGGAGTGCTCGCCGGCACGAAGACGCGGCTTGGCATCCTCGCACTCGGCACGCTCAATCACTTCGCACGCGACATCGGCGTTCCACCCGACCTCAAGGAAGCGGCGAAGCTCATCGCCGCCGGCAAGGTTCAAGCCCTGGACGTTGCCGAAGTGAACGGACGCATCTTCATCAACAACAGCGCCGTCGGCCTCTACCCGCTCATGGTCCTCGACCGAGACCTGCAGCAGAAGCGCCTCGGCCGAAGCAAGCGCCTGGCCATGGTCGTTGCGAGCGTCCGCACGCTCGCCCGCTTCGGCCATCATCGGCTCACGCTGACGGTCAACGACCAGAAGGCGCAGGTCGACACGCCTTTGCTGTTCGTCGGCAACAACGACTACCGACTCGACCTCGGCGCGCCGGGCCATCGCGAGAGCCTGTCGGACGGCCGCCTCTCCGTCTTCGTCATGCGCAAGAAGACCCGCCGCAGCTTCGTCGCGGCCTGCATCCGCGCCCTGTTCAATCGCACCCGTCCCGACGACATGGTGCGCCTCGACGACGTCGAGCGCCTTCGCGTCGCCAGCCGCCGCAGCCGCCTGGTCATCTCCGTCGACGGAGAAGTCGAGAGCACGCCTGCCCCGCTCGACTACAAGGTCCGCAAGGGCGCCCTGAACGTCATCGCGCCTTAGGGAGAGCGGTTGCGAAGCCGCGGACTTTCCGGCCATCTGGCCGCGTGAGCAAAATCGTACGGTTCCGCGGAAGACGCCGGCTCAAGGGCCTGAACGAGTTCGCCCCGCCCCAGCGTATCCGATTCTGGCCCGAACCTCGGCGAAGCCCTCTCCGCCGCCTTGCGTTTGCCGCCCGGCCCTTCATGCTTGCCGCCGTGCTCGGCGCCCTGTGGGTCGGATACGATCCCGCGCTGGTCGAGCCACCCGCCTTGCTCTCGACGGACCCGGAGCGGGTCGCCGAGACGTTCACGCGCTGCGGACCCGGCCGCGGGCACGCCTGCGTCATCGACGGAGACACGTTCAAGCTGGGCGACCGGAAGGTGCGGATCATCGGCATCGACGCACCCGAAACGCATCCGGCGCGATGTCCGGAGGAAGCGCGGCTGGGCGAACTCGCGACGGCCAGGCTGCAGGAACTCCTCAACCGGGGCGCATTCGAGATGGTCGCGCCGATCTATTCGACGCAAGATCGCTACGGCCGCGACCTGCGCACCCTTCAGCGGAAGCTGCCGGATGGAACCTATCAATCGATCGCCTCGGAGATGCGGGAGAACGGGCTCGCGCACCGCTATCTCGGCGGGTTCAAGATGGGTTGGTGCTAGCCCGCCAGCCTCGGCAGCGACTGCGCTGCAGCGCCCCAGCCCCGTAGCTTCCGACCTCTGGCGCGCTTCAGGAGCGCCTCCACTTGGGCGATCGTGAAGGCGTCCGATCGATCAAGGTCGCCCAGTTCGTCCCAGGCGACCGGCGCGGCCACCGGCATACCCGGACGAGCCCTCGCCGAATAAGGCATGATCGCCGTGGCGGTGCGTTGGTTGCGCAGGAAATCGAGGAAGATGCGGCCGCGCCGCTCCCTCTTCGGAAGCGCGACGGTGAACCGCTCGGGATCCGCTTCGGCCAGCGTTGTGCAGAATGCCTTGGCAAAGCCTCGTACCTCGTCCCACTCTGCCACCGGCTGCAGCGGCACGACGACGTGGATGCCCTTGCCGCCCGAAAGCAGAGCGAAGCTTTCGAGGCCGACCGCATCGAATGACCGCCGCAACTGCAGTGCGGCCTCTTTCACGGCTTCGAAGCCGATCGCGGGGTCAGGGTCCAGATCGATGACGAGCCGATCCGGCGTCTCGACTTCACCCGCGCGGCTGCCCCAGCCGTGGAACTCCACGCACTGCAGTCCCGCGCAACCGGCGATCTCCCGCGCGCTCTCGACGTAGAGATACTTCTCGGCCCGGCCGTTCTTCTGCTCGACACGCTCGAAATGGACGAGCTCGTCGAACTCCTTGCCCGTGGGCGGGTGCTCGCGGTTGCGCTGGAAGAAGCACTTCCCCTCGCGGCAGCGGTACAGGTTGAGCAGGCGCCGCTCGATGAAGGGAAGCATGATCGGCGCCACGATCTGGTAATAGAGAGTCGTCGCGCGAACGCTGATTTCGGGCTTCTCGTAGGTCGGCTCCGGCGTCCAGGTCATGCGCGGACAACGCGCTTCCCGCAAATTCGCGCTGGTGTGATTGCATCGACGCCGTCCTAGGCTGGGCCGAAGTCCTTACAATTACTGCTGTTCACCCCGCACGCAGTCCTGTTAACTTGTCATTACAAAGGGGGCGAGTTGTATGGCCGCGAGGCAGTCCAGCGAACCTGGGGTGAACGCGATGCGGTTCGCCCTCATGTTCACCGTGGTGATGGCGCATGCCTGGTGGCTGTTCGGCTTGCCGCTCGAACGCAGCTTCGCGACGTTCCTTCTGCTGGTCACCGCCCAGAGCTCGGTGCCTGCCTTCTTCATCACCAGCGGCTACTTCCTACGGTGGCGCGAGGGCAGCCCCTTCGCGGTCACCCGCTGGTCGCTTGGAAAGCTGATCCCCCTCTATCTGCTGTGGATGGCGATCTACGCGGTCGTCACCTACTTCTCCGGCTGGGGCGCCTTCTATGCTGTGACGGCATGGCACTCGAGCGGGAACGGCTATCTCGACCTTCTCCACGACGTCACGTTCGGAGTGACGACCCGGCACCTCTGGTTCCTCCCGGCGCTGGCGGCGGCTCTGTCCGTCACCTCCCTCTCCCTTCGATTCCTGGGTGAGCGCCTGACCTGGGTCGTGCTCGGCTCAATCGCCGCTCTCGGGCTGCTGACCGGTCCGTACCAGATGTTTCTCGGCTATCAGGGTCACGCCTTCCGGGCGCTCGCCCTGACGTCGCCCCTGCTGGTGATGATCGGCGTGCTGCTCGCCAGGCGAAACGTTCCGCGATGGGCGGTCCTGTTCGGCCTGGCTGCGTTCCTTTGCTATTGGCTGCAAGTCTTCGACGACAAGTGGCTGGCAACGGCCCCGGGCTATTCGTCCGACCGGAAGATGGCGGTGACGCTCGCAACGATACCGTTCGCGTTGTCGGTGTTTCTGTTCGCCCGTGCCCTGCCTGCAGCGAAGTCAATCGAGTGGCTGTCGAGACGCAAGCATTATCTGCTGATCATCTATTGCATCCATCCGATGATGCTGACGGCGATTCGGTCCGTCTGGGACCAGCGAAGCCTGCCTTCGATGCTGTCCGCGGCGGCTATCGCCTACCTTATGTCGTGCCTTGCCGCGGTGGCCTTCGACAGGGCGCAAAAACGCTGGCGGGAATTCGGCAGAAGCCGTGCGAATTCCGAGCCCTTCGACCCGCCTGAACCCGCCTCGGCCGTCACTCGCGGCTGACGCCCATCGCGGAGGCGGCTGGCCTCCTCTTCTGAAAACTGACTCGCTTTGGGACGGTCGTTGCGGATGGGACTCATCCACAGCATTTTTTGCTTCACAACGAATTTACCCGCTTGCGTCCTAATGCGATTGAGGCACAATAGGTTGTAGCGAACAGGGGGATACTCGCAATTACTGGTGTTTCGCGCTGGAATCACTATATTCCGGTGATGGGCAAACTCGTCCCCGATTTCCACAGGGACGACCAGTGAAAAAGCCCCTCTGAACGCCGAAAACGGCTAGGATGACCGGCATGGCTCCGAGTCGAACAATTGGGGAACAAAGGCCTCCTGAAGAGGCCGATAGCGGACGGGGAAGCGTAATGGATTTTTCTACCGGCTCAGAAGTTCCGAGCGACGATACGGCGACGGCAGTCCGCACGTCCAAGACGGTTGACGCGCGCGCGTTCGAGGTCACGACCGACGAGTCTCGTGACTCGCTCCTCACCGACTTCGGCAAGGAAACCCTGCGCGACCGCTACCTGCTTCCGGGCGAGACGAACCAGGACCTGTTCGCGCGCGTCGCCGCGGCCTACGCCGACGACGCCGACCACGCGCAGCGGATCTACGATTACATCTCGAAGCTGTGGTTCATGCCGGCGACGCCCGTGCTGTCGAACGGCGGCACCGGCCGCGGCCTTCCGATCAGCTGCTATCTGAACAGCGTTTCCGACAGCCTCGACGGCATCGTCGGCACCTGGAACGAGAACGTGTGGCTCGCCTCCAAGGGCGGCGGCATCGGCACCTATTGGGGCAGCGTCCGCGGCATCGGTGAGCCGGTCGGCCTCAACGGCAAGACCAGCGGCATCATCCCGTTCGTCCGCGTGATGGACAGCCTCACGCTGGCGATCAGCCAGGGTTCGCTGCGTCGCGGCTCGGCCGCCTGCTATCTCGACATCAATCACCCCGAGATCGAGGAATTTCTCGAGATCCGGAAGCCGTCCGGCGACTTCAACCGTAAGGCGCTCAACCTCCACCACGGCGTGCTCGTCACGGACGAGTTCATGGAAGCGGTCCGCAACGGCGAGGAATTCGTGCTGCGCAGCCCGAAGGACGGATCGGAGCGCGGCAAGGTCGACGCACGCAGCCTATTCCAGAAGCTGGTGGAGACCCGCCTCGCGACCGGCGAGCCGTACATCATCTTCATCGACGCCGTGAACAAGACGATGCCGAAGCATCACCGCGATCTCGGCCTCAAGGTGACGACGTCCAACCTCTGCTCGGAAATCACCCTTCCGACCGGCAAGGACCATCTCGGCGTCGACCGCACCGCCGTCTGCTGCCTCAGCTCCTTGAACCTCGAGACCTGGGACGAGTGGAACAAGGACAAGACTTTCATCGAGGACGTGATGCGCTTCCTCGACAACGTGCTCAGCGACTATATCGCCCGCGCGCCGGACGAGATGGCGCGGGCCAAGTACAGCGCCGATCGCGAGCGCTCGGTCGGCCTCGGCGTCATGGGCTTCCACTCCTTCCTCCAGGCCCGCGGCATCCCGTTCGAGGGTGCGATGGCGAAGTCGTGGAACATGAAGATCTTCAAGCATATCCGCGCGCAGGTCGACGAAGCGTCGATGATGCTCGCCAAGGAGCGCGGGCCGTGCCCGGACGCCGCGGACATGGGCGTGATGGAGCGCTTCAGCTGCAAGATGGCGATCGCGCCGACCGCGTCGATCTCGATCATCTGTGGCGGCACTTCGGCCTGCATCGAGCCGATCCCGGCCAACGTCTACACCCACAAGACGCTGTCGGGCTCCTTCTCGATCCGCAACCCGCACCTCGAAAAGCTGCTGAAGGACAAGGCCAAGGACACCGACAAGGTGTGGAACTCGATCCTCGAGCAGGGCGGTTCGGTCCAGCACCTCGACTTCCTCACGCAGGAAGAAAAGGACGTGTTCAAGACCAGCTTCGAGATCGACCAGCGCTGGCTGCTCGAGCTTGCGGGCGACCGCACGCCCTACATCGACCAGGCGCAGTCGCTGAACCTGTTCATCCCGGCCGACTGCGACAAGTGGGACCTGCTGATGCTCCACTTCCGCGCGTGGGAGCTGGGCATCAAGTCGCTCTACTACCTGCGCTCCAAGTCGGTGCAGCGCGCCGGTTTCGCCGGCGGGGTGGAAGCGGACAACACGCCCGAGCTCCGCGAAATCCAGGTCACCACGACCACGGACTACGACGAATGCCTGGCCTGCCAGTAATCTCACAGCGGACCCGCCAGGTCGCGAAGGTCGCCGGCGGTGTCGTCGGCGGGCTGGTCTTGCTCGACTTCATCGGGTTCGTTGCGACCGTCTATTTCAGCGCCGAGCTGCTGCAGGTCGCGCAACGCTACGGCGTCGCGGGGTTGCTGCCGAAGTGAGCACTCAGCAGGTCATCGAGCTTGCGCTGGCCGCCGCGCTGTTCGCGCTGGGCGTGTGGCAATATCGCCGCCGCACGGCCGACGGCGAGGCGTACGGCAGCCAGAGCGCGGTACTCCTGTTCATCGTCGCCATCCTGCTGGCGATCCACGGCCTGGCCCTGCTCGACTACCGGCCCTCGCCGGCGGAGATGGGCCAGTGACCGCTCTTCAGTTTCACAGTCCCCGGGTGGGGGAACGAGGCCGGGGCCCGCGCGGCGGGGTGTCGCGCGCGCTCCGGCCTCCATATGCCGCAATCCTCGCGGCATCCCTCGCCCTCTCGGCCTGCGCGGCGACGCAGGACAGCGCGGCCGTCGCGCCGCAGGCACCCGGCTTCCTGCTCGGCGTGTGGCACGGCTTCATCTTCCCGGTCGCGTGGATCGTGTCGCTGTTCGTCGACAAGGTCGCGGTCTACGCGGTGCCGAACAACGGCGGCTGGTACGACTTCGGCTATTTCCTCGGCATCGTCGTGTTCGGCGTCGGCGCCCGCAAGTCGCAGGTCGTCTACCGCGACAATTTCATCGAAGCCCGCGCCCGGAGGATCAACTGATGGGCACCGGCACGCTCATCTTCATGATCGTCGGTCCGATCGCCATATTGGTTGGTGTCGCGATGATGATCGTCGCGATCCGCGGCGGCGTCGGTGAGAACCCGAAGAGCACCGCAATGCTGATCGCCGGCATGATGGCGGCCGCGTTCGGAACGCTGCTCACCGCTTTCGCGATCGGCAATGCGGCCGGTCCCGCAACACTTCCTCAAGGAGCTTAGTCATGCCCCTTCTGCAGTCCAACAAAGCGTACAAGCCGTTCGAATACCCCTGGGCGTTCGAATATTGGAAGCGTCAGCAGCAGATCCACTGGATGCCGGAGGAAGTGCCGCTCGGCGAGGATTGCCGCGACTGGGCGCAGAAGCTCACCGACCATGAGCGCAACCTGCTCACGCAGATCTTCCGCTTCTTCACCCAGGCCGACGTCGAGGTGCAGGACTGCTACCACGACAAGTACGGCCGCGTGTTCAAGCCGACCGAGATCAAGATGATGCTGACCGCCTTCTCCAACATGGAGACGGTGCACATCGCCGCCTACTCGCACCTGCTCGACACGATCGGCATGCCGGAGAGCGAGTACAGCGCCTTCCTCCAGTACAAGGAGATGAAGGACAAGCACGACTATCTGCAGAACTTCGGCGTCGACACGGACGAGGACATTGCCAAGACGCTGGCGATGTTCGGCGGCTTCACCGAGGGGCTGCAGCTGTTCGCCAGCTTCGCGATGCTGATGAACTTCCCGCGCTTCAACAAGATGAAGGGCATGGGCCAGATCGTCAGCTGGTCGGTCCGCGACGAGAGCCTTCACTGCGAAGGTATCGTCCGCCTGTTCCACGCCTTCGTGAAGGAACGCGGCTGCCTGACCAAGGCGGTGAAGGAAGACATCATCGACGCCTGCCAGAAGACGGTGCGGCTGGAAGATGCGTTCATCGACCTGGCGTTCGAGATGGGCCCGGTCGAGGGCATGACGCCCAAGCAGATCAAGAAGTACATCCGCTACATCGCCGACTGGCGCCTCGGCCAGCTCGGGTTCCAGCCGATCTACATGGTCGACGAGCACCCGCTGCCGTGGCTCGCCCCGCTGCTCAACGGCGTCGAGCACGCCAACTTCTTCGAGACCCGCGCGACGGAGTACTCGAAGGCCGCGACCCGCGGGACCTGGAACGAGGTGTGGGACAATTTCGACCGCCGGCAGAAGGCCAAGGCGGCTGCGAACGATGGGTCAGGCGCTGAGGCGGCTGAGGCGGCGGGTGCCAGCGACGGCGAGGGCACCGGCGACATGTTCAGCGCTGCGGGGGTGGCGGCGGAGTAGACGATATGAAACCTAAGACGTGCTTCGTAATTTGCCCGATTGGCGACGAGGGCTCCGAGATTCGGAACGACGCCGATCTGCTGCACGATTTCATCTTGAAGCCTGTCTTATCCGCGTCCCCGTTTTCAATGTCCCTCAGCCGGGCAGACAAGCTTGGAGAGCCCGGCATAATCACTAATCAAATTATTCACGCGATTGAAACTGCTGACTTAGTCGTAGCCGATCTCTCAATGGGAAATCCAAATGCGTTCTATGAGATCGCAATCCGTCACGTAACTCGAAAGCCCTTCATCCACCTCATTCGAAAGGGAGAGCGGATACCCTTCGATAACGCGCCGGTGCGGGCAATTGAGTTTGACCTGAGAGATTTAAGGAGTGTCGACAACGCGAAGAAGGAACTGGCCATCCAAGTGGAAGCTGGCCTTGAGAAAGGAAGCTCTGAAAGCCCGGTCAGCATGGCCGCGACAGTCGAGTCGCTAAGGCAGAGCGGGAATGAAGAAAAAATTGCACTCGCCGATTTGCTAGCCGAGTTCGCTTATCTCCGTTGGGCTGTTGACCGGTTGCAGGCATCGATCTCTAAACCCCAACCAAGCACGACAAATGCGCTCGGAATGTTTGGCGCTCCCCAAAACTCGGGTACGAAGAGTTCAACAACTGGAACTCTTGGAGAGATCCTTGCGGCGATGTCCACTAAAGACGAATCACTCCCGAATAACCTTGGCACGCTCGCTGATCTATTCAAAGCGGCCGATTTGAATGGTTCCGGTCCAAAGCTCTAGAACTCGGGTGCACACGCTTGGCTAAGCCCGTTGTATTGCTTGGCGCTGGGGCATCAATTGATGCCGGACTTGAGAGTGCATTCGACCTTACTAAGTCTGCTTACGAAGCGCTACGCGCAAGGGATGCGTCTTCGGCCAGATTGTTTGGATTTGTCGTATCCAAGCTTTTGGTCAGGAATACTCGGATTGGTGGGTCGCCATTCGATAAAGTCAACATCGAGGAAGTATACGACGCCCTCAAGAGATTACTGTACCGTGACCGCGATGTGCTTGGAGAGTTTGTTTATAGCTGGGAGCGGTGGTTCCAGCTAAAGGTCCGAGGCAAAGCACGTTCCAGATCGATAACTTTTTAAGGCAAGCCATTCAGGTAAGCCAAACCTACCGCGATCAATTCCACGTAAGTATTGATCAGGACTATCTACGAAGAGGACTAGAAGGCCTGCTGGGCCTACCGGAAGAGTCCGAATACGATCCAGATTCTATACTTCGGCAATATTTAGATGTGTTGGGTAGCCTTTTATGTATAGATAGCCCAGACATTGGGTATATCTGTGACTTCTTAAAGCAAACTAATGGTACTCTTGAGTGCATCGGCACGCTTAACTATGACACTCTAGTGGAGCAGGCGGGAAAGCAAGAAAACGTCGACTTCGACTATGGTCTTTCACAATGGAATGAGCGCCGAGTCATCCGCTTTCTGCCGAGTCAGCAAAGGCTCATCAAGCTTCATGGATCAGTAAATTGGTACTCAATAAAGCGCGATGAGATCGTCTTCGAGCAAAGCGAAAAGTCGTGGAAGCAAAGGCCAAGAGCGATGGTCTTTGGTGGTCAAAGTGAGAAGCTAAATCCAGATGGGCCGTTCCTTAGCCTTCGACACGAGTTTCAGCGGGCTCTTGATCGCACTAATGTATTGGCAATCGTGGGCTATTCGTTCTCAGACAATCATCTCAACGCGATGTTGCGCTCGTGGGTCGCAGTGAAACGGAAAGCGAAACTCATTGTCCTTGACCCTGAGGGGCTGTCCAAAGCTGCGCCGTTACTCCGGAGCTTTCCTACGCAACGAAAAGACCCATCAGCGAATGAAACGATCGAGGTCGTCGAGATCAAGGGCAAGTTTCGTGGAAACGTAGCGCGTTTGGTAGAAGCCCTGAAGCTGCCACCAAAACCGATGCGCGCTTCGAATTCAAAATAGCCCGCAACGTTAACGCCCTTCGGCCACCCGCCGGCCGCTATTCGGCATCTCTTCGCGCTGCGCCGGCGACGCTTCGCGTCGGCGGCGCTACGCTCGGTGCCTCGTTAGTCAGGCACCGTAATCCGCAGCACTTCGCCCGGACCCTCCGGCAAGGACGGCGGGAAACCCAGCCCCTTGGCCGAGACATAGAGCGCACCGTCCGGCCCGATCGTCAGGCCGGTCGGAAGCACCAGTCCGTCAGCGATGACCTCCTTCTTCCCAAAGCCGGTGACGCGCACGATCTGCCCCTTGCCGGGCGTCGGGAACGGAGCCCCGACCGTCATCTCGAGCACGTACATGCGGGCTCTTTTGTCGAAGGCGACGCCGAGCACGGTCGTCAGGTCCCAGACCACCGTGTCGATCTGCCCTGACGGGGTGATCTTCAGGATCTTGGATGAGCCCGTCTGGATCGGGAAGGTGTTCAAATTGCCGACGTAGAAAACGCCGTGCTGCGCGATCGCCGTCGGGACGATATGGCCCTGGCTCGCGCTGATATCGACGACGCGCGTGATGTGACCGTCGGGCGTGATCTTGTCGAGCTCGCCATGGTTCGGCTCGACCGCGTAGAGCGCTCCTCGGACCGAGACCATGCTGTACCAGGTGCCGTCCGGTTCGAAGTCGCCGGGTTCCGGGTGCGCGACCGGATGAGCCTGCTGGAACGCGCCGAGATCGGCAACCAGCGTCGTCGATCCGTTGGCGCTCACCCGGTAGATGCCGTTCGGGTGGTTGGCGACGCCGTGGGAGCATCCGCCTCCGGCCACGAGTGCGTAGAGCGTGTTGCCGATCCAGTCGATGTCAGCGACGCCTTCGACGTCGCCGCCGATGATCTCGCTCGCCGAGCTGGTCGGCAGCTGGTCCGTGACGGTCGTGCGGACGCCATTGACGACCTTTGAAATCCGCCCGCCGGTCGCGCTTCCCTTGTACGGCCCCACCGGGGGGACGACCTGGGTGCATTGGCCGACGGTCGAACCGGTGCCGCCCGGGCCTCCTTCGGCAACGTAGAGATTGCCGTCGGGGCCGAATTTCAGCTGGCGCGGGTTGTTGAAGCCGGTCGCGTAAACACTGACGCTTGCGCCGCCCGAATGCTTCGCGAGCGGCGCCGCGGAAGCCGCGGAGCCTGCAGCAAGCATTGAGACCGTGGCAATTGCAGTCGAGAGAAGGCTGCGTGGGATTCGGTGTGAGTTGAGCATAAGTGCCCCCTTCCTCTGGCGAGGATGCACGGGGCCAAAAGCTTCGCGACACCGGTCACGTGCATTCAGCGCGACGCGGCGTATCTCACGAGCAACTGCGCGCAACAACTTAGCTTTAGTTAGGGTTTAGTCTCTTGTTCGCGATTGCTCGGCAATCGCTCACCTAGGTGCGCTGCCTGCAAAGCGCCATGTGTCCCGCGTCTAACAACTCTCTATCTGATTGAGGTCACAGCGGAATATTGGTAAACTTCGTTGGTCGCGCGCAAGTTCGTAAGGAGCTTCAGTATGCCAGCGCTACCCTCCCGAGCCATCGAGCACATTCCCGGTCACGCGGTGCAGCACATCGGCGAGCACACCGGCATGGAAACCTATGCCACCGTCGACTTCGTGGGCCGAGACACAAACCCGAACGCGGTTCCGCCGATCGTCGAGGTCGATGAGAATAGTTGGATCGAGGCCAATTTCTGGCACTTCGAAGAAGTGTCCGAGACACGCGACCAGGTCGTCCTGTTCGACGACAGCCGCGACGTAACCATGGTCATAAACTATCCGACCGACGAGATCCTTATTTACGCTCCGAACGGGGAGCTCGCTCTGATTTACGACATCACGGGCGTCAGTTACTCGCTGACACCCGTAATTCCTGACGGCTGGGTGGTCTGACGCGCGCGGCCAGCGAGCCGCCATCGCACGTCACTACGCTCGAGCCGCCTCAGTAATTGACCCAAGGCGGCAACGGCATGGCGCCGCCCGACGCGGTGAATTCCACATGCTCGTCCTCGATCGGGTCGCGGCGGTTGTAGCGGCGTGGCAGCCTCGCTCGCATGTGGAAGCGAAAGGGATCGCGGCGGGTCGCTGGCGCATCAAACTGCAGCGACAGGTCGAGGCTCCTGATATCCTCGCCTTTCCAGCAGGAGCGGAACATTCGTGGCTTCGATGACGAAGGATCGGTCATCTCCACTTCGAGATCGTCAAGCCGGAAGGAGCCGTGCTCGTCGCGCACAAGCGTGAAGCGTAGCAGGGCCCGGTCCAGCCGGTTGAACATCTCGGCCGTCTCGATGAGCGACGCCGTCACCTCGTACGGCGCGAGTCCAAAATTGCCGACGAAGAAAATGGAAGTCGGGGGCTTGCTCCGCTCCGCCTCCGGAAAAGCATTCGGATCCGGATCGCGCCACGAAGCGAAGTAGATGTGCCGCGGCGAGCGGATGCCCTCGAGAAGCGATCCAAACGTGTGGAGAGCCAGCATCTCGCCCTGGTGGATCTGCTCGGCGGGCACCGGCGGCCACGAGCGCAGCGGGGATTGCGACCGGAAGTCGTGCGTGAAGACGGCGATGGGCTCGAGCGGCAAAATGGCAGGCGGCATCACGCTCCGTCCTGAATGACTCGGCTCAATCTGCATCGAGATGCCGCGGCTTCGCAATGGGTTGCGAGCGGCCAGCTTACGAAACCGCTGTCCTACAGCCGCCGATCTGTGGCCTAGGATGCGCCTGCAATCTTCAAAGTCCTCGCCGAGGCCGACCAGCCCCTCGCGTACGCGTGCGCGCCCGCACATGCGCGTTGAGGAGTGAACTTGGCGAACTTCCGCGTCTCTCGGACGCCGCCCTGCAGGGCTAGAGGTCGCGGATCGTCACGTGCTGGGGCGACCATCCCTGGTAGGTGCTGAAGCCCAGGATGACGATCACGATCGCCAGTGCGAACGACACGACGCCGATGACGACCGTGCGCGCATCCCGGTCTTCGGGGTCGCTGACGCTGATCTTCTGCGCGATCGGCGGCGGATCGCGACGGATCCGCGACACGCGCACGGGGCCCGCCAGGTTGACGGACTTTTTCGTGGTTGGAAGCGGAGCAGCCATGACGCCAGATTACCCGTGAAGCGGTTTCGGAAAGGTTAGCTTGTTGAGCCGCTTACGCCCGGCGGCGCTTGCGCGACCGTTCGAACAAAGCCGCTTCATGCTTGATCCGGGCGCGCTCCTTGACCTCGGCCGTGTCGCAGCCGTGCTTCGAATTGCAGCGGCCGTGGGTCAGGCAGAGGTTCTCGATCGCATCGCTCGGGGTCGCCGTGTCGAAGGTGATCGCCTCGACCTTCGGGCCCTGGTCGTGGCCGTCTGTGAGATCGAAGCGGATCGGCCGCTTGCACCGCCGGCAATTGTCGCCGTCGCGCTGGCGGATGGTCTTCACCCGCAGCTCCGCCTGCTGACGCCGGAACCTCCACGGATTCACATATTTGGCGATGATGCTGCCGCTCATTCGACTGGCATAACGCAGCGAGCTTACCGCCAGGTTAGCGGATCACTGGGCCGTGGCCTTCGTCGCCGACTGCTGCTCAGCCGCCTTCTGCTTCTGCGCGGCCACCTGCTTGGCATAGGCGGCCGCGGCCTTCTCCCACTCCTTCACCTCGCGTTCCTGCTTCGCGTCGAGATACCGCTGGTAGTCGCTCGACTGCGGCTGCGTGACGAACATCTTGCCGACATTCTCTCCCTTGGCCGCTTTCTGCGTCATGTTCGCGGCCATCAGCGCGGCCCCGAGCAGGTCGATTGCAGGACCCTGGATGCAGCCCTGGGGGCCGACGCTCTGGCAGCTATTGTCGACATAGCGTTCGGGTGGACGCGGACCGACGCTCTGTCCCTTCTTCTTCGCTCGTTGCGCCGCCAGCACGTCGGGATCGATGCGATAGCCTTCGGGCTTCTGGGCGCAGACGACGATCTCGCGCGTGTCTTCCTTGACGTCCTTGGGCTCGGTGACCTTGCATGGCTCAGGCGCCGGAGCGGATGCGGGCTGGGCTTGCGGAGCGGGCGCAGCCTGGGCGGGCGGCGCGGCTTGCGCAGCGACGAGCACGAACATCGGCAGCCCTGCCATCATACGCAACACCCTCTCACGATCCGGCGACCATTGCGACGCCGAAGCTTAACGGGAGTTGGACGCGGGTGTCGGGCCTCAGCCCAGATAGGACGGGTCGAAGCCGGCGATGCGCTTGAGCTCTGGGAAGTTGAGGGCCTCGATCTCGCGATCGTTGCGCCGAATGGTCGCATTGCGCTCCAGGTCCGACAACACGCGGTTGACGTTGACGGCGGTCTGTCCCGTGATCTGCGCCATCAGCTGCTGCGTCAGTGGACTGCGCAGCGCATCGCGCTCCGCATCGACGCCGAGGCGATGAAAGGTCTCGCAAATGAGATGCGCGATCCGCGAGGTCGCATCGCGGAGGCCGCAATTGGTCAGCCATTCGAAGGCCACCGCATGGTTCCGCTGCACCACCTGCTGCACCAGCCGACGGAACTCGGGCGAATCCTGCACGGCATCGTCGAACGAGCGCGCGTCCCCTGCCGCGATCTCCGACCGGACGACCGGCTGGACCCCGATCTTCAGCCTGCGCTCCATCGGAAGCACGGCCTCGCCGGGATAGCGCAGGGCGACGATCTGGCGGCGTCCCGTGTCGTCGGTCGTGTAAAGAGCGAGCAGGCCGGAGCGCACGAGGATGATCTCGTTGCGCGCCTCCTTGGGCTCGCGGAACGGCCGACGCGGAAGCAGGTGGATGGGCTTCGCGCTGTTGGCGGCGAGATACGCGAGGATGAATTGCGCAGATCCCGCCAGATACTCGGGCCCGATGAATTCATCGCGCCAATGGCGCGGCGCGTCGGCAGGCAGGGGTCGATAAGCGTCCAATTGAAGCAATCCATCTCGCAAGAATGTTATTCTCAGCTGTGTGAAACCGCCGTTCAGGTGGCGCTTGCCGTTCAGTGACACGGGCTTTCCAATTGGCGACATAGCTGAGGCCGGAATCGCCGATCGTCCCATCCTGCAACACAGCAACATATGCTATGATACGACGTTGGAGGTTTGCCGGGTGGGCAGAAGGAGAAGGCGACATGCGCAACATGTTGCTCAGCCTGGCCGCACTCGCCATTGCGGTTCCGGCCATCCCCGCGTCGGCAGAGTCCGCAGATTCCGTGAGGATCCACCGCGGAGGCGATCACCGCGGGGGCAACCACCACGGCAATCCTCACGATCCGTTCGACGGTCGCTTCGCCAATGGAGGCCGAGGCCTTGACCCCCGCGCCCGGACGGACGTCATCATGGAATCGTACGGCGGTGAGTGGGCCCTCTACAACAATCGCTCGTTCGAGCCCGACAGCTACAACGACTGGTGGCATGACCGCCCGGACCGCGCCTTCCCGCGCTGGGTCACAGCGGGCAAGTGCGACCGGATGTGGTACGGGGCTGACGTCCTCCGCTGCTGATCTAGCCGGAGTCTCCTTCGGCAACCGGATAGTCCGGGATGGGCTTCAGCACCGTGAAGCGTTCCTTCGCGGGCTTGCCCTTGAGCTTGGGCCAGTCGAGCTTCGGCTCCTTGCACTCCGTGTCGGGTAGCCGGTCGAGCAGGTCGCGGATCAGCGTCAGCCGCCCGATACGCTGATCGTTGAAATTCACGAGCGTCCACGGCGCCCATTCGGTGTGCGTGGCCTTGAGCATCGCCTCGCGCGCCTTTGTATATTCGTCATATTTCTCGCGCGCCGCCTGATCGATCGGCGATAGCTTCCAGCGTTTCAGCGGATCTTCAGTCCGTTCGGCGAAGCGTTTCTCCTGCTCCTCCTGGTCGCAGCTCAGCCAATATTTGAGGAGGATGATGCCGTCGTTGACGAGCATTCGCTCGAACTGCGGAGCGGCGACGAGAAAGGCGTCGACCTGCTCCTTCGTCGCGAAGCCCATCACCTTTTCGACGCCGGCGCGGTTGTACCAGCTGCGATCGAATAGGCTGATGTGACCAGCCGCGGGAAGGTGGGCCACGTAGCGCTGGAAATACCATTCGCTACGCTCATCCTCGCTCGGCTTCGGCAAAGCGATCGTATTGCACTGGCGAGGGTTCAGCCGCTCCGAGATGGCGCTGATGGCCCCGCCCTTTCCTGCCGTGTCGCGGCCCTCGAACACCACCACAAGCCGGTGTCCGGTGACCGAGACCCAGCGGGCCATTCGCGCCAGTTCCTCCTGCAGCGGCTCGAGCAGCTTCTCGTACGGCTTGCGCTTCAGCTCTGGCATGACGGCGCCCCTCCTGTTCGCAACTGCTTTAGCAGAAGCTGGACGCCGCTCTACTCGTTGCCGGTTCTACTGCGGCTGGTGCAGGCAGGCGGTATCGTACTGCGACACGGACGCCGTGTTGCGGGAATTTTGGGGCTGCTCTCCCGCATAATGTGCGCCGGCGACGCTGATCTCCTCATCCGCAAAAGCGGAACCGCCGCCAGGCGCGTCGGCCGCCCGGCCGGGGGTCGGACCATCCTCGCCGCATTCGGCGAACGCCTGCCCCGTCGGATGGTCAGGGCCCTTCATATGGGTCCACCCCGCGCCATTAGGGGACCCGTTCCCACCAGGCGCAGCCATCACGGTTGCCGGAGCGAACGCCATCGCGCCCGCTGCGACAAGCAGCATCATCGTCTTCATCTGAGTGCTCCTTCACCGAGACTCGGAGCCGAGCGCGAGACTCACCAACGCGTCGCTCCGCGCCGCGAGAAACGTTTCGATTCGAACGGGTTCCTGAAGCGCCCGGCGAACCGGTCAGCACCAGCTGCGGGTCATGTCTCCGATCTCGCGGGCAAGACGGGCGTCCGTCATGGCTTGGCCGACATCCTTGCCGTTCACCGTCACGTTGCGAAGCAGCAGGCCATAGCGATCGAGATCCTGGCCGGGCTTCGTCATCTGAAGCTCGCCGGAATTAAGAAGCGTCTGGAGCTTCAGGGCCGATTGCCGGCCTAGCTGCGCTTCGCGCGGACAGGCGGCACCGTAGAGTTGGGGCGCTTCGATCGCGGCGATGCGAACCGTCCTGCCGCCGAGGTAGAAGCTGTCGCCGCTCGCGACGCAATTGGTCAGGCCGCCGTCGCTGCACATTCCGAAGACCAGTCCACGGGTCGTCGTCGCGTCCGCCGCCTGACGCATCCGTGCCGACCGGTCCATTAGTCCGCTTCCCCAGGCGCTCAGAGCCGCGGCCAATGCCAAGGCCGCGACGGGGAGCCACAGGCTTTTCCGGCTGACCTTCTTGGCCGATGCGCGCCGCAGGTCCGCGCGCGATTGGCGAGGCCGACCGAAGCTAGGTTCGAAGCTTTCCCGGACGTGCGGATCGACGTCGACGACATAGTCGGTGACCCGCGTCCATCTGCGCGCTTCCCGACGCTCGAAAGGAGCAATGTCGTTATGCTTGGCCAATCCGTTCACCCACGACTCGGACAGTCGAACGCTCGACTTCTGACAGTGGATGCACGGTCCGGAAAAGAGAGCAAGCGCCGGGCCGTTTGCGGCTGTCGGCAGCATGCCGCGAAACGAGCGCTTAACGGATTTTGGGTCATGATGGGGGCATGATCCCGATCAAGCACAGCTCGATCTTCAGGAGCCGCTGGATGGCGCTCGTCTGGGCCGCGGGTATTATCTGGTTCGCTATCGAAGTCGTTGCTCCGGACCAGGTCGAAGGCAATGCCGCAGAGAATGCGACAGATATCACCGGGTCGCCGATCACGCCCGCCGACCAGCAGGCGCTGAAGGACGCAATGAACGGCTTCTAGGCGTCGAAAAAGGGCGCGATCACCTCGGCTGGAACGCGCACCGGACGTCCCTTCGCACTATCGACGATGGCCCAGCTCGTCTTCGAGCGCACGCAGACCTGACCACCGGGACCGATGAATTCCATATAACGATCGGATCGTGCGCCCTTGGGTTCGCCGACCCAGGTCCGCGCGGTGACCACGTCGCCTTCGACTGCCGGGCGCAGATAGTCGATCTCATGCCGGGTCACGACCCAGAAGTAGGCGCTCTTGTGCGCCGGGTCGGCGACCTTCTCCCAATGCGCGATCGCGACTTGCTGAATCCATTGGACCCAGACGGCATTGTTGACATGCCCAAGCTCGTCGATGTGCTCGGGCGCGGCCGCGAGCGCCATTTCGAAGACCGAATGCGTCATTGCAGTTGCGGCACCCCTTCCCTGTTGAGTGCGAACGGAGTGCCCGCGTCACGCAGCAACTTCGCGATCGCTTGCTTCGGTGACGCCGATCCACGTTCAACGAGAACGCGGATCTGGTTGCTCTGTGCGCGCGAGCCGCCCGCGCGCTCGAACGCCGCGAGCCAGTCAGCTGTCGTTACCTCTTGATCGGCGAGGTTCGCGGCGACGAGCGCGCGAACGAACGAATAGAAGTCGCCGCGGCTCGCTCTTTCCGCGACCAAGGCGAAGACGAGGCCGCAAGCATAGTTCGCCCGCACCTGGTTGCGGTCGATTGCTGTCGCAACCGGCTGGAAGGCCAGATCGGAGCAGTCGCGGATGGCTTCGTTGAGCTTGGCGCGACCGTCGAACGCAGGGTTGAGGCTTTGGACGGTCCGCACGGCCAGCAGGTCGGCGCCGCCTTCCATGATCCAGCTGTCGCGCTGCGATCCGTAATGGACGCTCTGTCCCAGCCAGAAGTGCGACGCCTCGTGCGCGATGAACCAGTGCGCCAAGTCGGTCAGCGCGGGGACCGGCTTCAGCGCCGCCCGGCCTTCGAAGCGCATGAGGATCAGACCCTTCAGCGTGCCTCCGTTCATGCTGGCGCCCTCGCGGTTCGCACCTTCCCACGCCGCGAGGATCGTGGGCTCCGCCACGCCAGAGGGTCCAAGCCCCGCCGACAGGACTTCGATCGCGCGCGGCGTGTACGAAGCGAGGTCGGCGGCGATCCACTGCGGCAGGTCGGTGTCGAGCACGGTCGCTATACCCATTCGCACGACCGGCCTGGGCACGTCGTAGAGTCCGTAGGTGCCTTCGCTGTCGCCCCGGCGGTAGCCGTCGACGTCGCCAGCGAGCCGCAGGTTGGTCCCGCGAAAACGGACACGGGTCCCAGTGTCGATGACGCTGCCCGGAGGCGGCCTCCCGGCAAGCCGATCGAAAACCGTCACGCGGTTGACGGAAAAGACCGCGAAATGCCCATCAAAGATGGCGACGCTGTCTCCGCCCAGACGTAACGCTGGCACATAGTCGGCCAGCAGTTCGCCCGTGAAAGGCGTCACGCGCACCCGCACCTTCGGTGGGATGGGCCGCCCGTTCACGCCGACCAGGGCATCGAAGTTGCCGCACCGCTGAAGCGCGACGCCGGGCGTCAGGACCTGCCAGCTTTGCAAGCGCCACGACTGCTTGTCTCTCGCAGGCGAGGAGCGAAAGAAGCCCCAGGCCGGAGAGGCACGCGGAAGGTCGAACTCGGCGACGAAGGCATCGCCGGTGCGCGTCACATTGACCTGGGCCTGCTGCGCGGCGGCCGGCGTTGCGGCGAGCAGCGCCAGCATCAGCAGCAGGCGACGGATCACTCGCCGTCGACCTGCGTCAGAACGAAGCCGTAGGTCTCCGCGACCTCATGCAGCCGCTCCCAGCGTCCGGATTTGCCGCCATGGCCTGCGCCCATGTTGATTTTGAGGAGGAGCAGGTTGTTGTCGGTCTTCGTCGCGCGGAGCTTCGCGGCCCACTTGGCGGGTTCCCAATAGGTGACGCGCGGGTCGGTCAGGCCGCCGGTGATCAGCATCGGCGGATAGGCCTGAGGCTTCACATTGTCGTAGGGCGAATAGCCGCGGATCGTGTCGAACGCCGCCTTGTCGGTGATCGGGTTGCCCCACTCCGGCCACTCGCCGGGCGTGAGCGGAAGGGTGTCGTCCAGCATCGTATTGAGCACGTCGACGAAGGGCACGTCGGCCACCACCGCCCCCCATAGATCAGGATCGGAATTGACCACCGCGCCCATCAGCTCGCCGCCGGCCGAGCCGCCGTTTATGCCGATGCCGCCCTTGTGGGTGAAGCCCTCCGCGATCAGTCCCTTGGCCACGTCGACGAAGTCGCTGAACGTGTTCGTCCGCTTCTCGAGCTTGCCGTCCAGGAACCACTGGTAGCCGAGGTCGTCGCCGCCGCGGATGTGGGCGATCGCATAGGCCCAGCCGCGATCGAGCAGGCTGATGCGGTTGGTGTTGAACGCTGGCGGGACGGCGTATCCGTACGCGCCGTACGCGTAGAGGAAGAGCTTCCCGCTTCCGTCCTTTACGAAGCCCTTTGGATAGACGACGGAGACCGGGATCTTCACTCCATCGCGGCCATCGACCATCAGGCGCTCGGTCTCATATTTCGACGGGTCGTAGCCCGACGGGATCTCCTGGACCTTGAGAACCTCCAGCCGGTCGTCCTCGGGGTGATAGTCGTAGATCGTCGCCGGCGTGACGAGTGAAGAATAGGCCAGGCGATAAGCTTCAGGAGCGAATTCCGGATTGCCGAGGAAGGCCGTGCTGTAGCTGGCCTCCGCGAACGGGATGCGGCGCTCGTCGCCTTGGTACGTGCGCAAGATCAGCTGATCGAGGCCGTCCACCCGCTGCTGGATCGCAAGGTGATCGCGGTACGACGTGACGTGACGCAGATAGACGCGGTCCGATCCGGAAATGACCGTCCGCCATTCTTCGGGATTGGCCGGATCGGCCTCGGCCAGGCGGAAGTTCACATGGTCGTCGTTTGTGAGGATCCACAGCTTCCCGTGCGCGGCGTCGGCCTCGTATTGGCGCTTCTCCTTGCGGCGCGAGATCAGGGTCAGCGGCTGCGTCGGGTCGTCGGCGGAAACGAAGCGGACTTCGCTCGTGGCATTGTCGCCCGTCGCGATGAAGATAAGGCTGCGGTCCTGCGACTTGCCGACGCCGACGGTGAAGCCGAGCGCCTCGGTCTCCTCGTACAGGGTGACGTCCTGCTCGGTCGGTGTCCCGAGGCGGTGGAAACGCGCGCGATAGCTGCGCCAGTTCTCGTTGACCTCGTTGAAGACGACGCCGTCGGAGCCGCTCGTCCAAACCGGCTGCCCGATCGCCACGTCGGTGACGGTCTCGATGTCCTTGCCCGTCGCGAGGTCGCGGATGCGCAGGGTGAAGCGCTCGGCTCCGCTGTCGTCGACGAGGATCGCGGCGAGCTTGCCGTCCGGGCTGACGTCCATCGCGCCCAGGCGGAAATATTCCTTCCTCTCGGCCTCCAGCGGCTCGTCGAAGATAATCTCGTCCTCGCCACCGGCGAACTTCTTGCGATACCAGGTGCGGTACTGCGCGCCCGGCTTGAACGCCCACCAGTAGAGCCAGTCGCCATCGCGGATCGGGACCGAGGACTCGTCCTCCTTGATCCGCCCTTTCATCTCCTCGAACAATTCGTCGAGCAGCGCGCGGTGCCCTTCGGCCCACTGCTCGAAATAGTCGTTCTCTGCAGTCAGGTAGGCGAGAACATCCTTGTCGGTGACCTGCGGATAGCCCTGGTCGCGAATCCAGTGCCACGGATCGTCGATCGTCACACCATGGCGTTCGTAACTGTAAGGCCGCTGCTCGGCGACGGGTGGTCCTGCAATGTCGGTGGGCTTGTCCATGCTACGCTCTTAGCGTGCCTACTGCCTACAGGAATAGGACGTTCGCGGGCGGGGCCTGACGGGGAAGATCACACAAAAATCGCATTATATTCCTGTTAATCCATGCTAAATAGGTCTTTGCAGGGGTGCTCGCCGGTTCGTTTGCGTGCGTCCCGTAGGGGGCGGAAATGACGACATATTTCACGGACGGCGCCGAGTTCACCGTCAACACCAATTCGATCGTTACACCGATGTCAGGGGGCTTCACGCAAGGCGGCCAGATTGCGCCCACGGTGACGACGCTCGCCGACGGGCGTTTCATCGTCGCTTGGTCCTCCAACCTGGATCCACAGGATGGCAGCGGGAGCGCGATCAAGGCGCAGCTGTTCAGCGCGACCGGCGAGAAGATCGGCACTGAGTTCCTGGTCAACTCCGCAACGCTCGATACCCAGTACCAACCCTCCGTCACGGCTTTGTCCGGGGGCGGCTTCGTCATTTCCTGGACAACGTTCGACACCGCGGCTGACGGAAGCGGCAACGCCGTCAAGGCACAGCTCTACGATGCGTCAGGCGCAGCCGTCGGAGGCGAGTTCCTCGTCGACACGCTGACCACAAGTTCGCAAGCCTCCCCCGAACTGACTGCGCTTTCGACCGGTGGATTTGTCGCTACCTGGACAAGCAGCGCTTCGGGTGACGACGACATCAAGGCGCAGATCTTCAGCGCCACCGGAACCAAGGTCGGCACGGAGTTCCGCGTCAACAACACCACGACGGGCGCCCAATCGGCCTCCGACGTAACGACATTGTCGAATGGCAACTTTCTCGTGACCTGGACGGATTCCGCCAATGGCGGCGACATCCGGGCGCGGCTCTTCAGTTCCACCGGAACGGCGCTCACCACCGATATCCAGGTCCACACCTCTTCGAGCAGCGCGCAGAGCGGATCATCCGTAACCGCGCTGTCTGGCGGCGGTTTCGTCGTCACCTGGACGTCGGCGGGTGTAAGCGGCGACTCCGACCTTGCCGTGATGGCGCAGATCTTCAGCGCCGCCGGAACCAAGGTCGGCACGGAGTTCCGCGTCAACACGCAGACCTATGCCCAACAGTGGCAGCCCAGCGTGACCGGAACGCCGGACGGGGGGTTCATCGTCGCGTGGCGAACAGATGACGACATTCTCTCGGGTGATGGAAGTCTAGCGGCGATCAAGGCCCAGGTATTCAGCTCGACCGGCGCAAAAGTCGGCGGCGAGTTCCTGGTGAACACCCTGGGCTCCGGCTATCAGACCGTCCCGTCGCTGACGACACTCGCTGACGGCCGTGTCCTGGCAACCTGGGCCAATGAGCCGGCTTCTTTCGGCGCCGTCACGATCGAGGCGCAGTTTCTAAAGGCCAACGTCGCGCCTGTTATCGATTCCAACGGCGGAGGCGACTCAGCGGCCGTTTCGGCAACCGAAGGCCAGACGACGGTGACGGCCGTTCACGCGATCGACGCGGGGGGCGGCCAAGCCCTGCAATACGCCATCGTTGGCGGCGCAGACGCAGCGCAATTCGCGATCAATCCCACGAGCGGCGCCCTCGTGTTCAACTCGGCTCCGCAAGCAGGAAGCCCAACCGACAGCAACGGCGACAACGTCTACGAAGTGATCGTGCGTGCCAGCGACGGCGAACTGGCCGATACGCAAACGCTGCGGGTCTCAGTGGCCGTCGCGAACCAGCCGCCGGTCATCACCTCCAACGGTGGTGGCGACATCGCATCGCTGTCCGTCGACGAGAATAACCCTGCCGTGACGACCGTGGCGGCCTCAGACGCGAACTCTCCCACCATCAGCTATACTATTGTCGGCGGAACCGACGCCAACAGCTTTGTCATCAACTCGACCACAGGCGAACTGTCGTTCGCGGCTGCGCCGGACCATGAGGCTCCTGCCGACGCCGATCATGACAATGTCTATCAAGTGATCGTTGCTGCTTCGGACGGGTCCGCGTCTGATACGCAAACGCTGACGGTGACAGTCGGCAACAGCAACGACAGCGCACCGGTTATCGGATTTTGGCAGAGCGATTCCATCTCTTCAGGCATGGCCGAGGGAGGCACATCCTTCCTCTCGTTCCAGGCGACCGACCCCGACGGCGATACGGTCGTCTTCAGCCTGGCCGGCGAGGATGCGGCGAGCTTTACGATCAATCCGTCCAGCGGGTCGGTCCAGTTCCGGACCGCGCCCGATTACGAAGCGCCCGGTAGTGCTCAAGGCACGAACAGCTATGTCTTCGACGTGGTCGCGAGCGACGGCGTCCACAGCGACGTGCTGCACGTCACGCTCAACATCTGGGACGTCAACGAACCCGTGACGATCACCTCGAGCGGCGGTGGCGGTACGGCTTCGCTCTCTGTCGATGAAAACAGCACGATCGCGGCCCAGATCGCCGCCAGCGATCCCGAAGGCGCCACCATCACCTATTTGATTGCCGGAGGTGCCGACGCTGGGGCTTTCACGATCGACCCGCAGTCCGGACAGCTCAGTTTCCTGCAGGCGCCCAATTTCGAAAACGCGTCGGATGCCGATGCGAACAACGTCTATGACGTCGTCGTCAGCGCGAGCGATGGTTCGAGCACCGATGCCCAGGCGCTCGCCATTGCTGTCGGGAACGTCGACGAGCCGGTCGTCATCACCTCCAACGGCGGTGGCAATGCCGCCTCGACGACGGTCGCAGAAGGCAGCCTCGACGTAACGCAGGTCGCGGCAACGGACCCCGAGGCCGCCGCAATCAGCTACGGGATCGCCGGCGGCGCAGATGCCGCTTTCTTCAGCATCGACGCCCAGACGGGAGACCTGCGGTTCGTGCAAGCGCCGGATTATGAGTCGGCGGCGGATGCGAACGGGGACAATGTCTACGACGTCGTCGTGACGGCCAGCACGGCCAGCGGAAGCGATAGCCAGGCGATCTCCGTGGCCGTTGGCAACGTCAACGACCGGCCGCTCATCGCCGGCGGCACCAGCCTCGCGCTGAACCTTCCCGAGGGCACGGCTGCAGTCGCCACGATTGCCGGCTCCGATCCGGACAATGACGTACTGGTCTATTCCATAAGCGGCGGCGCCGACGCGACGCTCTTCACCATCGACGCGAATACCGGCAAGCTTAGCTTCGTTAGTACTCCGGACTTCGAAGCGCCGGGCGATGAGGGTCAGGACAATTTCTACAACGTGATGGTAAGCGCCTCCGACGGGCAGCTCAGCGCGTTCCAGGCCGTCCAGATCACCGTCTCGAACGTGAATGAAGGCGTGTCGATCACGTCCGGATCCAGCTTCGCAATCGCGGAGAACGGCACGTTCGTGGGCAGCGTACAGGCCGCCGACGTCGACGGCGACGCCGTGAGCTACTCCATCGTCGGCGGCGCCGACGCCTCGCGCTTCATCATCAATGCGCAGACCGGTGCGCTGTCCTTCGTCACCGCGCCCAACTTCGAGGCCCCGCAGGATGCCGGCGGCAATAACGTCTACGACCTCCTTGTCCGCGCCAGCGACGGCTCGCTCAGCGCGACCCAGGCCATCGCTGTCCAGGTCGGCAATGTGAACGAGGGCACGACTTTCACGTCGGGTGCGAACTTCGCGGTCGCGGAAAACAGCACGGCGGTCGGCCAGGTCCATGCGACGGACGTGGATGGCGATGCGGTAACTTACTCCATCGCTGGCGGGGCCGACGCCGAGCGCTTCGCCATAAACGCGCAGACCGGCGCGCTGTCCTTCATTGCGGCCCCGAACTTCGAAGCCGCGGCCGACGCCGACGGCAACAATGTCTACGACCTACTGATTCGGGCCAGCGACGGGTCGCTGAGCACAACGCAGGCCGTCGGCGTGCAAGTCGGGAACGTCAACGAGGCGCCGGTCATCACCTCCAATGGCGGTGGTTCGTCCGCCTCGCTCACGGTCAATGAGAACGGCACGCTCGTCACCAGCGTGGTCGCCACCGATCCGGAAGGCGGACAGACATACGCCATCAGCGGAGGGGTGGACGCGGGCCGCTTCACGATCAACTCGGCGACGGGCGAGCTCCGCTTCGTCAGTGCGCCGAATTACGAAGCGCCAAACGACGCGAATGCCGACAATATCTATCAGGTCGTTGTGACGTCATCGGATGGCTCGCTGGTGGATAGCCAGAGCCTCTCGGTGTCCATCGCCAACATTCGCGACGGCCTGACGCTCAACGGCACGGCCAAGGCGGACACTCTGACAGGAAGTGTCGCAGAGGACACGATCAACGGCCTTGCCGGCGCTGACACGCTCTTGGGCAATGCGGGCGCCGACATTGTCAATGGCGGCGATGGGAACGACTCGCTAACCGGCGGCGCTGGCGCGGACCAGCTGACCGGAGGTGCCGGCCAGGATGATTTCATCTACACGAGCATCGGCGACAGCACCGCTTCGTCGATGGACAACATCCTCGACTTCTCGCATTCGCAGAAGGACCATATCTCGCTGAAGGCCATCGACGCGAATACGTCGGTCGCGGGCGATCAGGCATTCACGTTCATCGGGACTGCCGCCTTTTCGAACCACGTTGGCGAACTCCGTAGCTACCAAAATGCGGGCCACACATACGTCTCGGGCGACGTGAACGGCGACGGAGTCGCGGACTTCGTCATTTGCATCGATCCCGCGACGAACCTGGTAGCGTCCGACTTCCTGCTCTAAGGGCGCGGCCGCAAAGCTTGTTGAGGTTGGCGCAGAGGCTTAGGTAGCGCCGATGTCCAGTTATGCAGACCGCCTGAAGGCGCTTCGCGAGCAACTCAAGGCCGACAAGCTCGACGGCTTCGTCGTCCCGCTCACCGACGAACATATGAGCGAGTATGTGGGCAGCTATGCTCAGCGCCTCGCCTGGCTGACGGGCTTCGAAGGCTCGGCGGGTTCGGCGGTCGTGCTGCCGCAGGAAGCCGCGATCTTCGTCGACGGGCGCTACACGCTCCAAGTTCGCCAACAGGTCGACGGCAAGGACTGGTCGTACCAGTCAGTGCCCGAGACGAGCGTCGCCGACTGGCTGACGGAGCACGCGCCCGAGGGTGCGCGCATCGGCTACGACCCGTGGCTGCACAGCCGCGACTGGGTGAAGAAGGCGACGGAGGCGCTCGCGGCTCGCGGTGCCGAATTGGTGGCCGTCGAGCAGAACCCGATCGACAAGGTTTGGTCGGATCGGCCCGAGGCGTCGAAGGCGCACCTCGCGGCGCATCCGGAAAAGTACACCGGCCGCTCCTCCGCCGATAAGCGGCATGAAATCGCCGACTGGCTGGAGAAGCAGGGCGCGGATGCCGCGGTCCTGTCCGCGCTCGACTCGATTGCGTGGGCGTTCAACGTGCGCGGCGAGGACGTCGCTCGGACGCCGGTTGCATTGGCGTTCGCCCTCGTCCGTTCGGACGGCACCGCCGACCTCTACGTCAACCCGGAGAAGATCAGCGCTGAGGTCCAGCAGCACCTCGGCAATGGCGTTCGCCTTCATGATCGCAACGCGTTCGAGTCCGCTCTCGGCGAGCTCCGGGGCCGGACTGTCGCTGTCGATCCGGAACGCGCTGTCGCGGCAATCTTCGAAGCGCTCGATCGCGCGGGCGCGAAGATCATTCCGGTCCGCGATCCGACCATCCTCGCCAAGGCGATCAAGAACCCGGTCGAAATTGCAGGGCAGAAGTCGGCGCAGGAGCGCGACGGTGCGGCCATCTCGCGCTTTCTTCGCTGGGTCGAGGAAGAGGCTCCGAAGGGCGACGTCGATGAGCTTAAGGCGTCCGACCATCTTGAGGCGCTTCGCCGCGAAGATCCGGAACTGCGCGATTTGTCGTTCGACAGCATTTCGGGCGCTGGCCCGAACGGGGCGATCGTCCACTACCGCTCCAGCGAGAAGACCAACCGCAAGCTCGAGATGAACTCGATCTATTTGATCGACTCAGGCGGCCAGTATCTCGATGGGACCACCGACATCACGCGGACGGTCGTCATCGGCGAGCCGACCGCGGAAATGCGCGATCGCTTCACCCGAGTACTCAAGGGCCACATCGCGGTGGCGACCGCGATCTTCCCGAAGGGTACGCGCGGCAGCCAGCTCGACAGCTTCGCTCGCCGGCCGCTGTGGGAAGCGGGTCTCGACTATGCCCACGGCACCGGACACGGCGTCGGCAGCTTCCTCTCGGTTCACGAAGGTCCGCAGCGCATTTCGCCCGTCGGCAGCGCTCAATCGGGCGGAGACGAGCCGCTGCGCCAAGGCATGATCCTTTCGAACGAGCCGGGCTACTACAAGACCGGCGAGTACGGCATCCGCATCGAGAACCTCGTCCTCGTCGTCGATCATCCGGTCGTTGGCGCGGAGAAGGAGACGCTCGGGTTCGAGACGCTGACGTTCGCGCCGATCGAGCGCCGCTTGATCGCCAAGGAGACGCTGAGCCCCGAAGAACTCGCGTGGCTCAACGACTATCATGCCCAGGTGGTGGAGAAGATCGGGCCGCGCCTGACGGGCGACGATCTCGCCTGGCTCGAAGAGGCCTGCGCGCCAATCTGAACGGGCCGGACAAGCTAGCGTTACATCGTCAATTTTGATAAAGGCCGGGCGTACAGACTCCGTTGCGACTCAGTGCGTTAAGGGGGCTCCCGATGCCTGGCACCACGTTCGCGCAAACTCGACGGTTGCTGCTTGCCGCGGTCTTCACCTGCTGCCTGCCGACGGCTGGGGAAGCCCGAAGGACGGTGATCGACGGCAACCAGTACGGGACCACTTACGAGATCTCGACAGACGCGGAGGATGGAGATGCCATCGTTCTCCCCTTCGATGTCAATTACGGTTCCGGCCTGCAGTCCGACGTCACGGTCACCCTTGGGCCATGCTGCCTTGGCGGAGTGAACGATCCACCAACCGTTCCGGTCGGCCTGACCTTCACGAACTCTCCCACTGATTATCTGTTCGCGACTGTGCTGAAGGAGCAGTTCATCGACGGCTCCGTCCATCTGAGCAATGACCAGCAGACGTCCACGCCACTCGATCCGGTCGACCAGGCGTCGATCTTCGATTTCGGCATGGCGTTCCTGATCACCGGTGGTCCACCGCAGGTTCCTGGACCAGGAACGGGAGATCTTGGCTTCTATTCCCCCTTCTTCGGCGACGCCTATGTGCGGTTCTCGGACCTTTCGGGGTCGGGGGCGCTGGGCGACTTTGGACTTGAGCTGACCTGCAGCGGGATCTGCACCGACATCGGGTTCAACCTGGCGGGCCTGAACTTCTCGAGCGCGCTGTTCGACCCGAACTTAGCGCCGACGCAGTTGGAATCGTACGAAGTTGGAGCCGAGGGCTCGACCTTCAATTTCGTCTTCCGGAACAGCGCCGCGGTACCCGAGCCGGCAACCTGGGTCTCGATGTTGATGGGTTTCGGCCTGATTGGCGTTGCGCTCCGTCGGAAAGGCAGGCTCTCGTCAGCCTTTAGGTGAACCCTCCGGCTTCGGCGGCTCGTCCGCCAGCTCCCGCGACTGCGCTTTGCGGCGCCGCAGGTTCTCGCGCAGCGCGGCGGCGAGCCGTTCCTCGCGAGCCTTGTCCTTGTCGGTCATGTGGCCCACTAGTCCGGCGCGCGGATGCCCGGCAAGTCGGGTTGACGCGCGGGACCCGCTTGGCCATAGGCGGCCCTCCTCCGGTCAGTGCTGCCGTAGCTCAGTGGTAGAGCGCATCCTTGGTAAGGCTGAGGTCGTGAGTTCAATCCTCACCGGCAGCACCATTTCTTCGAAACCGGCTCGGGCGACCACTCGTCTCTGACTGAAACCGAATCTGCTGGTAATTCGTTGCGGTCGTAATTATGTACCGAACGATATGAATAAGCTTTCGCCCTTCGCCTGCCGCGGCCGACCGCGCGAATTTTGCGTGGATGCCGCCCTTGCGCAGGCGCTGCGCGTCTTCTGGGAAAAGGGGTACGAAGGCACTTCGCTCAACGACCTGACCGAAGCGATGGGGATCACCCGCCCGAGTCTCTACGCCGCGTTCGGCAACAAGGACGCGCTCTTCCGCAAGGCGCTCGATCTCTACGAGACCGAGAAATTGGCGTACATTCGCCGGGCGCTGGAGCAGCCGACCGCCCGCAAAGTTGCCGAGGTGATGCTCCGCGGATCCGTCGACAACGTCATGAGCTGCGATCAGCCGCACGGCTGCATGGGCGTCATCACGTCCGTCGCTTGCGGCCCCGAGGCGCAGACCGTCCGCGAGGAAGTCGTGAAGCGCGGAGATGCGGGCAAGCGTGCGCTGACCGAGCGCTTCATCCGCGCCAAGGAGGAAGGCGACCTGCCGGCACACGTCGATCCCGAAGGATTGATGCGAGTCCTGATCGCGCTGCTACAGGGCATTTCGGTCCAGGCGAGCCAGGGCGCCAACCGCGATGAGCTCGACAGCCTGGTCGAAAGCGGCCTCGCCCTGTGGCCCAGCGCTTAGAATTTATCACCTCGTCAGATTTTTTTATCACCCGGTACAGAATTTTGGTTGACGTCGCTTACCCGACTTTATACTGACCAGTACAGAAAGCGTGCGATCAGGACTCTGGCATCGCTTCGATCGTCAAAAACAAAAAAAGGACGATGGCATTGAACTTGGCTTGTACCTTCCGCGGGTTCTGACGCCCGCCAGTTAGAACACATCGATAGCTGATCACGGCCGAAGCTGAGCGCTTCGTCGAACGGCTTTTTGCGTGCCGAGCAGAGTGCCCGCGTCGGACCCAATTCCGGCGAACGACGGCGCTCGTCCGGAAAAAGTGGGAGAATGAACTTGGCCTACCTCGAGCGCATTGAAACGCACAATTCGCAGCCGATCGTCCTTTCGGCGATGGCCACGCCGCGCAACGCGAAGCCGGATTTCTCGCCGCTGGAATGGTCTGTGATCCGCCTCGCCCGTGTCGACAAATTGTGGACCATTCGTGCCGCCGGACGTCTGCGCCGCCTCTGGAACTGGCTGCTTGCACGCGGAAATCCGCAGCTCGCCAACGAGAAGCTGGAAGCGCTGCGCCGCATCGCGGTCCTCACCTGGCATTTCGGTTTCACCGTCCCCGGCGACGACGTCGCCGACTTCCTCTCCGCCGGATTCACGGCGGACCAATATGAGCTGATGGCCGGCAGCATCAATTCGGTCCTCAGCGCTCCGCGAAGGATTGCCGCATGAATATGATCACCAAGGTCCCCGTGGATGGCGGCGCGCAAAGCGTGCGCGTTGCCATCAAGGATCGTCCCCTGTGGCAACGCGCCGCAATCTTTGGAACTCCCCTGGTCGTGCTTGCCGCGGCTGTCACTCTTTGGAACAGCGACCCCTCCCCAGCTGCTGCTCCTCCACTCCCCTCGGTGACGGTCGCGGCTCCCCTCCAGCGTGAGGTGAACCTGTGGGATGATTATGTCGGTCGCTTCGAAGCCAGCCGCACCGTCGACGTGCGCCCGCGCGTGTCCGGCCAGGTCGTGGGAATCCACTTCACGGACGGCGCGATCGTACGGAAGGGCCAGCTGCTCTTCACCATCGATCCGCGCCCATTCACGGCGGCGCTTGCGGAAGCTCGTGCCGGCGTTGCGACAGCGCAGAGTGAGTTGGCGCTTGCACAGCTGAACCTCGGCCGTGCGCAGCGGCTGTTGGCCGCGAATGCCGTATCGCAGGCGAACGTCGATCAACTGACGGCGCAGGTGAGGACCGCGAGCGCGGCACTCGCAGCGGCGCAGGCTCGCGTTCGCCAGCGTGCGCTTGACGTCGAGTTCACGCAGATTCGCGCGCCGATCAGCGGACGGATTTCCGACCGCCGCATCGATGTCGGCAATCTCGTGAGCTCGGGCGACAGCAACGGTTCGCTGCTGACCACGATCAACGCGCTCGACCCGATCTACTTCACCTTCGACGTTCCCGAGTCCCTGTACCTCAAGGACTCCCGCGAGCGTCGTTCGGGTGCCGCGGGCGAAGTCGCCGAGATCCGGTTGCAGGACGAGGCGTCGTACAATTGGCGCGGCAGGCTGGACTTCACCGACAATGGCATCAGTCAGAATTCGGGAACGATCCGGGCGCGCGCCGTCGTGCACAACCCCGACTATTTCCTGACGCCCGGCATGTTCGGAAACATGCGCCTGGCGGACGGCGGAACGGCTCCTGCACTGCTGGTTCCTGACGCGGCGATTCGCACGGACCAGGCGCGCAAGATTGTGCTGACCGTCGGCAAGGACGGCACCGTCTCGGCCAAGCCGGTCGAAACAGGGCCGCTCGTCGGCGACCTCCGCGTCGTGCGCTCGGGCCTGACCACCGCCGACCAAGTCATCATCCAAGGCGTCCAGTTCGCGATGCCAGGGGCGAAGGTGAAGCCGCGCGTCACGCAAATTCAATCTGCCGAGACGGCCGCCGCCAAGGCTCCGCCGCCCGACACGCCAAGCGCCTCCCAGGCGACTCTGGCCGCCAGATAATCAAGGCCACTTCCCATGCAGTTCAGCCACTTCTTCATCCGGCGCCCGATCTTTGCCGGCGTGATCGCGATCATCATCACGATCGTCGGCCTGTTCGCTTATTTCGGGCTGCCGGTTTCGCAGTTTCCGAACGTCGTTCCGCCGACGGTGACGGTCAGCACCAATTATCCGGGTGCTTCGGCCGAGACCGTCGCGGACACGGTCGCCGCTCCCATCGAGCAGCAGATCAACGGCGTCGACAACATGCTCTATCAGTCGTCGCAGTCGACCGGGGACGGACGGGTAACGATCACCGTCACGTTCAAGATCGGCACCAACCTCGATACGGCTCAAGTGCTCGTGCAGAACCGCGTGGCGCTGGCCGAGCCGGCGCTTCCGGAAGAAGTGCGCCGTCAGGGCGTGGTCGTCCGCAAGGAGCAGCCGAGCTGGCTGATGGCCGTGAACGTGCTGTCGCCGGACGGCTCGCTCGATCGCGGCTACGTGTCCAACTACGCGCTCACCCAGATCCGTGATCGGCTTACCCGCGTCGACGGTATTGGCGACGTCCAGATCTTCGGCGCCCGCGACTATGCGATGCGCGTCTGGATCGACCCAGGCCGTGCTTCGACCCTCGGCTTGACCGCCGGCGAAGTCGTTAATGCGCTGCGCTCGCAGAACGTGCAGGTCGCCGCCGGTGTAGTCGGACAGCCGCCGTACGACACCGGCGCCGCGCAGCAGCTCAACGTGGAAACGCAGGGCCGGTTCAAGACGGCCGACGAATTCGCGAACATCATCATCCGTACCGATCCGACGACCGGCGCGATCACGCGCCTCCGCGACGTGGCGCGCGTCGAGCTCGGCGCCAGCGACTATGGCGTAAACGCCTATCTGTCTGGCACGGACTCTATCATCCTCGGCATCACGCAGCGTCCGGGAACGAACGCACTTGCGGCCGCGGAGGGTGTGAAGGCGCAGCTAGCGGATGCTGCGAAGAGCTTTCCGAAGGGACTCGAGTACCGGATCATCTGGAACCCGACAGAGTTCATCAGCGAATCAATGACCGCCGTCCAGGAAACGCTTCTCGAAGCGATGCTGCTCGTCGTCCTGGTGATCATCGTGTTCCTGCAGAGTTGGCGTGCAGCGATCATCCCGATCGTCGCCATTCCGGTGTCGCTCATCGGATCGTTCGCAGTGCTTCTGGCGCTCGGCTATTCGCTCAACACGCTGTCGATGTTCGGCCTGGTGCTGGCGATCGGCATCGTCGTCGACGACGCCATCGTCGTGGTTGAGAATGTCGAGCGAAACCTCGAGAGCGGCATGTCTCCGCGCGAAGCGGCGCACCGGTCGATGGATGAAGTCTCGACGGCGCTCGTGGCGATCGTCCTCGTGCTCTGCGCGGTGTTCGTGCCGGTCACTTTCCTCACCGGGATCACGGGCGAATTCTACCGCCAGTTCGCGGTGACCATTGCGGCTTCGACGATCATCTCGCTGCTGCTGTCGCTAACGCTCTCGCCTGCACTGGCCGCGCGGCTCCTGCAGCCGAAGAGCGAACATCGCGCGGAGTCCGGCATCATGGGCTTCGTCCATCGCGCCGGCGACCGCTTCAATGACGGCTTCAATCGCCTGAGCGATTGGTACAGCAACTTTACGCGCCGCATCCTGCGCGCACCGAAGCGAGCGCTTGCGATCTACACGGGGCTCGTCGCGCTGACCGTCGGCATCTTCGTCTACACGCCCGCCGGATTCATACCCTCGCAGGACCAGGGCTACGCGCTCGCCGCAATCCAGCTCCCGCCCGGAAGCTCCATCGAGCGCACGGACGCGGTGCTGAAGAAGGCCGTCGCCAAGCTCCGCAAGGTGCCCGGCGTCGACCAGGCGGTGATGTTCTCCGGCTTCGACGGAGCCTCGGGAACGCAGGCATCCAACGCCGGCGCCGCCTACGTCACGTTCAAGCCATTCGAGGAGCGCGCCGGGACCGACCGCACCGAGCAGAACATCGAGAACGACATGCGCGCCGCTCTGGCCGACATGGACGAGGCGTTCGTCTTCGTCATCCCGCCGCCCGTCATCCAGGGTATCGGCAGCGGCGGCGGCTATCGCATGATCGTGCAAGACCGCAGCGACAAGGGCTACCAGGCGCTCGAACAGGCTGCCCAGCAGCTGATCGGCGAAGCGCACCAGGACCCGCATCTCGCGAACGTCTTCACGCTCTACAACACGGCCACCCCGCGCATCTGGGCGGACATCGACCGCGCCAAGGCGGACATGCTCGGCGTTCCTCCGGAGCGGGTTTTTGAGGCGCTGCAGGTCTATCTCGGATCGGCCTACGTCAACGACTTCAACCTGCTCGGCCGCACCTATCGCGTGACCGCTCAGGCGGATGCGCAGTACCGTGACGACCCGAGCGACATCGCCCAGCTGAAGACTCGTTCGAACAGCGGTGCGATGGTGCCGATCGGTTCGGTCGCGACGTTCCAGGACAAGACGGGGCCGTATCGCGTCACACGGTACAACCTCTTCCCGGCCGTCGAGGTGGACGGCGAGACTGCGCCGGGAACGTCGACGGGCCAGGCGATGAACATCATGGAGAAATTGGCGGCCAAGCTGCCCGCGGGCTTCTCCACCGAGTGGACGGGCATCGCGTACCAGCAGCAGGCGGCCGGCAATATCGCCATCCTGATCTTCGCTCTGTCCGTGGTGTTCGTCTTCCTGGTGCTGGCGGCGCAGTTCGAAAGCCTGCTGCTTCCGCTGTCGATCATCCTCATCGTACCGATGACGTTGCTGGCGGCGATGACCGGCGTGAACCTGCGCGGGCTGGACAACAACATCCTGACGCAGATCGGCCTGATCGTCCTCATCGCATTGGCCGCGAAGAATGCGATCCTGATCGTCGAGTTCGCCAAGCAGGCGGAAGAGCGCGGGCTCGGGCCGATCGACGCCGCCGTCGATGCGGCGCGGGCCCGGTTGCGTCCGATCCTGATGACCAGCTTCGCATTCGTCCTCGGCACCCTGCCGCTGGTGATCGCGAGCGGTCCGGGCTGGGAGCTTCGCCAGGCGCTCGGCACGGCAGTGTTCTTCGGGATGATCGGCGTCACCGCGTTCGGCCTGATCTTCACGCCGACCTTCTACGTCGCCTGCCGCACGCTCGGTCAGCGGCTGGCCCAGCGCCGGCGCGGCGGTGCGGCGGGCGACGAGCAGCTCGCGCTGCTGCCGGCAGAATAAGGAATTTCACGATGAAGAGACTGACCATCGCAGTGTCGGCGCTCGCCCTCGCGGCATGCAGCAGCGGACCCGACTATGTTCGGCCCGCAACCGCGTCGACGGCAGCCGGTCCGTTCGTTGCCGCGAACAATCCGTCGGTGCAGGCGCTCGCGCCGGTGCCGGACGATTGGTGGCGGCTGTACAACGATCCGGTCCTCGACAGCCTCATCGCCGACGCGCTCGCTCACAACACGGACGTCCGTGCGGCGGTCGCCCGCCTTGCCCAGGCACGCGCTGCGCTGCGTGAGATCAAGGTGGATCGCCTGCCGCAGGGCGGTGTGAACGCGGGTGTGACCCACGGCCGCGATGTTACGGAGTCCGACGCGTCGACGAGTTTCGATGCCGGACTTCAGGTCGCCTACGAGGTCGATTTGTTCGGGCGAGTCCGCCGGAATGTCGAAGCGGGCCGCGCCGACGTCGGAGCTGCGGACGCGGACGCCGACGCCGTCCGCATCGCGATCGTGTCCGATACGGCGCGAGCCTACGCCGATGCGGCGAGCGCGGCCGAGCGGCTGGCGGTCGGACAGCGTATTGTTTCGCTGCTCGATGAATCGCTTCGCCTGACGAAGAAGCAGGTCGACATCGGCCAGACTACACGGCTCGATACTGCGCGCATCGCCGCGCTCCGCAACCAGCGGCAGGCGGAGCTTCCGACCATTGCCGCCGAACGCGATTCCGCTCTTTTCCGGTTGGCTGTGCTGACCGGCCGCGCGCCCGCCGAACTCCCCGTAAATGCGGGCGCGCGCACCTCTTCGCTCGACCTCGCGCACCCGATCCCGGTCGGCGACGGCGCGCAACTGCTCGCCCGGAGGCCCGACGTTCGCGCAGCCGAGCGCAGGCTGGCGGGCGCAACCGCGCGCATCGGCGTCGCCACGGCGGAGCTCTACCCGCAGGTGACCCTTGGCGGGTCGGTGGGTTCGAGCGCGGGAAGCCTCGGCAACCTGTTCAGCAATCCCATCGGCTTCCTGCTGGGACCGCTGATCAGCTGGTCGTTCAGCGATCACGCGCGCGCAAGAGCGCGGGTCGCCGGTGCCGAGGCAGGCACTCAGGAGGCGTTGGCGCAGTTCGACGGAACGGTGATGCGCTCACTGCAGGAAACCGAAACGGCGCTTTCGGCTTACGCGAACGCGCTGCGCCGCCGCGAGGCGCTGAAGGCCGCGCGCGATGAGGCGGAGATCGCTGCGAACATCGTTCGCGCGCAGCAGCGCGAGGGGCAGGTCGACTCGCTCGCCTTGCTGGACGCAGAGCGGACCTTCGCCGAAGCGCAGGCCCAGGTGGCCGACATCAACGGCCAGGTCGCCGACGCGCAAATCGACCTGTTCCGCGCGCTAGGAGGCGGATGGCAGGCGAGCCCGCGCGCCGGCTAGCGGTCAACGCGGCTGGAAGCCAATCGCTCGAAGCTCGACCAGCTTGTCCGGCGAAGGCAGCTGCGCGCTCCCGCGCTGCACGGCCTGCGCATAGTCCGCAGTCACGCCAAGCGCCTTCAGCTGCACAAGCTGATCGGCGGTGAGGTTGCGATAGCCGACACGCTGGAAGCTCGCGACATAATCGGCGCTGATGTCGAGCGCCTTGAGCTGGACCAGCTCATCCGGGTTCATGTTGCCATAGCCGTGGCGAACGAAGCCCTCGATGTAATCGGGCGTGACGTTCAGCGCCTTGAACTGAAGAAGCGCCTCCAGGTTCGGCGGCCTGTAACCGACGCGGGACAAGCCCGAAATGTAAGCTGTGTTCACGTCGAGCGCAGTAAGACCGACGAGATCTTCGGGGGTTGGGGCGGGATAGCGCGCGGCATGGAGCGCCTCGACCAAGTCGCGGCGGACGTTCAGCGCCATCATCGAGAAGCTCTCATCCTCGTTCGGTCGCCGGACGCCCCGGCTCGCGAGGAAGTCGCTCAACGCCGCGCTCGCCGCGAACGTGCAGCCACCCGAAGCCACCGAGCGACTGCCCGTACCGGCGCAATCCAGCCGACCGGCATCGCGGACTACCGCGAAACGCACTGGCTGGCTTGAGCTTGACCGGAGGCTCGCGACGCTGAAGCCTTCCAGCTGGTTCACCGGAATGCCGGTGGACCATTCGTTGTGCTTGCGGTCCCGCTTGCTGAAGGTCGCCTTGACCTCGCCAGCGTTGCCGCGGTCTGCGTCGATGCGGAAGCTGATCGGGCCGCCGTCGCTGGCAATCGCAGTGGCCGATGTCACCGCGACGATCGAAACAAAGATCGCGGCAAGGAATGCGAACATACGTATCATCGCAAATCTCCTTCAAAAATGCTTGGGCAAGGCTCGCCCGTTCGCCCGAGGCCGGGCGTTGGTTGGTCGTCAGTCGGAATTTAGTTCAGTCGGTCGGCGTCACTCGCCGTCGTCGGGGTCGATGTCCTCCGGCGTCAGGCCGGACGTCTTGGCCGTGACCAGCGCGTCCACGCTCGGAAGACCGCGGCTCGCCTTTCGGTATCGCGCGGCGTCCGCAGGCGTGATCCCCACCGCCTTCATCTGGCTGAGATCGTCGAGCGAGATCCCACGATATCCGGCCGCGGCCATTCCCCGGATGTAATTGCCGTCGATGTTGAGCGCGCGCGCTTCGGCGACAGCGTCCGCATCGAGGTTTGGAAGGCCGGATCGCGCGAGATCCCCGAGATACTCCGGAGTAATCGCCATCACCCTGAGCGCAATAATGTCCTCGTTCGACAGGTGCATATTCGGCGCAGCGTTTCGCAGTGCCTGGGCATAGGCGGGCGAAGCGCCGACGGCCTTCAGCGCAATCGCTCGATCGATCGCGTCATGCGCTTCGGCGGTCGCGTGACTCGCTGCTGCGAGTGCCGCCTGCGTGGTTGCGCTCACGTCCACCATTGCGCGAGGCGCCTCCGGAGCGATCGGCGTGGCCGGCGGAGCCGGAACTTGAGCAACTGCCGGGGGCGCGAGCGGCGCGGGAGCTTCGGCGACATTCGCCACGGAATGGGGCGCAGGCGGTGCGTCGGCCACGAACCTTCCCTCCGACTGTGCCGAGGCGATGGTCGGCGCCACGAACTGGAGAGCAGCAACCGGAACGGTCATGCCAGCGGCGAAGAACGCCGCCGCACTGCTCCACCGCCACCCGCCGGGTGCCCGCTCGAGCGCGGCGTTGAGCACGCGCTTCACGCGGCGTGTCAGCGACCCCTTGCCGGGCGCAACGCCGTGCGCACCGAGCAGCAATCCGTTGCACTCGTGTCGCGCAATGCCGACCAGCAGGTTGGCGTATTGAGTATCCTCGATGTTCGCTGCCAGCACTGCGTCGTCGGCCGCTTCCTCGCGAAGCTGGTGCGCCTCACGAGCCAACAGCCAGACCAGCGGGTTGAACCAGAACAGGGCCACCGTGATCCGCGAAAGCATCAGCTTCGCCCAGTCGAGGCCGGCGACGTGCGCCAGCTCGTGGGCGATGATCGCTTCGGCTTCGTCGCGCGCCTTGGTCGCGTCGGTGTTGAGCAGGATCACCGGACGCATCAGGCCCCAGCTGATCGGCGAGCGGAGCTCATCGCTGGTCAGCAGTGCAGTCCCGTTCTTGAAGCCCATGCGGTGCTGCGCCTGCGCCAGCGCCTGCAGCCAGTGCGGCTCGAGCAGAACTTTCGCCCTCGCCTTCAGCAGCCGCAGCCGACCGAGCGCGATCAGGGTGAGCAGAAGGAGCATGCCAGCCGGAGCGACATAGGCCCAGAAGAGCCAATCGATGCCGGCGCCCCCGCCGCCTGCCGTCGCAGGCTGAAAGGGTTCGGTACTGCTCGCGACCTCCGACGCGGCGGGAGCATCCACGATCGTGCCGTTGTGTGCGGGAGAAAATACGGGCGTCGCGTCCGTGGCGAGGAAGGCCGGTCCGACGACGTTCAGTGCCGGGAGCGCCAGCGCGCCGACGGGCAGCAGCAGCAACGCCAGCAGGCCGAGGTGTGCGACCCAGCTGCGGTCTGACGAAGACCGCCGGTGCATTACCTTAAGGAGCAGCAGGGTTCCGCCCGCGATCAGCAGGGACTTGGCGGCGATTGAAAGCAGATATTCCATCACTTCGCTCCCTTGCCGTTCTTGGCGGCGCGAGCCTTGGCGATCATCGCTTCGATCTCATCCAGCTCCGACGAGTCGAGCCCGGACATGCCGAGCAGCGCAGTAGCCGCTCCGGCCGGTGAATTGTTGAAAAAGACCCGGACGACGTCCGACAGAGCGGTCTTGCGGGCGACCGCGTCGGAGACTGCGGGGCTGTAGAGGAAGCCCTTCTCGGATTCCGTGCGCTGCACGTATCCCTTGTCCTCGAGCCGCTTGAGCATCGTCCGCACGGCCGATCCGCTCGGCTGGTCGGGGAGCGATTCGCAGATCTCCGCGACCAGCAGACCGCCGTGGTGCTGGTACAGCAGGTCGACGATCTGGCGCTCTCTTGGGGGCAGCTTGTTGAGCATAAGACTCGGAATCCTTTCGCGCTACTTTTGTAGCGTGCTACATTTGTAGCGCACGCGCAAGCCCCAAAATTTCGCTGCCATTGACCGGCGGTGCCGCCGCCGCCATTCGGCACGTCATGCGGTTCTTCTCAGACAATGCGGCAGCCGCCCATCCGGCGGTGATCGAGGCCATTGCGAAGTCCAACGAGCTGAGCACCGCCTATGACGGCGACGAGCTCAGCCAGAAGCTGGACGGCGCCTTCTCGGAATTGTTCGAGACAGACTTGAGCGCCTTGTGGGTCGCGACGGGTACCGCAGCGAACTGCCTTGCGCTGGCGGCACTTTGCCCGCCGTTCGGCGCGGTCATCTGCCACCGCGATGCGCATATCGAGAATGATGAGGCTGGGGCGCCCGCCTTTTACACGCACGGCGCGAAGCTGATGCTCGTCGACGGCCCGGGCGCCAAGGTCGCTCCGGAGGCGGTCGATGCAGCGGTCGCGCGCATCCGCAAGGACGTGCACCAGGTCCAACCCAAAGCGCTGTCGATCACCAATGCCACCGAGTACGGGCTGGCCTATACGGCCGATGAAGTCTGCGCCCTTGGCGAACGCGCGAAGGCCCACGGCCTCGGCTTTCACATGGACGGCGCACGCTTTGCCAATGCGATCGTCAGCACGGGAGCAAGCCCGGCCGACGTGACGTGGCGAGCGGGCGTCGAAGCACTGTCGTTCGGCTTCGTGAAGAACGGCGGCCTGAACGCCGAGGCGCTGATCCTTTTCAAGCCCGGGCTCGCCGAAGAGGTCGCCGTCCGCCGCAAGCGCGCCGGACATCTCCTTTCGAAAGGCCGCATGATGGCTGCGCAGATCCTGGCCATGCTCGAGAACGACCTCTGGCTCGAGAACGCCCGCTCGGCGAACGCCGCTGCCCGGACCATTGCGGCGGCCGCCAGCGAGCGCCTGGTCTATCCCGTGGAGGCCAACGAGATTTTCGTTCGCGCGACTCCCGATGAAGCGGCCACGCTTCGGGCAGCCGGCTTCGACTTCTACGACTGGGCTCCGGGCGAAATTCGCCTGGTCACCAGCTGGGACCAAGGCGGAGAACCCGTGGAGCGGCTGGCGGCCGCCATCGCTGCCCTGTGAGGCACTCACGGGCGACGGACGTCGTCCTGCCATTCGCTATCTTTACGGCCATCTGGGGGTCGACCTGGATCGTCATTCGCGACCAGATCGGCACGGTGCCGCCGCAATGGTCGGTCGCATACCGGTTCATCCTCGCGTCCGTTGCGATGGCCGCGGTTGCGCGGTGGAAAGGCGAAAAGCTGGGACTGGGGCGTGGAGCGCTGCTGCCGGCACTGTTCCTCGGGCTTGCCCAGTTCTGCGTGAACTTCAACGCCGTCTACCTCGCCGAGCGGCACATCACGTCCGGCATCGTCGCGACCATCTTCGCCCTGCTTCTCATTCCCAGCACGCTGATGGCATGGGCATTCCTCGGCCATCGGCCGAGCAAGCGCTTCGTGTGGAGCTCTCTCGTCGCGATCGTCGGGATCAGCATGCTGTTCGTGCATGAGTTTCAGCAGCATGCCGCACGAGCGGATGAAATCGCGGTGGGCCTCGGCCTGACGTTCGTGGGGATGATCGGAGCGTCGGCGGCCAACGTTTACCAGGCTCGCCCGGAAGTCCGGCGCTTTCCGCTCTTCGCCATGCTAGCCTGGTCGATGGCGACCGGCGCCATGCTGAATGTCGCATTCGCGCTGACGATGGCCGGCCCGCCGGTGTTCGATAATCGCATCGGTTATTGGGCCGGCGTCCTCTACCTTGCCCTGCCGGCGTCGGTGCTGACGTTCAGCCTGTACTATCCGGTGGTCCGCAAGATCGGCCCCGCGAAGGCGGCCTATTCGAGTGTGATAGTGCCGATCATCGCCATGGCCTTCTCGACGGCGCTGGAAGGCTATCGCTGGACGCCGTTGGCAGTCGCGGGCGCTTTCCTGGCGCTCGGCGGGATGCTTGGAGCCCTGACGCGTGGGCGGAACGTCGTCGTGCCTCCCGACGCCGCTTAAGTCACGGATGCAGCTTTAGCGCCTTCACTTCCTCGTCGCTCAGGCGACGGACGCTCTCGACGAGGCAGCGATCGGGCATGCCGGCGTTGGGAACGATGATTTCCGCGTCATTGCCCTGGCAGATCCAGCTGCTTCCACCGAGGGTCTTGAGCGCAACCCGGTTCGACCAGTCGACGTTCGGGCAGGTGCCCTGCAGCTCAAGCCGATAGTATCGGCTCGCCCCAACCTGCACGTCGACCGACGTGGGCGTCCGCGGGTGGTAGCCGTTGACCTCCGCGGCGCGGAAACACTCGCGGGGCGTCGAGGCAGCTGACGCGGGCGCGTCGTTCGTGGGTTGAGTGCAGGCTGCGGCGAATCCAGCGAGCATGACGGGAGGAAGGAAAGCTAGCTTCATCGCAGATGCTCCTTCGGGGCGAAACGTCCTGGCGGCTTCCGCTTTCCTCTGCGCTTGTTCGGATTGCGCCGCAATGAACCCGTGCCTAAGTCGCGCCCATGGCCGATATACGCACCTTGCCGGACGCAGAGACTGCGCCGGAAGCTCCGCCCGCCCCCGTCCACGCTACGATCCGCAGGGAAGACTACCGGCCGCCAGACTGGCTCGTGCCGGAGATCGCCCTCGATTTTGCTTTGGACGCGGACGTCACTCGGGTGCGGTCGCGCCTGACCGTCGAGCGCAATGGCGCGCATGACCGGCCGCTGCGGCTGGACGGCGATGAACTGACGCCCCTGAACGTCCTTGCGAACGGGCAAGATGTAGCCTGGCGGATGGAGGGACCGCAGCTCGTCGTCGACATCGAAGGCGACCGCGCGGACCTCGAGACCGAAGTCGAAATCAATCCGGCCCAGAACACCAAACTGATGGGCCTCTACGCGTCCGGCGGAATGCTGTGCACGCAGTGTGAGGCCGAAGGCTTCCGCCGCATCACCTTCTTCCCCGACCGGCCCGACGTCCTCAGCCGTTATCGCGTCCGCATGGATGCCGATGAGCAGCGCTTCCCGATCCTGCTGACGAACGGCAACGAGCTCGCCAGTGGCAAGGGCGAGCACGGCCGCCACTGGGCCGAGTGGGAAGATCCGTTCCCGAAGCCATCCTATCTCTTCGCTCTCGTGGCCGGAGACCTGAAGCCGAACCGCGACACCTTCACGACCATGAGCGGCCGCAAGGTCGATCTCGCCATCTGGGTGCGCGAAGCGGACCTGCCTAAGACCGGTCATGCGATGGCCAGCTTGAAGGCCGCGATGGCGTGGGACGAGAAGGTCTACGGCCGCGAGTACGATCTCGACCAGTTCAACATCGTCGCCGTCTCCGACTTCAACATGGGCGCGATGGAGAACAAGGGCCTCAACGTCTTCAACTCGCGCTACATCCTGGCCGATCCGGAGATTGCGACCGATGCGGACTTCGACGCCATCGCAGCCGTCGTCGCGCACGAATATTTCCACAATTGGTCGGGCAACCGGGTCACCTGCCGCGACTGGTTCCAGCTCAGCCTGAAGGAGGGCTTCACGGTCTTCCGCGACCAGAGCTTCTCGGCCGACATGGGCAGCGCCGCCGTCAAGCGCATCGAGGACGTTCGCGTGCTCCGGATGGCGCAGTTCCCGGAGGATTCCGGTCCGCTCGCGCACCCCGTCCGTCCGGACAGCTATATCGAGATTTCGAACTTCTACACGGCGACGGTCTACAACAAGGGCGCCGAGCTGATCCGCATGTTCCACACGGTGCTCGGACCGGAGAAGTTCCGCGCCGGCACCGACCTCTATTTCGACCGGCACGACGGCGAAGCAGCGACCTGCGACGATTTCGTGAAGGCGCTCGAGGATGCGAGCGGCGTCGACCTGTCGGCCTTCAAGATCTGGTACTCGCAGGCCGGAACGCCGCAGGTGGACGCGCGGATCGACTATGATGCCGACACCGGCACCGCGCTTTTGAAGCTTGGCCAGAGAGTCGCGCCGACGCCCGGCCAGCCGTCCAAGGCGCCCATGCCGATCCCGCTGCGAACGGCGTTGCTCGGGGAAGCCAGCGGAGCCGAGATTGCGTCGGAGCAGCTCATCCTCCTCGATCGGCCGGAACAGACCGTCCGGTTCGAAGGACTCGACGAAGCGCCCTTACTGTCGATCAACCGTGGTTTCTCGGCGCCTGTCGTGGTCCGTGCGAAGCGTAAGGGCGATGAGCTCGAGCGGCTCGCCCAAAGCGATGCCGATCCCTTCGCGCGCTACGAGGCGATGCAGGAACTGGCCTTCGAAGCGCTGCTCGCCGGAGCGCGGGGTGAGGCGGTCGACGCCGAGCCGCTGATCCGGGCGGCCGGCAACACGCTGCGCTCCAACGAGCTCGATCCGGCGTTCAAGGCCGAGGCGATCCTGCTGCCTACCGAAGCGGTCATCGCGGAGCGCATGGACGTGGTCGATCCGGATGCGATCCACTCTTCGCGCGAACATCTCCGCCATGCGCTCGGAAGCGCGTTGATGGACGATCTGGCCAAGGCCCAGGCTGCCGATGCCGGATCAGGCGCAGACCTGTCTCCGCTTGCAAAGGGCACTCGGCGCCTCCGCTCGGTCTCGCTCGGCCTGATCGCGGGGGCGGATCAGGCGCGTGCCGCCGGTCTGGCCAAGGCGCAGTTCGACGTGGCCGACAACATGACGGATCGCCAGGGTGCGCTGAGCGTGCTCGTGTCGCTCGACGCTCCGGAGCGTGAGGCGGCTCTCACCGCCTTCTACGAGCGCTTCCACGAGGACGCGCTGGTGCTGGACAAGTGGTTCGCGCTGCAGGCGGCCGCCCAACGGACCGACACGCTGGATCAGGTGCTGACTCTCGCGGCGCATCGCGAATTCACGATCGCCAACCCGAACAGGCTACGCGCGCTCGCCGGAACGTTCGGCGTCAACCACTGGGCGTTCAATGGTGCCGACGGCCGCGGCTATGCTTTCCTCGCGGACATGATCGTCGCCGCAGACAAGCTGAATCCGCAGGTCGCGGCGCGGCTGGTGCCGCCGTTCGGCCGCTGGCGTCGCTTCGAGCCGAAGCGATCCGCGCTCATGCGGTCGCAACTGGAGCGGATCATGAACACGCCGGGCCTGTCGCGCGACGTGTTCGAGCAGGTGAGCAAGTCGCTCGCTTAGGAAGCGGGACGGCTTCCAATCCAGTCGGCGACCTTGATCGCCACTTCGTTCGCCGCGCGGTTGAGTGCCGGGCCGATCGAGGCCGCGCTCCCGTCGCTCGGCGCCTGAGCCTCGAAGCGGCGGGTTTCGACGCGCGTTCCCCCGACGGTCGACAGCGCGGCGTCGAAACGGACGACTGCCTGGCCTGTCGCAGGATCGTAGCCAAAGCGCTGAAGCTCGCCCGAGACGACGAGCCCCGGGTCCAAGCCGGCCTGACGCGGATCGAGCACGACGCGGTTGGTCCGCCTCAGCACGGTTTCGGAAAGGAGATCCCGGAACAGCCGGTCGGGTGTGTCGATCCACTGCGCGTTCGTGACATATTGGACGTCGGTCGGCGTAACCTGCACAGGCACGCGGAGCGTGTGGAGTTCCTTGGATGTGACTGGCGTGTTGATCGTGACCGCCTGCCCCGCATTGGCGACGCGCTCGAACTCGCCGGGAGCGGCGAGCTCGGGCGTCAGCGTCAGCAGCGTAGCGGGAGGCTTGCCGCCACCGCCTAGGACGCTGCTGAGCGAGCAACCGCCGACTAGCACCGCCAGCGCAACCGATCCCAGAAGACGCGTCGGCAAGTTCATCACTGCTTCCTTGGCTTGTAGTCGGGCAGGTTCTTCGGGCCGAGTGTCCCGCCGACGCCACCTTGTTCGACGCGTTCCGAAACGCCCTTCAGGGTCTGCGACAGTTCACGCAGGTCGCGGATCAGGCGGTTGGCTTCGGGCACGGTCGACTTGCTGAAATTCTGCATCCCCGGTCGCGCATCCGACACGATCGCGTCGAGATTGTCGGCGGCCTTCTGAACCGACGCGATCGCCTTGCGCAGGTCCTCCGCGGCGGGTCCGCCCTGCTCGACGACCAGCCGGTTCGTATTGTCGGTCAGGATCGCAATCCGCTGCGCGGCGACGCCGGCGTTGCGAGCCGCGATCTGCGCATCGCCAATGGCGTCGGCCATCTCGGGAGCGCGGTCGGCCAGCACCTTGGTGGTCCGGTTCACGTTCTCGAGGATGTCGCTGACGGCGTTTTGGTTCTTGTCACTGAGCAACTCGGTCAGGCGCTCCGTCAGGCGCTGGATGCGGTCGATCAGCTCCGGCGCGCTGTTGAGCAGAGCGCCGAGGCCGCCCGAACTCGCCGGAACGACCGGGCAGCCCTGCGGGCCAGCCTGCGTAATCGGCCGCGCACCCTTCACCGCGCCGCTCAGCTGAATCTCACTGACACCGGTGAAGCCGACGCCCTTGATCTCCGCCGTCGTGCCCTGAAGCACGGGCGTCTCGTTATCGACCTCGATGCGGACCCAGACAAATTCCGGCCGATTAGGAAGCAGCGAAATCCGCTGCACCTGCCCCACGGGGACGCCCGAGAAACTGACGTTCGATCCCTTGTTGAGGCCGCTGACGCCCTGCGCGAAGTAGACATCGTAGCACTTGGTCGTCTTGTTCGAGAGCCCGGCAATCCAGACCGTGAACAGCAGCAGGCCCGCGAGCATCGCGAGCGTCACAGCACCGACCATCACGTAGTTAGAACGCGTTTCCATCAGGCCTGCGCGTGCTCCTTCGCCGTATCCGCTGCGGCCCGACCACGCGGCCCGTTAAAATATTCTTGTATCCAAGGATGATCCAAAGCCAAGAGTTCAGGGATCGTTCCTACTGCAATCACCTTCCGATCCGCGAGAACCGCGACGCGATCACAGATGGCGTATAGCGTGTCCAGATCGTGGGTGATCAAGAAAACGGTGAGGTCGAGCCGCTTCTGAAGCGACAGGATCAACTCGTCGAAAGCGGCCGCGGAGATTGGATCGAGACCCGCCGTCGGCTCGTCGAGGAACAGTAGCTCAGGATCCAGCGCTAGGGCCCGGGCGAGACCCGCACGCTTGACCATGCCGCCCGACAGTTCCGACGGATATTTGGGTCCGGCGTCCACCGGCAGGCCGCCCATCGCGATCTTGTAGGATGCGATCTCGTCCAGCAGCGGCGGCAGGATGAAAGGGAAATATTCGCGGATCGGGACTTCGACGTTCTCCGCGACGGTCAGGGTCGAGAACAAGGCGCCGTTCTGAAACAGGATGCCCCAGCGGCGGCGGATGTTCTTCGCCTCGTCCTCGCTCCGCCCGACCATGTTCTCGCCGAGCACTTCGACCTCACCCGCGGCGGGAGTCTGCAGGCCGATGATCGAGCGCATCAAAACGGACTTGCCGGTACCGGACCCGCCGACGACGCCGAGAATTTCGCCGCGACACACGGTGAGGTCGAGATTCTCATGGATGATTTGTTCGCCGAAACGGTTGGCAAGGCCGCGGATCGTGATGATCGGCTCGCAATCCTTCATAGCCAGCCGATCCCGCTGAAGAAGACGGCGAACACGGCATCGAGGACGATGACGAGGAAGATAGACTGAACGACGGCGGTGGTCGTACGGAGGCCAACTTCCTCCGAGTTGCTTTCGACCAGCATGCCCTGGAAGCAGCCCGCGAGCGCAATGATGAACCCGAACACCGGCGCTTTGATGAGGCCGACCCATAGGTCGGTCAGCGGAATGACCTCCTGAAGGCGCTGGACGTAAGTCAGCGGCGGAATGCTTAGCGACAGCCAAACGAAGATGCCGCCGCCGAGCAGCGACATCAGCATCGCCCAGAAGGCGAGCAGCGGCATCATTACCACGGCCGCAATCAGGCGCGGGATGACGAGCGCTTCGATCGGCGAGACGCCAATCGTCCGCATCGCGTCGATCTCTTCAGTGATCTTCATCGTCCCGAGCTGCGCAGCGAAGGCCGAACCGGAGCGGCCCGCGACCATGATGGCGGTCATCAGCGTGCCGAGCTCGCGGACCGTGATGCGGCCGATCAGGTTGATCGTGTAGATCTCCGCACCGAATTGCTGGAGCTGTACCGCGCCCTGCTGGCCGATGACGATGCCGATGAGGAAGCTCATCAGCCCGATGATGCCGAGCGCGCGGACGCCGACGACATCGAACCGCTGGACGACGGCGTTCAGGCGGAACTTTTTGGGGCGAGCAACGAGGTTCGAAAGCGCGATCAGCGTCGCACCGAAGAAATCGAGCAACCCGAGAAAGGTTCGCCCGGTCTCCGCAACCCACTCACCAAGCTCGGCGACGACGCGAACGAAGCTCGAAGGCTCTTCGGGCCGGACCTTGGTGGGCTTGTCGTATTCGGCGACCTCATGAAGCAGGCTTTCCGCTTCGGAGCTTGCCCCGACAACCTTCGCGCCGCGGTCGCGGATCGCGCGGTGAACGAGATATGCGCCCACCGTGTCCATGCGCTCGACGCCTGACAGGTCGATCGTCAGAGGATCCGGCTCGGCATCGATCTCGCGCTGAATGCTGGCGGCGCGCGTGATGGTCAGCGTTCCGCGAATGCGGAGCGTGTTGCCTGTAGGACCGGCAGTTGTCGCATTCGACGCCATGTGGCGCGGACACTGCTAGAATTCAGGACTCCCGGCAAGGGGAAGGCAAGCCGCCACTTTCTTGCCCGACTTCTTCCCTTTAAGCGCTCCCGCTCATGGCCAGTCAGCCCAGCCCTCTTTTCGTGCCCGTCGGGACCAATCCGGCGCAGCTCTTCGGAATGGACGCGAAGGTTCGTGCCTGCCGGATCGCAAAGAACATGGGCCTGGAGACGGCCGACCAGCCTACGCCTGGATTGCCGGTACTGCTCGCGAACATGGCATTTGCCTGGGACCCGGCGTGGCTGCGCGAGATCTCGGGGCGTCCGGGGGCCGTACTGACGCTGCAGGGGACGCCGGTCCTGGCGCATGTTCCGGCCGGAAAAGACCCTGCGCCTGTAGCGGCGGCAATGGAGGGAGGCGGCTCCCTCGACGGATACGAGCTCGTCGATGCGGCGAGCGCGGAACTGAACAACGCCCAACTTCGGAAGCGCGAACGGCCGTTCGTCCTGCCGCTCGATCCGGAGAGCCCGGTCGGCGTCGAGAAGGCGGCCTACGACGGCGCCTACAAGGGCGTCACCGACATCCTGACGCTCTATCTGTGGCGCAGGCCGGCGTTCCATCTGACCCGCTGGGCAGCGCAGGCGGGCATGTCGCCGAACATGATCACGGCCATCGGCGCCGTCTTCTGCGTCCTCGCCTTCTATCTATTCTGGATCGGCGACTATTGGCTCGGCGTCGCGTCGGGCTTCGTCTTTATGGTGCTCGACACGGTCGACGGAAAGCTCGCGCGCTGCACCGGAGCCTCGTCGAAATGGGGCAATGTGTTTGACCACGGCATCGACCTCATCCACCCGCCCTTCTGGTGGTGGGCATGGATCCACGGCCTCGACGCGTACGGAACGCCGCTGGAGCCGGTCTACGCCACCGTTCTGCTGTGGGTGATCGTCGGCGGCTATATTGCGCAGCGGGTGATCGAGGGCATCTTCATGCGCCGCTTCAACCGCATGCACATCCACGTCTGGCAGAAAATCGACAGTCAGTTCCGGCTGATCACCGCCCGGCGCAACCCGAACATGGTGATCCTCGTCGCGGCGCTGCTTTTCGGACATCCGGACGTCGGCATCGAGTTGGTCGCGCTGTGGACCTTGCTCTCGCTGATCTTCCACGCGGTACGGCTGACGCAGGCGACGGCTGCGCACGACCGCGGCGAGCCGATCGTCTCCTGGCTGGCATGAGCCAAGTCACCGCGATCGTCCTTGCGGGATCGAGGCCCGGCGTCGACGCGTTCGCCCAGGCCTACGGCACCGACCTCAAGGCGCTCATTTCAATCGCCGGCGAACCGATGGTTTGCAGGCCGGTTCGCGCTTTGCTCGAGAGCAGAAGCGTCGAGCGAATCCGGGTCCTCGCGCAGCAGCCGGACCGCATCGGCGCCGTCCTTCCAGCCGACGACCGCGTCAGCGTTGAAGCATCGGGAGGCACGATCGCTTCCACGCTCGAGGCGTTCTGCCTCGACCCGAATACCCAATGGCCGTTGCTGGTGACGACTGCCGACCATGCACTCCTGACCGCCGGGATGATCGATGACTTCATCGCAAAGGCACAGGGAGCAGACATCGCGATCGGTCTCGTCGAACGGCGTTCTCTGCTGAAGCGCCTGCCGGAATCGCAACGTACCTGGCTGAAGTTCCGCGGCGGGGCCTACAGCGGAGCGAACCTGTTCCTGCTTGGCGGCCCGCAAGTGCAGCCCGCGCTCGAGCTGTGGCAGTCGGTTGAGCAGGACCGCAAGAAGGTGCTTCGAGTGCTCTGGCAGCTGGGTTTTCTCGGCTTTCTCGGCGCCGCGCTGCGCTTTCGCACGCTACAGCAGGCGCTCGACGGAGTCGGCCGCAAGCTCGGTCTCACCATCCGCGCGGTGGAACTCTCCGACCCGCTTGCCGCGGTGGACGTAGACAAGCCGGCAGATCATCAGCTTGTGACGGCCATTATCGAGGGCCGCGCATGAAGACCGACTTCGCCATCTACGACATGGATCGCACCGTCACGCGGCACGCGACCTACACGCCGTTCCTGCTGCACTGCGCCGTGCGCCGCGCGCCCTGGCGGCTCCTACTTTTGCCGTTCGTAGCGCTTGCTATGGCCGCTTACGCGCTGAAGCTGATCGACCGGGCGCGGCTCAAGGAAATCTGCCACCGCCTGCTGCTCGGCCACAAACGTCATCCGCGCGAGCTAAAGCCGCTCGTCGACAGCTTCGCCGAAAAGACCGCGGCATCGAACGTCCGTCCCGGCGCTCGCGCGGCGATCGCTCGCGACAAGGCGGAGGGCCGCCGCGTCGTCATGGCCACCGCCAGCTATCGCCTCTACGCTGAGGCCATCAGCGCGCAGCTCGGCTTCGACGACGTTATCGGGACGGGCTCGATCATAGGGCTCGACGAGCGTGTGCACGCCAAGATCGACGGCGAGAATTGCTACGGGCCCGCGAAACTGCGGATGGTCACCGACTGGCTGGAAAAGAGCGGCCTGGAGCGCGGCCATGTCCGCTTCTATTCCGACCATGCGAGCGACGCGCCCGTGTTCGAGTGGGCCGACGAGGCCGTGGCCGTGAACCCGCACGGGCCGCTGCGGACGCTCGCGGCCGAGCGCGGCTGGGCGATCGAGGACTGGTCCTAGACCGACCGCAGCGCGTTCTCGAAATCGGCGATCAGATCGTCGGGATCTTCCACACCGATGGAGATGCGTACCAGATTGTCGGTGATCGCCAGCGCCATCTTGCGCTCATCCGGGACCGAAAGGTGCGTCATCGCTGCCGGCGCGCTCGCGAGCGTCTCCGTGCCGCCAAGGCTCACCGCCAAATGCGCGATCTTCAGCGCGTCGAGGAACGCGAATGCCTCCTTCTCGCCGCCCTTCAGGTAGAGCGAGAAGGTCGATCCCGCGCCCGTGCAATGCCGCTTGTAGATGTCCGCCTGGCGCGATCCTTCTTCGAGGAAGCCGAGGTAGCCGACGCTTTCGACCTTCGGGTGGTCGCGCAGGAAGGCGCAGACCTTCTCCGCATTCTGCCCTGCCCGTTGCATGCGGAGCTCCAGCGTTTCGAGGCTACGCAGGAGCATCCACGCCGTATTCGGGTCGCAGATCGTCCCGATCGTGTTGCGCATCATGCGCACCTGATCGATCAGCCCCTGACGCCCGACGAGGCCGCCTGCGACGAGATCGCTGTGACCACCCGCATATTTGGTCAGGCTGTAGACGCTGATGTCGGCGCCCTGCTTGATAGGGTGCGCCCAGAGAGGACCAAGGAACGTATTGTCGATGGCGATCGGCGGACGCTGCGCCTCCGGGAACGCAGCGTTTCGGGCCGCGGCGACCGCTTCCACGTCGACGAGGGCGTTGGTCGGGTTGGCGGGGCTCTCGAGATAGATGAGCGCGACCCGTCCCTTTTCCTTCGCCTTGGCGATGACCGCGTCGATTTCCTCGCGCGTCGCGCCCGCGGGGAAGTCGAGATAGGAAATGCCGAACCGGCCGAGGATCTTCGCGATCAGGGTTTCCGTCGCCGCGTAGAGCGGGCCCGAATGGACGACGACGTCGCCCGGCTGGACGAAGGTCAACAGCAGCGTCGCGATGGCGGACATGCCGCTGGAGAAGGCGAGCGCATCGTCCGCCTCTTCCCACAGCGCCAGGCGGTCTTCGAGGATTTCCTGGTTGGGACCGTTGAAGCGCGAATAGATCAGCCCTTCGGCGCCGCCCGGCCGCTTGCCGGTGACACCTTCGAAGAAGCGCTTACCGTCCGCCGCCTTCTCGAACACGAAAGTGGAGGTGAGAAAGACCGGCGGTTTCAGCGAACCCTCGCTCAAGGCCGGGTCGAACCCGTAGCCCAGCATCAGGGTCGAAGGCCTGAGCTTGTGATTGCCGATGCTGGTCGTGGACGGCTTGGGGCGGCGCTGCGGCGAACCGCTGATATCGTCTTCAGTGGGCAAGAAATGTCTCCTGTGCGCGGCGCCTTAGCGCGACAGCGCGGACTGCGCCAATCAGGCCGCCCGAAAAGGCAATAAGCTGAGCTTCTGACTTGCTAGCGAACCGGCAGGCCGATCACGCTAATCTGGCGGCCGTAAGACGGCTCGTCGCGATGGGTCGACCGGCGGTAGCTGTAGAATCGGTCGGAGTCCGCATAGGTGTCCAGCCGTAGCGTCTCCGCTTCGCCGACACCGGCCCGGATGAGGCGGTGCAATGCGAATGCCGGCAGATCGAAGTGCGGCTTGCCCGCTGGTCCGATGACGAAGAACCGCTCGTTCTCCGGATCTACCTCGAGGAACCGTTCGCGGAAGCTCTCGTCCACCTCGTAGGAATTCTGCGCGATGCAGGGGCCGACGACTGCGGCGATCCTCTCGCGGCGGGCGCCGAGCCGTTCCATCGCCTCGATCGTCGCTTCGTTCACGCCGCCGAACGCTCCTCGCCAGCCGGAATGCGCTGCGCCCACGATGCCGGCTTCGCGGTCCGCGAACAGCACCGGCGCGCAGTCGGCAGCGAGGACACCGAGCAGAATGCCGGGCCGGTCGGTCACCATGGCGTCGGCCTTCGGGCGCTCGTCGTGAGGCCATTCGCGATCCGCATAGACCACCGTCGGAGAATGAACCTGGTGCACCGTCGCAAGCTGCGCGTCTGGAAGGACGGCCTCCACGACGCGCCTGCGGTTCTCTGCGATCAGGTCGGGATCGTCACCGCTGCCGTAGCCTGTGTTGAGGCCCCACATTTCGCCTTCGGAAACACCGCCGCGGCGCCCTAGGAAGCCGTGCGGAACCCGGTCGAGGATTGAGGACCGGAATACCTCGACCTCGCTCAAACCTGCGCTCGCATGATGATGTCTTCGTCGGCCTGCTCGCCGACCATGAACTTGTACGGACCGACTTCCTGAAAACCGTAGCGCTCGTAGAAGCGACGGGCACGATGGTTGTCGGTGTAGACCGTCAGGTAGACTTCGCGGGCGCCGCGCACCCTCGCCTCCTCCATCGTCCATTTCATCAACGCGTGCGCCACCCCCGCTCCGCGCCATTCGTGAAGCAAATAGAATTGGCGCAGCTCGATCGCCGGGCCGTTGCGCTCGACGGGAAGCTCCGCCGGTCCGAGCTTGACGAAGCCGACCGGCTCTCCGTCCGCTTCGGCAAGCTGGAAAGCGAAGCGATCGTCCGCAAGCTCCGCTTCCCACGCCTGCGGGGTAAACTTGCTGAGGAAGGCGTCGAGGTCCTCGGGCCGATACAGATGGGCGAAGGTGGCCATGAAGCTGGTGCGGAAGAGCCGGTCGACCGTCTCGGCGTCGCGGCGGCTGCCTGCGCGATACGAGAAGCTCATTCGGCGAAGCCCGCGGGGGCCGGCCAATTGTCTGCGTGAGCGCCTATCACCTTGAATAACTGCCCCATTTGCTCCTCATGGCACAAGCGGTCGATTGCAGTCTCAAGCTCCGGAATTCGTTCGGGATTCGCCGTCGCCAAAGCTGCTGCTCTCGCTCCTATACCGAGGCGATTCAGCCAATCACCTTGGGTGATGACCTGAGTTACGGCCGCTCCTGCCTCGCGCGCTGCACGGCCCAGCGCTTCGAAGTCCACGTGCGACGTCAGGTCCTGCTCGCCGGCGTCCGTCAGGATCGGAACGTAGCAATGCCCGCGAACGGCCTGGAGCGTATCGCCGGGCGCGCTCTTTTCGTGGCCGTAGTCGATGAGGAGCGCCGCACCCCCGCTACCGGCAAGGCGGGTGGCGATGGCGGCCATAGCGTCCTCCCGCGCGGGCGATTGCTCGACGATCTCACCGTCGCGGTCGAAGGCGAGGCCGCCAGCGGCATTGATCACGCGCCGTTCGATGCCGCCGACGAACTGCCGAATGGGCAGCGCATCGAAGAATTCGTTGGCGACGAGCAGCATGGGTCTGGCGGGCAAGTCTTCGATGCTCTCGTGCCACCGCGCGCCCGGGACGGCCCTGGCCTGAGCCTCGCGCAGGACTGGGCTGGTCTCGACGAGATGCACCTTGCCAGCGAAGCCCGCGCTTCTCAGGACGCGGAGCGCATCCGCCGTGAGGCTGCCGCGACCGGGACCGAGCTCGGCGTAGACGGCGTCCGCCGGACGCCCCGCACGCGTCCAGCAATCGGCAAGCGCGGCGCCGACCAGCTCACCGAACATCTGCGAGATTTCGGGCGCGGTCGTGAAATCTCCATCCCGACCCAGCGGATCGCGCGTGCCGTAATAGTAAGCGTTGCAGGCCTCCATATAGGCCTCAACGGTGATCGGGCCTTCCGCCTGGATCCTCTCCCGCAGCGCCCGTTCGAGAGGTGTCAGGCGACGCTCTCCGTGCCCGCGATCGGCTCGATCCGCTGGCGCCTGCCCTTCGCCGTCCACATCAGCCACGCGCCGAGAATGATCATGGGCAGCGATAGCCACTGGCCCATGTGCAGGCCGGTCGCCTGCGCAAAGCCGACGAGCTGCGCGTCCGGCTCACGGACGAACTCGATGAGGAAACGGAAGAGGCCGTAGAAAAAGGTGAATGCGCCCACGAGCTTGCCCGGCTCGTACCGCGCCTGCGTTCTCCAGAACATCCACGCGAGGATAGCGAAAAGCACGATGCCTTCGAGGATCGCCTCATAGAGCTGGCTCGGGTGCCGCGGCGGGCCATTCACGATCACACCCTGAATCATTTCGGGGAAGCTGACGGCCCACGGCACGGTGGTCGGCGCACCCCACAGCTCATGGTTCACGAAGTTGGCGAGGCGGCCGAAGAAGAGCCCGAATGGCACGCAGCAGGCCACGTAATCGTGGATGCGCAGCCAGGGCAGCTTCTCTTTGCGGCTGAGGTAGAGGATGCCAATCACGGTGCCGATGAGGCCGCCGTGGAAGGACATTCCGCCGTCCCAAAGCTTCAGGATGTCGAGCGGGTGCTGGATGTAATAGCTGAGGTTGTAGAACAGCACGTAGCCGATGCGGCCGCCGAGAATGATGCCCAAGGCCGAGTAGAAGACCAGGTCGTCGGCATGGCGGCGGGCCATTGGAGCACCCGGCTGCTTGATCAGCTTCAGCAGGTACCAGTAACCGAGAAAGATCCCGGCCAGATATGCAAGGCTGTACCACCTCAGTTGGAAGAACCCGAGGTCGAGAGCGACCGGATCAAGGCCGAGATCGTTCCAGACGATTGCACCGATTATTGTTTGTATCGCCAAGGTCTTCCCCGTTTACGGACAGCGCCTCATAAGGTCGCCTGCGTCAAAGGCAAAGGAGTTGGAATTGCCGACTGATCTCGACCGGCGGTACGACGAGATGCTGGCTGCGGTGACCGGACCCGGCGGACGAGTGATTATCGGCGAGGACGAGCACGGGCGCGCCATCGTCACCAATTTTCCTGCCACGCTGCCGACTTTCTTCCGCACATTCTGCGCCCTGAACGCGCAGGTGGAAGCCATCGTTGCGGGCGAAGAGCGCCTGACCTTCGCGGACGTCGACCGCTGGTCGGAGCAGGTCGCGCTTGCGCTTGCGGCGCGCGGCATCCGCAAGGGAGATCGCGTGGGTATCGCCATGCGGAACTGCCCCTCGTGGGTCGTCAGCTACATGGGAATCGTGAAAGCGGGAGCAGTCGCGACCCTTCTCAACGGCTGGTGGCAGCCGCACGAGATGCAGCACGCGCTGGATCTGGTCACGCCGGTCCTGATCATTGCCGACGCGCCGCGAGCTACGCGGATCGAGGGGGTTTGCGGCACCTGCAAGCTCGTGACCCTTAGGATCGAGCAGCCACTGGAGCAGGCTCTTGCGCCACTGCTCGACGGCGGGAGCGGCGACGCAGTGCTGCCGGACGTCGGTCCCGAAGACGAAGCGACGATCCTGTTCACCTCGGGATCGACCGGGGAGGCGAAGGGCGCGCTGTCCACGCACCGAGCGGTCACCACCGGCGTCTATACCTATGCGATCGGCCTGATGGTCCTGCTCGGACTGCTCACCGAAGAAGGTAGAGCGCCGGCCGCCAAGCGCACCTTGATCAACGTCCCGCTTTTCCACGTCACAGGCGAGATCCCGGTGATGCTCAACAGCTTCGTCATCAGCCGCACCATGGTGATGATGGCGAAGTGGGATGCGGGCGAGGCGCTGCGTCTGATCGAGAAGGAAGGCATCACCTATTTCGTCGGCGTGCCGACGATGAGCATGGAGCTCATGAATCACCCGGATCGGGACAAATACGACCTATCGTCGCTGACGGACATCGCGGCGGGCGGCGCTCCCCGGCCGGTTAGCCACGTCAAGCGGCTGGGGCAGGAATTCCCGAAAGCCCAGCCGGCGCTCGGGTATGGCCTGACGGAGACGAATGCTGTCGGCTGCTCCAACGTATGGGGCAATTACGCCGCAAAGCCGGATTCCACGGGGCGGGCGCACAAGCCGTTCGTCGACCTAGCGATCCTCGGCGCGGGCGACGCTCCCCTACTGCCGTTCGAACGCGGCGAGATCGCGATCCGCTCTGCCGCAAACATCAAATGCTATTGGGAAGACCCGGAAGCGACGAAAGCCACGTTCACGGCCGACGGCTACATCCGCACCGGCGACATCGGCTACCTCGATGAGGACGGCTACCTGTTCATCGTCGACCGCAAGAAAGACATTATCATCCGCGGCGGCGAGAACATCGCCTGCGCGGAGGTGGAGGCCGAGATCTACGCCTGCCCCGCGGTGGCCGAGGCCGCCGTTTTCGGGATGCCCTCTGAGCGGCTTGGCGAAGTGCCTGTTGCGGTCATCTATCTTCACGAGGACAGCGACCTGAGCGAGGAAGACCTTCGCGCGTTCCTTGAGCCGCGCATTGCCGCCTTCAAGATTCCCGAGCGCTTCATTTTCTCGGACGAGCCGCTTCCCAAGCTCGGCACGGGCAAGATCGACCGCGTCGCGATCAAGGCGCAGTACCGCAGTTGAAGCCCAACGATCATCCGCAAGTGCAGCCGCGCCGCATCGGCGTGCTGCTGATCAACCTAGGGACGCCCGACGCACCTGAGCCCGGAGCGGTCCGGCGCTACCTCGCGGAGTTCCTGACCGACCCGCGCGTCATCGAGATCCCGCAGTGGCTTTGGCGCCCGATCCTGCACGGCGTGGTCCTGCGCACGCGGCCGAAGAAGTCGGCGCACGCTTATAAGCAGGTGTGGACTGAGGAAGGATCGCCCCTCGCCGCGATCAGCAGGCGTCAGGCCGAAGCGCTGCAGCAGCGCCTCGGCTCGGATGTGATCGTCGATTTCGCAATGCGCTACGGCAATCCGGGAATCGCGAAGTCCTTGCAGAGCTTGGTCGACCTGGGGTGCGATCGCATCGTCGCTGCGCCGCTCTATCCGCAATATTGCGGCGCCACGACCGCGAGTGCGCAGGACGCGGTGTTCGCGGCGCTTGCGGCAATGCGCTGGCAGCCGTCGCTGCGAACGCTGCCGCCCTACTTCGACGAGCCTGTCCACATCGACGCGCTGGCGGCCAGCCTTGAACGGCAATTGGGCGCGCTCGACTTCGAGCCGCAGCGGTTGGTGCTGAGCTTTCACGGCATGCCCCAGCGCACGCTTGAGCTTGGCGACCCATACCACTGCCACTGCCAGAAGACGGCGCGCTTGCTGGGCGAGCGACTGAGCATTCCAACGGAGATCGCTTTCCAGTCGCGGTTCGGCCGTGCGAAATGGCTTGAGCCCGCCACCGACAAGGTCCTCGCGAGATATCCCAAGGAGGGGGTAACGCGCGTCGCCATCGCCGCGCCGGGATTCTCCGCCGACTGCGTCGAGACGATCGAAGAGCTCGGGATTCGCGGCAAGGAGACGTTTCTGGCCGCTGGCGGCGATCGTTTTGCGCGTCTCCATTGCCTCAACGATTCGGCCGATGGCATGGCGATGCTGGAGGCGCTTATCAGGCGTGAACTTGCAGGCTGGCTTCCGCATCCATAATTCGGGCCCTGGAGAGAGACAGGGAGAGACTCATGGCACGCGTTGCAATCGTGACTGGCGGTACCCGTGGAATTGGCGAAGCAATCAGCGTCGCGCTTCGTGACCAGGGCATGAAAGTCGCCGCGAATTACGCGGGCAATGAGGAACGCGCGCGCGAGTTCAGCGAACGCACCGGCATCCCCGCGTTCAAGTGGGACGTGTCGGACTTCGACGCCTGCCAGGCCGGCGTTGCTCAGGTCGAGCAGGAAGTCGGCTCGGTCGACGTTCTCGTGAACAATGCCGGCATCACGCGCGACACGACGATGAAGCGCATGGACCACCAGAAGTGGCAGGAGGTGATGGATACGAACCTCGGCGGCTGCTTCAACATGGCCAAGGCGGTGTGGGACGGCATGACGAGCCGCGGCTACGGCCGGATCGTCAACATCGGGTCGATCAACGGCCAAGCCGGCCAGTATGGCCAGGTGAACTATGCCGCGGCCAAGTCCGGCATTCACGGCTTCACCAAGGCGCTGGCGCAGGAAGGCGCCCGTTCGGGCGTTACGGTGAACGCCATCGCGCCGGGGTACATCGACACAGACATGGTCGCGGCAGTGCCGCAGGAAGTGCTGCAGAAGATCATCGCACGCATCCCTGTGAACCGGCTCGGCCGCGCCGACGAGATCGCCCGCGGAGTCGCCTTCCTGGTCGACGAGAATGGCGGCTTCATCACCGGCTCGACACTGTCGATCAACGGTGGACAGCACATGTATTGATGGCGGAGCCGCAAGACTTCTCGCCACCCGTCAAACGGTCCGTGACCATAGCGGGCCACGAAACATCGGTCGCCCTGGAGCCAATGTTCTGGGCCGCGCTGGAACGAGCGGCCCTGAATTCCGGTCAGCCGCTCAATGCCCTGATTGCGCGGATCGATGCCGAGCGGATCGAGGGTACGAAGCCCCCGAACCTCGCCTCGATGCTGCGGCAGTGGCTATTTCGACAAGCGCTCCGCAGCGGCGATGACCGCGTCGGCGAAGGCAGCCTCGCCATGCGGAGCGACGTCGAGCCATAAAGCGGGCTCGACCAGCTCAAGCTCCATCACCAGCAGCTCGCCGTTCAGGCCTCGGATGATGTCGACGCGCCCGTAGGTTGCAGGCGCGGGTGCAGCGGCCAGCACCGCTTGCGCCAGATCTTCCGCGCCGTCAGGCGTGTCGCACGGTTCGGTGGTACCGCCGAGGCTTGGCTGCACCCGAAAATCGCCTGCCTTCGGGCGCTTCACCAGAGTGTGACTGAGGACACCGTCAAAGTGGATCAGAGCATATTCGCCTTCCGTCGCGATGCTCGGGAGGAAGGGCTGGATCATCATGCGCTGTTCGCGCTCGCCGGCGGGGATGGCGTCACCGGGTCGAATGCGGTGCGTACCAGTGGCGGAGGCCGAGACCGGCGGCTTCACCACCAGCTCGGAGGTTCCGAATTGCTGGGCGGCATGGTGTAGATCGGCGTCGCTTAGCGCCTGTGCCTCTATCGTCGGGACGCAGGGAATCCCCTTCCACGTGAACTCGGCGAGATAGGCCTTGTCGCTGTTCCACCGGAGCAGCTCCGGTGGGTTCGCGACCGGCAGTCTCTCCCGCTCCGCACGCTCAAGGAACGCGAGCCATTCTGTGTAGCGGAGGTGGTAGCCCCATGTGACGAGCGGCAGGATGAGGTCGTACCGGTCGAGATCCGCTGCATCCGTCCAGACGACCGGATCGACCGCCACGCCGCGCCGTTCGAGCGCCGCGGCTTCGGCGTCGAACGCCCACCGCCACGGGTCCGGATAGTCCGGCGCCGGGACCAGAAATGCGAGACGCACGGACTAGCGGGCGAGCAGGATACGCGCCTGGGACGCGATCTGGGCCAGCATGGATGCGCTGACCGAGCCTTCCGTGCGAGCCCTCGCGATGAGGTTGCGGAACTGCGCAAGGCGCGGACCCTGCGACGTGATCCACTCCTCGGCAGCGGCGTCCGGATCCTTGCCGCGGATGCGCGACAGGAAGTCGATGCGAAGCTGCTCGAAGTCGCGCGCCAGGCCGGCGGTCAGCAACCGCTCCCATTGGTCCGCAGGCACGAACCGGGCCAGCTGCTGCTGCGCCCAATCGATGCCGAGCGCCTCACCGAGCTTGGTGTAGGCGCGGGCAAGCGCCAGCTCGTCGAGCTTCTTCGTCGCGGCGAGAGCGGCAAGGCCGAAGATGCCGTCGAGCTCGAACAGGCGGACCAGACCGCGCACGATGTCGTCGGTCGCGCCCATCGTCAAAAGGCGCTCGCGCCGGGCCTCGGCTTCGTTGCGGACTTCCGAACGGATGAGCTTCGCCGTCGCCGCGGAAATCTTGCGTACGCCCGGTTCAAGAAGCTTGCACATCTCGCTCACGCTCGTCCCCGCACCGGCGCACCGCAGAAGATCGGACAGGTGATTGCGAACGCTGCTCGCAGCGATCGAGAAGAGCTCGATGCGCGCGACTTCCGGGAGCGGCGTTTCCTCGATCTCCATCCACAGCTTTGGCAGGTCGAGAAGTCTTTCCGCCACCAGAAAGGCCGCAATGACCTGGGCGAGAGAGGCTCCCTCTTCTTCCGTCAGGTCGAGAGCCGTGCTCGGGCCGAGGCGATTGACGAGGCGGTTGGCGACTCGCGTGGCGAGGATCTCATTGCGCAGGCGGTGGGCTCGAATGGCTTCCGCATGCGGCTTGCGCATCGGCTTCGGGAATGCCTCCGGAAGCTCCTGCTGAACGACGCTGTCGTCGGCGAGCTTCAGGTCCTCGGCAGCTTCCTGCAGCGCCAACTTGGACATGGAAAGGACGACCGCGAGCTCCGGCCGCGTCAGTCCGCGATTTTCCTGGCCGCGGCGCAGAAGCTCGTCGCTGGACATCAGCCCCTCTACCTTGCGGTCCAGTCGGCCGGACGCTTCGAGCAGTTCGATCGTACGGACGTAGCCTGGAAGTGCACGGGCGCCTCCGCTTTCCGCGATCGACAGGGCGAGCGTCTGCAGCCGGTTGTCCTCCAGGACGATGTCCGCGACCTCGTCCGTCATCTTGGCGAGCAGCGCATTGCGCTTCTCAAAAGCCAGCCTTCCCTCGCGCATCTCGCGGTTGAGCGGGATCTTGATGTTCACTTCCTTGTCCGAGCAATCGACACCGGCGCTGTTGTCGATGAAGTCGGTGTTGATACGCCCGCCCTTCTCCGCGAACTCGATACGGCCGGCCTGCGTGATGCCGAGGTTCGCGCCCTCGCCGATCGCGCGAGCATTCACCTCCAAGCCGTCGACGCGGATGGCGTCGTTCGCGGGATCGCCAACGTCCGCGTTCGATTGCGTGGAGGCCTTCACATAGGTGCCGATGCCGCCGAACCAGAGGAGGTCCACCGGCGCCTTCAGGATGGCATTCATGAGCGTCGCCGGATCGACGCTCTTTTCCGTGATGCCGAGTGCCTGGCGCGCCTGCGCGCTCAGTTCGATCGACTTCTGTGTACGGGGATAGATGCCGCCGCCCTTTGACAGCAGGCTGCGGTCGTAATCGTCCCAGCTGGAGCGCGGCAGGTTGAACATGCGTTCGCGCTCGACCCAGCTCGATGCAGGATCTGGCGTCGGGTCGATGAAGATGTGCCGGTGGTCGAAGGCTGCGACCAGCTTGATCGCCTTGGACAGAAGCATGCCGTTTCCGAACACGTCGCCCGACATGTCGCCGACACCTGCAACGGTGATCGGGTCCGACTGAACGTCGATGCCCAGTTCGAGGAAGTGCCGCTGCACGGAGATCCAGGCACCCTTGGCGGTGATGCCCATCGCCTTGTGGTCGTAGCCGTGCGAGCCGCCGCTGGCGAAGGCGTCGCCGAGCCAGAAGTTCCGCTCCAGCGCGAGCGCATTGGCCACGTCGGAGAAGGTCGCGGTGCCCTTGTCGGCTGCGACGACGAAGTACGGATCCTCGCCGTCATGGACGACCACACCAGCCGGGTGCACGACCTTGTCCTCGACGATGTTGTCGGTGATCGACAGCAGCGAACGGATGAAGATGCGGTAGCTCTCGGTTCCTTCCGCGAACCAGGCATCCCGGTTGGACGCCGGGGGAAGCTGCTTCGGATAGAAGCCGCCTTTCGCTCCGGTCGGAACGATGACCGCGTTCTTCACGACCTGAGCCTTCATCAGCCCCAGGATCTCGGTGCGGAAATCGTCACGGCGATCGGACCAGCGGAGGCCGCCACGCGCGATGGGTCCACCGCGGAGGTGCACGCCTTCGACGCGCGGGCTGTAGACCCAGATCTCGCGCCACGGCACTGGCCGCGGAAGGCCGGGGACCAACGACGAGTTGATCTTGAAGGCCAGCGCCTCGTCCGGCTTTTGCGAGAATGCATTGGTCCGGAGCGTGGCCTCGATCAGCGCGCGTAGCCGGCGGAGAATGCGGTCGTCGTCGATCGAGCGCACCGCCGCGATCGCATCGTCGAACTGCTTGCGAAACTGCTCGATCTTCTCCTCGCGGCCGCGCCGGATCGACGGATCGTGACGAGCGGTGAACAGACCAACGAGCGCCTTGGTCGCCTTCGGTGCGCGACGCAGCGCGTCGACCACCGTGACGAGGCCGAACGAGCTTCCGGTCTGACGCAGGTAGCGGAACCAGGAGCGAAGCCAGACGACCGGTTTCGTGTCGAGGCCTGCGAAGAGCACGAGCTGGTTGAACTCGTCGTTCTCCGCTTCGCGGCTGAACACGCTGGAAATCGCGGATTCGATCTGCGGAGCGCGCGCCATGATGGCGTCGATGTCAGCGCCGGGAAGCTCGAGCCGGAAATCGTGGATGTAGCCGATCGAGCCGCCGGGCCCGACCTGCGACGGCATCTCCTCGAGAACCCGGAAGCCGAAGTTTTCGAGGACCGGGACGGCGTCGGACAGCGGGATGAGACCGCCACGGCGATAGGTCTTGATACGAAGCTCGCCCGGGACGTCGGTCGGACGTCGGAACAGGCGGACGCCGCGGTCGTCGGGTCCTTCCAGCGAGGACAGGCGCAGAATGTCCTCGGCGCCTTCCTCGGCCTTCGTGCGGGTGCGGTAGCTGTCCGAGAACTCGCCTGCGTAACCAATGGTAAGGCGCGTCGCACGAGGCGCACCGACGCGCTCGATCAGCGTTTCCTCGACGGCCGGAGCCCAGCCGCGAACCATCTGGTTGAGACGATCGTCGAGCGCCTTGGAATCCGGAGTCGGCGCGTCATTGTCGATGTATTGCGTGTAGCGGATGAGGGCCAGGTCGCCCTCGCCCGTCTCCACCGACCAGCTGGTGATGTTCCGTCCGACGACCTCTTCGAGCATCGCTCCGATCGCTTCCCGGCGCTGGGTATTGTGCTCGTCGCGCGGGAGCCAGACGAAGGTGAACAGCTGACCCTTCAGAATGCTGCGAACAAGTAGCAGGGCCGGGCGCGGACGATCCGCCAGCGACATAGCCATCATCACCAGGTCGCGCATCGACTCCCAGCTGACGTTGACGAGTAGGTCGCGCGGCAAAGACGAAACTGCGTGACGCAGCGCCTTGCCGCTGTGGCCCTTTGGGTCGAAGCCCAATTCCTTGTCGAGCTGCTCAAGCCGCTTGCGCAGAAGCGGCACCTCTTCCACCGGCCAGCCCAGCGCTTGGCTGGTCCAGAGGCCGCCATGGACGCCGATGCCCGTGACCTTTCCGTTCTCGCGGATGGGCACGACGACAAGATCGAGTGGTACGCGGCGATGCACGCTGGACTTGCGTTCCGCCTTGGCCATCAGCGGCACTTCGCCGCCGGCCTCGAAATAGCGCATCGCTCCGAGAGCGCCGCCCTCGTCTGTCGGGGCGCCAGGAATGCTGAAGATGCCAAGCGTGTCGGACGGCTGGCCAGTCGCGCGCTCGACTTCGTAGCCGAGCAGCGTCATCGCGCCGTCGGCGAACCATTCGAGCAGGGCGCGTCCCTCGGGATCTTCAACCGCCGCGGCGTCTTGGCGCATCTTGGCCTGCAGCTTCGGCCAATCGCGAACGGCATAGCGCACGTCGGCGAGCACGGCTTTGATCTCGTCGACGAGTTCCTTGCGGCCGCGGGCATGCGTACGCTCCAGCTCGATATACATGAGCGACTCACGGCGATCCTTGTCGCCGCACAGCGGCTCCACGCTCAGGAGCTTCCCGTTCGTGTCGCGATCGACGCAAACAACCGGGTGGAGCAGGCGATGGATCGTGAGCTGCCGCCGCGCGATCGCATTGGCGACGGAGTCGACCAGGAACGGCATGTCGTCGTTCACGATGCCGATCCGCATGCGCCTGCGCCCGGCTTCGCCGCCTGTCGATTCGATTAGGATGGGCGCCTCGCCGCGCTTCCGCTGCGCTCCCACGACGGCGAGGAACTCCGCGGCGTCCTTTTCGGCGGCCGCCGTCAGACCCTCGGTTTCCTCAGGAAGCGCGTTTTGAGTCAGCGCCTTACGAATGGACGAAACGAGGGGCCTCGCGAGGCGCGTATGGGCGGTCATGTAATCGATTGGCTCCGCAGACGTGCGATGCCCGCGGCCTATAGACCTCTGCTTCGGAGCCGGACAACCCCGGCTGCCCCGGAATTGTTGTTGACGTTCTTACTAGATGCCGGCGCGGCGGACGGCGCGCTCGACCATCGCCTCGTCGTCGACGAGAGCAACCGGCTCGACTCCGCCATCGGGGCGGCGACGCGCGAGGACGAGCGCGAACTCGGCGTCGGCGCTGACCGTTTCGAGCGATAGCGGTTTCGCCTCCCGCAGCTTGGCCTTGGCGGCTTCGGCGCGTGCATCGGGCTTTGGCTCCGGACGCTTGGCCTGGCGCTCCGCAGCGACGAGCGCCTTCAGGCCGCCGGCCTGGCCTTCGATGAATTTCAGGAACTCGCCTTGCTCGATGTCCTTCCGGCGCGCGAAGGACAGCGCGGCGGCGAATTCGGTCAGGCGAGACTTGTCGTAGTCGATCCCGAACACGAGCTTCACGACCGCCGTCATCGGGGCGCGTGCCTGAGCCTTGACGCCCGATTCCTCGAGCAACTCGGCATAATCTTCCGGCTCGCGCTCTGACGCGAGGGCGAAGTCGTACGCCTGCGACAAGGCGCGATAGAGCGCGGCGCGAGTACGCGAATCGGCGGACTTAACCGCGTCCGCAGTCTCGCGCGCGGCCCAAAGACGGTCAGCAAGACCGGCATCCTGGTCGAGGGTGATCTCGGGGAGCGGCTCGTCCGAATCCGGATCGTGAAGCGGGCCATCCTCCCACGAGAAGTGGACAGGCGCGGCGACCGTTTCTTCGAGCTCTAGAACCTCTTCGTCTGCGGTAGCTTCCTCGGCGGCAGCTTCCACGGCTTCTGCCTGAGGCAGCTCGGCAAAATGCGCCTCATCGAGAACCAATTCGTCTTCACCCTCGGCGTCGACGAACTGGGGCGCCGCCTCCACGTCAGCCTGGGGAAGCTGGTCGTGAGTGGAGGCAGCGCCCTCTACTTGTTTCCAATTGATGACGCCGTAGATGAAATCGATCGTATCGCCGTCGGACGAAAACGGCATGAGGATGCCGCGGTAGCAGATCGTCTGGCCGCGCTGATTGTCGAACTCGGCTTCGAAGCCGATCGGCGCGCGGTTGGCGATGATCTGGAGATAATGGTCGGTCAGGCGCGAGAGGAGCGAGCGGGGGGGCACCTGCGAAATGGTCTTGATGCTCTCGTCGAGCCCGCACTCCTCGCGAATGGCGCTGCCGATGTAGGGCGTCGCCGGATTGTCGCGGCCCGCGGTGAAGTCGAGAAGAACGCTGTGAGCGGCGAAATCCTGGACCTCGCCCGGCTCAAGGTCTTCGATCGAGGGGTAGTCGCGCCCATCGAGGAGCGAGACCCAATAATTGTACGCGCGCACGTGCATCCGGCGCTCGTCGGTGCCGATCTCGGACGCAACGTCGGACGCCGGGGTGTCCGACGCCAGGACCGGCTCGAAATCGTCAGGATGCTCGCGGTAACTGTCCATTACTTCGGACCCCATTCCCCCTTGTTGTCGGCCGGAAAATGCGGGTGAAGCCTGAAGAAACCGTTAACCCTATCTGTTCAGGTGACAAGCTTGCCTGTCGGTGACGGATAGGCCTTGCCCGGTCGGGGAGGCGCTGTTAGGGCGTGCGCCGCTTCCGACAAGCAAGCCGCTTTAGCTCAGTTGGTAGAGCACCTCATTCGTAATGAGGGGGTCACAGGTTCGAGTCCTGTAAGCGGCACCAGCCTGAAAAACCGCCATTTTTCTGCCTTCCAGGTCTGCTCGTGAAACGGGCAGAATTGGGCTCACGTAATCGCCACGTAATCAGCGGGAGCTATTTCGCAGCTTCCCGCCAGTTCCGTGCGCACCCAACAATCAGCGGAAAAACCGCTCACAACGCCGAAGATCATTGGTGCCCAGAGACAGTAGGCGGGGACGCATGACCGCGCCCCGGCTGAAGCGCATTCTCACATCGCTGCGAAAGATCACTTGGAGGGAGTGGCTCGGATACGCCGCAGCGCTCCTGTGGATACTCGCGATGCTGGCGATGGACCCAGGTTGGTGGCCGCTCTGGAGATCCTAAATGGCGAACGGCATTCGTAAGCTGCGTAAGAAATACGGCCTCGATCAGGCGACGTTGGCGGCCAAGCTCGGAATTGCCAAAACCGAACTCTCACAGTTCGAGCGAAACTGGCATGAGCTTCCGCCGCGCCTGGTACGGGACATCGCCGTTTTGTTCGAGTGCGGCGTCGCAGATGTCCTCGGTCATGAGATAGAGGTCGAGGAGTGGAGGCATTCTCCTTACGCCGCTGGCGGAGGCGAAACAGCGAGCATCACGCCCTACGGCAACTTCGGGTTCGAGATCGCAGGAACCATCTTTTCCTATCCCATCAGTCTCGGAATGCGGAATGGCGTCCTCCGCCAAGTCAGGAGGCGCGAAGTGGTTGAGATAGCCAAGGACGATCGATCCTGGTTCTCTTTCGACACGCTCAACAACTGGAACGTCTTCGCGAATCCTGCAGCGATGCGAAGGCTTTGGCTCAAGAGCGACGACGACGAAGTCACTGACTACTACGCGCACCCCGAGGTTTATCGCGCTGTGAACCGCTGGGAATATGAGAAGGAGCACGGCCCCATTCTCTCGCAAGCGATCGCTGATCACTTTGAGCTGATCGGAGAGGAGCAGGCAATCTCGGACACGGAGCGCGTCCGCCTTTTCGGCTTGGACGGCAAGGAGACGAGCGACGAATACTACGCATGTGAGCGCGTGATTGGCGAACTCTTTGGCCTCGACATCCACTGGTTCAGGGTGGAGGCAAACGCATTCGTGATGGTTTCATCGTCGGGCTGGTACGAGGAGGAGCATGTAAACCTGTCTCACCTTGCGGTGATCCAAGTCCCTGCTGAGGAATTCTGCAGGTGGAGCGCGCCGGACGAGACATCTCCGGCCAATGACGACGACGAAGCAGCCGCCTAACGCCAAAACCCAAAGGACACTCGGGAAGGCTCGCTTGCCGACGTTTCACCGCCCTGCCACGTTGGCAGAATGTGTAATCTGTATCGCATGACTGCGACGGTCGACGAAATGCGCCGCGTGTTCGGCGGCTTCGAAGGCGACCGCGACAATCTGCCACCGTTCAACGAGATCTACCCTAACTACAAAGCGCCCGTGCTTCGCCGCAACGGCAGCGGCCTCAAGCTGGAGATGATGACCTGGGGCTTTCCCGGTCCCCAATCGGCGGGCGGACGCCCCGTCACCAACGTGCGGAACCTAAGCAGCCCTTTTTGGCGCTCCGCACTGACAGATTCCGAGCGTCGCTGCCTCGTGCCCGTCACGACGTTTTGCGAGTGGACCGCCGAACCGGACCCGGTGACCAAGCGGAAGTCTAAGGTGTGGTTTGGTCACGCGGATCAGCCAGTCTTCGCGTTCGCTGGGATTTGGAGGCCGGGTGAAGGCGGGCCGTTCATGTCGTTCCTCACCTGCGAGGCGAACAAGACCGTGGGCGCTATCCACCCCAAGGCTATGCCCGTTATGCTCGACCCGCACAGCTTCAACCGGTGGCTGGAGAACGATCGCGAAAACGTGTGCGAGCTCGCGGTGCCCTATGCAGATGAAGGCGTGATGATCGTCGGCTAGTACCGTGACGGGAACCGCGCTGCGGCTTCCGAGTCCCAGCATCGGAGAGAGGAGAGCCGATCATGGACGAACCTTTGCAGGAAGCTTTGTTTCAGATTGAAGGCCCGGACGAGGATGGTTGCGTCTGGGCTTGTTCCCCGGAGGGGCGAGACGTTTGGTGCCAGAACCTCGGGCCAACTGGAAAGGTAGCTGAAGTGATGTCTCAGTGGCTCGGCACCATCGACTACGATGAGGTCGAGATGGAACGGTAGATCATGATCGATCGAGAGGCCCAGGACGCAGCCGATCTAGCCGACAAATTCGCGTTCGATGCAGCGGAGCGCGGTGAAAGCGCGGAGGTCTATCTCTGTCGGGTCGTTGGAACGGTCATTGGAGCCGTGAGCGTCACCGACGGGGCAGGATACGCGATCGAACTCGCGCATGCGGTGAAGCGGATATGCGACCACGCCATCGCTGAGATTGGCAAAGATCTGAACTAAGCAAATGCCGCGTTGGGGACCAGCCAAACCAAAGACGCGCATCAAGGTCGTTGAGTGCGGCCCTGGACGCTGGGATTGTGAAGATCACGGCCTAGACTATCCCGACTGCATCGAAACGATCGACTTCAAAGTTACGGGCACCGGCCATGAACGCCTGGAAGGCATTTACCGCGAGTGCTGCGCCAACCGGCGTCTGATTGCCGGCTTCAACGAGAAGCAAGGCGAGCACCGCATAGCTGCCTGGATATGCAAGAACGCGTGTTCCTTCGTGCTGTTCGACACGAAGGCGCGTGCCACGGTGATCGGTTTCGAACGCGAGGATGATGCCGAAGCATTCAGGCGTGAGTTCCTGCCTTGAGAGCGCTCTTATGGCTGTACTTGATCCTGTACGCGTTCGGCCTTTTGCCGGGGTGAAGGACGACCCCCTTCTACAGGAGAACTTGTGAGCAAGCGGAGTTCTTGGCCGCCTCGGCGCCGATACCGGAATCCCTACCGCAGTTATCGCCAGATGAAGGGGTTCGGCATTCTGGCCGTGCTCCTCGGCTTGGCGGCCGTGCACTTCATAAGGGGCGGCACGATAACTCCGGGCACTGCCCCCTTTCGCAACTGCGCGGCGGCACGAGCGGCAGGGCCTACGCCAATCTTCCGCGGCCATCCGCGATGGAGCGATGACTTGGATGCCGATGGCGACGGCCGCGCCTGCGAGCCGCTGCCAGGCAATCGCTAACGCTCAGTTCCTAGGGGCCGGGGGCGACAGGACAGTCAGCCCCGCTTCCCGCGCTACACAGCGAACACTTGGCACGTCGCCGACCGATATGAGAGGCCGTCCCGCCACGACAATTGGAACAATAGCCCTCGCGCTTGATCTGCGTTAGCTTGCTGGCGCTCGGTGATAGGGGGGGTCGCGTTGGGCTATCGCCCAGAGCTGAACGGATTGCGGGCAATTGCTGTCACAGCGGTTGTCCTAATGCACAGCGAACTTGGCGGCCCGTTCTCCGGCGGGTTCGTCGGAGTTGACCTATTCTTTGTCCTTTCAGCGTTCCTGATAACGGGGATCTTGGCTAGCGACTGGCGGGACGCAGGATGCCTCAACTTTCGGCGCTTTTATTGGCGGCGCTTCCTGCGGCTCATGCCGCCCCTGTTACTTATGTTGGCGGCCTACTTGGCAATCGCGCCGCTCGTCTGGCCAAACTATCCGCATGGCAGGGATGCGCTGATTACGGCTCTGTATCTCAGTGACTACGCAATCGCCTTCTGGCGGGTGCCGCACTATCTCGGGCACACATGGTCACTAGCGATCGAGGAGCAGTTTTATCTCCTCTGGCCCCTAGCGCTTCCGTTCATGCTACGGGCCAAGACTCCGCTAGTGTGGCTTGCCTGTGCCTACGTTATGGGCACGCTGTGGCGGACCACCTACGCCACCGACTTTATTCAGTCCTATGTTCGCTTTGACACGCACGCGACCGGGTTGATCCTCGGAGCCGCGCTATACCTTAGCGGGCTTCGCTTTGGTCGCTGGGCGGGCATCGTGTCGCTTGGGGTGCTAGCCGCCCTCGTTCTGGTGGCGTGGTTCCCCTACGCGTTCCTGGTCATCCCCGTTGCCGAAGTTTCAAGTGCCGTTCTCATAGGCTCAGCTGCGAGCCTTCCGTTCCTCCGTCACCCGATTCTAGTGTGGCTGGGGAAACGATCGTACGCGGTCTATCTCTGGCACGCCCCCGTTGCGGAGGCGCTTCGCGAACACATGACGCTTTTGCCCACGTTCGCGCTAACGTTCGCAGCCTCAGCAGCGCTTGCCGAGCTCTCGTGGCAGACAGTCGAGGCGTGGAGCCGCAAGGTTAAGGCGCTAGGCCGAGAGGATGATAACCGACTGATAGTCCCCGGTCGGTGAGTCCCCGGTCGGTGACCCGCCATAGCTGCCCGTGCGGCTATCAACTAATGGCAGTTGTCGGCCCATCGCTGCCAGTAGCGGCGTGGTCGCTTTCGCCGATTAAGGAAGAGCTTAGCACTGCTAGAGAGGGCTCCCGAGCCTCGCGAGTAGAAGGTATCGACAACGCATAGTCATCGATCAGATCCGGACGCTTGTGCGGCAGTGGGTAAAGAAGAAAGTCTCGCACGGTCGCTGGCGGCGCATCTTCGATTCCAACCTCTGGCCACTCATTTGGTCTTGGCCAATAGGCAGTTCCAAAAATACGATCCCACAAACTGAAGCAGATGCCGTAATTCTTGTCGATGTGATGCGCCTCCACCGAATGGTGGATGCGGTGGAAGCGATTGTCCACGACGGCCGCACGTAGGGGCCCAAAATGGAAGTCCGACGCAGTATGAATATAGACCGTGAGCAGGCTGGAGACGAGATTGACGGCGATTGGCGTCCCGGGTCCGTCGAACGCGACAAAACTCAGAGGCACTGCAACGAAAAAGAACTCGGGAATGGCTTGGAGGGGGTGGCCTATAGAATTAGCTGCATGGAGTTCTCGCGGCGCGTGGTGGACGGCATGAATGGGCCAAAACCACTCATGCTCCGCCCGGTGTCGCCAGTAACGCAGGAAGTCTAGCAGCGCGAGGGCTACCAGAACTTGCAACGCGTAGCCGGCCACGCCCAAGGGCGAGAGCCACGACCAAAGCGGTACCGTTACGACGGGGCCAATCCCAAGTCCGTCCCAAAGCATATGGAGCGGGATGATGAGCGAGATTAGTAGCGTACTCCCGACCACCTGCATGAGAGTACCCGGAATACGCTGGCGCAACGTGTAGCGGCCTCGCGGGGACACGTACTCGATCGCGACGCAGAGGCTCAGTAAGAACAGAGCCAAGCTGGCGCCGAGGCCTAGGTTAATCAGATAATTCATTATGCGGGCCGCCCCTCGCCAAGAGCAGAGTGGTCAATATCACGAGTTTAACAACCCGGCCAACACTCCCGTCCGTTGCTTTAAGCCATTACGAGACACCGGCCTTCGCCAGACTGCTGTCCGCGCACCTCCGCCCTGCAAGCTCAGTTTCGTGAGCGCCATTTGGGCCCGGTTGGAGCTCACTCAACCGCGCGAGGGCAGCCAGCGCCAAAATCACGAATGCACAGCCAACAGTGGCCATGCCGATCGAATAATACGCGGTATATCCAACCACGGCCAAGGCCGATCCAGTTTGCATCGCCACCGCAGCCGCAACTGCTAGTCTCGTTCGCAAGGCCCACGCGAGGGCGAACGCCAGCACATCCGCCAGGATGTGAAAGCGCTCATGCATTAGGGGCAGCAACCAAGGCAGCAGAGCCGCACTGAAAGCGGCGGCCGCCAGCATTTGGCGGCGCTCAATCCGACGAAACGCATAGACGTAAGCGGTCACCCCCCCAACACCGAGAACCCCGCCAACCCAAAGCGGTGGGACAACGTCGAGCCACCAAGCGACTGTCCACCAGTTCGCCGCGTTGCTCACAAAGCGCGCTCCGCTATCCGGTTGCCATGCCATCTGCCGCACATAGACAGTGGCCAGATCTTGAGCTGGCCAACCAGCGAGCCATGCTGGGAACATGGCCATTGCATACACCAGGGTCGGGACCAGCCAATATCTGAGCGGCGCTCTGCGAGATACGAGGACGGCGATAACAAAGGGCGCGAGAAATGCTGCTTGGGCCTTCAGCGCGAACGATAGCCCAGCCCATGCAACCATTGCCAACAGCCGGCCCCTTAAAGCCGCAGCCACAGACATCACGGCGCTGGCGGTCCAAAAGGCATCTGCCTGCCCAAGGACAGCGGCGTTGAAGACGACCGTTGGTAGCAGCAAAACGGAAATCGCCGCTTCGTCTCGCCGGGGTATCCCTGAGAGCAAGTAGTAGACGGAGGCCGAAAGGAGGAGGGCGCCGAATACGGAAATTCCTTTGATCGCATAAAGCGGATCGACAGGAATCAACGTCGCTAAACTCAGGAGGTAAAGATATGGCGGAGTGTAATTACCGAATGGTGCTGCGAACGCAGCGATCTGTCCCGTCTGCTCAATGTGCCGATACCAAGGAAGCAAGAACTTGTGCAGATCGAGATGCTGGAAGCCGAGGGGGATCGAATATGCGACAGCTATAGTTGCAGCGATTACGATGATAGCAGGAGACCTGACGGTCGGTCGTCCCGCAAGTTTTTGCTCCACCGGCCCACCCTTCGTGTGTCTGAAAGTCAGTAACACGCAACAGTAACAGCGACTAGTGGACGGCTACGTCCCCTTTGCAGAGACCGAGCATGTTGGATCGGGACATTTCTACTCTATTCGCAGCCTATCCATAATTTGCCGAATCTCGGCCCTCGTACCGTTCTTCTCGTCAGCGCGAGTCCCAGCGCCGATCAGAAAGAAGATTGAGCCTTTGGGAACAACCCAAATCTCTGAAATGGTTGGTACGGCCAAATCGTTGGCTCTTAGAGTGTAGGCCAGCTTGGCATAGGCCGCCTTACGTCCCGAAACCTGAGCTGATCGCGGGCCTTCCAAGATTTGTGCGTCTCTGAAGGCCCTGCTGAACGTCGGAAGAGCAGCTGTGAGAATGTCCTCGGGCGCAAGCCTGGCAAGCCCGCCCAACGGTCGAACATTTATCTTAAAGCTCGGATTCAGGTCCGCGTACGGCTCCGGATATTTGGCGATGGCGAATACGGGAGCATTGGCATAGCGAGCCGCCATCTCCTGAAATTCGGGATCGTCCATTTGCACGCTGCGAATGTTTCGGCTGTTTTGGTCGGCAGTAACTGTAACCCAGTCCGCTGGTCGGAAGACGCTGAGGCCGAGCGAGGGAATCTGGACCGTCTCACCCTTTTGAGATTCGTCGACCTCAGCAACCGCAACAGACGGCAAATCGCGCGAGGGCGCCGTGGCAGGCCGCGTCAGGAACAAACCCACGACGACCGTCAACCCGAACACTAATACCGCGACTATCGGTATGACGAACTTTCGCACTCCCAGTTCATCTGTTCGATCATCGGGTACGCTGTCCATGGTGCATCCCCCTGCGTTGCAAGGATAATGCCGCAAGTTCTAGCCAACGAGAAGCACTACTCCTTGCGGCTTTCTTCTTGATCACGCTTCATCATCAGATATGCCGCGTAAGATTCGCGACTAGGAAAAAATCATGCGGCGCCGAGAGCTCGTAATGGCCGCCCCGAATGTCTTCGTCTCGCCCGAGCTCCAGCCTGTCTGCCCAGTGACCGTGATCTCATTCGTCCAGCTGGAGCGGTCCTTGCTGCCATCAATGGTAAAATCGCTCGGTGTCTGTCCGACTGTACCCGCGGCGCGCAAGGTCATCTGAGCGCACGCTTTCGCCTGAGGCAGTTCTATTGTGATGGCTTGAGGAGCGACGGCGCTTGCAGTCCAAGCAGTGCCCGTGTTGTTGTCGAACAGGTTGGCGGCGCTCACATTTCCCGCAGTCGCGAAGATGGTCATTGCCGTGCTGCTCGTATAGTCGGCGCCGCCGGCCGTTTCGCGCAACTCCATTTCAGTCGCGGACAGTTGGCTTCCCGCCGTTGCCGACTGCGTGATGGTCATTCGGTGAAATAGATAGCCGGTGCCCTCCGGGCATCCCGTCGCCCAGTAGACATTGGCGAGGGGCGGGCTCCAGGTCGTCTGATTAGTCTGGGTGATGACGGGTGTGTAGCTGGAGTCGTCATCACTCCATGCCCAGGTAAAGTTCTTCGGAGCCGTCGCGTTCTGAGTGTTTCGATTGACGATCCGAAGCTCGAGAAGATCTTTCCAGTTTCCAGCCGTGGCGCCGAAGTCGAACACGACTGTGTGCGGGGTTGGCGTTGAGTTGGAATGCCAAAACGTGCTTCGCGAGCCGTCGTTTACGTTCGTTCCAGGCGAACTGAATGCGGTCGATGAAACAGTAACCGTTATGCCCTGAAGGCAATCAGGCCCGCCTTTGCTTTCCGCAGCCAATAGCGCAGCGATTGCACAGTAGCCGTTAGCATCACCGTTGACCGCGCTTATCGTGAGTTTCCAGTAGCGGTGTGCCGCCATCAGGCCACCTCCCCGGACTGACGGGCGAGAGTGAGATCCGAGACGCGGCTATTCAGGGTATCCCCTGAGCCCGCAACGATACTGTGTGCTCCGGCGCCCGCCTTCGGTGCTGCAATCAGGCTGATCGTCTGCTGCGTCATTCAATTTGCTCCTTCAGTGACGCCTATCCAACAGGACCGGATAGCTGTGGTCCGAATGGCCAAGCTGTTCAGCGACAGCCTCAGCAATGGTCCACCACCCCTCAAAGTCATCCAGCAGCGGCAGGAAGTCCGCCGGCATCGTGTCCATGATCGCAGTGACGGCCACGACAGGGACGCCAAGGCTCCAGCTAATCGTATCCGCCAGCTCGAACAGGGCGGCTTGCACGTAGTCCTGGGAGCGCAGCCGGACGTGGCCAAGCGGCTTGTTCCCCTGCGCCAGCAGGGCCTTTACCGTTGCCTCTGAAGCGCTCGTGGCTTCCCTCATCTGCACCCCCTCGCAGACACAAAAAAAGCCACAGGGTTCGATCCCTGCGGCATCCTGCGAAACACGTGGTTTCGTCACTCAGTATGTGTGTTCCGGACCCGTCATTTTCAAGAATCTGTTCCCGTCCTGTTCTTGCGGCGCTACGGGCCGTTTCCGTGTCCACGAAGCACATCAGGACGACAGGGGATCTGGTCCGCTTTGGGGCGGGTCTGAGGATCGACTGCAAGGCCTGTGGGGCTGGTCGATCGATGACAGGCGTAGAGGCGGTCCAGAGCTGCGGGCTTAGCCCTCTGGACTCATTGCGGCGGCGCTTGAAGTGTCGGCAGTGTGGGGAGCGGAAAGCCGCGATCAGGCCGCTGATCTAGCCGGTGTTTTCTACGGTGTATTATCACCGAGCGGGCGATGGTGGAGGGGGGCGCCTGAAACCTTGCGGGCGTTGAAAGCGGAGAGCGGCCCTAGACCGCGACGAAAACGCTAACTGCATATTTTTCTATCGCGCCTCGCGCGTGCGCCCGCGCGCGTACTGGTCCGCAAACTGTGGTTGGGGACCCAGGACAGAAAAAAACTGGATTAGCGTTATGACGGAGGATCGTGCCCGCTCTCCACCTTAGAGGGTCCGGACTTTTGGGCACCCCCTCCCTCGGGCGCGGGCTGTCGACTGCTAAGACGCTAATGGCAGGTTTGGGTCGAAAGCAGACATTCGATACGCCCTGATTCGCACTCTGCGCACGGCAAATCAGTCGCCATCATGCGCTCGGCCAGATGCTCTCTACAAGCGAGGAAAATGTGGGCCGCGGCCTCTCGGCACACGCACGGCGTACCATCATTTTTTGGTACCAGGCATAGCCACGCGGATTCTGTTCCAGTGCATCGCTGTTTACGTTGAAGTAGGTCTCGGGACGATCTTCAAACTCGGCTGGCACCGGGCTGGTCAACCCCGGTCCGTGCGCACTAAAATTGATGAAGCGGTCCTCGCTGGAGGCGGCGGGCGCAGGGGCTGGGTGCTCACGCCAGTACGCGACCATGATCCTGTTGGCTTCGTATTCGGCAGTCCAGCGATCGATCGGTTTGAACGCCACCATCTGTAACCAATGGGCAAGCTCGTGCGGCACCAGCAGCTCATTGAAGATCTCGCCGTATTGGTCGGTAGGAGAAAGACCCAACGTGCCGGCCTTCGCCGAGGCCTCCATCCCGGCTTTTTGCGCGGGGGAGAGAAACTCCCAGGGGCACAGCACGACCGCAGCTTGCTCATGATCGTAGTGGGGAACGCTTGGGCCGGCCGACACCCGGACCTGAGGTTTGAACGGCGGTGTCCGCCCACAAGCGATCACCGCGCCGTAAAACTGATCCACGACAGGCTGTGCGCGCTGGAGTACTCTCTTCGCCGGATCTGTTGCAGTCACCTCGCCGTCCCACCACTTTCCAGGCAACTCTACCCCGCCGCGTCGGCTCAAGTGCGTTGCCGAATAGACGGCAGAGGGGATTAGCGGATAGCCTCATTATCCTGGCAGTTAGGGAAATTGAACGGTCCGGGGAGCAGTCTGCTCTGGGTCGAAAGCTGTCATTAGCCTCAACGCAGACTTTTGGCGCTCTGCAGCGTCGCGAACTGTATCCGCGGGGTAACGCTCAGAACGAAAATCAATGAGCCCGCCGCCAATCGATTGGCGGCGTTCGAACAGCATGCAAGATTTGACGGGATGAGCCTCCGGTGCCTATTCGGAATGCATCGACCCCTGCTCGCCTCGATCATCCCGAGGGATCCAGGGTTCGATGCACTATGTGACGGTTGTGGCATCCCGATCGAGCGGACACCGGAAGGCCGTTGGATGCCCGCCAAGCCTCTCCTGGCTCGCTCCGCGCCCAATGCCAAGCCCTGATGGTTTAGGAAGGTCATGGACGCGCAGGCCGCCCATCTGTTGCCACCTTCAGTGCGCCCCGCTTCGCCAGTTCAGCCTCGCCAAGCATTCGCATCATGCGAGTACCATCAGGCCCGCGACGGGTTAGGGGTCGGCTAGCTCACCGACTGTCGCGGCTTTCTCAAGGATCGAGGGCGCGGTGCGCTCCCGCGTCGAGCATACGACGCAGGAGCGCACCTCACCTTTAGGCGGTCATCGTTCTGGGACGAGACGCGCTGTGCCCTCCACACCGTTCGAGGATTATCAACGCCTGCTCGGCGGAACCTTCAGCCCGGCGAGTATCGACCGATACAAAGGTGCCACCTCGGTTAATGTGCTCCTCGTAGTATTCTGCGTCGTTGCGATCGACGTCGTGGTCGCTCAGCATCCTGGCAATTGCGCCGGTAGTTGCTCCAGCGGCAGCGCCAATTCCGGCCGCCGTAGGGACCGCCGATGCCGCGATAGCTCCCGCGGCCGCCAAGGGCCCCACGCCTGGAATAGCAAGCGCCGCAATACCTAAGAGCGCGCCCGCAACACCACCGCCCGCGACGGCGCCAGCGACGGAACCCTTGCCGGCTCCATCATTATCAGCGTCCGTTTCTACGTCATCGGGACGACCGACGAGGGAAATTGCGTCCTCAGGAATGCCTGCACTTCGCAGTTCCATAACGGCGCGTCGCGCTTTTTCACGATTGTCGAACACGGCTGAGATCACGTGGTCCATAATTTTACTCCTGAACCCCGCCGGCTTACTAACGGATGGTCACTCGCGGCCGTTCCGTGATTTCAAAGGAGGTCCGAGTCCGCCAACTTCCCAAAGGCAGAGCTCCGCTGGCTGTCACCGTAAGTCCTGTTCGCGCTATACGATGGTTCCGCGCCTGGCATCACGTACGAGAACATCACGTGCTAGTGGCAGCTTTGGGTCGAAAGCTGCCTGCGCTGATGGCAGGAATGGCTAGAAAGCGGGCTGGCACGCCTAGCCGCTGAGCGTAGTATTCAGCCTGTAAAAACGGCTCGCAATTACGAGCCGAGCTTCGTCGCAGCCCTCAAACCCGTGGGACGTTTCAATCTGTCGGATGCTCAGCCGAATTTCTTCAATTGTCTGAGCCATCTCCTCGACGAGAGGTTGGGCATCCTCTCGCTCTAGCCCTCGAAGGTGTCCAATTTGGAGCTGTAGAGCTGTTAGGAGTTGCGACGTGGAATTGTGCAGGTCCCGCGAGATCCGTTGACGTTCGCTCGCTCGTATCGAGTCTTCGTCCGCTTTGGGCGGCATACTCTGGCCCACGAGACGCCTCCCGTTAAAAGGTAACTTTTTGTGATTCGACTCAATGGTTTAAGCGAAATTGCTAAATCAGCCTAGTAAGATCATCGGTCGAAAGCGTTGAATGTAATGTCTGCTTTGGGTCGAAAGCTGCCGTCGGAACGTAGCGGCCGGAAATGGTTGGAGAGTTGGAACAACCAGCCCGTCGGAACAGGACCGGCGACCAGCAGTTCACAAGCGCATCACCGGCCACTTTCTTGGGGCGCCGGCGGCTGAGAGACAACCGTGCTCCCGCCTCATCGCAGGAGCGCAGAATGAAGCTTCATCGTCGCATGCGATGGACGACCATCGCCTTTGAGAAACTTCGGCGATTGGCCTGGAGCGGAATGCCAGTCCGAGAGATCGCGAAGCAACTGCGAGTGAGCGAGACGGAGGTCCAAACTAAAGCCATGTTGGAAGGCATAAGGCTCGGTCGACGGGTGAAGCGATCACGGTTGCCGTCCGTACCTTTCGACCAACCGTGCGACTTACCTCTCTCATTCCGACCTTGAACGCCCTCCATCGCTAGTGCGTAAGCGGCAGCAATGGGCCGAAAGCCGACGTGAAACGGCTAAGCGAATGCTATCCCGAGGCCGATCGCGACACCAACCTGCAATGCAATAATCACGAAGAGCTGCGTAGAGAACGGCTCCTTGCGCGTCTTATGTCGGAAGAGCCTGCGTGCCAGCAGCGCCCCCGGCGAACCGCCTATCAGCGCGAGCCGGAGTAGGTCGCTTTCCGGAATGCGTCGTTCGCCAGCTTGAGCACGCTGCTTGTCCTGCCAGAAGCGCGGGATTGTCCAGGAGTTCACGAGCAGAAGCGCCGGAATGGCAAGAAGTGGTAGGCTCGACGTTGGGCGTTGATAGCCTGCCGTGCTTACTCAATCGTTCAAGCGGAGCGGCTGCCGTATGTCCGCAATGGGTCGAAGCCTCCCACTACCGCTTGCGGCAGGAATGGGTCGAAAGCTGCCACTAGCCGCCAGCATTAGGCTGAGCCCTTAAGCCTCACCCCTTCGCCCCCCGCCAGCGAAGCTTCGCCGGAACTGAGGAAGACCACGCCAGCAGCCTCCAAGGCTCCCCGCATCTTTGCGACCGTCGATCGTCGCGAGTCATTGCCGGCCTCAAACCCGCTCACAGTCTCCTGCCGGGTCTTAGCGGCCTCAGCGAGCTGCCGCTGTGACCAACCTAGTGCGGCTCGCCCCATCCGTGATTGTGCTGGCGTCACTTCCATAACCGCATAAATAATTGCTTTTAGACCTTGACGCAAGGCATCTAAGCGCATAGATTATGCGTTGTTGCCTCACATGAGGTGACGGCCCAGGGCGGGCTGCAACCCGACCCTGAGCCTGACCAAACCAAGGATAAGCTTGGCATGGCTACTAAGCATATCGCGACCACGCGTCTGATGGGCAAGACCTACAAGGGGCCGCCCCCTCGGGCTGGCGTTTAGCCTCTGGAAATATGAGCAGGACGGACAGCCGGAAAGGGCCGTCGAACTGCTGAAGGCGGAGAACACCGTCCGCGCCGCGTTCGGTCGCCCTGCCGTCGATCTGGAGAAGGACTTCACGCCCCACGCTCTGGAGAGCAGCTTCATTGCGAAGGTGGCCGCGTAATGGCCGCCTTCCCCATTCTTCAGCCGGTGGCGGTTATGCCTCACGCCCTCAATGAGCGCCTTTGGGAGCTTGTGGAGCGCGAAGTGGACGGCACCGCAACACCCGCCGACGTGACGGAGCTCGATCGCCTCTGCGCCGAACTGGAAGGCGCTGAGGACTAACCCAATCACCAACGGCCCCGGCTGGCAGGACTAGTGCACGCCGGGGCCTAACCAAAGGAAGGAAGGCTTCCATGGCTACGACCGAAAATAAGAACACGTTCACCCGTCGCAAGGCCCTTGCCGGTCTAGCACTTGCTCCGGTTGCCGTCTCGGTTCCACTGAGCGCGTCGCATGCGTTCTCCGTCTATGACCGAGGGGCATGGAGCACGGCGGTCGCCAACTACAAAGCGGTGGCTGCTAAGGTTGAGCGGGCAAGCGCGGCACTGGAGAAGCTTCACGACATCGCGGACGCTCGGTGCCCGCGCGAAGACGTCTTCTTCCGCCGCTACCAGATGGGGCATGGCTGGAGCCGGAAGCGGAATTTCGAAGCAGCCCTCTGGAGCCTTAGTGTAGAGCGCGGACGTGGGCGAACCCTCACCGACGCAGAGCTTGCCAAGTTGGACGCGGACGCGAACCGCGTTGTTGACGACTTCGAAGCATACTCAGCCCGCCACGACGCGGCGTTCGCCGAGTACGATCGTCAAGAAGCGCTGTTCGACAGCCTTGTAGATCGTCGCGCCGATGCTTTCCGCGCAGTGATCGACACGCCGGCGCCCGACAACGAAGCGCTTCTCTACAAGCTGGAGTTGCTGGCAACGTTGCTTGAGGGCTTCCACAGCGAGGACGCACCCACGCTCGACAAGATCCGCCTGGATGCCCGGCGCCTCCTCACCACAGGGAGGGCGTAATGGCGACGCAGCTTGCAACCGGCCCCGCGCAGTGGACGGACAACGGCAGTGATCGCGAGATTGCCAGCCGCATCAACCGCGAGGACGCGGAGCTAATAATCGACCTTATCAACCATCCGGCAATCGCTCCGCTGGAAACGCTCTACGCCAACGCCGGATCCTTCGCGAAGCGGGCGGTTTGGCTGGCAGCGGCGGCCTCGTCGGACCGCAGGGCCTTCGCATGGCTCCGCTACGTCGGCGGCACCGATTCCGTGAAGGCCGAAATTCGCGCGGCTCTATGGGAACTCGGACAGGAGGGACCAAGCGCCTAACGGGCTGGCACCCCGACTTGATTAATCTTGACTGTTTTCATGTTCGCTAGGCTGCTGACGCCCCCCGAGCATTGGGCCTAGCACGGAAGGGAAGGTTCGGCGCTTACTCCGCCAGCCTTCCCTTTTTCCTAATGGCAGCTTTCGACCCAAAGCTGCCATTAGAGCCGGACTTTGCGGGTTTGCCCTGATAGCCCGGAAATTGACCGGAATTATTGACCTTAGTCCTGCTGCCAGGAGGTCATCATGCCGCGTCCCTTCAAAGGTAAGATCGAGCTCGATATTCGCGATTCACGGGCGGATTGGGACGCTTTTCTTGCCGAGAAGGCGCCGGAAGGCGCGCCCAACGTGTTGGTCATTCTCTATGACGATACGGGTCAGGCGGCGTGGTCCACTTACGGTGGGCGGATAGAGATGCCGACCCTTGATCGACTGGCGAAGAATGGCCTGACCTATACTCAATGGCACACAACGGCAGTTTGTTCTCCGACGCGTTCCTGTTTCCTTACTGGCCGCAATCACCATGCCAACGGCTTTGGGTCGATCTCCGAAGCTGCGACGGGCTTCCCGGGCTACAACGGCCATATCCCACTTGAGAACGGAACTATTGCTCACGTTCTGCGCAACGCCGGCTACAGCACCTTCTGGATCGGCAAGAACCACAATGTTCCCGTCGACGCATTCAGCATTGGCGCGAGCAAGAAGGCTTGGCCCTTGGGGCTTGGCTACGACCGCTTTTATGGATTCATCGGGGGCGAGACCAACCAATGGTATCCTGAGCTGATCGAGGACAATCACTTCGTCGACCAGCCGTACCTGCCAGAAGAGGGCTATCACTTTTCGAAGGACATAGCCGACAAGGCGATCACGTTCATTCGCGACAGCAAGCAGTCCGATCCGGAGAAGCCGTGGTACATGTGGTACTGCCCCGGTGCGAACCACGCGCCGCACCACGCACCCCAAGAGTATATCGACAAGTACAGAGGCAAGTTCGACGACGGCTATGAAGCCTACCGCGAGTGGGTTCTCAAGCGGATGATCGAGCGCGGTATCCTGCCGGCGAGCACGGACCTTACGCCGATTAACCCGCTGCCCGATGGGGTGCTGCCGGACGCGGATAGCGTTCGCCCTTGGCACACGCTGAGCGCCGATGAGAAGCGCCTCTTCAGCCGGATGGCCGAGGTCTATGCTGCATTCTCCGAATACACCGACGTCCAGATCGGCCGGCTGATCGACTATCTCGAAGAGTCCGGGCAGCTGGACAACACCGTGATTCTTTACTGCGCTGACAATGGCGCCTCGGGAGAAGGTTCCCCCAACGGGTCGGTCAACGAGAACCGTTTCTTCAACGGCTATCCAGATGAGATGGAAAGCAACATGGCGATGATCGACAAGCTCGGCTCGCCCGACACCTACAATCACTATCCGACCGGTTGGGCTGTCGCTTTCTCGACGCCGTACAAGATGTTCAAGCGGTATGCCTCTTTCGCCGGCGGCACTTGTGACCCACTGGTGATCCACTGGCCTGCCGGCATCAAAGCGAAGGGCGAACTTCGCCACCAGTACCACCACTGCACCGACATCGTCCCGACCATCCTGGAATGCTGTGGCGTACCGATGCCCCAGGAGATTGATTGCGTGAAACAGGCTCCTCTCGCCGGGGTATCGATGAAGTACAGCTTCGACGATGCCGACGGGGCCACGACTAAGGAGACGCAATATTATGAGATGACGGGTACGCGGGGCATCTGGCACAAAGGCTGGAAAGCCGCGACCGAGCACGGTCCGCTTCCGTCCGACCAGGGCAACTTCGACAAGGACAACTGGCAGCTCTTCAATACTGAAGAGGACCGAGCCGAAGCCCACGACCTCGCGGCCCAGCATCCAGAGAAGCTACGGGAATTGCAGGCCCTCTGGTTCGAAGAGGCGAAGAAGAACAATGTCCTGCCTTTGATCGATCTTGGCATCGTGGCATTCCATGCAGCGGAATTCCACGCGGCGCCTCTCAAGAGCGGACGCTACACCTACTATCCGGGGACGACCGAAGTCCCCGAGGCGTCGTCCGCCCGCACGCTTGGTGCCTCCTTCAAGGCGCTGGCAGAGGTCGACTTCACGGCTGACACGGAGGGCGTGATTTTCGCCCAGGGTTCGCGATTTGGCGGCTATTCGCTGTTCGTGAAGGACGGCGAACTCGTCTTCGCGTACAACTTCCTCGGCATCCCTCCCGAACAGCAATTGCGCTGCGCGGCGCCGAAGTCCGGCAAGCACATCGTCGGAGTGGAGTTCGCCAAATCAGGAGTCGGTCAATATGCCGAGGCCCAGGGCAAAATGACCCTCTACGTCGACGACAATGCCGTCGCGGAAGGCGATTTCCGCACTCAGTCTGGCCACTACGCGCTTGCCGGCGAAGGCCTCGCGGTCGGACGCGACAGCGGCGACCCCGTCAGCAGCGAATATGGATCGGCATTCAACTTCTCCGGCGGGACGATCGAGAAGGTCGTTTTCGACGTCGCTGGCGATCACTACATCGACGTGGAGCAGAAGATGGCGGCCGCTTTAGCAAGAGACTGATACTTGTCTCGAATCTGGAGACTGCAATGTCCGACATGACGGTAGACCTCATTCGTGAGCCGGAGACTGGTTCAGTAGCCGGAGAGATCAACTTTAAGCTTGGTTATCCTGATGCGCAGAGCGCCCAGCGGGCCTACGACGACACGGACCTGAACCGCGCTATCACCGCCTACCGCTTCTTCTATCCGACCGTCTCCGGTGCTGCGATCGTGCAAGGCGACCTCGATTGCGGATTGGTCCCCAACAAGGTGTTCGGGGTGATGCACTCCGGTCCCGAGCAGGTGCTTTACACCACCAACAACGACACCCCCTACGGACCCCTTCTTCTCGACCTTGGGATCGGACCCCTGGTGATCGAACTACAGCCGGGTCCGCTGATCGTCTGCTCGATCGACGTCAACCAACGCTGGGTGGCAGACATGGGATTGCCCGGCCCTGATGCGGGCAAGGGCGGCAAACACATTTTGGTGCCGCCGGGATTCAAAGGTGAGTTGCCCTCGGGCAATGGGATCTACGTCCACGAGGCGAGCAGCAACCTGCAGATCGTCGGCGCCCGAGCGTTGCCGGTTGGCGGGGATGTGGAGGGTGCCAAGACGCGACTGACCACGATCAAGGTGTATCCGCTCGATTCAAAGACCGAATGGAGCGAGCCGCAGTGGAAGGACCTGACCGGTGTCGAACAGCAAGGCACGCCACTCGCCTATGAGCGCGACTTCAAGTTCTGGGAGGTGCTTCACAAGACGGTCGACCATGAACCCGCTTACGAGGGCTATCACAATGAGTATGGCGAACTCGCCGCGCTCGGTATCGAGAAGGGCAAACCCTTCGCACCCGACGCACGGATGAAGGATATCCTCACTCGTGCAGCGGCCATCGCGAACGATGAGATGCGCGTGCAGTCCTTCGCCGACCGCCGGCCCGATCGTTTCCCATGGCCGGGCCGCAAATGGGAATGGGCGAGCCTGCGCTACGAGGATGGCGACTTCAACACGGCTCTCTACACGGACCTCGAAGCGCGGGAGAAATGGTTTTACCAAGCCATCGGGGCGTCACCGGCGATGTTTCGCCGTGATGCGCAGGCGGGTTCGCTCTACTGGCTCGGGCTGCGAGACACGACCGGCGCTTATCTCGATGGCGGGAGAAACTACAGGCTCACTGTGCCGCTGCCTGTTCCGGGCCACCTGTTCTGGTCAGTCACGGTCTACGAAACGGATACCCGAAGCCAGATTCGCACCGACCAGAACAAGGCCGCTCTGCGCTCCATGTTTGAGTTGAAGGACCTATCAGGTGGCAGCGCCGAATTGTTCTTCGGCCCCGAGACGCCAGCGGGCAAAGAAGGCCGCTGGATTAAGACGACCCCCGGTAAAGGCTGGTTCGTCTATTTCCGCATCTACGGGCCGCAAGCAGCGGCGTTCGATGGAAGTTGGAAGCCGGGAGATTTTGAGCGCGTCGGATGACGGCGCCTAATGGCAGCTTTCCACCCATTGCGGACATTAGCGCTATGGCAGCTTTCGACCCATTGCGGACATTCATGCCCCTGATAGGTTCGGCGTATCGGGGGAAAAAGCCATGCGCGTCCGTTTTCCTGAACCGCCAAACGGCTGGCAGGCGTTCGCTTTTGAGTTTGTGACCATTGTTTTGGGCGTGCTCGTCGCATTGGGTGCTCAGGAACTTGTCCAAAGCGTTCATTGGCGCACGGAGGTGAGAACAACTCGCAAGGCTCTCGATGCAGAGCTGGCAAGAAATCGGGCCGTCTTCGACTATCGCTTCGGCCAGCGAGCGTGTGTCGGCGCGCGGCTTTCCGAGCTTCGACGGTGGGCAACAGACCTTCGTGAAAGCAAATCAGTGCCCCTAAAACATGAGATCGAAGAGCCACCATTTTTTGCGACGCGCACGGCGGCCTGGGAGATCACCGACGGCGAGATAGCTGCAAGAATCCCACTAGATGCGAAGCTGAACTATGCCGCCTTCTACGACGGCATCAGGCGCTACGACCAAATGAGGAATGACGAGGCGGAAGCCTGGGCCAAACTCGGAGAGTTTGAATCAAGCACGCGCCTGAATGAAGAGGACTATCGCGAGGTGAAGCGAGCGCTCGATGACATTGAAGACGTAAACACTTCGATCATGGCGTTCCGGGCGCCATTCGATCGATTCAGCCGAGCACTCAATATCAGTCCGGATGAAAGCCTCGAGATTGGAAATCCGCTCGTAAAACAGTGGAATGATGACTTCTGCCGACCTCTGTAGACGCCCGGTCTCCAAGCACAGCTTGGCTACCAACGCATTCCTCTTTGAGGGCCTGCGCTAATGGCAGCTTTCCACCCAGAGCTGACATTAACCCCTCCGCGCTACAGTACTACGCGATTGGCCTTGTGTGGGGACATCATGTCTGAGGTTGGTAAGCGGCGAGCGAGCCTTTGGCTGCCAGGGCTTTATGTAGCGTTTGCGGTCTACGCCTGGGTCGACTTCGTTAACACCAACCACGATGGCCTCGCCAACATCGGACTGTATTTGGTCACTTTGCCCGTCACGCTCGTCGAGTTGCTGCTTGGCGCAATTATGCACCGCAACAATGTCCTCACGCCGCAAGGCCACGGCTATCTTACGGACCACGCTCTGTATTACGTGCCCGCGGTGGCGGTAACGGCGGGACTTTTTTGGCTGCTGGGCAGAGCAATCGACCGGGCCTTGGCATGCTAGGGCGATTGCTTAGCAATCCGCTTAGCGCCTACTTTACGTTGGTCTCAGCAGGCCTGCTGCTCGCCGGTCTCGCGCTGTCCTACTCACGGCTCCGGCTCGTTTGGGGCGCATCTGCAACCGGCCAAGTAGTCGGATACACCGAGCGCGTGCTTACGCGGCCGGGCGCCAAAAGACAGTACATGCCCGTTGTTCGGTTCCAACCGCGCCATAGCTCCCCCATAGAGTTTCAGTCGCGCTTCGGCGGTGCGCAGTCGACGTTCTCGATCGGAGAATCTGTCATGGTCAGGTATCTTGCAGACAATCCGGGCAAGGCTGAGATCGCCGCAATAGAGCGGCTCTGGCTGGGTCCTTTCGTACTTGTCGGGATGGCGTTGGTCATGACCTACGCAGCGTGGAAAGCAAGCTCGGGGTGAGCCCGGGTCGTTGCTGAGGCTAATGTTACCGTCCCGGCCAAATTCGCGGTTGCCAGGGCGCCCTCACCAAGTAGGCCGGTTGTAAGACCGTGTGAACCGCTGCCTTGCAGCACCTTCAGCTAAGTGTAATAGTTGAGTAATGCACCAACTGCTCACCTTGATGGCGGCGGTTCTTACGAGCGCCCCTCAACTCGTGACGGCTACATCTTCGAGCGGTCCTGTCTGCGTGACGGAGCGCGTTCCGGACTACGTGAACGTCGACTTCATCCTTCATAACCCAACTGATCAGGAGCTTGCGGTTACGGAGGTTCGGGCATCAGTTTTGGCGGCGTCAGGAGAGGTCGTTGAAAAGCGGCTGGCCTGGCAAGCAGCATTGGACCTCATCGGACTAGGGGCTGGCGCTAAGCTCCCACCAAGGCATGACAGCCTCATCTACAACCCGTTCCACTTCGCCGCGGCCACGGCTGGCCAGCGGATACGCTACGAGTTCGACATTTCCGGCCAGTCTGCTCCAGCAGTCACCGAAGTTTCGCCTCGTGTCTGCAGAACCAACGCCGGGCTAAGGCTGCCCTTGGCGGGCCGTGTCTTGGTGCTCGATGGCCACGACGCTTTGTCCCACCATCGGAGATTCAATTATTTGGCCAAGTGGGCGCGCGACGAAGGAATGACCGATAATGTCCAGCGCTTTGCTCTCGACTTGGTCGTTGTCGATGAGGCCGGCCTCCGGTTCCGCGGAAGCGGGTCTCGAAATGAGGACTTCCACGGTTGGGAGCGGCCTGTTGTAGCACCTGGCGATGGGATCGTGGTCGCTGCTCACGATGGGCAGCCCGACAATGACAAGATCGGAGCAGAGAACAACTGGCACGGACGGACGTGGGAGAGCAGCGCGGGCAACTACGTGGCAATCCGCCACAATGACCATGAGGTCAGCGTCCTCGATCACATGAGGCAGGGCAGCGTGAAGGTCCAAGTTGGCGACAAAGTACGCTCCGGTCAGGTGGTAGGATTAATCGGAAACTCGGGATCCTCACTCATGCCGCACCTTCACTACGAACTGCAGGACCACGCAGGAGTAAATGACGCTCACGGACTGCCGGCCTACTTCCGCAACCTACGCTTGGTCTCGGGTCAAATAGCGGGCGCGCATGGCGCTGTATTGGATAGCGGGGACATCGTCATAGCTGAATGATCCCGCAACAGCGCTCAGGTCCGGTTTCTCAGGCCTCGGTGCGCTCGATAACGTTTGAACGCAAACTGCCGCATTAATGTCTGGCCTGAACGTCTCAAACCTGCATTCTGCTGATGACCTCAGTACTAGGGTTTGTCGATGCGAGTGCACCCGCTTTTGATCTGTCTTTTACTCCCTCTTGCGGGAACGTCGGGCGGAGCCGCACTGGCCCTTAAGCCAGCCACATCCACACAGCAGGAGACCGTGCGAATATGGCCCGGGCAAGCGCCAGGGACAGAAGACTGGAAGGCACCGGAGGAGGGTGCTGACGTCACGCTACCAAATGTCGGCAAGATTCACGTGATCACGAACGTCACGGTACCGACTTTGACAGTCTTTCGCGCGTCACAGGGGCGGGCAAACGGCACCGCGATGATCGTCCTGCCTGGCGGTTCGTTTCGAGCGCTCGCATGGGACGTTGACGGGATGGAGACCGCTGAGTGGTTGTCGAGCCAAGGCATCACCGCGTTCGTTCTGAAGTACCGGGTCAGGCCACCGCAGGCGGGGGAATCCTTCGGAGCGTCGCTTGAAGACTTTGCGCGCGCAACTGAAACCCGCCGCGCGATCGTAGTTGCCGACGCCCAGCAGGCGATCCGCTACGTCCGGTCGCATGCGCGACAGTACGCGATTGCCCCGAACCGGCTGGGCGTCATCGGTTTCTCGGCGGGTGCAATGGCGACGGTGGACCTGGCGCTTGCCACGGACCCCGCCGTGCGCCCGAACTTTGCGGTCTCGATGTACGGTGCGGCTCTGGCGGGCGAAATGCCCGGCCGCAGTGCGCCGCCGATATTTATCGGCGCCGCGCAAGACGACCCGCAATTGCCGGCCGATAACAGCGTCGAGATCTTCCAGCGATGGACGAAGGCGGGTTTACCGGCAGAACTGCACATTTACGAGCGTGGTGGGCACGGTTTCGGCTTTCGTCGGCACGACTTGCCCGTAGATAATTGGCCGGGAGTGTTTCGCACGTGGCTCGTCGCGCGAGGCTATCTGGCACCTTCGCAGTCAAGATGAGAGTCAGGCGCCCGCTGCGATGTCCGCTGCGCTTGGTAGCTTCAAGGAACGTTGCTTGCGGGCAATCCATAGCCCTGCCACCGTATCGTTGATGTGCAACCTTTATCGAATGACCGCCACGGTCGATGAAATGCGCCGCGTGTTCGGTGCCTTCGAAGGAGACCGCGATAACCTACCACCATTCGATGAGATCTATCCCAACTACAAAGCGCCGGTCCTTCGCCGGAATGGCAGCCGCCTCAAGCTCGAGATGATGACCTGGGGCTTTCCGGGCCCTCAGGCTTCCGGCGGAAGGCCCGTCACGAACGTGAGGAAACTGAGCAGCCCTTTTTGGCGATCGGCCCTGACCGATCCTGCGAGGCGCTGTCTCGTACCGGTCACGACCTTCTGCGAGTGGACAGCGGAGCCCGACCCACTGACGAAGCGCAAGTCCAAGGTCTGGTTCGGGCACCCGGACCAGCCGGTCTTTGCATTTGCCGGCATCTGGCGACCGGGCGAAGGCGGCCCGTTCATGTCATTCCTCACCTGTCAGGCGAACAAGACAGTGGGCGCAATCCACCCGAAGGCGATGCCGGTCATGCTCGATCCGCGCAGCTTCAATCGCTGGCTTGAGATTGATCGTGACAATATCTGCGAGCTGGCAGTGCCCTATGCGGACGAGGGCGTGATGGTCGTCGGCTAGTGCGCTGGGGACCAGCCAGACCGAAGACGCGCATCAAGGTCGTTGAATGCGGGCATGGTCGCTGGGATGACCACGGGCTGGACGTGCCGCATCACATCGAGACGATCGACTTCAAGGTTACTGGGACTGGCCACGAGCGTTTAGAAAGCATCTACCGCGACTGTTGCGGCAACCGCCGCCTGATTGCCGGGTTCAACGAGAAGCAGGGCGAACACCGCATTGCGGCGTGGATCTGCAAGCACGCCTCCTCATTCCCGACACGAAGGCGAAGGACGACCCCCTTCTTACAGGAGGACTTGTGAGCAAGCGGAGTTCTTGGCCGCCTCGGCGCCGATACCGGAGTCCCTACCGCAGTTATCGCCAGATGAAGGGGCTCGGCATTCTGGCCGTGCTCCTCGGCTTGGCGGCCGTACATTTCATAAGGGACGGCACATTAACTCACGGCACTGCCCCTTTTCGCAACTGCGCGGCGGCACGAGCGGCAGGGCCTACGCCAATCTTCCGCGGCCACCCGCGATGGAGCGATGACTTGGATGGCGACGGGCGCGCCTGCGAGCCGATGCAAGGCAATCGCTGACGCTCATTTCCTCGGCACCGGGGGCGACAGGACAGTGAGCCCCGCTTCCCGCGCGCCACACAGCGAACACCTAAACCGATGCTGGAGACTGCGGAGATCCTGCGTTCCGCACAACTTTACGACATCGAGGCCGCTCAACGTCCGCGCGTTCCCGCAACTCGTGCACTCGATCCGGAGAGCAGTCTTGAAGCGGACCAGGTCGGCGGCAGTTTGAACGTGTTTCGTGGACATCGTTCGGCGCGTAGCTTCAAAGAACGGACCGTGAACAGACTCCGAATCACCTGTTTGCCAAGATTATTGGGGATGCCTTCAGGGCCTGGCGGTTAATTCTGCCTCAGCGGCTCGCGTTGTCCACCCGGAAGAGCTGCTCGGAACGAACGAAAGCCCTGCTCCCCACATCGCCTCCCCGGCATCCGGAGCAGGGCTTTTGTTATGGGGCTTTCGGTCCATTGCGGTAATTTGGAAACTAAACGTCAGGCTCCTTGGCTTCGGTAAGGGCTAGGACCAGCGCTGCGGCAATGCAGATCAAAAAGCCGACAATCGCTGCGACCTTGGCCATGTCTTCCTCCACCGCCCTCCGACAGTCATTTAGCGTAGTGTCCGCTTTCCACCCATTCCTGCCACTAGGACGTGGCGCGGAATGCGCCAGTGTTGCAGGCTGAGGTGCGAATCTGCATCGAAGATTAGGGCCTTTCAGCCACGTTGAGCCGCAATGGCGGATGAGTTAGCGTCGAACGATGTTGCGCCAATGAAGATCGATCGTCGCGAGGCACTGACTGTCATCGGGGCAGCGGCGCTCGCACCCGCAACTGCCGCGACGGCGCAAGGGAAATCCGGTGTCGCCCTCAGGGGCCTGCTCGAGCGAAGCGCGCAAGCCGACGCGGCGCTTCATCCGCTGTCTGGAGACGAGAGTCCGCCAGCAGCTTCACCGCCTTTCGTCGATCCACTCGGGGAAGGCTATGCGCGTACGCTGGAGTACAACAAGCGCACGGAGCTTGCGGCACTCGGCGCGGTCGAGCGCGCTGGGCTCAACGCCGTCGACAGCACGGCTTACGATGTGTTCACTTATCGCACGCGCCAGATCGTCGAGACTTTCGACAGCGGTCTGTTCGACGTGACACGCCAAGCCAACTTCGATCCCTCTTTCGGCCTGCACGTGGAATTCCCGGACCTGCTAGCCGGAACCAGCCTCCCGTTCCTCTCGGTCAATGATTATGAGCGCGGCTTGGTCCGCCTCGACGGATTTGCCGATTATTTGAGTAGTGCGATCGCTAACTCCCGGCGCGGACGTGCCGCCGGGAACATCCAGCCGCGCATCCTGATCGACAATGTGCTTGCACAAGTCGACGCGATGCTGGGATTGCCGCTTCAGGACACCCCCTTCTTCGCCGCAATCAAGCGCATGCCCGCGGACTTTCCCGCAAACGAGCGCAGGCGCTTGGAGGCGGCGTACCGGACGATGATCGGGACCCGCATCCTGCCAGGGTATCGATCGTGGCAGGACTATTTACGTGATTATCGGAGGAGCGCGCTGGAGTCGCCGGGACGCTGGGCGATGAGGGATGGCGCTCGCCTCTACGCCGCTGAACTCGCACGGCACACGACGACTACCCTCGACGCCGATACTATTCATCAGCTCGGGCTCGCCGAAGTCGAGCGCATCCGCGGCGAAATGGGCGGTATCCGCAATCAAGTGGGCTTCAAAGGCGACCTGCCGGCTTTCTTCGAGCACGTGCGGACTGATCCGCGCTACTACTTCACCAAACCGGAAGATCTGCTTGCCAGATTTAAGGAGATTGAGGGTCGGATCTGGGCCGGCATACCGAGGCTTTTTTCCGAGCGTCCACGCGCACCGTTCGAAGTGCGCGCGTTGCCAGCGCTCGGCGGCCAGCGCGGCACTGGTTACTATCGTCCGGGACCCGCCGACGGCAGCTCTCCGGGCATCCTCTTCTTCAACATGGCCATGCTGAGCACCCGACCGATCCCAACCATGGAGACGCTGACGCTCCATGAAGGCATTCCCGGACATCACTTCCAAATCAACCTCGCGCGGGAGAACGAGGCACTGCCGCCGCTGCTTCGCTTCGGGTCTTCAACAGCCTTTACAGAAGGCTGGGGGCTGTATTCGGAATCGCTCGGGCGGGAGCTCGGGATGTTCACCGACCCCATGCAATGGTTCGGTCACCTCGACATGGAGATGCTACGCGCGGTGCGGCTGGTCGTCGACACGGGCATCCACGCGAAGCGCTGGGATCGTCAGCGCGGGATCGAGTACATGCTGGCAAACACGTCGATGGCCCCCAGGGATGTCGCGGTGGAGATCGATCGCTACATCGCTGCGCCGGGACAAGCCTGCTCCTACAAGATCGGCGAGATCAAGATGCACGAACTGCGGCGCCGTGCGACGGCGGCGCTTGGCTCAAGGTTCGACATACGAGAGTTCCACCATCAGATGCTGAGTACCGGAGCCCTGCCCCTCGCGGTTCTCGACCGGAAGATCGGCGATTGGGCCAAGGGCAGGCTCAGCTAGCGAGCGGACATTGGCAGTGCTTACCCCGCGCTTGCGTGCGCTTTCCTGGCGTCGCCTGCACTCTCGGTTTCTAGTGATTGAACATTAGCGGGCCCGGACGAAGACCAGGGTCCCGGAGCCCGTTCATCCTGACTTCCCCTCAGGACGAGAGTTCAGCACGGATTTGTGGATGCTGGAGCCTCCATACCTTTCAAGCCTGGCTCGGTAGTCGGCTGTTTTCCAGTTGTCTCGGAGCTTGGGCCCGCAGTGCGCGCACCCCAACACCAGCCTTGTCTCCAGCTCGTTTAGCCTGTCGACCGCCGTTGCATCCAACGGATCGATGTCGTTCGTCTTGTTGAAGTAATCCATGAGTTTCTGGGCCACGGCTTGGCCTTGCGCCCTGGCTTCTTCAGCGGCTTCGACCTGCGGCATCGCACCGTATTGGCCGAGCAGGTCAAGAAGGACCTTGAGATCGCGCGGCTTACCGCTCTTCACCGTCTGCGCGATAACGCTTCGAACGGCGAGCTCGTATTTCGTCATGGTTTCGCCGTTGATGGTGACTAGCTCGTCGCGAACGCGGGCGATCACCTGCGCTTGCGTCTCGGGCTTGCGCTTCTTTCTCCCCTTGAACCCGGACTGGCCCGGGACAAACTGCGAGTGACGTGGCGGCTTTCCATAACCGACTTCGTAGTCGCGTCTCCCAGTCATCGCGAGCTCGCGTCGAACAGCACTTCTTCGATTTCATTGAAAGTTCGGCCGTCATTCTCGAGAACTGCGTCGACCCCGGTCCAGTTTTGCCAACGGCGAATAGCAACATCCGCGTAGCGCGGGTCCAGCTCTAGTCCGTGGCAAACACGGCCGGTTCGCTCGGCCGCAATCAAGCTCGTTCCAGATCCCAAAAAGGGATCTACAATCGCGTCCCCGACGTGCGTGCAGTCGAGAATTGCATCAGCGATCATCTCGACGGGCTTCGGCGTCGGGTGGTGCTTGAGCATGTCCCCTTCTCGCCCTCCTCGGCTCGAAGCGGCGCAGGGATAGTTCCAGACGTTGGAGCGGTTCCTGCCATGCTTGCCCAGTTGGACGGCATTGACGTGCTTTCCCTGGGCGTGTCGGTAGACCAGGACCAGCTCGTGTTGCGAGCGGTACAACCCGCCCATGCCGCCCCGGTCTTTCACCCAGCAAACGAGCTGGACGAGACTGCCGAAGATCGGCTCGCACGCGCGCTGCAGCAGGTGCAAGCTGCGCCAATCGATGAAGGTAAAGATTAGCGCTCCGGGCCTTAGGACGCCCGACAGGTTCCTAGCGAAGTCACTAAAGAATTTCGCGAGCTCTTCGGGGCTCTTGTCTCCTGCTCCTTCTATGAAATTGCGGTGCTTTCCCTTCTTCGACACGAATCCGTCCACGACGCAGCCAAAAGGGGGATCCGTTACGGCAGCATCCGCTTGTCGGCCGGCCATCAAGAGCTGGAGATCTTCCGGGCTAGTAGCGTCGCCCACCATCAAGCGGTGATGGCCGAGCTTCCAAATTGACCCCCGCTCGGTGATTGCCGTCGAAGTCACGCAGGGAAGCGCCGCTTCCTCGTCACCGATGCGGTTCGGAATCCCGAGAGCCTTGTCCAACTCGCCGCTCTCGAAGCCTAGCATCGCGTGATCGAAATCCTCGATATCTCGTTCGAAGAGGCGCACCCATTCTTCGAGGCCAATCGGGTCCCAAGATCCGCGTGACTGAAGCTGGTCGATGGCCACCCGGTACTGTTTTTCCTCAACGGGCGTCATGCCGTCGTGCTGCAGCACGAGGATGGTTGGAATGCCGAGTTCCTGGACGGCATCGACGAATTCGATCCCGTCGAGAATCTCCAATGCGCCGTTGATTACGATCGGGAGGGGAGCGCCGGCTGGAAGCCTTTGGACGGTGCTGCGTGCCAATTCGAGTTCCCGCTTCGAGTGTCGACGCGGTTCCCCTGACAAGCGCTTCAGGTCGCTGGCTCTCACCTCCTGAAGCGTCGTGCGGTTGTTTCCCCCGAACGTCTTCCCCTGCTGGATCGTCACTTTCCTGCCTCCCCCGCGAATCGCTGGAGACAGTTCAATGAAAGCCCAGAGCCGGCAGCCGCAAGCCCCCCCGTGTCGGCTGTCGTGTATTCCTTGCGCGGAAACCAAATGTTCGCTCGAGTGGCAGCTAGCGTAGCCTAGAACATCAAATCTGTTTCCCTACGGTTTGAGCAGGGAATTCGCCGGCCAAGGTCTCGGGAATGCGACTCTTTTCGGCGACGCATGAACAGACATGCCGGACCTGTTTTTCGCGTTTTCCCTAAAAGCGCGGCGGTTTAGGGAAAATCGCGTGTGAGAGAGGTTCTCGCGCGACTGCATCCCGCACCACCACTTCGTGGTCAGCTCCGAAATCGAGAGCCGGGTACAAGCGGCCTTCTGGCCCTGAAGTCCACGACCGCCGAACGATCTATTTGGTACCGGATCGAATTTGCGAACATGGCACCCGCGGCCCTGGGCGGCAGCGACACCGTAAGCCTGCCCTGAATGACTGCCTGCGCCCTGGTTCCGTCCTGACCGAAGACATTGACCGGCGCGGCATCGGCCGACGCTGAGGCATCGACGTTCACCCTGGCCGGCGGGCGTATGAGAACTCCAGGCGCCCAGGTGATGCCGTAGGCCGGGTTGCTGTCCGCCGAAGAGAAGATGCTTCGCTGCTTCTTGCCCGCCGAGGGACCCGGATTAGCACCTCCCGTGACCTGCACCCCCACGCCTCCAGAAGCGATATCGAGGACGCCGCCATCGCAAGTGAAGACTTGGTCGCTGCGGCTCCGAATATTCAACCCGCTCTCTATCGTCAGATAAGCATCTCGAGCCACGAGCGCGTCGGTGGTGCAGTCGATGCTGCCGCCGATTACCTTTGCCGAGCTCATCCACCTGTTGCCTTTTCCGACGAGACCCGGGAGATCGGCGCCGCCATCGTTGTTGAATTCCGAATAGAGCTGGATGCCGCGGGCAACCCGCAAGTTCGGGGCGATGACGACATGGTCCGGCCCACGAAGGCTGATCCCAAATGCATCCTGCGCGCTGTCCACGATGGCGTTCGAGATCACCCAGGCATGTGCCCCGTGATGCGTATCGATCGCGGCGGAGAAACGCCCAGCGACCCGAGGATTATTGATACGGGTTCCGTAAGTCCGCCCCATCGAAAGCAGCAGACCGTAGGTGGGGCTGTTGGATGGAAGCGTAGAATTGCTTTCGGTGACTGCGTGACGGCAATCCTGCGCCACGAGATTGTTCACCTCGCCACCCCAGCAGCCACCTATCGCAATTCCGTAGCCTAGGGAGCCCGGTCTAACGCTGCCCCTCGTAGTTCGCGCGGGGAAGTCTGGCAGACCACGCACCTGGATACCGTTGGCGGTGAAGTTCACGCAGCCTTGGATCTCCAGGCCTTTGCCCACGCCAGGGCCCAAAGCCACGTTCTGAATGACGGGGGTGGCGAAGCCCTGCACGCGCAAGAGGGAGCGAGTGTTCCATCCCTGGGGACCGAGGTGAGCTGCGGCGCTTTCCACGTAGAAGGTTCCGCCGGTCCAGGAGAAGTCGTCACACAGGAGGGCAAACACCCGAACATTGTTCGCACGAGTGTAGGTATCGACTTCCGAGAGGTCCGAGGCGTCGCCGCGGTTTACGAAGCCGCGCGTGAACCGGAGAGGGTTCGCCAAGGTAAGCGTCGCGGTCATGTTGCCGTGGTCAACGACTTGGCTGAGCTGTGCCCATTCGCCAAGGCGGTACTGCCCCTGCTGGTTGCCCCGATTGCGGTTCCAGCCGTCGAGGGCGTCCGAAACGACCTTCACCCAGCCGCCGGGAGCAAAACCACCAAGATTCCCGGCGTGAGAAATGGTTAGCATCCTCGATCCCGCGGCATAATCAGCAGCGAGATCCAGAACTGCCGAGATCGGCCCGTTGAATTCGAGCCTGGCGCCGTCGGCTGTGTAGACGAAGGTATGGCCGTTCGAGATGACCCGGACGCCCCTGGCGGTGCGGACGTCGCCGCCATTTCCTATGGAAACCAGCCGGCTGATCCTCGACACGCCGCCTGGATCGAACAGGATCGTTGCGCCATCGGGCGCCCCGTTGAATGCGTTGACGATCTGCTCCGCATCGTCCGCCCCAGGGAAACTGGATACCCGGACGACGCCACTCAGCGCTCGCCGGTCCACGAGCTTGGCGATTGGCTTCCAGGCAGCTGGGGCGGCTGCCGTGACGCTGACGATGCCGAGACCTGCCAAGGCTTCGCGGCGCCGAATGCGAAAAGATGCCGTCATCGTTCGACCTCAAACCTGCGTGGACCGACCAACCATCGCTCGGACGAGGGACATCCAACCGTCTGCTCGGCTCGCTCAGTGATGCTCGAAACGCCCCTTAACCCGGGGTTAATTCCGATGATGCTGCTCTGTTCTGGGACAGGCAATTCCTTCCGCAAGTGTCTGTAGTTTCTAGCGGATATAAAGCCGGAATTCGGAGTTATCGGTCTTCACCTAAGCTTCGGGCGAGTCAGGGGATTTTGAATGACGAAAGTGACCTCGAGCGAATCAATTCGCGCCACCACTGTGGCCACGACTGCCGAGGCCGGCCTCGTGCTGACGGGCACTGCCGGAGACGATGAACTCAATGGCGGCGATGGCGACGACATCATCGACGGTCTTGCTGGAAATGACTCCATCAGTGGCGGGCTGGGCTCGGACCACCTGATCGGCGGACTGGGCGACGATTATCTCCTCGAGGGATTTGAGGACAACGGACCGTTCTCTGATGACACGTATGACGGCGGCGACGGCAACGATCGCCTGAACTACTTCAACCTCTCGGGTGGTGTGACGGTCGACCTGCGGATCACGGGTCCGCAGAACACCGGCGTGACAGGCAACGATACCCTAATCGGGATCGAGCACATCACCGCGACCAACTTCGACGACAATCTGACCGGCAACGATTCCGGCAACTGGTTATGGAGCCTGAGCGGCAACGACACGCTCGCGGGGAACGGCGGAGACGACCTGTTTACCGTCGGCCAAGGCAACAAGATCATCGACGGCGGTACTGGCACCGACACCGTCGAGATTCTCGATCAGGCCTTCTTCCAGCTCTACACGGAAGATGGGATCACACTGTCGCTCGCCAAGCAGGGGACCGTACAAGCAACGGAAGTTGGCGACTGGACGCTGACGAATATTGAAAACCTGGGCGGCTGGTATGGCAACGATCACCTGACGGGTGATGGCAAGGCCAACGTCCTGCTTGGCGGACAAGGCAATGACACGCTGGTTGGCGGCGCCGGGAACGACATCCTGGCAGGTGACGGATCGACCGATATTACCGGTGACAATTCTGGAGCGATCACCGTCGTCTACGATCCCGATTGGGAAGGCGGGCACGATTATCTCGACGGTGGCGACGGGAATGACACGCTGATCGGCGGCGGCGGAAACGACACGCTCGCTGGTGGGACCGGTGCGGACAGCATGACCGGCGGCACAGGCGACGATGCCTATTTTGTCGGCAATGCTTTTGACCAGGTGGTAGAGAACGCGTCGCAAGGCACGGACACCGTCAACACCACCATCAGCTATGTGCTTGGTAACAACGTCGAGAATCTGACTCTGCTAGGCGGCGCGGCTCTCAAGGGCACCGGTAACGGCCTCGACAATGTGATCGTGGGCAATACCGGCAACAACGTTATCGACGCCGGCGCAGGGAACGACACCCTCCAGGGCGGCGCAGGCACGGACACGCTAACCGGCGGAAGCGGAAACGACTCCCTCGATGGCGGAGCCGGCGGCGACGCCATGAAGGGCGGGACCGGTAACGACAGCTATTATGTAGGCAATGCGTTCGACAAGGTCACCGAAGGAAGCAACGCTGGTACCGACACCGTCTACAGTACGATCAGCTACGTCCTTGGCTCCAACGTCGAGAACCTGACGCTGACCGGTTCCGCCTCGATCAAGGGGACGGGCAACGGCCTTGCCAACACGCTGATCGGCAACTCCGGCGACAACGTCCTCGACGGTGGGGCCGGCGGCGACGTCATGATGGGCGGAGCTGGCAACGATACTTACTACGTCGGCAATGCCTTCGACCAAGCGATCGAGAACGCTTCGGAGGGTAACGACAGCGTCTACAGCACGATCAGCTACACGCTGGGCGCCAACCTCGAGAATCTGCGCTTGCTTGGAACGGCGTCGATCAACGCGACCGGCAATTCGAGCCGCAATCTGCTCGTCGGCAATGACGGCAACAACGACCTCAACGGCGGAACCGGCGCCGACAAGATGGGCGGCGGCAAAGGCAATGACACCTACCATGTCGACAATGCCGGTGATCAGGTGATCGAGAATGCCGCGTCCGGCACGGACACCGTGGCCAGCACGATCAGCTACACGCTCGGAGCCAACGTCGAGACGCTGCGGCTGCAGGGCTCGGCGGCAATCGACGGGACCGGCAATGAGTTGGACAACGTGCTCGCCGGCAATAGTGGCGCCAACACGCTCAGTGGCGGCGCTGGCAACGACAAGCTCCTCGGTAGCAAGGGCACCGATCAGCTGTGGGGTGGCACGGGTGCCGACGATTTCGCGTTCGGAAGCGCGGATTTCGGTGGGCTTACGGAGAGCACGGCCGACCGCATCCATGACTTCAGCCAGGCCGAAGGCGATCACATCAACCTGACCCAGGTCGACGCCAACAGTCTCCTCACCGGCCGCCAGGGCTTCAGCTTCATCGGCAGCGACGCCTTCCACAATGTCGCCGGCGAGCTGCGCTATGAGGAATCCGGCGGCAACACCTTCGTCTACGGCGATACCAATGGCGACGGCATCGCCGACTTTATGGTCATGCTCGATGGAGGCCACACCCTCACCGGAGGCGACTTCCTGCTGTGATCACACGAGCGCCGCTGCCTGACGGTAGCGGCGCTCGCATGGCGACATTCCGCCGAGTGAACCGTAATGCGCTATCGAACGACCGCCTTTCCCGGAGGACAGGCTTGTTCCAGTCCCCGACGATGGCTAAGGCAACGGTGCCGGTCTAGTTGGGGTGGGATTAGCTATTTTGATCAATATCTTGAGCCTTTCGCAGGAGTCGCTCGCCGCTGGTGCTCAGATGGCGCGGCCGCTGGCTCGAAAGTTTCAGCTAATCGCCGTTCTCATGTCGGTAGCCGGTTGCTCGACATCGGTGGGGCCGACCCGAGGAGCGATCGAGAGGGCGCCAGCAGTGTCTCCGCTTCACGGCATCCAGGTGCTCGAGGTGCGCGATGGCGTAGGCCTACAAGGCACGGCCGACGGCCTTGGCGGAGATTTTGCGGCTAACCTCGGTGACGCCACTCCCGTCGGCACGGTCGTCGGCGTCGGCGATGCCCTTTCCGTGACAATCTGGGAAGCTGCTCCGGCCGCGCTGTTCGGCACTACTAATATTGGCACCGATATCGGGGCTGACGTGCAGACGAGCCTTTCCAATAGTCTTCCGGAGTTGCTAGTCGGACCGTCAGGGACGATCACCATTCCGTTCGCCGGTGAAGTTCCAGCAGCTGGACGGACCCTCCGTCAGATCGAGCAAACCATTGTGGCACGCCTGAGGGGCCGGGCGCACTTGCCTCAGGCGATCGTTCGGCTCTCGCGCAATGCGACTGCGAACGTCACGGTGCTGGGAGACGTGAAGGCGCCTCAGCGCATTCCGCTCACGCCCCGCGGGGAACGCTTGTTGGATGCCATCGCTCAAGCGGGCGGGACTAACCAGGCGCTCGATCGGATCACGATTCAGATTTCTCGAGGGAGTGTCGTGCAGCGCATGCCGGCTGCGGACGTCATCCGTGATTCCAAGCAGAATATCGTTCTCGAAAAAGACGACATCATCACGGCCTTCTATCAGCCCTATAGTTTCACCGTGCTGGGTGCGGCCGGCCGAAACGACGAGATCCGGTTTGAGGGTGTGGGCCTGACGCTTTCGCAGGCTTTGGGGCGTATCGGTGGACTCCAAGGTGATCGCGCCGACCCGAAGGGGGTCTTCCTCTTCCGCTGGGAGCTACCTCAAGTGCTCGGCCAAATCCCAGCCGGAGTTCCGACGAACCAGGACGGGCGCATACCGGTCATCTATCGCGCCGACTTGAAACAGCCCGAGACCTTCTTCGCGGCGCAAAGGTTCCAGATGAGGGATGGCGACATCGTTTACGTCTCGAACTCGAAACTGTCTGACCTTCAACGCTTCGTTGGGGTGGTGGCTTCGTCCATCCTGCCGGTCTCGACGGTCCGCAACATCACGCGGTAAGAGGGCTTCTGGCCAACGACGCTCCACTGCTGCTCGACGTAACGCGGCTGATCTGGCGCCGCTGGGTCGGACGTCAACCGACCGGCGTCGATCGCGTCTGCCTGGCATACCTCGAGCGATATCGAAATGAGGCGCAGGCAGTCATCCAGCATCGCCGTTACCGGCGCATCTTGGATCGCAAGGCATCGAGTGCGCTCTTCGATCTGCTTGCGGAACCATCAGTCAGCTTCCGACGCAACCTGTTTCTGGGCGCATTGCGCCATGGTGCAAAACGGAAGTGCGCAGGTAATGGCCGGTTCTACCTCAACATCGGCCATACGGGACTTAATGATCCTGGACTCCGAGACTGGGTCCGTCGGGCCGACGTCCGGCCCATTTATTTCGTTCATGACCTGATACCCGTTTCCCACCCGCAATATTGCCGCGCAGGTGAGCGCGAGCGGCATATCGAGCGGATGCGGACAGTGGTTGAAACTGCAGCGGGCGTAATAACGAACAGTCAGGCCACGATCGCGAATCTTCGCCAGTTCGCCAGCGAAGTGCGCAAACCGCTCGCGCCGACCGTCGCCGCTTGGCTGGGATCGACAAGCTTGCCCGCGAGTTCGCCCGCGCCCGCCGACAGGCCGAATTTCGTTACGCTCGGGACTGTTGAAGCGCGCAAGAACCACATCCTCCTGCTCGAAGTCTGGGGTGGATTGATCGAAAAGTTGGGTTCCGCTGCTCCGCGCCTGACAGTCGTCGGGCAACGCGGGTGGGAAGCGCAACGGGCGATTGAAATGCTCGATCGCGAAGCATTCGGCGACGCGGTGATTGAGATCTCCGATTGTGATGATGCGGAGCTCGCTAGACAGCTGCGAGCGGCCCGGGCACTCCTCTTCCCAAGCTTCGCCGAAGGATTCGGAATGCCATTGATAGAGGCTTTTCAGGCAGGCGTCCCAGCGATCGCCAGCGACTTGCCCGTGTTCCGGGAAATCGGCCAAGGCATCCCCGATCTTCTCGATCCAACCGATCGTGTTGCCTGGCAACGGGCGATTGAGGACTATAGTCGTGCCGACAGCGTGGCGAGAAATGCTCAACTCCGCCGACTTTCATCGTTTGAAGCGCCCACTTGGGACGATCATTTCGCGAAAGTTGATTCCTGGCTCGACACGCTTTGAACGGGTAGCTTCCCGCAAAGCTTTTCCGTCATACTCTGCACCAGAGTGTTGACGGCAGATTCGCTCGCCAGTCCGCCCCGGACCAGGCAGCGATCGACGATCACACGCCGGAAAGCACCATAAAGGCCCGGCAATGGGGGCTCTGGGTCGGTCCAGAAATCATCGAGGTGACCGTCGAAAGTGAGCCCGCGCACGTTGTAAACGGCATCTCCCAGTGTGCAGACCGGCGTTCCAGCGGCCAGAGCAAGCGTCGCGGAAGTACTGTTGACGACGACCATTCCTTCAGCCTCGGCCGCGAGGGAATCGAGGTCGCCACCGTCGATGAAGTGCACGCGGTCCGCGACGTTCAGCCGCTTCGCCCGCCGCCGAACGAACCTGTTCCAATTGAAGAACGAGGAATCGAGAGGATGCGCCTTGATTAGCAGGGTCGCATCGTAGGGTGCGTGAGCAGCAAAGCTTTCAAGCACGAACGCAGCGGCTGCAGGCATGTCCGGAAAGGGCGAATGGTTGCGAATCTGGTAGTCGCCCGAAAGCTGCAACGGCAGCAGGAAGAACGGCTTGCCTTTCAACGCTTTCAGTTTCCGCTCTGACCTCCGCCTGCTGGAGGAACCAGTGAGGTACCTCCAACCCCAGCCCAACGCCTCCATGAGCGGTGCTTCCGGGCGGTGTGTCCGATGGAATGGAAACGTCAACGTTCCAGCGTGCACGGCGACGTAGTGCTTCGCTGAGTCACGTACGCGACGCCGGAAGTTTGCGGTGACAGGTGGAAGGAAAGGTTCGGCTGGGAGCAGGCTCGCCTGTTCGAAGAACCACTCCTTGTCGCGCCTCAGGCGCGAATATCCGTTCACTCCCTCGAGCTCGAGGGTCATCCAATGCGGCCGAAGATACCCCTCTTCCAAGACGTGTGTGCGAATGCCCCGCAGGGCAGCGATTCGACGGGCCGAGACGTGATACGGACGGCAGTCGCCGAACAGCAAGATGTCGGTAATGCGGTTCTTGCGCAGAAAATTGTCGAAGAAGACGGGCCAGTCGCGGAAACGTCCCCGGAAATTGGTGGCCTTCTCGGGCCAATCGACCTGATCGCCTGCGCAGATGTTGATACGCTCTACGATAACGCCCTTCTCCCGCATGGCACCGGCAAGCTTGTGCAGCAGCGGACCTGGCGGGCCCTGAAGGAAGACGAACGCGCGGCCGTCCGGCCGACGCGGAGGATGGGGCGGCTTCGCTCGCTCAGCCTTGCGCCGCTCGACAATTGCGTCGCCCGAATGGCCGTGAAAGTCGATGAGGGGCTTGTTCATGGCGCCAGCGCCCTCAGGCCGCGCATCACTTTACCCTGCAAGCGCCGCATCGACACCACCAGCCCTTGTTGAGTAGCGGCACTCTTCGCAAGACGGTCCACCACGACTTCTGCAGGACAGGGCAGGCCCGTCACTGGGTCGATATATCGGGGATAAAGAAGAAGCGCGGCGGCCACGACCTCGTCCAGGGTTCGTTTGGTCGTCCGGCGCGCAGGGACAGGGCCGAAGTCTCTTGTAAGTCCCCAGCCGGCGTAGAACGGAACGCCGTAAGTTGTGACAGACTTCCCCCGCATCAGCGCCTCAAACCCCGCCAGCGACGTGTTCACGTGAACCTCGTCAACCATCTCAATCAGCGACGAAATCGGCAAATCAAGTACTACTACATCTGCAAACTTAAGGCACGTGTTATCTGGAACAGAACCCCTGCGATGGCCGGCTACGACATCGGGATGCGGCTTATACAGGATATAGGCGTCCGGAGCGCGCTCTCGGACGCGTCTCAGCAAATCGAGGTTCGAAGTCAGGCCGCACCCGCCGGCGAGGACGGCGCGATCGTCTTCAACTTGCCCCGGCACGAGAACGTGGAGCCTTGATCCGGCGGGCCGGCTCAACTGCTGGGCACCAATTTCGTACTTTCCAAGACCCGCCTTTACGACCGCTTTGCGGAGGGTTTTGGCTCGCTTGAGCAGCTGACCACCCAGCTCTCCGTGCTGCAGGATGTTCTCGAGTTCACTCGGCCGCGAAGGATCGAAGTAAGCGCCGAGCGAATCGACGGTGATCGACAGCGGCGGCACGCAATCGGCGCCCAGGCCCTGCGACCGCAGGAAGCCGTCTTCCACCTCGATCAGCGGCGTGCCGCGTGCCTCAAGTGCAGCAAGCGCCGTGTCGGAAACTTTCGATCGCCAGATAGCGACGGACCGACCGGGGCTAGCGCTGTCTGGAACGTGGCCGAACACAACCGGGCTCGAACCATTCCATAGAAGCGGCGCTATGTTGTCCCGCTTCCAGAAGGCGAACCCAAGTGCACCTGAAATATCGCGATTTGCGTCAATGAGCGAACGCCAGAAGCCACAAAGCTGTACTGCTTCGCGCGGACCCATCCGTTCCCCCGTGAAAGGGTTGGAGAACCCGGGACCGCCAAACATGCGCTTGGCCAGTTGCTCGGTGCCACAAACCTTCTTCTCGAAGGCGCCTAGCTTTCCGTCTCGCCCATAGGTCGGAATGCCGAGAAGAGCCGCGATGATCACAACATCATCGTCGTCCTCGGTGAACAGCGCACTGGCGCCGCTCAACATGTGCCAAGGATCGCACTCGCCTCTGACTGGTCTTGCATTGCCCGCGTCACATGCCGGTTCCGAAGTCCACAGAATGACCGGCAGGTCGCCGTCAGTGTTCACGGCCTGCGCTGCTTCGGGTGATCGCACCAGCACATAATTGCTAGGCAGTTCCGGCTGGGCCGCCCAGAACGTTCCTCCGACCCGCAGCGTCCTTGCCAAGTCCACGATCTCTGCCGCTTCACCGCCATCGAACGGGCGGTTGGTAGACCATTCCGCGAGACGCCTGACTCTGGACCCTGGAAAGGGTGGCATGCAGAGAAACGGCGTTCGCACTGATGCAGGATCAAGGGAAGGGCCGTCAGAAAACTGCAAAATGCCCCCTGTCATTTGGCCGGATGCACTGGGGCGATGGGCCGAGCGGAGCGCCTCTCGTTCCAAATTGTCGCGCTTGCTCAATGCGATAGTGGAAGGAAGTGCACCCATCAGTCCCTCACCCGAGCAACCAGATCCCTATCGCTCAAGAGCTTTCAGTCAAGATGCGGCGGCTCGATCGGGACCGCGGCGTGAGGTAATGACGTCAGATTACTTTCCGATAAACGTCCTTTGTGGCTTCGATGCAACGCTGCCAGCTGAACTCCCGAGAGCGATCCAACCCGCGCGCGATCGCGGAGGATCGCCAATTTTCATCAAGCAAGCCCATCTGGATACCCGCTACGAAGCCATCTGAATCGTCGGGATCAATGTAGATTGCGGCGTCGCCGCCCACCTCAGGAAGACAGGATTTCCCCGACACCACGACCGGCACCCCGCTCGCCATTGCCTCGAGCGGCGGCAAACCAAAGCCCTCGTAGATGGAAGGGTAAAGAAACAAGGCGGCGCCCGCGTACAGCTTGGGGAGATCCGCGTCTTCGACGAATCCCAAATGCCGAAGCCAGCCTTCGGCAGTGCCCTGACGGATCGCCTCATGTAGCGCTTCGTTGCGCCACCCTGTTCCGCCCGCGAGGACTAGCGGAAAGGAATCGCGAACTGAGGACGGCAGTATGCGCCATGCCGCGAGGAGCTCGGCGATTTTTTTTCGCGGCTCGAGCGTCGAAACGCACAGTGCATAACCGCCGACAGGCAGTCCGTAATTCGCCAGACGCCCCTGCAGCTGATCGCTCCTCTGCGGCCGAAACGCAGAGTCCACACCAAGATGAACGGCTGTCACCTGGTGCTCCGGAACGGCGAAAACGTCGATCAATTCACGCCGTACGGTCTCGGTATCCGTGATGATGTGCGCCGCCCTTTGAAGGGAGTGCGTGAATAGCCGCTCGAACGCTTTCACGCGAGCCGCCGGATGCGTTTCTGGATACAGGAAGACCGAGAGGTCGTGCACCGTGATCACACCCGTTTCCACACCCGCCGGCAGGAAGTAATTCGGTCCATGTACGATGTCGGATCGCAAGATTCGCTCCACACGGCGGCGCTTCATTGCGCGAAAAGGCCATGGTGCCCGCTTGTGCTTGTACCCCCGCGACAGGAGGACCGACGGATCGTGGAGGAGCGAATTGCGCGCAAAGAAGCGAAGCTCGTCGATGTCCGCTTGGTTAGGAAGGCCCTTGCAGAGCTCCCATGTATATCGGCCGATGCCGCCAAGCTGTGGCTCCAGCGCGTCCACGCATAAAGTGACGTGCATCGGCCTCAGGCTTCCAGCATCCAGCGAAGCGTGTTCTCGAAGGGGATCATTGGCAGCCCCCCCACGACCCCTCTCAGTTTTTCCGGGGAGCCCCAGAGCGAGCGAACCTCGTTCTCGCGCACGAACTTCGGGCTGACGCGGACATCGAGTTTATGGCCCAGCAGCAGCGAGACGAGATCGAGCACTTCCTGGAGTGAGATGGCTCGTCCCGAACAGATATTGAAGGTGCCGCCGATCGCCTCGGGCGCGGATACCAACCGAGCATAGGCCTCAGCAACGACGCGAACGTCTGAGAAATCACGGGCGACGTCGAGATTTCCGAGTTCGATGACCGAAGCACGGCGTCGTGCATGCTCGACAATCTTGGGAACGATGAACTCGGCGCTTTGACCACGGCCAGTATAGTTGAACGGCCGTACGACGATAATCGGCAAGCTCGCCCGGTACAGCGATGCGACATGCTCCGCCGCAACCTTCGTGACACCGTAGTCGTTCGCCGGTGCGAGCGGCTGGCTCTCGTCCTGCATGCCCTCGCGCGCAGTACCATATACATTCGCGCTGCTCGCAAGAACGATCGATGCAGGCTTTGCTGCACTGCGGGCCAGCGCCTCTAGGAGCTGCCGCGTCCCGAGGATATTACTTCGATACATTTGCTCAACGTCGCCGTGGGCTACGAACGCGATAGCTGCGAGATGAACGACGTGATCGGGACGGACGGCTTCGACGATCCGGCTGATCGCATCCAGTTCAGTGAGATTGCCCTGGTGGACCTCCGAAGCGCCGCCGATCGCCTCGTCGGGCGTATCATGCACGACGGCATGGATTTCATGCCCTCGAGCAGCCAGAGCCGCGGCAACATAACGTCCCGTGAAACCAGCCGCGCCCGTGAGCAGCGTCCGGGCCATCAAGAGGTGCCGTGCGAGAACATCAGAAGCTGACACCACCTTCGTTTCGGCGCAGGTCCGCCTCGACCATCATTCGGCACAGGTCTTCCAGCGGAGTCTTCGCGACCCATCCCAGCTTTGCGTGCGCCTTGGACGGATCTCCGATCAGAAGATCGACTTCGGCCGGCCGGTAGAAGCGCGGATCGACGCGGACGACCGGCGAACCGGTGTCGCGGTCCATCGCGACCTCGTCGCCGGCACGGCCGGAGAATTCGAGATGAATGCCAACAGCAGCAAAGGCCATCCGAACGAAATCGCGGACGCGTACCGTGCGATTAGTTGCAAGTACAAATGTGTCTGGCTCGTCGGCCTGCAGCATCCGCCACATGCCGTCGACATATTCCCTCGCGAAGCCCCAGTCGCGCTCGGCGTCCAGGTTCCCAAGCGCGAGGCAGTCGAGTTTACCCAGCTTGATCTTGGCGACGGCGTCGGTGATCTTGCGCGTCACGAATTCTCGGCCACGCAGTGGGCTTTCGTGATTGAATAGGATGCCGCTGCTGCCAAAGATGCCGTAGCTCTCGCGGTAGTTCACCGTCGTCCAATGGGCGAACAGCTTGGCGACGCCGTACGGGCTGCGCGGATAGAATGGCGTCGTTTCGCTTTGGGGCACCTCCTGCACCTTGCCGAACATTTCGGAAGTACTCGCCTGATAAAAACGCACGTCGCGATCCACGAGGCGGATTGCTTCAAGGAAGTTCAAAGCACCGATGCCAGTGATATTTGCGGTCGTCACTGGCTGATCGAACGAAACGCCGACGAAGCTCTGCGCCGCCAGATTGTACACTTCTTTCGCGCCCGTCTGCTGGAGCAGCCGGATCGAAGATCCCAGGTCCAGCAGGTCATATTCGACGAGGTGCAGGCCGGGGTGGTCTCGAATTCCAAGCTCTTCGATCCGCCAGAAGTTGACCGAACTAGTCCGACGATATGTGCCGTAGACCTGATAGCCCTTCGAAAGCAGCAGCTCCGCAAGGTATGCGCCGTCCTGGCCGGTGATACCGGTTACGATTGCCGTCGAGTTCATTGAGCTTTCCTATGGAAAATTGCCGGAGCAATCAAAACAGCCGTTGCCACCCATTACTCTCGGCAAGAGCCCTTGCCTCCTTGCGCATCGCCGGCAGCTCCCCCTTGTCCTTGGCTGCAAGCATCCGGCAAATCGACTCTTCGAGCTGATTTCCACTTCCGTCATAGAGGATGCCCGCATTGCTATGCTGGAGCACGGATCGGGTCATCGCGACTTCCGGGATCACCACCGGCAATCCGAAGCTTAGAGCCAACAAGAGAGAGCCGCTCGTGAGGATGTTGCGGTAAGGGTAAACGGCAAAATCCGCTGCTCGCAGAAAGACCTGGAGTTCCGCGTCGTCGATGAAGCGGTCGATCAGGCGGATACGGGACCGCTCGAATTCTGACAAAGGCTCGTCCAGGTTTGCGAGGGGGTCTTCCCGTGCTGCGCCGGCGATGATGAGCAAGGCCGTCGGGCGCTTCTCTAGGATGCGGCGGAACGCACTGATCAGCGTGTCGGTGCCCTTGTATCGGCGAACCTGTCCGTTGAAGAGGATTACATCGTCTTCGGCAGAGAGACCGAGGTAGCCGCGCGCGACCTCACGGGTCACGAGGTCCGAATAGGCCCCGATATAATTGCCGTGTCGGGCAACCCGAACCTTACCATGTGGGATCGGGAACACGGCCGCGACCTCAGCCACGGATTCCGCGGTATGGAAGTGAAGGACGTCCACGATCTGGGCTAACCGCTTCGAGAGGTCGACTTCCACGTCATAATGCTTGGCATCGTGCGAGATGACGTTGTGGATGGTCCAGACCGCAGTTCCACCAAGCGACCTGAACAGTTCGACCTTCGCAAGAAAGCTTTGCGCCGCCTCATGAGCGGCTTCGTCCGTCATTTCATCGCTGAAGACGAAGTTGAGCCAATGGACATGGAAGATGTGATTCTCGGGCTCAGCGGAAGTCCGGATTTCTCGTAGCGCCGCGTCGATGGTCCCCGCGCAGATCTCCATCTCGGCCGAGTGCGGCGCGTAGAGCATGCGCTGATACGGATTGGCACGGTAATAGGGCCAAAACATCACGAGCTTTCGGCCAAGGCGTCGCCGATAGCTTACCCGACGTGGCTCCTCCGGCTTCTCGAGGTGAATGTCCCAGGAATCGTGCAGCCCAAGCCGATTCAACGCTTCGCGCTGGACCCTGTGGGTATTGGTGGTCTGATACGCCTCGTTGACATTCGAGGTGTTCGATCCGTGCCAGCGCCGCTGATACAGGATCTCGTCCAAGTGCTTGAAGTTGCCGACCTCCGACAGCTTCAAGTACATGTCGTAGTCGACAGCGTTGATGATATCTTCGCGAAACTTCTCCGTTCGTTCCCACGCCTGGCGGCGGAACATGCGGAAGTGATGGGCGATGGACGTCACCATCATCTTCTCACGCGAGAAAACCGGCCAGCTATACTCGTTCTGGATAAAGTTGCCGTTCTGATCCACGCGCTCGCAGGAGCTGTAGCAGCAGACGACGTCGGGATTGTCGTCGAGATGCTTGGCCAACGCTCGCACGGCCCCCGGCTTCAGACAGTCGTCAGAATCGAGCTGGCCGATGTAAATCCCTCGAGCCATTGCGATGGCCCGGTTCGAGGCGAACCCGATACCGCCGTTCGCATTGCTGGACCAATGAACCCGGGGGTCACCTCCGAAACGATGTTCGAGGATGTCGATGGTGCCGTCGCGCGATCCGTCATCTGCGATGCAGACTTCCAGATCCTGCACGTCCTGATCAAGAACGCTTTCGACCGCACGCACTATGTACTGTGACGCATTGTACGCCGGAATGTAGATGCTGATCTTCGGGACCTCAAAGAGCCCGTCGCGGCGACGGTCCCAAGGATTGGGGCAGAGGTGGTTGTACAAGTCGCGATCCGCGGCGTCGCTACGGTCTTCGCGACTGAAATCCTTCACCTCGGTCGTAGTGATCGGACGGAAATAGCAGCCGCCGTTATAGTAACGGAAGCAGAGCTCGCGCGCGGCGTGATAAGGGTCTGAGAAGCGCGTATCGAACCCGCCGCACGTGCGATAGAGTCCGGCCGAGACGGCAAAATTCAGCCCGCACACATCACGGAAAGGATAGCTCCGAGCGAGGAGGCGGCGCGTCACACTGGTGGTGAAGGGGCTGACGCTCTCGTCGAAAACTTGCGGCATGAGCGCATGAACGACCCGATCGGACACGGCCGCTGCATGGGCGATACGCTGCAAGGCCATCGGCTCGAGTGCCACAAGCCCGCTGACGAACAGCAACAGATCCGTTTCGCGGCTGATCCGGTTTAGCAGATCATTGGCGGCTTCGCTCGGAAATGGAATCGCGTGATGCACGACCTCAGCAGCTTTGAAGCCCGCTTTGCTCAGGGGCTTGCCGCCGATCAGGTGCAGCCGGATCCGGCCCCGGTAAGATTGCGACTCAATTGATGCGAGGAGGGAAGCGAGCGCGTCGTCGCGTTCATACAAATGGACGATATCCAAGGCGAGGTCGGCCGATGGGCTCGCGAGAAGGTCCGCGACCTCCTCGATGAAGCTATAGTCGTTCGCGTTGCCGACGATACGCGGCAGCGCCATGCCAGGCGGATAAGGCTTCGGAAAATCCGGCTCGTCGCGGATCACCCTGAAGGGCGGATGGAAGCACGTCTTTAGACCGCGATTGTAGTCTGAAGGGATGTCGACCTTGACCGACGGGCCACTAGTCAGCGTAGTGCTCGCGATCAGCGCAGTCAGCTGGTCAAGCAACTCCGGGTTGAGACCGTCCTTGTAGCGAAGCGTCGCCAGCACGCGCCCCGTCGCATAAGAATCTCCGCTCTCCGACAGATCCATCGCTGCGAGTAAGCGGGCCCACGCATTCCTTGGATTGGCAGCTATCTTGCTAATTCCGCCGGTAATATGTTTCACAGGTACGCTTTCGATACTTTGAAGTTGCTGTTCAGTTTGCTTTGCGTGCGCTGAGAAACGGAATGTCCGGCAGTTGACTGTAGTCGACCGTGTCCGCTTCGAACGACACTAGCGTGGAAAGCTCCAAGAAGAGGTCTTCCGACCAGCTCGGCCATTCCTGCGGCTCGACATGGAAGACGGCCATTCTTCCCGCCAAAGAAGACGGTTTCACCAGTTCTTCGACAACATGATACATCGGACGGGTGGCATAATCGTCGAACAGGATCGTAACCGGCTGGCTGGCTCTGAGGCAGCAATTCACGAAGCAAGCCGGCCTAAGGCGACCGTCGATCAGGACCACATCAGGCGGCCTGAAATAAGGTTCGGTCCAGATGCTCGTGGGGTAGCGATGGAAGTGCCGCCACGAGCTGTCGTTTTTCGGCCGGCCCCAGCGACCCGTCATGCCGATGTCGACGTGGTAGAGTACGGTTTCCGAAGTGAGATTGGCCTCGTCGATCTTATGTTGCAGCGACAAGGCCCAGTCGCGGTCGCTTTCAACGCTCAGGACGAACTTGTTCTGCAGCTGGGCCGCGAAAACGGTGGAACCTCCCGATCCATATTCGAGGATGACGTGGGCCGTCTCGTATTTCTCGCGAAGACAGGCAGCTTCCGCTTCCGGCAGCGTAAGTTCTGGCCACTCCCCCACCAGCTCCGTCATCTGCGCTTACGCCCAGTCAAGCGATTGAGCAGTCCCCCGCCCGACGCACTCGGCGCATTTGCCGCACGCACCTCTTCAGCCTCAATCGCCAATGCTGTGGCGATCGCCTCACTCTCTTGACGCTGCGAACGCAATTCCTCGGTGAGGGCAATGACGAGGTTCTCGTTCTCCGCAAGGGCGGCCACCAGATCCTTCACTGTACGATAGTGCTGGTCGGCAGCGCTGGTCAGCTCCGCCACTCGCTTCCCGAGGGTTTCCGACTCGGCCACGGCCTTGTCACGCTCCCGCTCGAACTGAATGCGATCCTGACGCTCGGCACGTAGAAGAGCCACCGATTCCGCTTGCTTGATGCGCTCGGCCGCGAGCTCTTCAGACAGGCGCTCCCTTTCCTTGGCCGCCTCCTCGGCCCGACCGGTTAGCTCTTCCATAGATACGCGCAGCGCTTCGACTTCCGCACTCGCCTTGTCCGCGCGCTCACGTGTGTCCCGATGGGCGGAGCGCTCCTGCCGCAAGAGATCGTCAGCTTCTTCGCGGTCGGTCGCAGCGCCCGAAAGCTCGTCTGCCAGACGCTGAGCCTCCGCACGGGCTGCCTCCGCCGCGATCTGTAGATCGAAAACATGCGACTGAAGTATCGCGGTCTTGCGATGGCGGGCATCGTACTGGCGATCCCGCTCTTCGACGCGCTGTGCAAGACTGTCGCGCTCTTCGATCAGCGCTCGGATCCGATCGTCCAGCGCCTCGACACGGTCAGAATCCTGCCGGGCGTGGACTTCGTGATAAGCGCCGGCGCCCAGCCGCGTGAACATCTGCACGATCAGCTTGTGCGCAGGATCGTCCGGCGTGAGCGCGGCGATATTCGCGAGCTCCTCGTCAGGACCGCGGCTCGGGAGGACTACGAGAAGGCCGTCACCACCAGGCATCTGGATGGTTGGAGACTTGCTCGACAAGGCCTCCACCAATTTCGCGTTCTCAGAGTCGGCGCCGCCAATGCCATTCAGAAGCAGGATACCCGTCGATGAAAGCTTCGGCAGCCACGTCTGCTGCACTGAGGCCGCTATGCTTTCGTCCTGAGTGAGGTCGACAAGCATGAGATCAACACTGCCGTCGTCGATGACCTCAGCAGCCTTGCCGAGGCCATCGCTGAGGATTTGCGAGAAGTCCTCGTATAAATCGGCATTTCGTGCCGCGAGGCGTTCCGGTACCGCGATTTGACCGTCTTCGTTCCGCCACTCGCCTACAGCGAAGCATTGTGCGTGGGCGCGCATGCGATGCAGGGCCTGGCAGACGGCCATGTAGGCTACGCCTTCGCCGACGCCCAGCTCCACGTACCGGCGCGGACGCGTTGCTTCGAGAAGCCAGAAGAAGAAAGGCACGTGCCAGAGGATCTTATCGTCACGCACGTACGATGGCGTCCAAAGTAGCGCATGACCCAAGCGAGGCGCAGCCGTCCCTGACGACGGCAGCAGGGCGTCACTGATCCGATCTTGTCTCATCTTGCTTATCGAAATCTTCCCTGCCCCATTGGCCATCGTTCTTGCCGACGATATCTCGCCGCGGCAACTTGAAAAGAGATGCCCGCGCTCAATTCAAGGCTGTCCGCCCGAGTACTAAGGCGCTGAGTTTTCTCAAAACTTGGGACTGCCGGGCCTTTGGCACCTCTTCTATGATTCCAAGCGCAACGAGGTCACCTGGTCCCCGGTAGCGGCGACTGCGCTCGGTCATGAAGGTCAGGTCCGGCTCTTGCTCGATGGCCTTTTGGTAGACGCGATACTCGTAGCTATTGCGCCAGTATTGCCCCCGCCTGACCGCATCCGCGATCCGCATTCGGCCGTCCACATCGAACTTGAAATGCAGCAGCGCCAGCCAACAGGGATCTTCTTCGCCAACCATCGGCGGATGGATGTAATGAGGGCTGACGACCGTATCCTCAGGACGCAGGCGAAACAGCGGGTATTTGGTCAGCTGCGGCTCTAGATCGGGATCTACCGATGAAAGCGCTCTCTTCCGTGGCCCTCCGACCCGCGTGGTCAGAGCGACCTCGCGTTGCTCTACGTATCCGTCGGGGTCGAAATACGGGTAAGCATCAACCAGCCGCTCCTCTGAACCACGCTTAGAAGCCCCAATTGGCCCGTCGCCATACATATCCAGCAGGGCACCTCGTACTCGCCGCAGTCGCAACCGCTCAGCAGCCCGCACGACTTCTCGCAGATTATTGGCGCCATCGAAAACCGCATGCTCGTCCGCATCTGCCAGCAGGTACCAGCGGTCGCCATATTCCTGAATCATCCGAGTGATCCAGCCGTGCTTGCTCGCTGCATCGAATGGCTGATCTGTGGCGAACAAATCGACATCGGGTTCGGCGACGAGAGTCTCTCGCGTTCCATCCGTCGATCCATTGTCAACGATCAAGAAGTGCGCCGCCCCCAGACCGCGATAATGCTGGAGAAACTCCCCAATCCGCGGGCCCTCGTTGCGGACGACGGAAATGACCAGCGGCCGTCTCATGTCCCCGCCGCTGAAACGCCGGGGGGAAGCTCTCGTCAGTTTCGCCTCGGCCGCGAGGCGTCTGATGCGCTCGGCCTCCGCGTCGCTCACGGGAACTCAGGCCGGCACGGTCTCGGCCAGGATCGACTTACGGAGCTGATTGAGCATTCCGGTGGCGCCGTTGCGCAACCGCTTCACCCACTCCGGATCAATCGGCTTCGGCCAAGGCCTGAAGCGTTCGACCAAGTCCTCCGCGTCGAACTTGCTGAGCAGGTCGTCGCGCCCCATGCGCCGCATGAAGTTCCGGTTCTTGCTGGTAGGAATAAGAACCATTGACGGAATTCCATACATCGTCGCTACGACGCTGCCGTGGAACTTCATGCTCGCGAGCGTGGAGCATTCGCCGATGGCGCGGGTCATGTCCCAGATTCCCTGGCTGTAGAAGACTTCCTTCCCCGGGATGTTGAGCCGCTCGGCATTGGCCACATCGCGTTCGCCAACCACGCCGCTGCCAAGAATGATGTGGCGAACGCGCCAGCCCTCGGACTTGGCGTAGGCTCCGAGCTCCGAAAGCCTTGTGTAGTCATCGTCCTGTTCATGTCCCGGTCGGTGGCGCGTAACAATGCCGAGGATTGGGTTTGCCGCGTCGCGCGAGACCGTCGGCAGGGTTAGGCCGCACACAAGATCGGGCGCCTCGATGACTTCGACCCGCGGATCGAGCTTCGATGAGATCCAGTCGGCAGACTGCTTGTCGCGAGCATTGATGAAGCGCACGCTCGGAGACTGGAAGAAGTTCCGATAGCGCTCAACGATATGTTCCTTTTCCACCTGCGCCGAGCCCGGCGCGCGGATGGGAACGCCGAGGCCGGCCAGGAATACTGGCCGCTCGAGGTATACCCTGTGGAAGTAGCGCGCATCGATCGACCAGGGCTGGACCAAGTCTCCCCCGCCGACGAGGACCGCCTGGACGTCGGCGATACGATCCTCAACGGGCTCAGAGAAATATGGAGAGTCCAAGCGATCCGGGAGAACTTCAAGCTCGAAGGCCGCGCCCAGATGCTCCTTGAAGACCTCCAGGAAGAGTTCGTCGCCGTAATTGCCGTAGCCGAAGAAGCCTCCGATGCCGACCTTTGGCGCACCCGGACGCTTGTCGAAATGCGTAACTACCCGATTCATTCAGACTCTTCCTTCCATGCGGGAGCGCCCCTTCCCGCAACCGAATTGGCTCAAAGTGCCGGTTATCGCAGCCGGAGGCCAGCTTCCTGCAAACGCCGGCCCGCTTTCAACTGGCGGAACGGAAAACGCAATCCGATTCAGGCCTCTCCAATCGATGTGAAAATGTCCTTCAAAGCCGTGCGTCTGGAAGCATGACAGTATGCACGATCAACCCGGCGGCGAGATGTGATTCGCCGGATTGCGGCCCGCACTCCCGCATATTCTCCACCTTCGGATTCCTGGTTCCTGCCGAGATCGTGGATCCAGATCCCGTCCTCAAAATCAACCGAGGGCGCGCCGCTGCGACGAACGACGGCATGGACGTGCTGCCCACCGGCAGCCGCCTCGCGGGCCCGAGCAAGAATCTCGCCATCTTCCGCAGCAAGATCGAAGTAGATGACAGCCCTCGCATCGTTCGAAGAAGCAGGCACGAACGGCTGGAAGTCGCCACCATGGGTCCCCACAGTCTCCGCCTTCAGTAGCCTCGGCTCCTCGGTCGAGAGGCGAAGGCCGGCCTCGATGCCCGCGTCAGCTTGCTCACGGAATCTCTGAGCGTCCGCGGCGGTCAGGCTTCCTCTCCTGACGTTCTCGGCGACGTCCCTCTTCCAGAAAGCTTTGTCGGCAAGCGCGGCTTCCACAATATCGTCGGGATGCAAGAATCCACTTGCATGCCTCAGTCCAAAATACAGGCGATTCTTGATGAGGGGGTACCAATCCCTGACCACGCGCTTTTCGTCGCGCAGGGCGCTCGGCGCATATTTATGGTGCACGAACGCGTCGGGGCGCTGGGCTATGCGATACCCGGCATCATTGATCCTGCAGCAGACGTCTGTCTCGTCGAGGAAATACTCGTACACCTCGTCGAAGCCGCCGATTTCCAGCAAGACGCTCCGCCGGAACGAGCAGTTTGTCCCCAGCAAATGCGGAAATTGCGGCGAGCCCGGGAAATTCAATTCCGGTGTCGGCCGCGTCTCCTCACGTGGTCGTCCAAGGCGATCGACGCTGACAAACCGCGCCTGGTAATCGATGCCGATGTGGTCGTGGACGACACCGCCGACCGCACCGACCCGCGGATCGTCGTACGATCGCGCGAGCTGCGTGAGCCACTCTGGCTCCGGAACGGCATCATCATCGATGAAGGCGACGACGTTTCCTGCGGCGAGGCTGATGCCCATGTTTCGTGATCGGGACAGATTGCGCTCAGGACAGTCGGCTATCTTCAACTGCCCGTCCAGATCACGCAGAAAAGCGTGCGTGCCGTCTTCAGTAGGGCCCGCAATCACGCAGAGCTCGAAGTTCCGATAGGTCTGATACCGTAGCGACGAGATCGCCCGCTTTAGGTAATCAAGCCGGTTGTCCGTACAGATGACGACCGAAAAGCTCACCCCGCCCTCGTAATCGATGGAGCTGATCGGGTGCTCGCCTCCCCGCTCAAAGAGGCAGCAGATCGTCTCGGTCGACGGCGAACTCATCGTCTTTTCGCAGCTCACCCTAACTTGCAATGCACGCCCGGACCGTCGTGCCGGGCTGGAGCGGAAAACGCATCAGGAAAATTGACATCCACTTGTCATGCCGCGACAAATCACCTCACCGCCGGCGGGCTGGAACCCTGCTCGGTCTGGCATGCTGCTTGGAATTCGGAAACAAAATCGGCGGACAGGTTGTCCGCAGTCTCGGGGACGGCAAATAGACATGAACGCTCATACGACTTCGCTCGCCGGCTTGCTTAGCCTTCAGAACGAGGAATTCGTCGATTCCGCCTATGACGCGATCCTCGGGCGTGATCCTGATGACGAAGGGCGCGCTTATTATGTCGCGCGACTGCGGACCGGATACAGCAAGCTTTCTGTGCTCGGACAATTGCGATCGTCTAACGAGCCGCTTTTGGGCCCGGGAGTGCCAGGGCTCGCGCGTGCGATCAGCCGCTATCGTTTGGGACGCTTGCCGTTGATCGGCTGGATGGTTCGCAAGCTGTTCCGCGTTGAAGGTGAGTCCGTCAATGAGCGTCTGCAGCGGGCCATTCTGAGCGAGATTGCCGCTCTTCGCGGCGCAATGGCCGGCCGCCCCTCTATGCCGGTTGTCGCACCGGCCCGGCCGCAGGCGCTGTCTCAACCCAACGTGTACAACAATGCTCCCTCCGCACGACGGAATATTGCGGCTGAGCAGCTCAGCCCCCGTGCTCGCGAAATCTTCGAAAAGCTAGTTTCCGGCTAAGCGGGCGCCGTTTTGCGTGCGCATCGTTATTGACCTTCAGGGCGCTCAATCACCCAGCACTCGTGAACGGGGCATAGGGCGCTATTCTTTAGGTCTCGCGGAAGGAATCCTACGCAATCGCGGAGAGCACGATGTTCACCTCGCGGTGAATGGCACGTTCCCGGAGACGGTTCAGTCGATCCGTAATCGCCTGGCAGATCTGCTCGCCCCCGACCGTTTGCACGTCTTCGATGTTCTGAAGCCGCTCCCGGACGACCCGGCCGACCCGAGGCGTGCGGCGTCCGAATTGTGCCGCGAAGCATTTCTCGCACGGCTGAGCCCTGACGTCGTGCATATCTCCAGCCTTGTCGAAGGCATGCGCGGGAACAGCGTGTCCAGCATCGGACGGCTTGGGTTGGACCTGCCGACATCTGTGACGTTTTACGATGCTATCCCACTCATCTATCCGTCAGAATACCTGGCCGATGAGCGCACCGCTGCGTGGTATGACGAACGGATAGCTCAGATGCGGCGGGCAGATCTTCTGTTGGCGATCTCTGGCTCTTCAGCGAAAGAAGCAATCGAGCATTTGCATGTTCCGCCAGAGCGGGTCGTGGCCGTTGGCACCGCCGCCGACCCACGCTTTCGCATGCGGGCTCGCAACCTCACCAAGGCTGGATTCATCGCGCGTCTGGGGGTTCATCGACCTTACGTGATGTACACTGGCGGGATCGACTTCCGGAAGAATTTGGCAGCTCTTCTCGAAGGATATGCAGCCCTTCCGCAAGATATTCAGTCCGCCCACCAACTGGTGATTGCGTGCGAATGCTCGCCGGATGACAGGCGACGCGTGCTCGACCTCGCGCGGCAGGCGGATCTTCCGCGGGACGCGGTGATACTGACGGGTGCGGTGACGGATTCTGAGCTGGCATCCCTATACTCTTCCGCCAAGCTCTTCGTTTTTCCCTCATTGCACGAGGGGTTCGGCTTGCCCGTGCTCGAGGCCATGCAATGCGGTGCGCCGGTTCTCGGTTCGAACCTCTCAAGCATTCCCGAGGTCATTGGGCTTGACGAAGCATTGTTCGATCCTCGGGATCCCCGCGCGATCCGCAATGCATTACAAAGGGCGTTGACGGACGAGGCCTTTCTTGAGCGGCTGAAGAGCCATTCGGCGCTTCAGAGGACAAAGTTTTCGTGGGATCTTGTCGGACAGCGAGCAATTGGTGCGCTTGAGCGGTTGGCAGATGGGCGCAAGGCACCCGCGTCGCCGAATATTAGAACGGGGACTAAGCGGCGCCTAGCATACGTCTCGCCGATGCCTCCTGCGTGGAGCGGCATCGCAATATACAGCGAGCAGCTGCTGCCGCACCTCACCGACTTCTACGACATCGATGTTGTCGTCGAAACTGCATCCCAAAACGTGAGTTCAAGCGCCGTCGCGGGCGTGTCTCAGGTGATCGACCCCCGAACATTCCTTCACCACGGCCACCGGTACGAGCGCGTCCTCTACCAAATCGGGAATTCTGAATTTCACGACTATATGGTGCCGCTGCTCGAGGCCGTTCCCGGCCTAGTGGTTCTGCACGATTTCTACCTTGGTGGTCTGTTTCGCCATCGCGCGGTCCGAGAAGGTGGCGAAAGAGCTTGGCTCAGGGCCTTGTACGATAATCACGGCGCCTCGGCCGTCTTCGACTGCCGGCATTCGGGGAACCCGCACGAAGCGACAAGCTATTTTCCCTGCAGCACGGCTATCGCGGATCGTGCCCGGGCCGTGATCGTGCATTCTTCCTATGCGCAAAGGCTCGCGCAAACCTGGTTCACCGTCGAGCCTGGACAGAGGCTCGCTTGCATTCCGCTGCCCTGTTCCGTCCCGAGCGAACGAGATCGCGAGGTGGCGCGCGAACGCTTAGGAATTGCATCGAACAAGCGTCTCATATGCAGTTTCGGAAGGATGGGACCATCGAAATGCAACCTGGATCTCCTCCGTGCATGGAGAGATTCGGCCGCATCGCGAGACTCCGACTGCACGCTCGTTTTCGTCGGTGCTGCCGCGGTGGGCGACTACGGCCAAGAAATCGAGTCCGAGATCGCCGAATCTGAATTGGGTGATCGCGTGGTCATCACTGGCTGGGTGAACGAAGAAAGTTACCGAGACTATCTAGCTACGTGCGACATCGCTGTTCAGCTGCGAAAGGAGTCCCGAGGGGAGTCGTCCCTTACGGTCCTGGAATGTCTCGCGTACGGCCGACCAACAATCGCGAATGCCAACGGTTCGATAGCCGAACTGCCTGATGGCATCCTTTCCATGCTGCCTGATGGCTTCGAGATATCGCAACTGCGCGACACAATCGACGATCTCTATCGCGACCAGTCGTCGGCACTGGAAACCGGGCTTGCCGGACGGGCCTATATCGAGGCTGAGCACGACCCCGCGGACATCGCCGCGCGCTTCCACGCGGAAATCGAGCGCGTTTACGGCGGCCAGGCCGATCTCCCCGAGGCTTTGGCGAGTTACGCGTCTGCGCTCACGATCGATGAGATCGAGCGACTGGCACAACTGGCGGTAACAGCGACCTACACTCCGGCGGCGAGAAGGATCTTCGTGGACGTTTCCGAACTGGACGCGACTGCGATCTCGAGGCGACGCGATTCCCTTGAGGACGTATTGCGGACCCTTATTGCTGCCTTGCCTCGCCACCTTTGCCTTCGACCAATCCGATATGATGAGAGCCGTGGCCTTTACGTCGAGGCTCATCGTTATATGGCTGAACTGCTTTCGCTCAGGCGACCTTTGGCCGACGAAGAACCCCTCGATTTCGCGGAGGGCGACACGCTTCTGCGCTTCGACGCAACCGAGCAACCTGCGGCTTTCAGCCCGCCGCGAACACTGTTCGTGCTCGATGATCTGCGAGATTGCCGGTCAGGATCCCGATCGGGGGATGATATCAGCAAACGGTTCGCGAAATGGCTTGATGTTGTCGCGAAATCCGGCGGAGCGATCTGCTCGTCTGAAAGTCTCGCGGACGAGCTCCGCGCCTGCCTTGCGGACAGGCCAGCAAGCGCCGATTTCAAGATAATGGTCGCCCAAGATTGGCTTGGTGGCAGCTCGAGCGCCTCACCACGCATGGCCCTAATCGAAGAGTTATTGAACTTGCTGTCGGGATCAGGAGACCATTCGCAGGACCGGGGGCTGGCGGACCACTCCATCGTGCGTGAGGCCGAGTTCCTCTAGTAGCTTGCCGACGGACCACGCCCAATTCGGCGTGGGAGAGGCAGCCGGAGGCAAGCCTCGCTCTGCCTCCCCCATCAGATCCAGTACTTTGGTGCCGAGAGCTTCCGGCGCATCGCTATCAAAGTAGCGCACGTTCGAAAGGTTCTGCTCTCGGAACACTGGCAGGTCGCGGACTAGTGCCCACCGGCGGTGAGTCGCAGCCTCGGTCAGAGGCAGACCGAACCCTTCATCATAGGATGCATGGAAGATCGCGCGGCTCGACTCGTACAGCTCCATGAGGGCTTCATCGCTGACGTTCTCAAGCCAGTGCAGTCGGAGACCGTTTTCGCGATGGTTTCTGATCCGTTCCTGAAGCGGCGCCGTCTTCCAACCGGGCTTGCCTACGATAACCAAGTCAGGAGCAGCGGAACTCTCGTGCGACCACAGCCAATCGAACGCATCCAGTGCGCGATCGTAACCCTTCCGTGGCTCGATCGTGCCGATCATCAGGATGGTTGGACGGGACCGCACGTGATCGAGTGTTTGGGCGACGCGCTCGCATCGTCCAACGGACGGAATGGAGCCCACGATGTCGCCACTCAGATGAAGGCGACTGACCTTGACGCGCTCGTGAGCTGAGGTTCCGATGATACGGCGACGAAATTCCTGCGCGACGCTTTCAGAGATGCAAAGCACTTGATCCGCGTGGTTGGTAACCGTCTTGAACCAACGCGCGAAATGCTGGCTGGTGGCTTTCTCGAACCAATCGGGTCGAGCGAGCGGAAGGAGGTCGTAGACGACGATATGGATCGTCGCTCCGTGCCGTCGCCAGGCAGAAATCTGATCCGAATAATTTGGAAGCCAGTGTGCCGTTAGGTCCAGACCCAGGAACTTGTCGCCTGGGCGGACGCCGACCGGAAGATGGGTTGGCTTCGTCTCGGGGCACAGAAAATCCTCGGGTGCGAAACAATAGCCGCGTGTCGGTCCCGCGTAGACCGGCACAACGTCCACGAAGGTTTGGTCGGACGCCTTCAAATGCGACCAAACAGAACGAACAACCCGTTGAATACCAGTCGCGGCATCGTTCCGCATGATCACGGAAACATCGACAAGAAGCCGAGGCCGACGGATCTTGCCGGAATCACTGAACGCCGTGCGGTGTTGCTTTAGCCAGAGACGCTGAAGAGGCGCGCGGTAGGAATTCCGTACCGTGTTCACGCTGCCTGCATCGCCGGTGCAGGCGCCTCCGAATAGAGCGCCAAAGCTTGGTCGATATCGTCGTGGTGGTGAAGCTTGCCGTTCATCAGGACGGCTGCACGAGTGCAGTGCTTCTTAATGTACTTCGGGTTGTGCGAAACGATAATCTTCGCGCGGTCCTTTCGCTTCTCAAACAGTTCGATGAGGCACCGTTCATGAAAGCGAGCGTCACCCACGGCGACGATTTCGTCGATCAGAAAGCAATCGAACTCAATCACCATCGAGATCGCAAAGGCAAGCCGGGCGCGCATGCCCGTCGAGTAGCTCTTCACCGGCTCATTGAGGTAAATCCCGAGTTCCGAGAAATCCTGAACGAAATCGACCTTGTCCTCGGGGTCGACCCCGTAGACGCGGCAGATGAATCGAAGATTGTCGAGGCCAGTCAGGGATCCTTGGAAAGCGCCGCCGAACGCTAGGGGCCAGGAGACGCTCATTCCACGCTCTACCCTGCCGTTCGAGGGAAGCTCAGCGCCGCTCATTATCCGGATGAGCGTGGATTTTCCGGCACCGTTTCGGCCTACGATCCCGACGTGCTCGCCCGGCCGGACGGTCAAGCTAACGTCGTTCAGAACCTGAACTGGTCCGCAGCGTGTCTTGTAGAATTTATTGATATTGGACAGGCGGATCATTCTGGCACCACATTGCTTCCGATGGCTCTGACTTGCGATAGGCCGAACAGAGTTAGCACGGCGTTGATGATCGCCATGTAGGGAATGTCGTGATGGGCATTGATCTGCGAGCCGAAGAAACCTTCGCGCAGATATTCCACCCCATGAACCATTGGGAGCAAGAGCACGAATTCCTGCCCTTGCTTCGGGAGCCAGTCGACCAGAAAGGCGGCACCGGAGAGCGGAAACACGATGTACGAAGTCGGTTTCCAGAACTTCTGCACGATCTCGGTTCGTTCAGAGAGCGCTCCTAGAAACAGCGCCAGGGACGACCCAAACCAGGCACTCAAAGCCCAACCCTCGGCGACCTGCACCAAATCCTCCGGGAGTTCGAGCCAACCAATGGCATAGAAGAATATGACCAGCACGACGAAGGCAGTCGTCGCGCCCGCGATCTCCAGGAAAATCCGAGACAGGTAGATGTCGATCGGCCTGACGTTGCGATGGTGAAGAAGCCCCGAGTTCGGGGTGAGGGCCTCGATTGTCCGGGCCGGCATGTTCCGCCACAACAACACGCTCGAATAGCCGGTGACGGCAAACGCAACGATGGGGATCGTGGACCCATGCAGCGACTTCGTCGACGACCATAGGGCCGTGACTAGCAGCGTGAAGATCATCGGCTCCACGAACAGCCACAGAAAACCGATATTGTGGCGGCCGTAACGCGTCAGGATCTCGCGCATCACTAGAGCCCAGATCACACGGCGCTGGATCCGCCAGCTGTCACGGAGTTCCTCAAGGCTCGTACTGGTTTTGGTGGCCATCAGCCGTGATGCTCTCTCACTCCGGCAAGGAGCAGCTTCAAAATCCCCCATGCCAGCAGCCCGACAATCAAGGTCGACAACACACCTCGCAGCCTCGCCGGCTCCGTCGCTTCGTCCGGAAGGCTCGGTTGGCTGATGCGTTCCACGTAAGCTTGCTTGCGCCGCGCCTCCACCTGGGCTGTCTCGAGCGAGGTCATTGCCGTGGCGAGACGTTTGTCGGCGAATTCTTTCTCGAGTTGCAAACGCTGGTACTGCACCGCGCTTGCGGAAAGCGACTGACGGCTGCCGGCGGCCCGGCCCATCTGAACATCGACTTCCCGGCTCAAGCCAGCAATCCGCGTCTCGAGGACGGGAATTTGGGGATTATCAGGCGCAATAGATCGGAGCTGCAGCAACTGCATCCGAGCGCCGATCAACTCGTCTTGGAGCTTCGAAACCGTTTGCAACTGGACTGCTACCTGCTGTTCGGGATCCACGATGCCAGAAGCATTGCGAAAGCTCGCAAGCGCGAGTGCTGCGCGACGGTCGGCGATCTCGGCCTGCGTGACTTCGCGCATCGCGAACTCGACCAGGTCCGTACGGCCGCGCTCGTTCAGATCGTTGATGAGATTTTCGGAGAGCTGGAGGAGCTCACGATTGAACCGAAAGGCGTCTTCAGGCGTGAAAGCCTTCACGGAAAGCTTGGCGATGGACGTCGTCGAATCGTAGTGAATGCTGACCTTGCTTCGGTAGAACCTGAAAAGATCCTCGAAAGTCCCGTTTGTGCCGAGCGCGTTGAAGCGATCGAAGAGGGAGACATGCTGCCGGCTGAAAGCGCGCGCGACTGCGCCGTTCTTGTTCAACTCGCGAAGCGCGTCCCGTGAGCCGACATAATTTTCTGCAGCGTAGACCTCATCGCCGGCATTCGAGAACCCGCTGGACTTCAGCAGGAGCCCGAGACCGTCCGCCGCCGGCTTCTCCGGGCTCTTCACTACGAACTGCGATTCCGACACGTAAATGTTGGAGGCGATGAAGCCGAAGTAGATTCCCGCGAGGATCGTCGGCAGGACGACGACGAGCAGGAACAGCTTGTCGACATTCGGCGAATGCTCGCGCACGCTCGCCAGCAACGGTGAGCTCTCAGCCCTAAAGAATGCTTCGCGTACTTTCAGCATCGAATCGAAACGCCTTAAAAGATTGAATTGGCTACTAAACTTCCGCGTGATAGCCGCGGATTGCGCTTACTCCAAGTCAGGTCGCAGGAGCGCCCATTGCCGACAGAAGCCTCTTTACCTCTTGCGACCGTCCGCGAGGCACAATCAGGAGCCGTTGACCCGACGCAACGATGATCAAATCGCGCACGCCGAGCGCCGAAATGCGGAGGCCGTCAGTTCGCACATAACAATCATCACAATCGACGGTGGTGACGAAGTCGGCGTCCATCTGGCCATCCGCCATATCTGCAATGGAATCCCAACTACCGAGATCACTCCAGCCTGGTGACATCGGAACTACCGCCACCCGACGAGAATGCTCCATTACCGCATAATCAAAGCTCTTGTCCGGGCACCCCGCCATCGCCGCAGAATCCGGCCAAAAGTGATCGCCTTTGCGAGCGCCGCTCGCAATGGCGCCTTCGGCAGCGCGAGCAATTTCAGGGGCGAATTCCCTGAGTTCCTCGAGGACGGTGCCTACACGAAACAGGAATATGCCGGCGTTCCAGAGATGCTCCCCGTCCCCCACGATCGCTTTGGCAACCTCGAGGCTTGGCTTCTCGACGAAGTTAGCGACGTCCATGACGCCTTGGATGCCGGGGATTTCTCTTCCAAGACGGATATAGCCGTACCCAGTCTCCGGAGCTGTGGGTCTTACTCCGAAGGCGACAAGCCTTCCAGCTCGCGCCGCCGCCTCGCCCTTCACTACAGCGTCGCAAAATGCCTTGGAATCATCGATCACATGATCGCTCGGCATCACCAACAGCAAGGCATCCTCGCCATGCCCCTCGCGCGCCATCAGGGCGGCCATGGCAATCGCGGCCGCGGTGTTCTTGGCACATGGTTCGAAGATCAATTGCGCTTCAATTCCCGCGAGGTCCCGTTCCAGGAGCTCTTCGTGTAGCGCACTCCCCACAATGATCGGGGCCGCGAAGCGCGATCTGTCGCTTACCCGTTCAACAGTGCCGCGAAAAAGGGTATGGGATCCATTCAGCGGAAGGAACTGTTTCGGTTTCTCGTTCGTCGACACTGGCCACAGGCGACTTCCACCACCCCCGCTAAGAACAACCGGGATGATGCAGGCGGAAATAGATGTCCGGAGCTCGATTGCAGTCAGCCGTTCCCCGTCGACCGCAACATGTTGGCACTCCTCGCCGAATTCCATTGCCCACCCCAGGTTTCTCACTCGACTACACGCGAAGCCGTAAGACGAGCCCAATGAAACCGGAGCGGCTCGCTAGGTTGCGTAGCCGACACTTGGCCCACTCGGCACCGCCCAAGCGTGCTCGCATCCGGACATATAATCCGCTTCGGAAAAGAGCAAATAACTCAATGGACATAGGATGCCAACGAGCTTCATCAGTTGTTGCAGCGCAGCAACATCTGCGCCGAAACTAATAGCTTTTGTGGAACCACGCTTGACTGTACTGCGTCTGACCTGCTGCCGGATACTAGTAAGGAGGTCGCGTTTTTGACATACTTTGCAGTGAGTAGCGGCTGCTTTACTAGTATATAATCCTTAACCAATTACCGACCAGCCTGATATTTAATCGCATAGAGTGACAGACCCGCAATTAGTGGACTCGTTCAGATTGCGAATGATAGAGACGGCAAGAGAAAGGGGATGCACATGAAGTTAGTTCGAGTTGGCGCCTTCGCGGCGGCAGCCCTGTTGGCCTCTCAGCAGGCCAATGCACAGTCGTTCCGGGACGTCCATGGTGACGTCAATATCGGCGGCGACCGCTTCTATTCGGAAGGCAACCATGACGATCACCTCGGATGGGGTGCGGAGATTGGTGCCGACTTCGACCTAGGCGGTTTCGTCGTCGGCCCGTACGGCAGCTTCTGGAACGCACGCAACGAGAACGTCACTCGTGACGGTCCGGGCGTTGCCTACCGCAAGTCGTTCGAAGAGTGGAGCCTCGGCCTTCGCGCCGGTGCGCTCGTCACTCCGGACACGCTGCTCTACGTAAAGGGTGGCTGGACGATCAACGAGCAGCGCAAGCGGTTCGATGCGGATCCGGTTGTTACGCCGGGCTTCCCGAATGGGAATCCGAACTTCGGCGATTATTACAATCACTACCGCACACGCGGTTGGCAGGTTGGCGCCGGCGCTCAGCAGAACTTCGGCTCGATGTTCTACGGCAAGGGCGAAGTTCGGTATTCGAACTACCGGACCAACTCTTCCAGCCTAGCGCTGCTCCTGGGCCTTGGTGTCCGGTTCGCAGCGGAAGAAGCGGCTCCGCCGCCTCCGCCGCCGCCTCCGCCGCCTCCGCCTCCGCCGCCGCCCCCGGCGACGCAGACGTGCCCGGACGGCACCACGATCCTGGCGACCGAGACCTGTCCGGCTCCGCCGCCTCCGCCTCCGCCGCCGCCGCCGGCGCCGGAACGCGGCTAAGGATTTAGTCCTTACGAAGGGAGGGGCCGGTTACCGCCGGCCCCTCTTTTTTTGTCCGGAGCGGAATCGGTTCATATGGCAAGAAATCGACGTTACCATCGGCCAGATCTGGAGAGTTCGCGTGAAGCTTGAGCCACGTTTTGTCGAAAAGCCGTGGGGCCGCACGGAGCTTCCCTGGATGTTCGACGGGACGAATGGCCGACGTATTGGCGAAATCTGGTTCGAGAATCGGAACGACAATTCACTGCCGCTCCTGGCGAAGTACATCTTCACGAGCGAAAGGCTCTCAGTCCAAGTCCACCCCAACGACGAACAAGCGCGAGAGCGCGGGCTTGGCCAAGGCAAGAATGAATGCTGGTACATCCTCGACGCGCAAGAGGATGCGGTGCTCGGCCTCGGGCTACGAGCAGCGCTCTCGCCAGATGCGCTGCGATCCGCGGCGGCTGATGGTTCGATCGAAGACCTCGTAGACTGGAAGCCTGTCGCCGCGGGCGACTTCATCTACGTTCCCGCCGGCACCATCCACGCGATCGGCGCCGGCATTTCGCTCCTCGAGTTTCAGCAGAATGCAGACGTGACCTATCGGCTTTATGATTATGGGCGCCCCCGCGAGCTTCACCTGGAGGAGGGCGTGGCTGTCTCGCGGCCGGAATTTGACATGGACAACTACCGCCATGCCGGTGGGCCGGGGGCGAGCGTCCTGGCCAACGGCCCACATTTCTGTCTCGTTCGGGCGACATCCGACAACGAGGTCCCGCGCGGGCTCGATGGGCGCTGCCGGTGGGTCATGCCCCTCGAAGGGACCGTGGCTTCCGGCAGCGAGGAAGCGTCATGCGGCGAATGCCTGCTGCTGGAGCCGAATGCGCCTCTGTGGTTTTCGGAGCGCGCAATCGCTCTCGTCGGAGCGCAAGGTCCTCTCTGACTGTTAGGCGTCAGGCTCCGCAGCGCGACGGGGGCCTATCGGCCGCCAATGCTGCTTCATGAGGCCGCGGCGATCCAACCAGTCGACGATGGCGTTTGCCCAGTCGGCTCGCCGCTGCGCGAGCGGTCGCCACGACAACAGATCGAAGCCGGTCCAGGGGAGGAATGGCGTCCGGCGGCAATAGGCAAAGAGTTCAAGCCGCACCGTCGGTACCGATGAGTTTGCGCGCGCGTGAAAGCCGCAGGTGTCGGCGACGACCAGAGTATTCGCAGGGACCACAAAATGGGTTGGGGCTGGCAGGTCCAGAGCGGCCAGCTCCTCCTCCGCGACCCGGAACGAGCCCCGCTGCGAAAGGCGGTCACCGTCCGACAGCACCTCCATGCTCTTCTTTCGCTCCCACTCCACCCGCTTCTCCGTCAGGCGGTGTGAACCGGCGACATAGGTCAGTGGGCGTCCATTCTCTTCGACATCGGTCAGGAACAGCCACGCCTTGAGTGAAGGGTGAAAGGTGTCGGCATGGAGCTGCAGCTGCGGGTCTGGCGGCCCCTCGACGGCGCCGCCGAAGATGGTCTGGATGTAATAGATCGGCTCGCTGCGTGTGCTGGCGACATAAGCCATGAGGCCTTTCCAGCGGCGACTCTCGATCAACGCGTTTAGCTGCGGAAAGCGGCGCCTGACATCAGGCCCAATCGGAACCCGGCGCGTGATCGAGTCTCCCTGTTGGTGGGAGCGGGATTCAAGTGCCGCTTCGAGCAACGTCCCTTTCAAAGCAGCGAAGTCCTCTGGCGCCATGGCTTCCGGGAGGAGCACGAAGCCGTTGTGATCGAACTGCTCACGCAGGTCTTCGGAGATCAGGTGCCTCAGGCGCCTCCTGCGAAATCCGGCAAGGCCGTGAGCGGCTTTGATCCGCCACACATGCAATCCGAAACGATTGAGCCTTGGGGAGCCAATAATTGGATTGTCGACGAAGCTTTTGGCCCCAGTAACGAGGGCCAATATCCAGGCAGGCGCACTGATCGCGGCTCGGATCGTTCGCGAGATGCTGTTCCCTGCACTAGGCACCCGCTCCTTTAGAAGCGGGCGGCTCGTGTCATCAACGGCTGACCGGCAATTTCTCGGGCGGGAGAAGGAATTTCAATGGAATGTCGACGCGCGAGGCCCAACTGAGTTCGTTGTGAGCCTGGCCCGGAAAGTTACGGGTCAGCCAATTCTTGTTCAGTCGGTACCCGCGCGCGGCGACGACTGCATCCACTCGCGCCTGATACCGCGCGTAAATGGCATCGAGCGTTTCGCTGCCGTGATCGAAATACAGGCGATGCCTCTTCGGATCAGGAAGCGACGGCCGGAGATAGGACTCGAAAGCGGCGGAGACGACCTCATACTCCTGATCGGTGATCGCCTTTCTTCCATTCGTCGGCAGGAACAGCGGCCAGTGCGTCGACATCATCCCCGCCGCTCCGAACACATCCGGATATTCGTCGATCGCATAGAGAGAAATCAGTCCGCCCATGGACGAACCCATGATTGCCGTGTTCGCGCGATCGGTCTTCACATGAAAGCGTTGGGCGATCATCGGACGAAGCTCGTCGACGATGAACTTAAGGTATCCATCAGACAGCGGATCGCCGCTGTAGAGCCCGCGGACCCTGTCCATATATTGTCGCGGAAGATGGGCGAACGCTTTCGAAGGTACGTATTCCCGCAGCCGCTTGGGCGTGTTCCAAATGCCGATCACGATGGTCGGCCTGACCTCCTTCTGCCGGATGAGAGGATCGAGATGCTCATCGATCTCCCACTCCATGCCATAACCGGCGGTCGCCTTGTCGAAGAGATTCTGCCCGTCGTGCATGTAAAGCACGGAATATCTCGGCCCGTCCGGCTTGTAGCCGCTTGGCAGCCAAACGACGACGCGCCGAGGGTCGGCGTATCTCGATTGCACAATGCCCAGGTCGACGATCCGACCCGCGCTGACATGAACAGGCTGTAGTGCCTCGGCGGACTGGTCGCTTGTCTGCGCGGCAGCTGGAGCCCCGGCGAGCAGCGCGAATGAGACCAGGAACCGTACGAGATTCATTTGGCCGGGACGAACCGGATCGCCGTACCGCCTCCCGGGGCGATCCTCGCGGCGAACCGATCGGTTGAAGTCACCGTTCGCTGCTCGATTACGATAGAGCGCGGATTGGTGCGATAATCGGCATCGTCCCCGTCGCGGTAGATCTCGGCGCGGTAGCGGCGGCCAGGCTGGAGAAACTCCAGCGCGACGTCGAACCGGCGCTCCTGCTCGTCCCCGACGGCACCCAGGAACCACTCGTCCTTGCCTCTTGCCTTGCGCGCGAAGACCGCGAGATCGCCGACTTCACCGGCAAGCATGCGCGTATCGTCCCAATCCACCGCCACATCCTTGATGAACTGGAATGGCTTCGGATTGGCCGCGTAATTCTCGGGGAGGTCGGCGGCCATCTGGATCGGCGAATAGAGCACGACGTAGAGCGCTAACTGCTTCGCCAGCGTCGACGGGATGTGAGTTTTGTTCTTACCTTCAAGGCTCAAGATGCCGGGCGTGAAATCCATCGGCCCGGACAGCATGCGGGTGAAGACCAGATTCGCTTCGTGCTCAGGCGGATTCTTCGGCTCACCCCAAGCGTTGTACTCCATGCCCCGCTGCCCCTCGCGGGAGACCCAATTCGGATAGGTGCGGCGGAGACCTGTGTCCTTTACCGGCTCATGCGGGTTCACCGCGATCTGCCGCTTCGCTGCCTCCGTCACCACCTTCATATGATGGTTCACGGCAACCTGGCCCTGATGCCATTCGAAGTGGATCTTTCCATCGGCGCCCTCGGCCTGGATACCGCTGGCATCGGCGACATAGCCGGTCTTGACCGCGTGGATGCCCAGGCGCTGATAGAGGTCGAGCGCCGGCCCCAGCTGCTTCTCGTAATTGGCGATGTTTCCGGCGGTCTCATGATGGCCGATGATCGCTACGCCCTTGGATCGTGCGTAACGCGCGACCTCGGCGATATCGAAGTCGGGATAGGCCTCGGTGAAGCTGAACTCCGACCCGTTGGCGAACCATTCGTAGTTGCCGTTCTTGTCCCAGCCCTTGTTCCAGCCCTCGACGAGGACCCCGCCGAACCCGTTCTTCGCCGCGAAATCTATGTAGCGCTTCGCGTTGGCTGTAGTGGCGCCGTGCTTGGGTCCGGAATCCCACGTCGCCTTGTCGAGGTGCATCGCCCACCAGATGCCGACATATTTCATCGGCTTCACCCAGCTGACATCGCCAAGCTTGTTGGGCTCGTTGAGGTTGAGGACGATCTGCGCTGACCGGTAGAGCGACGGCGCGTCCGGAGCGATCATGATGACGCGCCAGGGCGTCGCCAGCGGCAGATCGCGGCTGACCCTCGGCCCGGTCGAAGACGGCATGAGCGTCGCCTTGAGCAGGCGGTCGTGCACGCGGCGCAGGTCCATGCCGGAATAATCGACCAGGGCGGCTTCGTGGAACGAGAGGTGCAGTCCGCTGTCCGTGCGAATAGTCAGCGGCGTCTGAGCAGTGCCGATCTGATCGATCGTCGTGCGGCGATACGGATATTCCTCGCGGTTCCACTCGAGCGCTTCGTCCCACCAGGCAGTGCCGGGCTCGGCCACGTTGAACTCGGTCAGTTCGTCGGCGATGTTCGCGTGCGTGAAGTTCGGGCGGCTCGGAAGCTCGTAACGGAAGCCCACGCCATCGTCGTAAATGCGGAACACGACGTTCATCCGCCGCTTCGCCCATATCTTCTCGTCGAAGCTCGCCGTCAGCTCGGTGTAGCGATTCCGGATAGTCCGGTACTCGCCCCAGGGCTCTTCCCAGGTCTCATCGAAGCTGCGCGTTCCCTGCCCCGCCAACTGGAAATTGCGGAGCATCTCGGGTTGGTCGGTGAAGAGGAAGCCGAGTCGGCTCTCGTCGATGACCGGCTTCCCCAGGCGACTGACGACGTAGCCGACGCGGCCCTCGGGACTGAGAGTGATCTCGACCTTCAGCGTTCCCGCAGGAGACGAGGCGCTCGCCACGGTCTCGGACGTTCGCGCGGCCTGCGCGACGCCTTGGGCCGTGGCGGGAACTGCAATTAAACAAAGGACAAATGCAACAAATACGCGCAGCAGGGTCATGCGATCTCCTCGACGACCGCTGCGTAAGGCCCAAGCGAGCTGCCGTCGATATCCCCTGCGGCGATCAGCGGAGTTCCGCTCGGACGATAGGACGCCGGCCGATCCGACAAGTTGAATGTGCACCGAAGAGTCTCGCCGCCAGATGTTCGCTCAAAGACGAGCAACTGATCGCCGGCTTCGAGGATGGTCATCGAGCCATGATGGAGTGCGGCACGCGCGTGCCGCAGGGCGAGGCACTTGCGCGTGAAGTTCAGCGTGGATTCCGCCGTCTCCTGACGGTCGATCGCCAGTTCGACATGCGTCGAACCGAGCGGAAGCCAGGGAACCCCATTCGTGAAGCCGAGGTTCGGCGCCTGAGCCTCCCACGGCATGGGAGTCCGCGCGCCGTCACGGCTGAGCGTCAGCGGCCAATTCGCGATCGCTTCGGGATCCTGCAGCTTGTCGAACGGCACATCGACCTGTGGAAGCCCGAGCTCTTCTCCCTGCCAGATGGTAATCGAGCCCCTCAGACTGCACAGCAGGAGCATCTTCGAGCGGGCGAAGGTCGTGCGATGCTCCTCGTCGACCCAGCGGGAAATGGCGCGCGGCGCGTCGTGGTTCTCGAAGGCCCACGTCGGCCACCCCGCTTCTTCGGGCCAGTGTTGGGCAACGCTAGCGACGAGGCGCGGCGTCAACCGGTCCGCATAAAGGAAGTCGAACCCGTACGCGCTGTTCAGATGGCCAGGCCTGGTGAAGGTCTGCATCTCCGCAAGCGCATCGTCGCCACCGACCTCTGCGACCGTAAAGCGCGCTCCATATTCATCCGTCACGTCACGGACGCGCTTCAGGAAATTCGCGATCTCCGGATGGGACTGGTTGTAGACGTGCTGCTGGAAATCGAACGGCCTTGTTCGCTTGCCGCCCGGTGGCGCGGGCGGGTTATCCTGCAAGGACGGGTCGTGCATCGCGAAGTTGATCGCATCCAGCCTGAAACCGTCGACACCGCGATCCAGCCAGAAGCGCGTCACATCGACCAACGCATCCTGGACCGCGAGATTGTGCACGTTGAGGTCCGGCTGCTCGGACAGGAAGTTGTGCAGGTAATATTGCCCGCGCCGCGCGTCCCACGTCCACGCGGGCCCTCCGAAGACCGACTGCCAATTGTTCGGCGGCGAGCCGTCCTGCTTGGCATCTGCCCAGACGTACCAGTCCGCATGCTCGTTATCGCGGCTTTGGCGGCTTTGCTGAAACCAGGCGTGTTGATCGGACGTATGCGAATAAACCTGGTCGATGATCACTTTCAGGCCCGCGGCGTGTGCCGTACGAACAAGCTGGTCGAAATCGTGGAGCGTCCCGAAGATTGGGTCCACCGCGCAATAATCCGAGATGTCGTAGCCGAAGTCGCGCATCGGCGACTTGAAGAAGGGCGAAAGCCAGATCGCATCCACGCCCAACCGTGCGACATAGTCGAGCCGCGAGGTGATGCCCGGCAAATCGCCGATGCCGTCGCCGTTGGAGTCGGCGAAGCTGCGAGGATAGATCTGGTAGATCGCCGCACCGCGCCACCACGGATGCGCCGTGGCCGCTTTGGCAGTGGGCGCCGCCTCGTCAGCGAGCATTGCACACAGCATAGCCGAGAGCCGGCACATTGACGCGAACGCTCCCGGGCGCTGACGCCGTCGCGGAGCAGGTCCCGGCGAGGGTGTCCCACTGAGCGGAACGAACTTCGACGACGACGTTCTGCTCGACGGGACTTGTCGACGTGTTGAACAGCAGCAGCATCTCGCGGCCGGTCGACGGGTCCAGACGCGACACCGCGAACAGTCCCGGCTTGTCCTGCGAGTAGCGCACGACCTGCCGGCCGCGCGTCAGCGCCGCATGGCTCGTGCGAAGTTGAGCGAGCTTCGCGATTTCACGGTACATCGGATGATCCGTGGCGAAGTTTTCGCGGGCGGTCGTCGACGCCGTGCCGAGCAGCTTGTCCTCGTTATAGGTCGCCACCCTGGACGCGAACATGTCCTGACGAGCGTCCTGGTCCCCGCCCTTGCCGACGAAACCCTGCTCGTCGCCCGAGTAGATCGTCGGAACTCCGCGCAGTGTGAGCAGCATCGCGTGACCCAGGATGTCGCGCTTGAACAGCTCGGCATCGTCCCCTTTGAAGCCGAAGATCTTGAGCAATGCGGGGAAGCGGCCCGCGTCATGATTGCCGAGGAAGGTCGGGTTCCGCCGCGCGGCATCGGCCCCGCCTTCGTATAAGGGGTCGGCGCGGAAGAGCTTGGCGAGCTCGTCCGTTCCCGCTTGCCCGGCGACGGTGTCGATGACTGCGCGGCCGAACGCGAAGTCGAGGATGTTGGGCAGCTTGTCGACGCGCGTGTTCACGGCAGTGTGCGCCGGGTCCATCTCGCTCGTCGAGACTTCCCCGAAGATGTGGAAGTTCGGGATGCCGCGACCCTTCGCCCGCGCCAGCATGGCGGGGACGAACTTTTGCCAGAACTCGGGATTGACGTGCTGCGCCGTGTCGATGCGGAAACCGTCGACAGCGAAGTCGTCGATCCACTTCCCGTAGATCTCGATCATCCCTTCGATGACCCGAGGATGCTCCGTGTAGACGTCGTCGAGCCCGAAGAAGTCGCCCATCAAGCTGGACTCGCCCCGAAACGTCGAGTTGCCGCGGTTGTGATAGTAGATCGGGTCGTTGAGCCAGGCCGGAACCTTCACGTTCCGCTCGGCGGGCGGAATGCTGACCGTATAGGCGTAGTTCGGATCCTTCAGCGCTTCGAAATTGGCGCCATCGAAGCCCGGATTGATCGGCGTGCCGTCGACGCCGCCGCGGCGTTGAAAAGGATAATCGGCGATGCTCCGATACGGACATTCGACGCCGCTCTTGCATCCTTCGAGCTGGATCACGTCGGCCGTGTGGTTGACCACGATGTCCATGTAGAACTTCATTCCGCGCGCATGGACGGCGTCCACCAGCGCCTTGAAGTCCTTGTTCGTGCCGAGATGTGAATCGGCCTCAGTAAAATCGGTGATCCAGTAGCCATGGTAGCCCGCGCTCTCATGCCCGGGAGCGCCCTGAACGGCCTTGTTCTGAAATACCGGCGCGACCCAGACGGCGGTCGCGCCAAGCCCCTGGATGTAATCGAGGCGCTTGATCACGCCTTTGAGGTCGCCGCCGTGGAAGAAGCCCTTAGCTGTCGGATCGAAGCCGGTCGTCAGCCGGTCACCCTTCAAACCGCCGCGATCGTTCGCGGGGTCGCCGTTATCGAACCGGTCCGGAAGCAGGAAGTAGATGACCTCGTCTTCCGGCTGGCGAGCGCGGTAGTCGGCAGCCGGCGGTGTGGCGACGACCATCGCCGCAAGCATCGTCAGGATGACCATCAGGCGGTCTCCATCTCGCGGTTCATGGGACCGAACTTCGCGACAAACTCGCCGTGATCAGGCATTCGCGACACCTCCTGTACGTGCGACCGCTCCAGCCCTTCGAGGAACTCGCGCAGGCGCGGCTCGGGTAGCAGGTCTGCAACGGGATTGTAGCTCTCTGGGATGACGTTCTGACCGATCATCACCTGCACCCACGCCCGGGAGTCGAAGAGTTCGTCGAAGCTAGGGCTGACGCGGCCGATCGCCTGGAACAGATCCATCTTGTGTTTGAGCTCCTCGGGCACTTCCATGGTCCGGAGCTCATCCCAGAACGGCTCACCCTCGCGCTGGTTGGCGTGATAGTGGAGGATGATGAAATCGCGGACGCGCTCCATCTCGAACGCGGAGCGCTGGTTGTAGTCCTCGCGGGCAGCATCGGTGATCTCGGCTGCGGGCAAGAGCTCCAGCAGGCGGTTGATGCCGGTCTGGATCAGATGGATCGACGTCGATTCCAGCGGCTCGATGAACCCCGACGAGAGACCGATCGCGACCACGTTCCGTACCCAGGTTTTCCGCCGCCGACCCGTCTTGAAGCGGATCGTTCGGGGATCTGCCATCGGCTCGCCGTCGAGATTGGCGAGCAACTGCGCCGTTGCTTCGTCTTCGCTGATGCGGCGCGATGAGAAGACGTGGCCGTTGCCGATCCGGTGCTGCAGCGGAATTCGCCACTGCCAGCCCGCCTCCCGCGCGATCGAGCGCGTGAGCGGCATCAGTGGCTCTACCCGAGCGCAGGGAACGGCAACCGCGCGGTCGCACTGAAGCCACTGCGACCAGTCTTCGAAACCGGCTTCCAGCTCCTGTTCGATCAGCAGGCCCCGGAACCCGGAGCAGTCGATGAACAGGTCGCCCGCCACCCGCGTGCCGTTCGCCAGCAGGACTGCCGAGACGTCGCCGTTCTCCCCGTTGCGCTCGATGCTGACGATGCGACCTTCCTGCCGGACGACGCCGCGCTGCTCGGCAAAACCGCGCAGGAAGCGGGCGTACAGGCTCGCGTCGAAGTGAAACGCGTAGGGCATCGGCGGAAGCGGGCTTCCCGCCGGCCGCTCGACATGCGCGAAGCGATTGCCGGCAATGGCGATCGTGTGCAGGACGTAATGGCCGAGCGGCTTCGAAATGCCCAGCTGCCGGCCGCGCAACCAGTATTGATGGAAGGGCACGACGCCGAGAGCGCTGCCGACGAGGCCGAAGGCGTGGACATAGCTCTCATTCGGGCGACCCCACCCTTCGAAGGCGATGCCAAGCTTGTAGGTGGCGCCCGTCGCGGCGAGGAATTCCGCCTCGTTGATCCCCAGCGCGCTGTTGAAATCGCGGATGGAGGGAATCGTGGCCTCGCCGACGCCGACGATGCCGATCTCGTCCGACTCCACGAGCGTCACCGAGAACTTCGGCACGCAGAAGCGCGCGAGTGCGGCGGCCGTCATCCATCCCGCCGTTCCGCCGCCCACGACGACGATCCGGGGCTGACTCACTTCACCCATGTCGCTCTTTCATCGTTCGCGGGCCGGCGGCACCGAAGCGCCGCCGGCAACGCTCAAGATCAGCCGCGTTCAGGCGCCGGCGGAGGCGGCGGAGGCGGAGGCGGCGGGGCCGGGCAGGCCTCGGTCGCCAGGATTACCGAGCCGTCGGCGCAAGTCTGCGTCGCCGGAGGCGGCGGTGCAGGCGGCGGCGGAGGTGGCGGCGGCGGAGGCGGCGGAGCCGCGTGCTGACCGAACTTGTAGGTCGCGCCCAGCATGAAGCGCCGACCGAACTCCTGATAGTTGATGATCTGGTTCTCGGCGCTTCCGAAGGTCACGAACGGCTCGTTCGTCAGGTTCTGGCCCTGCAGATAGAGAGACAAGCCAGCCAGCGCAGAGGTTGGCTGGAACTCATACCCGATCTGCGCATCCCAGACCGTCTCCGGCTTCGAACGGCGAAGCGTACGGTTCGCGCCGAAGCCCGAGACCTCGCCGATGAAGCTCGAACGATAGCGTCCGCTGACACGGGCAGAGAAGCCGTACTTTTCGAAGTAGGCGGTGCCGTTCACGACCCACTTCGAATAGCCGGGCAGGTCGCTTGGAGGCGCGCCTGGAGAAATGTGGATCTTCGACTTGGTCCAGCCCGCGCCGCCCGTGAAGCCGAAGCCGTCCAGTGCGGGGATGAATTCGCCAATCGGGATCGTACCTGCAAGTTCCGCACCGTACAGGTTGCCGCCCTTCACGTTGTACGGCTGGAAGATGATGCCGTTCTGGATATTTTCAGGCGGCACGTAGGTGAGCGGATCGCTCGGGTCGGTACTCTGGAACGGTTCCGGCAGCGGAAGCCCCGTAAAGTCGTAAGGTACGCCGGGCAGCGCCTGGTTCACGACAAACGTGTTGAAGTGCTTGTAGAACAGCTGCAGCGCGACGTAGCCCTTGATGCCGAAATACTTCTCGAAGCTGAGGTCCGCTGCATTGGCACGGAACGGCCGGAGTTCCGGCTGACCCGTATCGCCCGTGACGAAGTGAAGCTCCGGATCGGGGCTGCTTCCATTGCTGATATTAACGCGCGTCGAGGACCGCATGTCGTCCATGCGCGGCCGCATCACTTCACGCGCGAGGCCGAGGCGGATCACCCAATCGCTCGGGAAGCGAGCCGACAGGTTGAGGCTGGGCATGACGTCCCAATACTGCGCCCCACCAGTCGTAGGCGTGATCTCGCCGTTCTGCGCAATGAAGCCGCCGGCGCTCTGATCGGTGTGCACCGCCTGCACGCCAACGTTGCCGGTCAGCTCAGCCGAGCCGAGGTCGGCACGGATGTCCCACTGCGTGTACAGCGTCCAAAGGTTTTCGTGGACGTCGTAGGCCTTCAGCTGAACGTCCGGATTCGTGTTGCCGCTGACGAGCGTGATGATGCCCGCGTCGAGCAGATCGAACGGATCGAAGGACAGAACCGGTCCGAGCCCGAGGAAGTCGAGATCGGTCGGCTTCTTGAGAAGGTCTGTCGGGACGTGGGCCGAAGCGGCGCCGTTCGGCAGGCGAATGAAGGCCTCGTCCGGGGTCAGCGACTTGTCGTGGTTCGTGAAGTTCACGCCGAAGACGCCGCGCGAGAAGATGCTGGTGTTCAGATCCTTCCCGATTTCGCCGCGATACTGCCAGATGCGATCGTGGACGATGCGGTTGTTCGAGTAGCCGGTGCCGCCCCATCCGCCCGGATCGGACAGAACGACGAGGTTCGGATCGGAATAATCGAGATCGTGCGTGAAGCTGGTCCCGTGGCCGCCGGATTCGAAATCCATGACGTCGGGCACGCCGCCGGTGGTCGACCAGACCTCGAAGATCCACTCGTTGCGCTTGGTCTTCGAGTAGCTGAGGTCGAGGACGCCGTGCCAGCCGTCGTCATTGTCGTACCGGTTGTTCCAGCCGAACGAATAGAGCTTGGCATCACGCTGCCAGGCGACGTTGCGGGGCACGGCATGGACGTTGCTGAACGTCCCCTTGGTGACCAGGCCGTCGTTGACGGTGAAGCCAGGCTCCAGGACGGCCGACGACCAATAGAGCGGCACTTCCATGCCGCGCTTGATCTGGTCGTCCTTGAAGTTGGAGTAGAAGGCGTCGACGGTCGACGTGATCTGGTCCGTCGGCTTGAATTCCAGCGTGCCCTGAAGGCCGAAGCGCTTCAGCTGGCTGGACGTCACGTAGGACTTGGTGCCGCCGATGACCGCCGGCGGGCCGCCGTTCGGGCCGATCGTCGGATAGCCCCACGATTCGAACTCCTCGAGCGAATAGGGCTCGTCGTTCCAGCTGGCGGCGAGCGACACGCCCACCTTCCCGTCGGCGAACTGGTCGACGTAGACGCCGTTCAGGCGGTAGCCGAACTCCTTGCTGCCGTCGTTGATCTTGCCGTTGTCGATGTAGACGCCACGGCCACCGAACGAGATGACCTGCTTGCCATATTCGAGGGGACGGATCGTCCGAAGGTCGACCGTACCGGCGACACCCTGGCCGATGATCGAGGCCATGGGCGTCTTATAGACGTTGACCTGGCTGACGATTTCCGACGGATACTGGTCGTATTCGACCGCACGGTTGTCGCCCGTCGACGTCTGTTCGCGCCCATTAAGGAGCGTCGTCGAATAGTCCGGGGCGAAGCCGCGGATCGACAGATAGGACGTGCGGCCGGAACCCGCGATGCGCTGCGAGGCGACGCCCGGCAGGCGGGAAATCGATTCCGCGATCGAGGCGTCCGGCAGCTTGCCGATGTCTTCCGCGCTGACCGACTCGACGATCTGGTCGGCCCGCTTCTTAGTGTTCACTGCGTTCTGCAGCGCGGCGCGGAAGCCGGTAACGACGATCGGGCTCTCGCCCGGCGTCTCTTCCTTTAAAGCGCCGGCGTCGACCTCCTGGCCGGCCTCGATCGCTGCGCTCGGATCCGGCGGCGGTGGCGTCGTGTCTTGCGCGTAGGCCGCGCTGCTTGCGAATGCCAGGCATAGCGCGAGCGGGCTCGCCGCTGCGGCCAGGCGCGAACGCGAAGTTAAACCAGTCATGTACTCTCCCCTCGTTGACACGTCCGGCCGTCGATGCCCCAAGCAGCGCGGACGCCTCTCTCCTGATGCACCAGGAATATCAGTGCTTCGGCTGAGGGGAACTGGATCAGCAGCTATACATACGTATTCAGAGCGCCTAATTTGGGTCGAAGGGGATGATGCAGAGGCGGCCGACCTCTTTCGACATCGCAGCACTGGCTGGCGTTTCGCAGCCGACGGTGTCCCGCGCCCTCAACAATAGCCCCTCCGTCAGCGCCGAGACCCGGGCCCGAGTCCTCGCCGCCGCGGAGCAGCTCAACTACAAGGTCGACAAGAACGCCTCCGGCCTCCGCCGGAACCGCTCGCGCACGCTTGCCGTCCTGTTCGAGGAGGCCGCGTCGGACGACGGCGGCCTCATAAATCCCTTCTATCTGTCGATGCTGGGGGCGATGGTCCGCAAGTGCGCCGACACTGGGTACGACCTGCTCATCTCGTTCCAGCAGCTCTCCTCCGACTGGCACGTCGACTATGCCGACACGCATCGCGCGGACGGGATCATCCTGCTCGGTTACGGCGACTATCTGCAGTACGAGGCGATCCTTCGCCGGCTGACCGAACGGGGTACGCATTTCGTCTGGTGGGGATCGGCCCCGGGAGTGCCAATCGGCGCCACGGTCGGTTCCGACAATGAACAGGGCGGATTCGACGCGACCGAGCACCTCCTGCAGTCCGGCCGCAGGGACATCGCTTTCATCGGTACAGCTGGACCCGCCTATCCCGAGTGCTTCGACCGCTGGCGTGGCTATTGCCGCGCCCTTCGTGCCGCCGGCATCGAGCCCGACAACCGCCTGTGCGTCGATGCGGAGCCCAGCGAGCAAGCCGGGCGCGAGGGCGTCGAAGAACTCATCAAACGAGGCGTTCGCTTCGACGCGATCTTTGGCGCCAGCGACGTCGCCGCGATTGGCGCCATGCACGCGCTCCAGAAGTTAGGGCGGCTGATCCCCGACGAAGTTGCGATCGTCGGCTTCGACGACATTCCAGCCGCTAGCCTGTCGAGCCCACCACTCAGCACTGTGCGCCAGGATTCGCGCCGCGCCGGCGAGGCGCTGGTCGAAGCGGCCGTCGAGGCGGTCGAATATGGAACGATCAAGTCGCAGCTGCTTCCCGTGAAGCTCGTGGTTCGCGACTCCAGCCAAGGCGCCTGACCGACCGCGTTGTCCGACGCCAATCGATCTGCCAGCCTCGCGCGTGAGCGCGGGAGGGAAAGCATGCTCGGCAGTGAGAAACCCCGGCAGAGTCTGGCCGGTCTTTGGAATATCTCGTTCGGCTTCTTCGGCATCCAGATCGGCTTCGCGCTTCAGAACGCGAACATGTCACGCATTTTCCAGTCGCTCGGATCGAGCCTCGATGACCTGCCCGCCCTGTGGGTCGCGGCGCCGCTGACGGGACTGCTCGTCCAACCGATTATCGGGCACATGTCGGACCGGACCTGGCTTGGACGGCTCGGTCGCCGCCGGCCCTATTTCGTCGCCGGCGCCCTTCTCGCGGCGCTGTCGCTCTTCCTCATGCCGCTATCCGGCGCGCTCCTCTTCGCGGCGCTGCTGCTGTGGATGCTCGACGCGAGCCTCAACATTTCCATGGAGCCTTTCCGCGCTTTCGTCGGCGACATGCTGCGCAAGGATCAGCACACCGCCGGTTATGCGGTGCAGACCGCCTTCATCGGCGCCGGTGCGGTGCTCGGCTCGCTCATCCCGCCCGGGTTGGAGAAACTGGGCGTTTCGAACGTGGCGGCAGGTGGAGGCATTCCCGACACTGTCCGCTACGCCTTCTGGATCGGCGGAGCTGCGCTGTTCCTTGCCGTGCTTTGGACCGTGCTCGCGACCCGCGAATATTCGCCCGAGGAAATGGCGGGCTTCGGCGAGACGGCCGACCATCCCGACGGCGACACCACGATTCGCGCTCTTGGCTCACGAAGCCTCGGCCGAAGCATTATCTGGATTGTGGCGGGCGGCCTGGTGATCTTCGGTGTCGCCAAATGGGGCCTCGAAAAGGAGATGTATCTGCTGGGCGGCCTTCTGATCGCCTACGGCCTTGCCAGCATCATCGCCATCCAACTCGCTCGCCGCGGCGGGTCGAGCAATATGCTGGCTCACATCGTCGGCGATTTTACCGGAATGCCGCCATTGATGAAGCGCCTGGCGCTGGTTCAGTTCTTCAGCTGGTCCGCGCTCTTCATCATGTGGATCTACACGACGCCCGTGGTCGCCCAATACTTCTTCCATTCTCCCGATCCCGCGAGCGCCGGATACCAGGACGCCAGCAACCGCGTCGGCGAACTGTTCGCCATCTACAATGGCGTCTCCGCCGTAGCCGCTCTGACACTACTTCCGTGGCTGAGCAGCCGCTTGGGCAAGGAGCGCACGCACATGGTCTGCCTCCTCGCGGGAGCCGCAGCCTATGCGAGCTTCTTCTTCATCCAGGACGCGAAATGGCTGGTTCTGTCTGAGATCGGCGTCGGCATCGCCTGGGCGTCTATCCTTGCGATGCCCTACGCCATCCTCGCGTCCAACCTGCCGCAGAGGAAGCTCGGCATCTACATGGGCCTGTTCAACGTCTTCGTGGTGGTCCCGCAGCTGCTGGTCGCGACGGTCATGGGATCGATCATGAAGGCCGCCTTCCCCGACGAGCCGATCTGGACCATGCTGGTCGCCGCCGGGGTGTTGGTGCTTGCAGCACTCGCCATGACTCGCGTGAAGGAGAGCCAGGCATGAGCGACGAAGACGCGATCGGCGCCGTCATCAACGAGATGTACGCGATGATCTCCGGTCCGGCAGGACCTCGCGACTGGTCGCGGCAGCGCAACGCCTTCCTGCCCGAAGCGCGGCAAGTCCGGACTTGGCTGGACGAGCATGGCCGCCCGGCGAAGAAGATCATGGGCCTCGACGAATATGCGGAGAACACGACGCCTTTCTTCAACGCCAACAACTTCTACGAGATCGAGACCGCGCGGCGCATCGACGTGTTCGGCAACATGGCCCACGTCTGGAGCCATTACGAAGCCCGCACCTCGCTGGACGACGAGGAGCCGGAGCGTCGCGGCATCAATTCCATCCAGCTGTTCCGCGACCCCGACCAGGGATGGCGCATCATCTCGATGATTTGGGACAACGAACGCTAGGCGCTCAGCCGAAGGTGAAAGCGAAGGCTTGAGCGCCGGGATCGAGGAATTCGACCCGGACGGTGCGGTCGCGCACCTGGCCCTTCTGCCGGACGAGCTGGTAGAGGCGCTGACCGACGATCGTGCCGGTCCCGTCCGGCTTCACGTCCACGCCCGCGTCCGCACCCGGCGGCTTGCCGTCGATGGTCACGCGGAAGCGGATCGGAATCCCGCTCCAAGTACCCATGACCAAGTGCAGGTCGCGAGCGTGGAACCGGTAGGCGATTGCCCCCGATGGGGACTTGAGGGTCGCGTCCTGCTTGCCGACCAGCCACTGGCCTTCCAGCGACCAGTCGTTGAGCGCCAGGGGCGACGAGGAATAGGCCTTGGCGACGTCCTTCGCCTGTCCGCCCGGTGACGCGAAGCGGTCGGCCCGCGCGTAGCCGACATAAGTCTCGGGAGACCTGAGATCGGAACGCGCGGCGTCCTGTTCCGCGCCGGTGGCGGTCTCCTCTGCCATGCCCCCGGCCTTGGGCGCGTGGCCGGCTTCGGCGAGGAGTTGGCGGATCACCATCTCGGACTCGTCGTACTTGCCCTCTCCGAAGTGATGATAGCGCTGCCGGCCCTGCGCATCGAAGAAGTAGTGGGCCGGCCAGTAATTGTTCTTCAGCCGGTTCCAGACGACATAGTCGTTGTCGAGAGCGACGGGGTAGCGGATGCCGAGGTCCCGGACCGCCTGCATCACGTTCTCCGCATTACGCTCGAACGCGAACTCGGGCGCATGCACGCCGATAACCACCAGTCCGTCGTCGCGATAGCGCTCGTACCAGGCCCGGACGTAGGGGATCGAACGGATGCAGTTGATGCAGCTGTAGGTCCAGAAGTCGATGACGACGACCTTGCCCTTGAGGTCGCCGGCCGAGAGCGGCGGGCTGTTGATCCACGGACCGATGCCATCGAGCGACGGAAGCTGCCCTTCGACCGGAAGCTCGAGCTTGCCGCCGGCGCCGAGCTTCGGCCCCTTCGACGGACCAGCGCCCAACCCGAGCTTGCTCGCTAGCCCTGTTTCGAGGGTGGTCGTCTGCGTGCTCGAGATCTTCGCCAGCACCCGCGTATCGAGCCCAAACGCAATGGCAACAACGCCGACGATCACCAGCACGCCCAGCACTCGGCGGATCCATTCGGTGGTGTGAAGCGACCCCTTCATCCGCTGGAAGACCTTGCCGCCGACTAGAAGCGCGAGCGCCAGCGAAGTCGCAGCGCCCAGTGCATAGGACAGCAGCAGGAAGGTGGTGCCGAGCGTTGCGCCCTGGATTGCGGCCGCCGTGAAGATGATCCCGAGGATCGGGCCCGCGCAGGGGGCCCACAGCAAGCCGGTCGCAATGCCGAGAACGACCGACGACCAGATCGATTCCTGATCGTGCCGCTCCGACAGCCGCGAGCCGAGCGCGACTAGAGGACGCGTCGCGCGGTCGGAAATCGATGGAAAGACTAGCGCCAGCCCGAACAAGGCGAGGAGGATCAGGGCCGCCCAGCGTCCCACCTCGTTGGCGCGAACCGCCCAGCTGCCCCCCACTGCCGCAAGAGTCGCAACGACCGCGAAGGTTAGCGCCATACCTGCGAGCATGGGCAGCGCGCCGCGCTTGAAGCTGCGGCCAGCATTGGCGAACACGAAGGGGAGGACCGGCAGGATGCAGGGGCTGACGATCGTCAGCATTCCGCCGAAATAGGCTAGCAGTGCGATCAGCATGGCGCGCTCAAGCTGGCTGGAACTTCAGCGCGAGTCCATTCATGCAATAGCGAAGACCTGTGGGCTTCGGACCATCGTCGAAAACATGCCCGAGATGCCCACCACAACGGCGGCAAAGCACCCCCGTGCGTTCCATTAGCAGGCTGCGATCCGAGCGGGTGACGACCGCGTTGGGCAGAGGTTTGAAGAAACTCGGCCAGCCGGTGCCGCTGTCGAATTTCGTCGTCGAACTGAACAGCAGAAGCGCGCAGCCGGCACAAAAGAACGTGCCGCGGCGATGCTCGGAGTTGAGCGGGCTCGTGTAGGCACGCTCCGTCCCAGCTTCACGCAAGATATGGTAGCGCGCCGGTCCAAGCAGTTTGCGCCACTGGTCCTGGGTGTGTGTGACCGCGAAAGCAGGTGCTGCATCGCCTGCAGCCGGCCTGAACAGCACCCAAGCAACTCCGCCGAGGCCCAGGCCGGCGAGAAGCGTGCGGCGGTCCAAAACAGGAGCCATGCAGGCTCATAGCAACAATCAACCTTGCTGATTGCTGAAGCTGGCCCTGACCGTGATGATTTGGAACTTACGCCGGTGGGACGACGCGCCCCACGCACTCGCCGAGGCCAATGCGCACGGCACCTTCACGCTCGCACCACGCACGAAGAGTGACTTCATCGCCGTCTTCGAGGAAGCTTCGCGTCTCGCCGGTCGGCAGGGTGAGCGGCTGCTTCCCACCGCGGCTGATCTCCAGCATCGATCCCAGCCCCTCGTCGCTGTCGGTCGAGAGCGTGCCCGTCGCGATCAGGTCTCCCGGCTGAAGGTTGCAGCCATTGGAGGAATGGTGCGCGACGATCTGCGCGGCGCTCCAGTACATCGCGGCGTCCGCGCTTCCGCGCGACAGAACGTGGGGCGCGATGCCCTCGCTGCGCATCCGCGCGGAGGTCAGCGTCACTTCGAGCTGGATGGCGAGGCCCCCGCTCGCGCGGTCCGAAGGATCGTCGAGATAGGGTAGCGGCTGCGGATCGCCCTGGGCGCGCGGCGGCAGAGCCTTGCGGAATGGCTCCAGCGCATCGGCAGTCACGATCCACGGCGACACGCTGGTCAGGAAATTCTTCGCCAGGAACGGACCGAGCGGCTGATATTCCCAAGCCTGCAGGTCGCGCGCGGACCAATCGTTAAGCAGGCAAAAGCCTGCGATGTGCTCGCCAGCCTCGCCGATCGGGATCGGCTGGCCGAGATCGTTGCCGCGCCCGATCCACATGCCGAGTTCCAGCTCGTAGTCGAGACGGCGGCTGGGACCGTAGTCCGGCGTCTCAGCGTCCGGCGGTTTGCGCTGGCCTCTCGGCCGGGTCACGGGCTCGCCCGACGGGCGCACCGAGCTTGCCCGGCCGTGATAGCCGATCGGCACATATTTGTAGTTTGGAAGCAGCGGATTGTCGGGCCGGAACTGCTTGCCGACATTGGTCGCGTGATGGATGCCGACGTAGAAATCGGTGTAGTCGCCGATGAGGCACGGCACGTGCATCCGCACCTCGCTCTGCCCGATCAGATGCACTTCCAGATCGTCGCGATAGCGCTCGTCGGTCAGTAGCTCGAACAGGCGCTGGCGAAGTGCTCGATGCGTCTCCGGCCCCCGTGACAGCCAGGCGTTGAGGATGGGTTGCGACAAGTCTTCGCGCCACTCTTCGTCGAGCAGATCGGCTGCGGACACGAGGTCGAGAATGTAATCGCCGATCGCAACACCCGGCCGCCTGAGCCCCTTTGCCTCCGAGAAGATCCCAAGCGGCAGGTTCTGCACCGGGAAGTCGCTGCCGGGACCGGCCCCATCGACCCAGCTGACGGCGGAGGGATCGTGCGTTTCGTCAGTCACGGCAGCTTCGCCTTCGGAAAGCCCGCCCACGCTTCATCATAGTCGTGCTGCGCGCGGTCGAGCGCGAACTGGGTAGGGCGATACGGCCAGCAAGTCTCGACCATGAAGGCCAGGGTGTTGTCGATCTTCGCGGGCGTCAGCTCCGCCTCGCTCGCCTTATGCCAGCTTTCGACGTCCGGCCCGTGGCCGCTCATCAAATTGTGCAGCGACAGTCCGCCCGGCGAAAAGCCGTCCGCCTTCGCATCGTATGCACCGTGGATCAGGCCCATCGCCTCACTCATCGCGTTGCGGTGGAACCAAGGAGGCCGAAATGTATCCTCGGCCACCATCCAGCGCGGCGGGAAGATGACGAAGTCGGCGTTGGCACGCCCGTGCACGTTGCTGGGGCTCGTCAGGACCGTGAAGATCGACGGGTCCGGATGATCGAAGCTAACCGTGCCGATCGTGTTGAAGTGAGCGAGATCGTAGCGCCACGGCGCGTAATTGCCGTGCCACGCGACGACATCGAGCGGCGAGTGATCGAGCGTGGTCGTCCACAGCGAGCCGAGCGACTTCTGGATGACTTCGGTCGGCTCGTCGCGGTCGTCGAACCAGGCGACGGGAATCTCGAAATCGCGCGCATTGGCGAGACCGTTGGAGCCGATCGGCCCGAGATCCGGAAGCCGAAACGGCAGGCCGTGGTTCTCGGCAACATAGCCGCGAGACTCGCCGTCCACCTCGACGCGGAACTTCACGCCGCGCGGAACCAGCGCGACGGAGCCCGGCGCAACTTCGAGGCGGCCAAACTCGGTCAGGAGGTGCAGGACGCCCTGCTGGGGGATGATCAGCAGCTCGCCGTCGGCATCGACGAAGACGCGGCGGCTCATTGACTTGCTAGCGCGATAGAGATGGACCGCGACGCCTTCCAGATCCGAAGGGTCGCGGTTCGCCAGCATGGTGACCATGCCGTCGACGAAGTCCGTATCCGCGGGCAGATCGGCAGGCGGGTTCCAGCGCAGGCGATTGGGTGCCAGCGGCTCCTTGACCGTCCCCGGCGCAAACAAGGGCGCGCCATCGTAACGGGTGAACGGCCGGTGGTCCGCCGTCGGCCGCATGCGATAGAGCCAGCTGCGCCGGTTCTCGTGACGCGGGGCCGTGAAAGCGCTGCCGGACAATTGCTCGGCATAGAGACCGAAGGCCGGCTTCTGTGGGCTGTTGCGGCCCTTCGGCAGCGCGCCTTCCACGGCCTCGGTTTCGAAATGGCCGCCGAAGCCGCTCATGTACCGCAATGCGTTCGCTTGCATGGCGGCTCGTTAAAGGCTGCGGCGCCCAAAAACAAACGGGCGCAGCCCCTGTTGGAACTGCGCCCGACCGCGCGGGACTCGCCTACCGCGCGTTTTGGTCGTCGATCTAGTTGACGTTGACGTTGATCTGGTCGGGGATCTTCACTTCCGTCGTCTTGCTTCCGAAACCGAGTTGGTCGCGGAAGAGGAACAGCAGAACGAGCACGACGATGATCAGCAGGACAACGGCGAGGACACCGCCGCCTCCGCCGCCACCATCCGTCTCGACTACAGTCGTGCGTTCTACGGTATCACGGTCATCGGCCATTGGTTTACCTCCCTGTTGGCCTGTTATGCTGGCGAAACGAACGAAGCTTTGGGGTGAGGGTTCCGTGATGCCCAAAGCGGAACCTTTGCGCCTTCCGAGGCTTCCTCGCTCCAATACGCCGGAAGGACTTCAGATGCGCCGATGGATGGTCGTCACCCCCGCATTCGTGCTCATCGCCGCTTGCGGGTCGGGACCAACCGCCGCGGAGCAGAATATCTCGGAGCGTGAGCGCGGACCGGAACAGGTCACCGGTCCCAGCAATATTGCCGCCGGAACGGCACCCGCGACCGAGCAGGGCCAGCTCGGAGACACCATGCCCGCCAACGCGGCGGGACCTACCAGCGATCCAGGGAATGGAGCCGGCGGAGATTCGGCCCCGTCACAATGACGCGGTATACTATCTGCCGCCGGTAGCGCGGCCTGTTTTGAGACCCCCACCAATGGAGACACGGATGAGCAGCATCGACCAGGTTCGTGAGCATATGCAGGTAATCGACGCCGAGGGTACGCCGATCGGCAAGGTCGATCATGTGGAAGGCGACCGCATCAAACTGACTCGGGACAGCGCGGGCGCGGGCTCGCATGAAGGTCACCATCATTACGTACCGGCCGGCCTCGTGGCCGATGTCGAAGGCGATACCGTTCGCTTGTCCGCTCGGATCGATGCCCTCGAAAGCATCTTCGAGACCGAAGAGGGCGGCGAGAACCTCTAGGTCTCGCCCGCCGCGAGTTCGCGACATTCGTAGTGATCGCGGATGTGACGATTGAAGTGTGCGCCTTTCGAGAACGCCGCTCGGAAGGCGCGTACGTCGTCCTCCGGCACTTCTGAATAGATGTATCGCCGCCCGGTCACGAACTCGATCGTGAGTTCCCGCGAGTCCGGCACGTAGAAAAAGCGGCGGATGACCTTTGACGGCATGCCGTAACAACGCGCTAAGCCGTAACTTGCCGCATGAGGGCGCCAGCCGCTAAGCCGAGGCATGCCCGACGTCGTTCTCTACGATTATTTTCGCTCTTCCGCCGCCTACCGGGTGCGGATCGCCCTCAACCTCAAGAACGTTCAATATGAGAGCCGGCCGATCAATTTGGCCGAGGGCGCTCAGAAATCCGACGAGTACAAAAAGCTAAATCCGCAGAGCTTCGTTCCCATGCTTGAGATCGACGGGCACCGCTTCGTTCAGAGCCTGGCGATCATTAATTATCTCGACCTGCGCTTCCCGACCCCGCCGTTGATTCCGACGCCTGCGGTCGACCGCGCGCATGTGGTCGCAATGGCGATGATGGTAGCCTGCGACATCCACCCGCTGAACAATCTCAGGGTTCTTAAATATCTGAAGAACGAGCTCGGCCATTCCAAGCAAGAAGCCGACGCCTGGTACGCACACTGGATCAGCGAGGGCCTCCCAGCGCTGGAAGCATTCGCTGCGCCGAGAGCGGGCAAGTTCCTGTTCGGCGACGCGCCGACCGCGGCCGATGTCCTCCTCGTGCCACAGCTCTTTAATGCGCGGCGCTTCAACGTGCCGCTCGACGATTATCCGACCCTGCTGCGTGCCGACGAGAATGCGAGTAAGCTGGAGCCGTTCGCCTCCGCGCACCCGGACCGACAGGAGCAACCGAAATGAACCGCGTCGACGCGATCAACCGCGGAATGAGCGACACTAGGCCGCTGGAGTCGGTCAACATCCCCTCGCTGGAGGGCAAGGTCAGCGACGAGGAATGGGCTATCCGCGTGGATCTCGCCGCCGCCTACCGCATGGTTGCGCACTACGGCTGGGATGACCTCATCTTCACGCACTTGTCAGCGCGCACCCCGGGACCCGAACATCATTTCCTGCTCAACCCGTACAATTTGATGTTCGAGGAAGTGACCGCGTCGTCGCTGGTGAAGGTCGATGTGAACGGCAATCCGGTCGATCCGACCCCCTTCATCACTAACCCCGCTGGCTTCACCATCCATTCGGCGATTCACATGGCGCGCGACGATGCTCATGCGGTGATGCATCTCCACACGCCGGCAGGGCAGGCTGTGTCCGCCAACGCCGATGGCCTTCTTCCGCTCACTCAGACTGCGATGCTGATCCGTGGCGAGATCGCATTCCACGAATATGAGGGCGTTGCAGTGGACCTCGGCGAGCGTGAGCGGCTCGTCTCAGACCTCGGCACCAAGAATGCGATGATCCTGCGCAATCACGGCACGCTCGCCGTCGGCAAGAACGTCGGCGAGTGTTTCATCCGCCTCTATTATATCGAGCGTGCTTGCCAGGCGCAGATCATGGCGCTGACCGCAGGCGATAGGCTGAACACGCCGCCGCAGGGATCGCCCGAGATTACTGCCCAGCAGGGCGAGGTGGGACTTCCGCTCGCCGCGAACCTGCTCGCATGGCCGGCGCTGAAGCGCAAAGCCTACCGGCTCGATCCCAGCTTCGCCTCCTAGGCGGGCTCAGCGACTTTCTGCTCCGGCGCCTGATGGGATGCTCCAAGCTGCGCGCGTGAGGCAATCGAGATCCGGTTCCAGGCGTTGATCAGGCTGGACGCCAGCGTCAGCCAAGCGATCTCTTCTTCCGAGAAGTGCGGCTTCAGCGCTTCGAAGGCTTCCTTGTGCGCGTGGCCGTCGGCAATCAGCGTGATCTCCTCGACCCACTGCAACGCCGCCCGTTCCTTCTCGCTGAACTGCGAGCTTTCCTGCCACGCGTCGAGCAGCAGCAGGCGTTCCGCCGAGTCTCCGTCGTGCAAAGCCTCCCGAGTGTGCATGGCGATGCAATAGGCGCAGCCGTTGATCTGCGAGGCTCTCAGCTTGATGAGATGGATGAGCTTCCGATCGAGCTTCGAAGCGATCGCCTGCTCCAGGTTCAACAGGTGCTGATATCCCTCCGGCGCAAGCTTCGCGATGTTCATCCGCAGGGGTTCGACCATGGCTTTCTCCTGTCGTGGTTCGGCGAGTGACGCGGGAACAGGAGTCGGCAGACTCGCGGGGCCCTATGGCACGATCTTGCGGTCATCGGCAGTGCCTGCGATGCCTGATCGCGCATGAAGAAAGCCGCATCGGTCAGCGACTATCGCGAACTCGCCAAGGCGCGGCTGCCGCACTTCCTCTTCGAATATCTCGACGGCGGTTCGTACGACGAGGTGACGCTGGCCGCGAACGTCGACGACCTCCGCGCCGTGAAACTTCGCCAGCGCGTCCTTCGCGATGTTTCCGAGCTGGATCTCACCACGGAATTGTTCGGTCAAACTTGGTCGCTGCCGGTGGGCCTCGGACCGGTCGGACTGTCCGGAATGTATGCGCGCCGCGGCGAAGTGCAGGCGGCAAAGGCGGCCCACGCGGCGGGCGTGCCCTTCTCGCTTTCGAGCCTCAGCGTCTGCTCGGTGCGCGAGATCGCGCGTGAGCTCCAGGCGCCATTCTGGATGCAGCTCTACGTCATCCGCGACCGCGGCTTCGTGACGGACCTGTTGGATCAGGCCAAGGAGGCGCGCTGCAGCGCCTTGCTCCTGACAGTGGATCTGCCCGTCGCGGGTAGCCGGTATCGTGATAGCCGCTCGGGCCTGTCTGGCGGCAGCAGGCTTCGCCGGGCATGCCAAGGCCTGCTGCGCCCCAGTTGGGCTTGGGACGTGGGCCTCCGCGGACGTCCGCACAGCCTCGGCAATCTGGAGCCGGTTCTCGGCAAGAATTCCGGCATGGAGGATTATTTCGGCTGGATCGGTGCCAATTTCGACCCACGCATCACATGGAATGACGTCGCCTGGGTCCGCGAGAATTGGGACGGACCGCTCATCATCAAGGGAATCCTCGAACCCGACGACGCGCGTGAAGCCGCGGCGAACGGCGTGGACGGGATCGTCGTGTCCAACCACGGCGGGCGGCAGCTGGATGGCGTCAGCTCGTCCGTTCGAGCGCTACCGTCGGTCGCCGAAGCCGTCGCTGGGCGTATGCCCGTTCTCGTCGACGGAGGCGTTCGCTCTGGTCTCGACGTCATCCGCATGCTCGCCCTCGGCGCCGACTTCGTCCTTCTCGGACGCGCCTGGGCCTACGCTCTCGGGTCACGCGGTGGCGAAGGCGTTGCGCACGTGCTGAAGCTAATCGAAGCGGAGATGCGCGTGGCGATGGCTCTGACGGGTTGCACAGAGGTGCGGAAGATCGGCCCGGAGATCCTTGATCGCCGCTGATCACGCGACGTGGCGGGCCTGATTGCCTTCATCGAAAAGCTTTTCGACTTCCCGCGCCTGCATCGGCTTGGCGAACAGAAAGCCCTGCACCGACGAACAGCCATGCGAGCGAAGCTCTGCCAGCTGCGCGTTGTCCTCCACCCCTTCAGCCGTCGTCTCCATGCCGAGCGCGTTGGCAAGGTCGGTGATCGCAGCGACGATCGCGCTGGCGCCGGGACGGGTCAGGATGTTCTCGATGAAGCTGCGGTCGATCTTGATCTTGTCGAACGGGAAGCTCTGCAAATAGCTGAGCGAGGAATAGCCCGTCCCGAAATCGTCGAGCGCCACCCGCACGCCGATCGAGCGCAGTGCGTGCAACAGCTTCAGCGTTGCGTCGCTGCCGTCGAGGAAGACGGACTCGGTGATCTCGATCTCCAGCCGCTGCGGAGCCAGGCCACTGGCTGCAAGCGCCTGAACGATGGTCTCGTTGAGGCCGCCGCGGTGGAATTGCACCGGCGAGACGTTGACGGCGACGCGCACATGGTCGGGCCACTCGCTTGCCTTGCGGCATGCTTCGCGCAGGGCCCAAGCGCCCATCGGGACGATAAGCCCAGTCTCCTCCGCGACGCCGATGAACTCGAGAGGAGAGACGAGCCCGCGCTCCGGATGATTCCAGCGGATGAGCGCCTCGAAGGAGCCGATGCGATTGCTCTCGAGATCGAAGAGCGGCTGATAGTATAGCTCGAACTCCCCGCGCTCGAGCGCCAGGCGCAGGTCGGTCTCCAATCGGCGCCGATCCTGGGCACGACGGTTCAGGCTCTCTTCGAAGAAGGCAAACGTCCCGCGGCCCGCCTCCTTGGCGCGATAGAGCGCGAGGTCGGCGTTCCTGAGCAGCGTTCCCGCGTCCGGAGCATCGAAAGGCGCGATAGCGATGCCGACGCTGGTGGAGGGCATCAGCTCATTCCCGTCGATGTTGAGCGGGCGGGCGACGGATTCGATCAGCTTCTCCGCGAGCCGGTCAACGGCGTTGCGGTCCTGACCGACCGTCTGAAGCACGACGAACTCATCGCCACCCAGCCGCGCCACGAAATGACCGCGCGCGACTTCGCGAATGCGCTGGCCGGCAGCGATCAGCAAGGCGTCGCCGGCGGGATGGCCGAGCGTGTCGTTGATGACCTTGAACTGGTCGAGGTCGAGGCAGTGAAGCGCGACCAACGATCCGTCGCCGAGCGAGGTGTAAACATGCTCCAGCTGCTGCTGGAACATTGTTCGGTTCGGCAGTCCGGTCAGCACATCGTTGAACGCGAGCTGTGTGATTCTCTTCTCGCGCTCCTCGATCTTGTCGGACATCTCATTGAAAGTGGCGGCGAGGCGGGCAAGCTCGTCTTCGCCCCGAACCTGGACCTTCACATGCTCTCCTGATGCGAGACGTCCTGCAGCATGGTCGAGCCTCGCCAGCGGCTCCGTGATCCGGCCCGCCGCGCGCCAGGTGGCGAAGGCGGCGAGAGTGAGCCCGAGGAGCGTCATCAGCCCAAGCGCCAGCTGCAGCTTGCGGGCCGCGGCGAGCGCCTGCGCCTTCGGATAGGCGAGGATTAGCAACGCGCGATCGCCTGGAAGCATCGTGGGCAGCGGCTTGGCGAGCGTGATCGCCTGCTCGCCCTCGAAGCTCATTTCGAAGGCGGCATTGCTCTTGAGATGCGTGTTGATCGACCGCTTGGCGGCTTCATCGACACTCAGCCCGCCTGCAGCGGTCCGCCAGCTCTGCTCGTCGCCGACAAGCACGCCCGCGTGAAGCGGGATCGCGGAAAGCCGTTCGAGCGAGGTCATCTCGCGCTCGTCGAGGTCCGCCGCGAACACGACCCAGCCGATCAGGCTGGGCGCCATGACAGGTGCAGCGACAAGCTGGCGCGGCTTCCCGCCGAGCACGACCACTCCGCCGAGGCGGCCCGCATCCAGCGGGTCCCATAGCTGCTCCGCTTCGCGCGCGAGCCGATGGTTGGCCAGGCCGTGCACCGACCCGTCGAGCGAGACGATGAAAGCGGTCTTTACCCGCAGGCGCGCCGCCGCATTGCCCAGCGCGGATTCCATCGTGGCCGTGTCGCCGGTCGCGACCGCGGCGCGGAACCCGTAGTCCCGGGCGAGGAGCTGGGACGCCCCCTGCAGCTCGCGAACCCGCTGCTGCCAGAGGCGATCGTAGACGGCGCCGCTCGACTGAAGCTGGTTCTCGACCTGGCGCGAAGCAGCACCGGCGATGAAGGTCGAAAGCGCCGCGGAGACGCACAACATCGCCACCGCGAACAGCAGCGCGAACTGCACCGTCAGGCGCGCGCTCAGCGAGCGGAAGCGCTTGGCGTTAGTAGTCATTGCTCATCGCCATCGGCGGCGCGCGCAGCGCGACCGTGAAGCTCTCGTTGCGGTCGTTCGCCGCGACCTGCCGCTCGACCACATTGCCTTTCGCCCGCAGGTACGGGTGCCAGACCGAGATCTTGCCCGCCGGTGCATTGGCGAACTGGGCGACGCCGTTGGCGCCCGTCTTCGCGGTATATTGCGTGTCCGAGACGTAGATGAACGCCGTCATGGCGTCGTGGATGTTGCAGCCGAGCGCGACGACGCCGGGCTTGTCGAACGTCACGCTGCGCGACTGGTCCCTGGCGAACAGCTTGAGCTCGAACTTCTTGGCAGGCGAAAAAGAATAGACGTGGTGGCGGGTCGGATCGAGGTTCGGGAAGGAGACTTTCGCTCCGACGGGCACGACCAGCACAAACGGATGGAACTGCATGTCCTTCTGCGACACGCTGTAGTTGCCGGACGCCGCCGACCTGCTTGTGCTCCCGGCGGCGCGAAAGGTGACTACGGCATCCCTGACTGGCTGGCCCTTGGCATCGACGACGCGCACCGACAGCGGCGCGGCTGACGCTTGCGCAGCCGAGAGAAGGAACAGCGAAATGAAGAACGCCCGTCGCAACATGGGCCGGTGTTTACGCGCGCGAAGTAAACGGACCGGTGTGCGAAGATGGTTACCAGGCTAGTCGGAGATCTGCCTGAAGACGCGTTTGCTGCTGGCGCGGCGAGAGGGAAACGTGCTCACGCGCAGGATTGTCGCTGGAAACATGAATCAGTTCGACAAGGCCGGTGAAGGGTCCCCATTCGCGCTTGCCGGCGAGCGTCGCCGCCCAGCCGTCTTCATCATATTCCGAATCCCACCAGCTGCCGTGATGGCGGGTCTCGAAGGCCTCGATCCTGCCCGCCAGGCTCAACTTCCCGATCGGCTGCGTGACGAGCAGGAATGCGGACCGAAAACGCATGTCGATCCAGTGCCGGTTGTTCGGCAATTCCGGATAACCCATGCGCGTGCGGCCGGTCATCGCCTGGGCGTGGACATGGGTGCCGGACAGGTCCGCTTCGAAACCCAGATTGGTGAAGTGGGTGCGCCAGCCCCATTCGAGGTCCTCATTCACGGCCTCGGGCTTGGCGCGATTGTCGTAGTGGAAGAGCTCCAGCCGCATCGGCGCCGGTGGCTGCCACGAGACCTTGGCGTAATAGCCCGGCCGCTTGGCAAAGCCGGAATCCACATTGAGCAAAGGGTGCGTAAACGGCGCCTGATAGCCCTCGTCTTCCTCTTCGAACGGTGGAAGAGGCTGATCGTTGAAGGCGAGCGTGCGGCGATTGTGTAGGGCCCAGCCACGGAACGTAAGCAAAGTCCCAGCTGTGTCGTTGGCCGCGAACACGGCTGCCGTCGCGGCGAGCTTGTGCTCGCCAAGGCTTGTCCCAACCGTCCCCTCGAGCGCGACCGGCCGCACTTCCTCGCCGATCCAGCTGTTGATCGCCGAAGGCGTGATCGTGTCACGGACGTGCCAGTCGGCGCCTTCATGCTCGAGGCTGACCGGCGGCCACATCAGCCCCGCGCGGGCGGAGAAGCGCGTCGCCGAGCCGCGCATCGGCTTGTAGCTGAAGTAAGCTTCGCCGATCCCGGCTTCGTTGCGCTCGCCGCCCTGGAACGTGCCGACGACGTTCGCCGAGAGCGCCCAAGTGAAGCGTGGCAGCCAAACGAGATTGGCTTCGCTGAGCATCGGAATGACGCGGAGGTTGCGGTCATTGTCGCCGCTCGTGCTCAGCTTGCCGAAGCCGCCGTCGAGCCAGGTCTCTTCGCCATTCGTTCCGGAAAGGCTGACCGTTCCCGTCACCGAAATCGTTTCTGGCGAGAGGATGTCGGCACTCTGCGCCATTGCGGGCGCGCCGAAGCACGCGCCCGCCGTCACCAGCAGCCGCGCGATAACACCCGGGATCGAGAACGATCGATCGCTACGCACGACCGGGGGGTTAACCGAACAAGGTTAAGGACCCCCAAAGGACTGGGATTTTAGGCAGTTAGTTGGTCGGGGAGAGAGGATTCGAACCTCCGGCCCCTGCCTCCCGAAGACAGTGCTCTACCAGGCTGAGCTACTCCCCGACCGGAACCCGCATTTTGCCACGACGAAGGGTCGCTGCGGGAGCCAAGGCCGCGGCTAGATAGATGGGGGTTTCGCGGAGCGCAACCCGCTTAACGGCCGAGAGCGCGGAACCAGTCTTCCGGCCGTACGAACTTCTCGCGCGGAGAGCCCGGACGCGCCCGTCCGACCTCGGTTTCCTCGATTTTCCGCCAATCGTCATAGTCGGTGAGCATGATGCCGCGCTCGTTGAGGAGTCGCTGCAGGCCCTCGGCGCCCTGGCGATCGCTCGAGCTTCCGGGCGGCATGTCGGCCGCGACAAGCTCCGCGACCTCATATCCGTCGGGCCGATTCGTGCCGATCGTCCCCGTAGGTCCGCGCCTGGCCCAGCCGACTGCGAAGAGCCGGTCCGCGACGCGGCCATCCTGGTTCTGGAACTTGCCGCCACGCTCGTCGTACGGGACGCCGTCCATGCGCGGGCTGGCGTAACCTATGGCCGTAATCACCAGCGATGCGGGCACTTCGTACGTTTCGCCCGTGCCGCGAGCAGCGCCGTTCTCGTCAAGTTCCGTTCGTTCGACGATCACCCGCTCAGCCTTGCCGTCGCCTTCGATGCGAAGCGGCTTGGCGAAGAAGTCGAAGACCATCCGCTTGGGCTTCGCGGAATCGCGCGGCGTGGCCGCGAACTCGCGGAGAATGGTGATCGACTTGCGGTGACCGGGCTCGAGCGCGTCGTCCGCCTCAAGCGGCGGGAAGTCCGCGCCATCGATGACCGGAGCCGACACTTCGAGATGCCCGAGCTCGCCGAGCTCCTTGGGCGTCATTGCGATCTGGTGAGGCCCTCGCCGGCCAAGGATCGTGACCGTAGTGATCGCCGACTTATCGAGCGCCTCCAAAGCATGGCCGACGATGTCCGAGCCTTCGAACTCGTGCTGCGTCTTGGACAGGATGCGAGCGCAATCGAGCGCCACGTTGCCGTTGCCGATGATGACCGCGTGCGTCCCGTCCAGCGGTGGGTCGAGGTCGGCGAAATCGGGATGACCGTTATACCAGCCGACGAACTCGGCGGATCCCACGACACCGGGCAGCTCCTCTCCCGGGATGCCAAGCTTGCGATCGTGCGGGGCGCCGATCGCCAGGATAACAGCGTCGTAAAGCTCCAGCAGCTCCTCGACGGAGACATCGCTGCCGACGTTCACATTGCCGATGAAGTCGACGCCCGGGCTCTCTGCGACCTTGTCGTAGCGCTTGCTGACCGCCTTCAGCGACTGATGGTCCGGCGCCACGCCGAAGCGGATCAGCCCGTACGGCACAGGATAACGGTCGAGAATGTCGATCCGCGCCTGCTCCCCGTACGCCTTTTGCAACGCCTCCGCCGTGTAGAAGCCCGCAGGCCCCGACCCCACCACAGCGAAGTGCCGCATCAGCTTTTCTTGCTCTTGTCTTCGAGGAGGACGTTGCCGCCTTTTGCCTTGAGCGCCGCCTCGATGGGCGCCGCGAATAGGGAAAGCATCCCCGGAAGCATTACTTTGACGCGGACCTTGGAATCCTGGACGTCGATCTGGCCGGCGACCGTCTGGCCCATGGCGGAAATGTCCAGGTTGAGCGTGTCTCCAGTCCAGTTCGACTGAACGTGCGAGGCTGCTCCGCCGGGAAGATGGTCGCGAAGCTTGTGCACATTGTCCGCGATCCGCCGGCGAGCCTCTTCGCGGCCCAGCTTGTGCGGCAGGTCGACTTCGATCGGACGCTCCATCGATGCGACGATGGGATGGCATTCGGCGCTTTGCAAGCCACGCTGCAGGAGTATCATGCCGAAGATGCGTTTGTTCTCAATTCTCCTGTTGCTCGTGGCGACGCCCGCCAGTGCTCAGGTCGTCATGCCCGCGCCGACCGTCGGCAAGATGGTCTATGCCCCGACACCCGCGGTGTGGAATCCGGTCGGCGACTATATCGCCATTGGGCAGGATGAGCCGGGCTACCGCAACTGGTTCGCGGCGACGACTGCGCACGCGACGGCGGTGAAGTCCTTCAACGCTTATCTTGAGCAGTATGAGGTCGGCGGCGTGTTTCCGACCTGGCAGCTGCTGCGCACCGCCACGTCCTGGCAGAAGTGCGGAGGCGCGCCGTTCGAGGTGCCCCCGACGAGCGAATGGCCGCACATCGTGCAGACGCTTCGGTACATTCGCGATTACGTAATCCCAGCCGTCGGTCCGGTCGAGCCGGTGTCCGCGTATCGCAACCCACTGCTCAATGCCTGCGCCGGCGGCGCGCCGGAAAGCGCGCACAAGCATTATTCGGCGATCGACATGGTGCCGCTGCGCCCGACCACTCGCGAGCAGCTGATGCGCACGCTCTGCGCGGTGCAGGCGAGGCGTGGACCGGACTACCAGGTCGGCCTCGGCTTCTACGCGTTCCTCCGTTTCCATGTCGACACGACCAAGTACCGCCGCTGGAACATGGACCCGGCCGTTGCCTCTCTTTGCCCGCCGATCGTGAAGCCCAGCGACGTCGCGACAGTCGGCCAGCCGCTTCAGGCTGCGTCGAGCACGACAAGCTCGACGGCCGTACCAACGGTCAGCGCGGCACCGGTCGACACCGCCACACCGAAGGTGGTCTACGCGCCGCCGTCCACGGCTCCGTCGATGCCGGACTCGCAGCCGCAACATTGACGACGGCCCTTGTGTTGCCCTGACGCAACACCATATCCGGCCTCTAGCCAGGGGTAGGTAATGGATCTCGAAAAGTTCACCGAGCGCGCCCGCGGATTTCTCCAGGCAGCGCAGACGATCGCCGTACGCGAGCATCATCAGCGGATCGCGCCAGCGCATCTTTTGAAGGCGTTGCTCGACGACGAGCAGGGCATGGCTGCCGGGCTGATCGAAGCCGCTGGCGGCGACGCCAAGGCGGCGAAGCGCGAAGTCGATGCGCTCGTATCCAAGATCCCGGCCGTCACCGGCAGCGGCGCGACGCAGGCGCCGGCGCTGGATGGCGACACGATCCGTATCCTCGACCAGGCCGAGCAGGTCGCCCAGAAGTCTGGCGACAGCTATGTCACTGTAGAGCGCATCCTGCTGGCGATGGCGCTGGCGAAGGGCACGGATGTCGCCAACGCTCTGCAGAAGGCGGGGGTGACTCCGCAGAACCTGAATGCGGCGATCGAGCGTCTCCGCGGCGGCCGGACGGCGGACACACAGTCGGCGGAGGACCGCTACGACGCCTTGAAGAAATATGCGCGCGACCTCACGGCTGTAGCGCGTGAAGGCAAGCTCGACCCGGTCATCGGCCGCGACGAGGAAATCCGCCGCACGATCCAGGTGCTCGCCCGCCGGACCAAGAACAATCCGGTGCTGATCGGCGAGCCGGGTGTCGGCAAGACGGCCATTGCCGAGGGACTCGCGCTGCGCATCACCAACGGCGACGTGCCGGACGGCATCAAGGACAAGCGGCTGCTCGCGCTCGACATGGGCGCGTTGATCGCCGGTGCGAAATATCGCGGCGAGTTCGAGGAGCGCCTGAAGGGCGTGCTCGACGAGGTGAAGCAGGCCGCCGGCGACATCATCCTCTTCATCGACGAGATGCACACGCTCGTCGGCGCCGGGAAGGCCGAAGGCGCGATGGACGCCGGCAACCTGCTGAAGCCCTCGCTCGCTCGGGGCGAGCTACACTGCATCGGCGCGACCACGCTCGACGAGTATCGCAAGTATATCGAAAAGGACGCAGCGCTGGAGCGGCGCTTCCAGCCCGTGTTCGTGGGCGAGCCGAGCGTTCCCGACACCATTTCGATCCTGCGCGGTCTGAAGGAGAAGTACGAGCTTCACCACGGTGTGAGGATCACCGACGGCGCGATCGTCGCCGCGGCGACACTGTCTAACCGCTACATCACTGACCGTTTCCTGCCGGACAAGGCGATCGACCTCATGGACGAGGCGGCGAGCCGGATCCGAATGGAGGTCGAATCCAAGCCCGAGGAGATCGAGAATCTCGACCGGCGCATCATCCAGCTCAAGATCGAGCGCGAGGCGCTGAAGAAGGAGCAGGATGCCGCGTCGAAGGACCGGCTCAAGAAGCTGGAGGAAGAGCTGGCGAACCTCGAGCAGCAGTCCTCCGAGCTGACCCAGCGCTGGCAGGCCGAGAAGGACAAGATCAGCGCCGAGGCCAAGATCAAGGAACAGCTCGACCAGGCCCGCATCGAACTCGAGCAGGCGCAGCGGAACGGCGATCTCGCCAAGGCGGGCGAGCTGCAATACGGGCGCATCCCCGAGCTGGAGAAGCAGCTCCGTGAGGCTCAGGCGGCCGTGAAAGGCGCGATGCTCCGGGAGGAAGTTACTGCCGAGGACATCGCTTCGGTGGTCAGCCGGTGGACCGGCGTTCCCGTCGAACGGATGCTGGAAGGCGAGCGCGAGAAGCTGCTGCAGATGGAAGCGCTGATCGGCGCCCGGGTCATCGGCCAGGAAGATGCCGTCAAAGCCGTCTCCGCGGCCGTCCGCCGCTCACGCGCCGGGCTGCAGGACCCGAACCGGCCGCTCGGCTCCTTTCTGTTCCTGGGCCCGACGGGCGTCGGCAAGACCGAGTTGACGAAGGCGCTCGCCGAATTCCTGTTCGATGACGCCTCGGCGATGGTCCGCATCGACATGTCCGAGTTCATGGAGAAGCACGCGGTCGCGCGGCTGATCGGCGCTCCTCCGGGCTACGTCGGCTATGAGGAAGGCGGCGTCCTGACCGAAGCGGTTCGGCGGCGGCCCTACCAGGTCGTGCTGTTCGACGAGGTCGAGAAGGCGCACGGCGACGTGTTCAACGTGCTCCTGCAGGTGCTCGACGACGGCCGCCTCACCGATGGGCAGGGCCGCACGGTCGACTTCTCGAACACGATCATCATCCTGACCTCCAACCTCGGCTCGCAATATCTCGCCTCGCTTGGCGATGATGATCCGGTCGAGAAGGTCGAACCGCAGGTGATGGAAGTCGTGCGCGGGCACTTCCGGCCCGAGTTCCTGAACCGCCTGGACGAGATCATCCTGTTCCACCGGCTCAGCGCGGGCCACATGGGACCGATCGTCGATATCCAGGTCGCGCGGCTGCAGAAGCTGCTCGAGGATCGCAAGATCCGCATCGACCTCACGGATGCGGCGCGCGCATGGCTCGGCCGCGTCGGCTACGATCCGGTCTACGGTGCGCGACCACTCAAGCGGGCGATACAGAAGTACCTGCAGGATCCGCTCGCGGACAAAATTCTGGCCGGGGAGATCAAGGACGGTCAGGAAGTGCGCGTGGACGAGGGTGACGGCGGGCTCGTCATCACGCCCGCGAACGAGACGGGGCCCGAGGCCGCCGAATAATCAGCCGAGACGTTGACGGTCGGCCGCTTCATAGAGGCGGCGGATCATCGCGCGCTCATGCTCGCTGAGATGAGGGTTCCACGTGTCGATGATCAGCACCGCGCGGTCCTCGTTGCTGCGGTTCCACGCCTCATGCTCGATCGTATCGTCGAACACGAACGCCTCGCCGACGCGCCACGACCGCGTCTCGCCCCCGACGCGGAATGCGCAGCCCGCGGGGACGATCAGCGGCAAATGGACGACGCTGCGGACGTTCGTGACCCCGGTGTGCGGCGGAATGTGGGCTCCAGCCTTGAGGATCGAGAAGAAGGCGTTCGGCGCTCGGCCGGAGATCCGGGGAAGCGGAAGCGATTCGAGCAGAGCGGCGGTTCGAGGCACGCGGGCGCAGACCGCGTCGTTGCGCTCGCCCTCTTTCCACAGATGCAGCGCCCCCCAGTCGAGTGACTTGTCGAGCTCAGACCATTTGTTCGCCGGCATGCCTTCCGGCATCGAGATGTAGGGCACCAGGCCGACGTCGGGCGTCGCGAGAACCGCCTTTAGCTCTTCGATGACGACGGCCGTGGCCGCTTCCAACTGCTCCAGCCAGGTGAAATGCTCGCGGTCGAAAAATTCGTCGGCGGGCAGGAACGGATAGTGCAGTCCTTCGCAATGGTTTGCGTAGATGGCCCGCTTTCCCAGCCAAGCATCAGAAGCTGCTTGCATCCTTCGCCTGTCCCGGACGCTCGCTTCCGAAAGCTCGGCGTCGAGCGCATCCGCAACGGCAGTCGCGAGCTGCCGCTTCTCCTCCCGAACTGCGTTCTTGGCTCGCTCGACGATGGCGAGGAACTCCGGCGAAGGATCCTCGATGTGCGACGAAAGCTGGATGACCGCGCGCCAGCGGTCTGCCGCCTTCGCCGACCTCCCCTGCCGCTCGTAAAGTTCCGCAAGCCGAATCAGCGCAAGCAAATCGGTCTGGTCGAGCGTCAGGGCCTTTTCGAGAGCTGCTTCCTCGGCAGCTGCATTGCCGAGCATCCGACGCGCCGTCGCAAGGTTGATCCAATGCCCGCGATTATCCGGCTCTCGCCTGCACGCTATCTCGAAATGGTCGGCTGACGCACCGGCGTCTTGCCGCTCCAGAGCATCGACGCCCAGAAGGTTGCGGGCACTTGGCTCCTCGCTGTCGATGGCCAGGACGGCTTCCAGATGCTTCCGCGCGACGTCGCGCTGGCCGGCGCTCCGAGCGTGCTGGGCCGCTTCAAGGTGTTGGTGGATGGTGCCGCCCGCCATGCGACCGGCATTCAGGCAGACCGCCCCTTAGTGGTCAAGCAATGCCTATTTGCAGGTCAGGCCGTCGCGCACGCACGGGCTTCTTTGCGCTGCATCGAGCGCATCGCGGTCCTGCTGCTTCCGCTCCGCCCACTCGGCGCGCGTTCCGCAGAAGCGCTTCGTGGCGAGGCGGCTGCCGATCATCGTGATGTTCTGGCAGATCTTCTCGTTCGGATCCGGCGTGTTCGTGCCTGGGTTGGCATTCGCTGGCGGCGCCGGGGCCGTTTGAGCGGACGCCATGCTGGAAATCATCAGGGCCGACGCAACCATCAGAGATCGAACAATCATCTCATGAACTCCTGACTAGCAAGAGGGATGCCCCCCGCCGTTGTTATGAGTGAGCACGCAGGGGCCGCGTTGCGCCGCATCGAGAGCCTCCCGATCCGCCCGCTTGCGCTCTGCCCATTCGGCGCGGGTCCCGCAGAACCGGCGGCTCGCCAACCTGCTGCCCGTCACCACGATATTCTCGCAGATCTTCTGGTTCGGGTCCTCGGAGGCGGTCGTCGCATTCTTCTGGTCGGCGAGCGCGGGGGTCGCCGTCAGGCAAAGCCCGCAGACGGCGATCATCATCAAAGGCGGCTTCAGCACGAAGGCCCTCCCGTGTTCTTGTTCCCGACGGTGGTGCAGGGACCGCCGATCTGCCTCTGAGCCTGCTCGACGGCCTCACGGTCGAGCCGCTTCTTCTCTTCCCATTCGGCGCGCGTCCCGCACACCTTCTTCTTGGCGAGGCGGCTGCCGATCGCGGGGATGCTTTCGCAGACCTTTTCGTTTGGATCGTAGCCAGTGGCTTTGCTCGCCGTCTGAGCGGTTGCTGGAGGCACTGCCGCAAGGGAAAAAGCGAAGGTCAGTGCAAGGGGGCGAACGAACATGAGCGTCTCCCTGTCCAATGCGATTCGGAGCCGCCCGCGAAACCGCGAACAGCCAAACCAAATTTGTGAACTTCGTCTAGTGTTTAGCGCAAGGTCAATTCGACCAACGGCGGATGGTCAGCCGCCCGCGTTCTTCTCGGCCTGAAGGCTGGCATCGGCATCGGCATAGGCTTCCTGCCGCTCCACGCTCCAGTAGCGGAGCTCGTGCAGCGGAATGTGCGCGCCTGTGACCGCACAGATCACGTGATCGCCGTTCGAGAGCACCCTGAACGTGCCAGGAAGATAGTGAAGGCGGGCCATCCGGCCGGTGCCGCTCATCAGCATTGGCTAGTCCTCAGGTTCATCGAACAGCCCCCGTTGAGGAGCGACATAGGGTCGGCTGGACGTCCTCTCAACCCGTGGCGGGCGCCTGGGCTCCGCTTCGGTGGTCGCTTCGACGGTCCCGTCGCCGAAATGCAGCGTGAGTGTCTTGGCCGCGCGCGCCTCCGGGGCGTGGGTGAGGGTCTTGCCCGCACGGTCGGTGACGCGGGCGAATCCGCGCTTTAGCGGGCGGTCGGGGTGCGCGAGCTCGGCCAGCCGCCAGAGCGAGGCCAGCCGGTCCTCGGCGCGGTGGATACGGTCCGTCAGAAGCTCCATCCGCAGCCTGGGTGCGACTGCGCTAAGGTCGGCGCGAGCGTGGGCGGCACGCGCCGCCAGCGCTCGCGGCATGCGCGCGACAAGATCGTCTACGCGCTGGGTTGCCGGAGCGAACAGCGCTTCCGGCTGCGGCCAGCGATGAAGCGTGAGGTCGAGCCTTTCGCGGGCTCGTCGCGCGTGGACGGTGAGACACGACGCCGAACGCCGACCGAGGTCGTCCACCAGCGCCATCAGCTCCGACCTGACCGGGACCGCGATCTCGGCCGCCGCCGTAGGGGTCGGCGCCCGCATGTCCGAGGCGAAGTCGATCAAGGTCGTATCGGTCTCATGGCCCACGGCCGAGATCAGAGGGATCGGCGATTCCGCCGCCGCGCGTACGACCTCTTCCTCGTTGAAGGCCCACAGGTCCTCGATCGATCCGCCGCCGCGAGCGACGATTAGCAGGTCGGGTCTGGGCACCGGACCACCCGGTTCAAGCGCGCCGAACCCGCGGATCGCCTGCGCGACCTTTGTTGACGCGCCCTCCCCCTGCACCGGGACCGGCCAGACGATGACGTGGGTCGGGCAGCGATCCTCCAGGCGGTGGAGGATGTCGCGGATGACCGCGCCGGTCGGCGAGGTGACCACGCCGATCAGGCGCGGGAGGTACGGCAGCTTGCGTTTGCGGCCGACGTCGAACAGGCCTTCCGCGGCCAGGGCCCGCCGACGTTTGTCGAGCAGAGCCATGAGGGCGCCCTCGCCCGCCAACTCCATCCGCTCGACCATGATCTGGTATTTCGAGCGGCCGGGGTACGTCGTCAGCTTGCCGGTCGCGATGACCTCGGCTCCGTCCTCGGGGCGGAAGGCAAGCGTCTGCGCCGAGCTGCGCCAGACGACCGCGTCCATGCAGGCGCCCTCGTCCTTCAATGAGAAATAGCAATGGCCCGAAGCGTGACGTTTGAAGCCGGAAATCTCGCCGCGGACTCGGACCCGGCCGAACGAGGCCTCGATAGTCCGCTTCAGGGACGACGACAGCTCGGTAACGGACAACGCTGGCGCGTTGTCGCCGGCCTTGGCCTCGGCTAACAGTCCACCGCCGCTGTCTTCGGGGAGATCCATGAACATCCTGCTGCTGGGTTCGGGTGGACGCGAAGATGCGCTCGCGTGGCGGCTGAGGCAATCGCCGAGCTGCGAAACACTCATCGCTTCGCCGGGAAATCCGGGCATTTCACGATGGGCTGAATGCGTCGGCATCGACCCGTGCGATCCCGAGGCGGTGACGAACCTCGCGAAGGACCGTGACATCGGCCTGGTGGTCATTGGGCCCGAGGCGCCCTTGGTGGCGGGCGTTGCAGATGCGCTGCGTAGCGCTGCGATTCCGGTCTTCGGACCAAACGCGGCCGCTGCCCAGCTCGAAGGCTCCAAGGGCTTCACCAAGGACCTGTGCGCCGCAAACGACATTCCCACCGCCGGCTACGTGCGTGTCGAGACTGTCGATGAAGCGCGCAACGCGCTGGCGCAGTTCGGCGCACCGGTCGTCATCAAGGCCGACGGGCTCGCCGCCGGCAAGGGCGTCACCCTCGCCATGTCCATGGTCGAAGCGGAAGCCGCGATCGACGCGGCGGGCGACGGACCGATGGTCATCGAGGAATTCCTGGAGGGCGAGGAAGCGAGCCTGTTCGCGCTGGTCGATGGCGAAACCGCTATCTCGCTGGCCTCGGCACAGGACCACAAGCGCGTCGGCGAAGGGGACACGGGCCCGAACACCGGTGGCATGGGCGCCTACAGCCCCGCGCCCGTGCTGACCGCCGAACTCGAACGACGCGCGATGAAAGAGATCGTGCTCCCGACCGCGCGGGCCATGGCAAGCGCCGGGACGCCCTTCTCGGGCGTTCTCTACGCAGGGCTCATGCTGACGCACGATGGGCCGAAGCTGATCGAATATAACGTCCGGTTCGGAGACCCCGAGTGCGAGGCAATCATGCCTCTCATCGAGGGTGACTTCGCCGAGCTCCTGCTCAATGTCGCGACCGGTCGACTGTCTGGCGTCGAGCCGCGGCTTTCGCCGCAGCACGCCGTGACCGTCATCGTCGCAGCGCGAGGTTATCCCGGCACGCCGGCAAGCGGAGGCCTCATCCGCGAGATCGAGGCTGCCGAGCAGATTACCGGCGTGACCGTCTTCCATGCCGGCACCGCCCAGTCCGACAATGGCCTCGTCGCGAAAGGCGGACGCGTCCTCGCGGTCACGGCCATCGCCGAGACCTTCGCCAATGCACGGGCGCGGGCGTACCGCGCCGTCGATCAGATCGATTTCGCGGACGGCTTCTATCGCAGCGACATCGGTTGGCGCGAGATTCAACGGTCAGAGGGGGCAATGGCGGGCGAATGAATGCTTTGTGGGACGCGTACTGGCCGGTCCTGACGGCCGCCATCATCATCGGGCTGAACGCCGGCGCATTCGCCTTCCGCCGCAAGACGGCAACGCGGTTTCAGACCTCTTCCTACACCCGCAAGCGCGCCCTGATCCTCGCGAGCGGCATTGCGGTCGCGCTCGTCTTCGGAGCGGTGTGGCACGGCCCAGTCGGCTACGGCGAACGCTTCGCCTCAGGCGTCGAAGCCAGGTCGAAGAAGACACTCGTCGACTTCGAGATGGCGCAGGTGCAGGCGAAGCTGGAGCGCGGACCGCTTCGTCGCACTCTCCTCCTCACCGGTCCGGCGGACGATTTCCAGCGTACCGAGCTCGTGCGGATCATGCGCGCTGTCGACGGCGCGGGATCAGCGCGCTGGCAGGACATGCCCGAGCCGCTGCAGCTGCCGCTGCTGGCGGAAGTGGAACTTGGGGCGCTCGTCAGCTTTGGCTTGGGACTGTTGTTGGCCTACTTGCTCGAGCTTCGTCGACGCTCGCGCGCTCAGTGGAGATGGTGAATGGATTTTGGTGGCAACCTCGTCTGGATCATCCTTGGGATCGTCGTTCTCGCGATCCTCGCGTTTCTGCTGCTGCGGCCGCGACAAAGGGTTCAGCTGAGCGATACCACCCCGGTCCGGCCCCACATGCAGCATTTGAACAAGGACGGTGGTGAGCCGAACGATTTGGTTTCGGAAGCCGCAGCTGCGATCGGCGACGTATCCGGCGAGATTCTCGATGCGCCGGTCCACGCCCACCTTCCGGGCGCGTCTGGACCCGCCGACGACCTGCAGAGGCTGAAGGGCGTGGGCCCGAAATTCGCGCAGATGCTCAACGAGCGGGGGATCCTGCGCTACGATCAGCTCGCAAAACTTTCCGCGGCTGAGATCGAGCATCTCGACAAGGACCTCGGCCCCTTTCGCGGCCGCCTGCTCCGGGACCGTGTCGTCGAGCAGGCGGACTACCTCGCCCGCGGAGACACCGAAGGTTTTGAGTCCCGCTTCGGCAGCCTCAACTAGCGAGCCTCCGGGATCAGTGCCTTGTGGAGCGGCTCGACCCAGCCGTTCTTCTTCATGTCCCAGACGATGAAGTCGCTGTCGAACTGCCAATAGGCCCACGAGAAGCCGTGGCGTTCGGCCTCGCGCGCGACCGCCTCGGTATAAGCCGCGCGCATTTCGATCGGCGTTCCGCTGCCGTCGTAGGCGCCGAACTCGCCAAGCAGGATTTGGCGATCGTTGGCTTTGGCCCAGGCTGCGACCTCGTCGAAGTCCTTCGCGACAGCGGCGCGGTCCGCGTCAGTGCCCCAGGTAATTCCGCGCAGGAGCTTGGTCTCCTCGACCCATGACGCGCCCTGATGGGTGAACGGGAACGGATCGTAATAATGGAAGGTGACGATGATGTTCGGGTCAGCCGGCAGCTTAAGCGCGTCGAGCTTAGACCGGCTGTTCCACTGCGTCGGGCCAATGACCACGCGCCGGGTCGGATTCGTCTGGCGAACGATCGCGAGGATCTCTGGGTACAGCGCATTCCAAGTATCCGCGTCGAGCTTGGCGTGCGGCTCGTTCAATAGCTCGAAGAGGACGCTCTGCGGCGCATCACGATAGCGCGGCGCGACCTGGTTCCAGAACGCGGACAGCTTTGCGCGGCAGGTGTCGACGTTGTCGGAGCAGGCGTTGAAGTCGTGCTCGTCGATGATGACCGACAGGCCGGCCGCGGTCGCATTCTCCACGATCCAGTCGAGACGTTCGAGGAAGGCCGGGCTCAGCTGATTTTCGGCATTCATGTGCTTGAAGGCGGCTAGATTGACGCGAACAAAGTCGAAGCCGCCCTGACGGATCTCAGCAAAGTGACGTTGCTGGAAGCGGCCCTTCGCAGGGTCGGTCCAGATCGGGTCGTAGCCGAGAACGTTGACACCCCGGCGAAGCTCGGCGCTGGGTGCCCCTGCCGGTGTCGAGGCTGTTTCAGGCGCAGGCGTCTCCGCTGCACAGGCCGTCAGCAGACACGCAATAATCGGCGCAATCAGCTTCTTGAACATCACTCCCCCTCTTCGTGAGCCTCAGTCCTGCACGACCGACGCAGGCTCCTGTTCCTTGGACCGCCGCTTCGGACGCGACGCAATCAGCTTGTCGATCTTGCGGCCGTCGAGATCGACGACCTCGAACTTCCAGCCGTCGTGCGTGAACACCTCCCCGGTGTCGGGAAGGTGCTTGAGCACGGACAAAGCGAAGCCGGCGACCGTCGCGTAGTCGCGATCGTTCGGCATGTTGATGCCTAGGCGGTCGATCAGCAGGTCAGCGCTGGCAGCTCCCGAAACCAGCCAGCTGCCATCGTCACGCTCGACCAGCGGCGGCTCCTCGTCCTCCACGTCGTGTGCGAAGGCACCCGCCAGAGCGGCAAGGATGCTGCCGGGCGTCACGATGCCGTCGAAATGGCCGTATTCGTCGTGGACGAGGGCGAGGGGCACTTCGGCAGAGCGAAGCACCGCCAGCGCGTCCATCGCGTCCATCAGGTCGGGAATGACCGGCGCGGGCTTCACCAGCTCGCGCAAGCTCAGCTCCCGCCCTTCGAGCACCGTATCAAGGAGGTCGCGCGTCTGGATCACGCCGACGATATTGTCGACGGAACCCTCGGCGACCGGCACCCGCGTGTGCGGGATCTCCTTCAGTGCCTGGCGCAGCTCTTCGCCCGCCTTCGAGATATCGATCCAGTCGACGTCGGTGCGGGGCGTCATCACCTCGCGCACCGGGCGATCGGCGAGGCGCACGATGCCGGAGATGATCGCTCGTTCGCTCTCTTCCAAAACGCCCGCCGTCTGCGCTTCGGCGACGACCAGGTGAAGTTCCTCGGCGGTGACCGTGTTCTCCGATTCGCGGCTGAGCCCGATGAGCTTGAACACGAGTCGGCTCGTTTGGTCGAGCAACCAGACGAAGGGCGCCGTGATCTTCGACAGCCACAACATCGGGCGCGCCATGACTGCTGCGATCGGCTCCGGCGAGCGAAGGGCGATCTGCTTCGGAACGATCTCGCCGATCACCAGCGAAACGTAGGTGGTCAGAACGATGACCAGGCCGAACCCCAGCGATTCAGCTGTTTCCGGGCTGAAGCCCAACTGCTGAATGCGCTCTGCGGCCGGTTTGCCGAGGCTTGCTCCAGAAAAAGCGCCCGCGAAGATGGCAATCAGCGTGATGCCCGTCTGGACGGTCGCGAGGAACCGTCCCGGGTCGGACGCGAGGTCGAGAGCGCATTGCGCTCCCCTGCTGCCGCTCTTGGCCATGGCCTTGAGCCGCGCCTCGCGCGCCGAAACGATCGAAAGCTCGCTCATCGCCAGCACGCCGTTCAGCGCGACCAGGGCGAGGATGATGACGACGTCGATCCAGGGGATGGGAGTAGGAGCACTCATTGCTTGAGACTGCTAAATGCCGTGGAGCGATTTTGTTCACAAGCGCCGATATATTCGCAGGCGGAATGAGAGCTTAGCGGCGCTCTTCGAAGAAGCGCCGCAGCAGGGCCGCCGCCTCGTCTTCTCCAATGCCGCCGAGGACGTCCGGCCGATGGTGGCAGGTCGGCTGGTTGAAGATGCGCGCGCCGTGGACGACACCACCGCCCTTCGGGTCCTCGGCCGCGAAACGAACCGCATCCACGCGGGCGAGCGCCATCGCCGCCGCGCACATCGCGCACGGCTCCAGGCTCACCCAGATCGTGCATCCGTCGAGCCGCGGCTGGCCGAGCTTGGATGCGGCTTCGCGTATGGCGACGATCTCGGCATGGGCCGTGGGGTCGATGCTTCCCCGCATGGCATTGCGCGCCTCCGCGACGATTTCGTCGCCTTTGGTCACGACTGCCCCGACCGGTACCTCCCCGGCCTCTGCTGCCTCGCGGGCAAGGTCGAGCGCACGGCGCATCGGCGGTGGAAGCGGAAAGCTCACGGCTGTCGCGGCTAGCGCAGCCGTGCATCTGTGTCGACGCGGCGCCTATTGCGCGGCGTTCGTGGCCGGCGCCTGCTCGTTGGCCTCGTTGACCTTGAGCGTCGGGACCGGAACGGCAACGGTCTTTTCTTTCGCCTGCACGCTGACGGAGCCCGTCTCCACGTCGAACGCGGGAGCCTTTCCGCCCTTTGCAACGATTCCTTCGCGGGTGGCCTCGACCTTCGGTACCTCCGCCGGCCGGGTCTGATTGATGTTCAGCAGACCGGTGGCTACCAGCGCGATGAGAACCACGACGGCGAGGATCAGGACGAGCAGGACGGGGCGCATTGGCGGCTCTCACTTCTTGTTACGTTCCCGACACAACGCAGCGAACCCTGCCAAGGTTTCCGCCCAAGTGTTGACGTCCACCGCCCCAGCCGCTAACGGGCCTCGGCTTTCCGGGCGCTTTCTTGAGCGGCCCGATCCAGAGAATCAGGAAAGAACAACATGTCGCGCGTTTGCGAGCTGACCGGCAAGGGCCGGCAGGTGGGACACAATGTTTCCCACGCCAACAACAAGACCAAGCGCACGTTCCTGCCGAACCTGCAGAACGTGACCTTGATTTCCGACACGCTGGGTCAGAGCGTGAAGCTGCGCGTTTCGACGCACGGCCTGCGTTCGGTCGAGCACGTGGGCGGCCTCGACAACTGGCTGCTGAAGACCAGCGAGGACAAGCTGTCGCCGAAGGTCCGCAAGCTGAAGCGCGAGATCGCGAAGAAGGGCCAGGCCGCGGCCTGACCCTCTCGGCGGCCCGGTCCGGGGCCGCTAGCTTGCCAAGGCTTCCGACTCCGCAAAGGCCGCCGCTCGGCGGTATTTGTCGCGCCGCCTGCGGGTGCGTAGCCACATCAGGATTCCTGTCACAGCAAGGATCGCTGGCAGGATTCCCCCAACGAAGATGATCATTTGCCAGACGAGCGGCATTCCCGTGCCGTCGTGGATGCGCCGCATAGTCCGCGCGACCGTTTCCGGCTTTGGCGGCGAGAGCTTGGTGCTGGCATCGAGGTCCTGAACCTTCACCCCGGTCGGCGCGCCCTTCCCCTTCACAATTACGGTCCATTCGCGCTTCTTGTCGGTCGGCCAGGCGATATTCGTGATTCGGCCATTGCCGGCGACCTGCGCGGCCGACGCTGCCTGATCGACGCTCTGACGCGGAAGCATCAGCGGTAGAGCCATTGCGCCCGGTCCCCCGGGTCCACCCGCTGCCTGCGGCGCGACGGAAAACTGGTTGAACGCCGCCGGGAACGAGATCCAGACGCCCGTGGCCGACAGGACGGCCAGCGGCAGGGCGATCCAGAACCCGCCCAAATGGTGGAGGTTGGAGTTGAAGTCCGGCCGCCGGTCCCAGCGGAGTCCTCGCGTCACGCTGCCCTTGAGCGGCCACCACAGCCAGAGGCCGGTCAGCGACGACAGGAGCATGGCAACGCCGATCCAGCCCACGATCTGACGGCCCACGCCCGGAACCATCAGGCTTCCGTGAAGCGAGTGCAGGACGCGCACGATCCCTTCGTTCATCCCCGCGCGCTCGATCGGCTCCGCGGTCTTCGGATCGAGCCAGATCCACGACCGCTGTGGACGTCCCCCGCCCTCGGCCGCCTTGCTGACCGAGACCTGGACGCTTCCGGTGCCATCGGGAAAGCTGACCGAGGCGATGCGTTCGCCCGGCTTCAGGAGCTTGTTCGCGCTTGCCGTGTACGCACTCGGCGCCAACAACGGCGCGGACACTTCTGAATAACGCTGCGGATTAACCTGCTCGTCCAGCCAGTCGTGCCAGACCAGGGCCGCCCCACTGAGCGAGAGCGGGATGATGAGGGCGGCTAGGAGGATGCCGATCCACTTGTGGATTTGGAACCAGGCGCGGCGAAGGCGAATCGTAGATGGGCTCATAATTCGCCCATAGCTTGTTGCGAGCGGTTCGCAACAACGGACAAGTTTCCTGAACGGACGTTGCGAGAGCTGTTCAGCCTAGGTGAAGGCCGAATCGGACATAAGGCCCTCAAGTGGCGCGGTTTTCCCCTTTTCCTCGCCGCCGTAACTTACCCTCGCGTCGCGTACCGAGGGGGGCCCGGTGCGCGTCGCTGTACCGGGCCCACTTTTTATTCAGCTAATCCGCTTCGAACAGACGGGCCAGCTGCTCGATCATTGCACCGCCAAGCTGCTCCGCATCCATGATCGTCACAGCGCGACTGTAGTATCGCGTCACGTCGTGGCCGATGCCGATGGCGACCAATTCGACTGTCGAGCGCTTCTCGATCCACTCGATTACCTGCCGCAAGTGCCGCTCAAGATAGGCGCCGCCGTTGGCCGAAGCCGTCGAATCGTCGACCGGCGCGCCGTCCGAGATCACCATGAGGATCCGCCGCTCCTCAGGCCGGCCGATCAGCCGGTTGTGCGCCCACAGCAGCGCCTCGCCGTCAATATTCTCCTTGAGCAGCCCTTCGCGCATCATCAGGCCGAGATGGCGCTTGGCGTGGCGATACGGCTCGTCCGCGCGCTTGTAGACGATGTGGCGAAGGTCATTGAGGCGGCCCGGATTGGGCGGCCGACCGTCCGCCAGCCATAGCTCACGGCTCTGGCCTCCCTTCCAGGCGCGCGTCGTAAATCCCAGCACTTCGCTGGCGACGCCCACTCGCTCGAGCGTCCGCGCCAGGATATCCGCACAGATCGCGGCGATGGCGATCGGTCGACCGCGCATTGATCCCGAATTGTCGATCAGCAGGCTGACGATCGTGTCGCGAAACTCCGTGTCCCGCTCCACCTTGTAGCTCAGCGAATGCATAGGGTTGACGACCACACGCGCCAGCCGAGCGGCGTCGAGCAGGCCTTCTTCCTGATCGAAATCCCAGCTACGCGCCTGCTGCGCCATGAGGCGCCGCTGAAGGCGATTGGCTAAGCGCGTCACGACGTTGTGCAGGCCCGCCATCTGCTGGTCGAGATAGGCGCGAAGCCGGGTAAGCTCGTCCTCGTCGCACAGCTCGTCGGCTTCGATGATCTCGTCGAACCGAGTGCTGAATGCCTTGTAGTCGGTCACCGGCGACAGGTCCCAATTGCGGCGCGCAGGCGTCGCGAAAGAGCTTTCGCTGGCATCCTCGCCGTCCGAGAGCTCGTCGTCGCCGAGGTCCATCTCCTGCGGGGCGGTATCGCCCTCACCCTCCTCCTCGACCTGCTCCGCGCGCATTTCGGTCTTCTCGGAGGAAGCGCCGCTGTCGCTGTCCTCGCCGCCTTCGTCAGCGCCGCCTTGTTCGCCCTGCTCCTCTTCGCCGCCGTTCTCAGGAGGCTCCTGCGTTTCATCGGGCGCGGCGGCGAGTTCGAGATCTTCCAGAAGGTGTCGCGCTATTTTCGCGAAGGCGGCCTGATCGTCGATCGTCAAAGCCAAGGCGTCGAGCTCCGCACCCGCCTTCTCCTCGATCCACGGGGCGACCAGGTCGAGTCCGGCGCGCGCCGTAGCGGGCGGCTCTGCGCCGGTGAGGCGCTGGCGGGCGAGCAGGCCGATCGCCGTTGCCAGTGGCACTTCCTCGGCCTCGCGCGCCCGCAGGATCGCGTCGCCGCGGACGCGCGCCTCGGTCAGCTCGCCGAGGTTCTCGCGCACGCCGTCCATGACGCGCGCTCCGAGGGCCTCGAAACGCGCCGTCTCCAGCGCGTCGAAGACGGCGCGGGCATCGAGGTCGAGCGGTGCCGCGACCATGTGCAGCCGGTCGTCATGATATCGGAGGCGCAACGCGGTGGAATCGGCCGCGCCGCGGGCCTCGGCAACCAGCCGTGCCTGCAGTGACGGCCCAGGCGAAGGAACCCGAGCAGTCTTCCCGGAAGCCGCGGTAGCCTCCGAGGCGAAGATGACTTCGACTTCCGGATCGCGAGCGATTGCGCGCGCGGCTCCCGCCAGGGCTCGCCGGAACAGATCGATCGGCTCAGCCACGGGAGCCTCAGGTCGCCTTCGAGGCTACGCTCTCGGGAAGGTCCGTGCCGAACACCCGCTGATAATATTCGGCGATCAGAGGCCGTTCGGATTCGTCGCACTTATTGAGGAATGTCACCCGGAACGCGAAGCCGACATCGCCGAAAATGAGCGCGTTCTGCGCCCAGCTGATCACGGTGCGAGGGCTCATGACCGTCGAAATGTCGCCATTGATGAAGCCCTGCCGCGAGAGCTCGGCGACCTTGATCATCTTCTCGACGGCATCCTTGCCCTTCGGATTGTCGTACTCGCCCGACTTGGCGAGGACGATCTGCGCCTCGACCGCGGCGGGCAGGTAGTTGAGCGTCGTGACGATGTTCCAGCGGTCCATCTGGCCCTGATTGATCGCCTGCGTGCCGTGATAGAGGCCCGTCGTATCGCCGAGCCCGATCGTGTTCGTGGTCGCGAACAGCCGGAAGAACGGGTTCGGGCGGATCACGCGGTTCTGATCCAGAAGCGTCAGCTTTCCCTCTGTCTCCAGCACGCGCTGGATGACGAACATCACGTCCGGCCGTCCGGCGTCATATTCGTCGAACACCAGCGCGACCGGATGCTGCAGAGCCCAGGGCAGAAGGCCTTCGCGGAATTCCGTGACCTGCTGGCCGTCCTTGAGGACGATGGCGTCGCGGCCGACGAGGTCGATGCGGCTGATGTGCGCGTCGAGGTTGATGCGGATCAGTGGCCAGTTCAGCCGTGCCGCAACCTGCTCAATATGGGTCGACTTGCCGGTCCCATGATAGCCCTGGACCATGACTCGGCGGTTCTTCGCGAAGCCGGCACAGATCGCTAGGGTGGTGTCCGGATCGAACACATAGGCCGGATCGAGGTCGGGAACGCGCTCATCCGCCTCGCTGAAGGCCGGGACCGCCATGTCGCTGTCGATTCCGAAGATTTCGCGGATGTTCACAGACTTGTCGGGCGCGGAGAGCACAGTCTCGCCACGGGCTTCGGGCTTCACATTTGGCAAATCGGTCATCGCGAGTCCCTTACGGGAAGGGCGCGAGCGTCTCAACAATCGGGATTAGCACGCAACCTCGGCCTTGGGCGGCAGCGTGAACAGGGTCACGAACCGCTTGGCGAGGTTCGCATCGCCCTCAAATCCCATCGAATCGAGCGGCGCTCCCCCGTAAATTACCCCTGCCAGCTGCGGCGGAGTGCCGGTGAAGGTGAAGTCCACATTCTCCGGCTCAGCCCGCGCGACCTTGAAGCGACCCTTGCGCATCCGACCAATGAAGCGCTCCTCGCCCAAGCGAAAGCCGATGCGCGCTTCGAAGCCCTTGGCCTTCTTCTCGTCGGCCATGGTTTTCAGGCTGAGCATGATCGAGGTCGCGCTGATCGGCATCGTCGGATCATGCATCGGCGAGCGGGCGGCCCAGCGCCCGAGGACCTGCACGATCGGCTCCGCCTCCAATCCCCATTCAGTCGCTTCATAGACCTGCGCTGACGCCGGAGGCGGCAACTTCTTGCGGCGGACCAGCCCGCGCTCCTCCAGTTCGGTTAGCCGCTGCGTCAATACGTTGGCGCTGATCCCCGGCAGGTCGGCGCGCAGGTCGCTGAAGCGACGGGCGCCCAGCATCAACTCGCGGAGCACCAGCAGGGCCCACCGCTCGCCGATCAGTTCCAGCCCGTGAGCGGTCCCACAGGCGTCGTCATAGCGGCGTTTCGTCTCTGATTTCGTCATCTTGGTTATCTTTTATAACGACTAAGTTGCAATTTATGACTCCGGCGGGCAAAATGCAAGCGAATCGAGTCGCAAGGGGAGCGCTGAAAATGTCTCGAAAGATCTTCGTGAACCTGCCGGTGGAGGACCTCGAGCGGTCCAAGCGCTTCTACGAGGCGATCGGCGCACGGAATGAGCCGAAGTTCACAAACGAGGCTGCGGCCATGATGGTGCTCTCAGACACCATCCACATCATGCTGCTGACCAAGCCGTTCTATTCGACCTTCACGACCCGGCCGATCGCGGACGCTCATCAGACCAGCCAGGTGCTGCTCTGCATCTCGTGCGACAGCCCGGCCGAAGTAGACGAGATCACGAATGCCGCCGGAGCCGCAGGCGGGAAGATCGACGTCTCCCAGGAAGACCAGACCCAGGGTGGCCCCATGTACGGCCGCGACTTCGAGGACCCCGACGGCCATCAATGGGCACCCATGTGGATGGACCCCGAGTTCGCCGAAAAGGGGGCTCATCCCGTCGAATCCGCCACTGCTGATATTGTCTAACTTAGGCTAAGGAGCGCGCCATGCCGGTCGACTCGACTGCAACTGCGGAGGTCACGGCCTTCCGCTGGGTTCCGGACTTCGCTCAGGGGCTCGTTCGCGACCTGCGCGTACGTTGGGCCCTGGAAGAGATTGGCCGGCCCTACAGCGTGCGTCTCCTCGACGCGACGAAGCCTCGGCCCGAGGAATATTTCTGCGAGCAGCCGTTCGGCCAGGTCCCTGCCTTCCGCGACGACCAGGTGCAGCTTTTCGAAAGCGGCGCGATCCTCATTCACCTGGGGTCACAGGACGAGCGGCTTCTTCCAACGGACCAAGCGCAGAAGATGCGCGCCATCGCCTGGCTAATCGCGTCGCTCAACAGCGTCGAACCGGCGATCTTCCCCCTGCTGATGATCAACATCTTCAACAAGGGCGAGCCGTGGACGGAGGACGCGCGACCGAAGTTCCTGGAGCGTCTCCACAGTCGGCTGAAGTGCATGTCGGAGGCGCTTGGCGACAAGGAATGGCTGGAAGACCGCTTCACCATCGCGGACCTGATGCTCGTGACCGTTCTGCGCCAGCTGCGCGGCGGCCGGGTGCTCGACGACTTCCCCAATTTGAAGGCGCTCGTCGCTCGGGGTGAGGCCCGGCCCGCATTCCAGCGCGCCCTGGCCGACCAGCTTTCCGTCTTCGCAGAGAACCAGCCGGAGCCTCAGCCGGCGTGAACTAGGCGTACCTCAATTCCCCAGAGGAGAGACCAATGACCTATTTCGAAGGCTTCATCGCGCCAGTCCCCGAGGACAATAGGGAGGTTTACCGCGGCCATGCGAATGAAGCGTCGTCCATGTTCGGCGACTTCGGTGTCCAGCGGCACTTCGAGGCTTGGGAGAGTGACGTACCCGAAGGGAAGGTGACGGACTTCCGCAAGGCGGTCGACGCCAAGCCGGAAGAGAAGGTCGTCTTCGCCTGGTTCGAATATCCGGACCGCGCCGCTCGCGACGCCGCGAACGAGAAGATGATGAGCGATCCGCGCATGGAGGAAATGGGCAAGAACATGCCCTTTGATGCGAAGCGGATGATCTTCGGCGGCTTCAATGCGATCGTCGAGGAAGGCAGCGAGCGCGGAGGCTATACCGACGGCTTCGTCGTCCCGGTCCCCGAGGGCAAGCGCGAGGCCTATCGCGAGCTGGCGGCGAAGATGGCCAAGGTCTTCCGCGAGCACGGCGCCAACCGCGTCGTCGAGGCGATCGCCGACGACGTTCCGCACGGCGAAGTCACCGACTTCTATCGCGCCGTGAAGGCCGAGGACGGCGAGACCGTGGTGTTCAGCTTCATCGAATGGCCGGACAAGCAGTCGCGCGACGAAGCCTGGGCGAAGATCATGCAGGACGACACGATGAAGCCGGAGGATCCCATGCCATTTTCCGGTCAGCGTATGTTCTGGGGCGGCTTCGAACCGATCCTCGACAACGACCTGGCCAAGGCGTCCGCGAGCGCCTGACTCGCACCACGACTGCAGAACAAGGAGATCGATCCATGACGGACGTTCGAGACGCCGCTGCGTCCACCCAGGACAGCGCATCCAGCGATACGGGAGGCTTCATCTGGTACGAGCTGATGACGCCCGATCCCGATGGCGCGAAGGCCTTTTACGACGCAGTGGTGGGTTGGGACATCGGTGAGGGCTCCGTGGACTTCAACGGCTACCGCATGATCGGCCGGAAGGACGGCGGGTTCGCCGGCGGAGTCCTGCCCCTCAACGACGAAATGCAGCAGCATGGCGCGCGGCCGACCTGGCTCGGCTATATCCATGTGGCGGACGTGGACCAGTCGCTCTCAAAGCTCGAGGCGGCGGGCGGCAAGGCGCTGATGCCCGCGATGGACATCCCGAACGTCGGCCGCATCGCGATGGTGACCGACCCGCAGGGCAATCCCTTCTACATCATGAAGCCGATCCCGCCGCAGGGCGATCCCAACGCGCAGAGCGACGTCTTCTCGCTCGATGCCGAGCAGCGCGTCGGATGGAACGAGCTGATGACGAGCGACCCGGTCGCTGCCCGGCAATTCTACGGCCAGCTGTTCGGCTGGACGAGCGACGACTTCATGCCGATGGGGGAGAATGGCGAGTATCGCTTCTGGGCCCGCCAAGGAGCCCCCTTCGGCGCGGTCTGCAAGGAGATGGGCAGCGGCAGCAGCAAGTGGCGCTACTATTTCCGCGTTCCCTCCATCTCCGCTGCGGTCGAAGCCGTGAAGTCGGGCGGGGGCCAGGTGAGCATGGGGCCGCACGAGGTCCCGGGCGCCGATTACATCATCATCGGAAACGATCCCCAGGGCGCCGAATTCGCGCTCGTCGGCAAGGCCTGAGGAGGGCTCAATGGCTAGCAACAAACTGACGACCTGCCTCTGGTTCGACAAAGGCGAGGCTCGCAAGGCGGCGGAATTCTACGCCTCCGTGTTCCCGGACAGCCGCGTCGGCTCGATCCATGACGCCGTCACCGACTTCCCGGGCGGTTCGCAGGGCGAGGAGCTGACGGTCGAGTTCACTGTGCTCGGACAGTCCTTTGTCGGGCTAAACGGCGGTCCTAATTTCAAGGCCAATGAGGCGGTCAGCTTCATGGTGCTGACAGATGACCAAGCGGAGACCGACCGCTACTGGGACGCGATCGTCAACGGCGGCGGGCAGGAAAGCGCCTGCGGCTGGTGCAAGGACAAGTGGGGCTTCTCCTGGCAGATCACCCCTCGTGCTTTGCTCAAGGCGACGAGCAACCCGGACAAGGCTGCCGCCCAGCGGGCCTTCCAGGCGATGATGACGATGAAGAAGATCGACATCGCCAAGATCGAGGCGGCCGAGCGTGGCGAAACCATCGATGCGTAAGCTGACCGGCGCCGTCTTCGTGTCGCTCGACGGCGTCATGCAGGCTCCGGGCGGACCGAATGAGGATCCGTCCGGCGGCTTCCGTTTTGGCGGCTGGACCGCTCCGTTCGACGACGAGAGCGCGCACGAGCCCTTGTCGAAATATCTGATGGAGCCGGACTACGACCTCCTGCTCGGCAAGCGGACGTACGACATTTTCGCGGCTTACTGGCCGTACAACCGGGATAATGCGATCGGAGAGAAGTTCCAGCGCATCAACAAATATGTGCTGACCCATTCCGAAGAGCCGCTGACCTGGGACAATAGCCACAAGCTCGCGGGCGACACGGCGACTGCGGTCGAGAAGCTCAAGCGGAGCGAAGGCCGCGACCTGCTGATCCAGGGCAGCAGCACACTCTACGTGCCTTTGCTTGCCGCCGGCCTGATCGATCGCCTGATCCTGATGACCTATCCGGTGGTACTGGGCGAGGGAAAACGGATCTTCGACGGGTCGCAGCACCCGGGCGCACTGAAGCTCGTCGAACACACCGTCACTGACAAGGGCGTGGTGTTCGCGACCTACGAGCCCGCTGGCGAAGTCCCAACCGGCACCTTCGAGACCAAACCCCCGAGCGAAGCAGAGCTTGAGCGGCGCGCCAAATGGGCAAGCGAGGACGCATGACTGCACTACGACCTGCAGCGGAGCTGGCCGAAATTGGCAGCAAGCCCTTCCCCCGGGAGAGCGCAGAATATCGCGCGGCCCGAACCAAACTTCTCGCCGAGGAGATTGAGCTCCGGCGGCAGATACAGCGCGTGGCCGCTCAACGCCGTGCTCTCCCAGATGGCAGCGAGGCGGGAGACTATCGCTTCCTCGACGCCGAGGGGAAGGAGCATCGCTTCGCCGATCTGTTCGGGCGGCACGACACTCTGGTCACCTATTTCTGGATGTTCGGCCCGGAACGCGAGCGGCCCTGCCCGATGTGCACGTCGTTCGTCGGTTCGCTCGACATTCCGGCTCGGGACATCGAGCAACGTGTCGCACTCGTGATTATCGGCCGTTCGCCGGTGTCGCGGCAGCTCGAGTTCGCTCGCGAGCGCGGTTGGAACAACCTGAAGTTCTACCAGACGGTCGGCGATGACTTCGCGCGCGACTATCGCGGTCTTCACGACGACGGCAGCGAGTGGGCCATCTGCGCGAGCTGGAGGCGACAAGGCGACAAGGTTCGCCTGTTCTGGGCGGCGGAAGGCGACTTCGAGACGGCCGACCCGGGCTTCGATCCGCACCTTGCTCCCGACCCGACGCCGCTGTGGAACATACTCGACTGGACTCCGGGCGGTCGCGGCACGGACTGGTACCCCAAGCTCGAGTACACTGCATGAGCCTGCAGTTCTTCGGGCATCCGTTCAGCAGCTACACGCAGAAGGTCCTGATCGCCCTTTGGGCGGACGAGACGCCGTTCGAATATCGAATCCTCGAACAGGACCATCCCGAGAATTTCGAGGAGCTGAAGCGGCACTCGCCGTACGGCCTTTTCCCGCTGATCATCGACGACGGCCGTCCCGTCTTCGAATCGACCACGATCATCGAGCATCTGCAGGCGCATCATCCGGGGCCGAACCGCTGGATTCCCGACGGAGAAGAAGGACGCCGCGTGCGCTTCCTCGACCGCTTCTTCGACCTCTACGTCATGGGCAACATGCAGGTGCCGGTCGCGGACAGGCTTCGGCCAGACGGCACGCAGGACGCGCTCGGGGTCGAACGCGCGCGGCAAAAGCTGCACGTCGCCTACGACTGGTTGGAGGATCAGATCGGCAATGCATGGGCGGCGGGCGACCGGTTCACGCTCGCCGACTGCGCGGCCGCGCCGTCGCTGTTCTATGCCGACTGGGTCGAGGAGATCGGCGACGGCCGCCCGAAGCTCAAGGCTTACCGCGAAAGGCTGTTAGCGCACCCCGTTGTCGTCCGAGCAGTCGACGAAGGACGCCCGTACCGCGCCTATTTCCCGCTCGGCGCACCGGACCGCGACTAGCCTCAGCCTTCATTCAGGTGGCCTGTGGATAAAGCGCGCAGAAGATGGAGACGATCGCCATGATCAAGCCGCTAGGCCTTCTCGCACTTGCAGGGGCCGCCAGCTTCTCGCTCTCGACCTCCGCAGTTGCGCAACCGGCAACGGAGACGGCTGTCCTTGCAGGCGGATGCTTCTGGGGCATGGAGTCGGTCTTCGAGCACGTCAAAGGCGTGAAGGACGTCGTCTCGGGCTACGCCGGAGGAACCGCGCGGGACGCGAAGTATGACAAGGTCAGCGGCGAAGGTACCGGTCATGCCGAGGCCGTCCGCATCACCTTCGACCCTCGCCAGGTGAGCTATGGGCAGCTGCTCAAAATCTATTTCGCGGTCGCACACGACCCGACGCAGGTGAACCGCCAGGGGCCCGACGTGGGACCGAGCTATCGTTCCGCGATTTTCCCACAGAATGCCGCGCAGAAGCAGCTCGCCGCGAGCTTCATCCAGCAGCTACGCGCCCGCGGAAACAAGATCGCGACCAAGATCGAAAGCGGCGGCTTCTACCCGGCCGAGGCCTATCACCAAGATTTCGCCCGGCGGAATCCCAACTATCCCTACATCGTGATCAACGATGCACCGAAAGTCGCGAAGCTGAAGCGGACGTATCCGCAATTCTATAAGGCTTAGGCTTTACTCGCCCTTCATTCCGCGGCGGGTCTGCGCGCGCTCCAGTTCTTGGCGGTCCTGAAGCTGCCGATCCGCCCATTCGGCGCGGGTCATGCAGATCTTCTTCTTGGCGAGGCGGCTGCCGGTTTCTTCCTGCTTCTGGCAGACGATCTCGTTCGGGTTCTGGGCAGCGGTCGTCGGAGCCGGAGCCGCAGTGGGCGCCTGAGCGAATGCAGGTGCGGACAGACCAAGTGTCAATGCCGCAACCAATGACGCGCGATGAATCTTCAAGGTACAAACTCCCGATAACGAACTCGGCGAATATTCTCCTCCGGGCGCGGAGAAGCAAAGCAAAATCGACAAACGGTCCTCAGCGCGGCGGGGCAACATCAAAGGCGACGGTGAGCCGTTCGCCCGCCGCGAACGGGACCGTCCCATGCCACATCCATGACGGGAAGAGCACGAGCTTGCCCGGCTCGGGCTTGATCAGCCGGAGCGGCTCCAGCCCTGTGCGGAGGTCCGCCGGGGGCGCTCCCAGTTGCAACCAGCCAGCATGCGGATCGCCGCCGGGCTTCTCCTCCGGCAATGCGACGTAGAGGGCCGAGCTGATCCAGCCTTGGGGATGCACGTGGCTGGTGTGGAAGCCCGCATCCCGAAGCCGCACCGACCAACTGCCCGCGAAACGGATGCGGCGGTCGCGACGAGATGCGAGTAGCGGATGGCGCGAGTCCGGCGGCGGAAGCTGCGCGACGTGCTTCTCGACTGCCCTCACGACCGCAGATCGCAGCGCGCGAATGACCGGATCGACCCGCGAGAACAGGGGACCATCAGTTTGGGTCCCGCCGCGAACGGACTGGTCGAGATATTCGCCCTTGGCGATGTGAAGCGCTCGTAGCGTGGCCGCCAGCTGCTCGATTGGCGGCAGGTCCGGCGTGAGGTCGGCGGCCGACACGAGCTTCGAAGCGCCGTCAAGCCAATCGGAACGCGGATCTCCAGTCATCCGCCAAGCGGAAGCTGCGTAGGGCCAGGTCACGGCTGCGCCCGGTCCACCCATCTCCGCATCGATGATGGGCTTGGCTTCTTCGGGACGGCCGGATCGCAGCAGGTGCCGCACGCGCCACATCGCGATTCCGGCGCCCCCGTTCGCGTCCACCTCGGCGTAGAGGCGGTCGGCCTGCTCCGTCATTCCCAGCTCGCCCGAAGCAACGGCTTCGAACACGCGCGTCAGCGTACGAGGTGCGCCAGCCTGCTTGCTCCTTTCGACGGCCGCCAGAAGCGCCGCGAAGTCCTCGCGCTTCGCATGCAGGTCGAACAAGAGCTGCCAAAGCTGCGGCTGTTGCGGTGTCGCTGCTAGCGCGCGCTCGACTGCTTCGATCGCACGTGGCCCGGCGCCAAGCGTCGATCGCAATTGGGCGAGCTGCAATTGCCCGTCGAGCCACAGCGGTACCTCGGCAAGGATCGCTTCCAGCTCCTGCGCACCCTGCTCGCCGTGACCGGCAGCGGCTCTCGCCGCAGCCAGCCCGATGAGCACCGATCCATCGACCGGTGCGAGAGCGCGGGCCCGCTCGAATAATGTCTCCGCCGGGACACCGGCTTCGAGCGCAGTGCGCGCGAGGCCGTGCGCGATGCTCGCGTCCTGCGGATCGAGCCGCGCAGCTTCCGACAAGGAAACAAGAGCATCTTCATGCTCGTCGAGCGCTCGCTCGAGGAGCCCCTTCCACTGCCACAGCCGCGCCGACTGGCGCTGGGCGACAGCGCGAGCAAGGAGCGGAAGCGCGCGATCTTCCTCGCCTGCGTCTAGAGCCGCGCTCGCAAGCTGCTCCAGCGCCGCGACGTCCGTCGGCCGGCTGGATACAATGGCGAGCGCGTTGGTAAAGCTCATCCGCGGCGCTCAGATTGGCGGGGCGACATCGAAGGCGACCGTAAGGCGCTCGCCCTCCGCGAAAGGCACGGTTCCGTGCCACATCCAGGACGGAAAGAGTACGAGCTGCGCCGGCTTCGGCTCGATCTTGCGCCAAGGCCCAAGCTGAAGGCCAAGGCGCTCGTCGGGTTCGCCGAGTGTGAACCACCCCGCGTCGTCGGCCTCGCCCTGCGATTTCGGGGGCAGCGCAACATAGAGCGCCGAGCTGATCCATCCCTGCGGATGCACGTGGTTCGCATGCCGGCCGCCGGAGCGCAGGCGGACCGACCAACTTCCCGAGAAGCGCACCCGGCGGTCGCGTCGTTCACGGAGCAATGGATGATCGCCGTCGGTTGGCGGCAGGGCGGACACGTACTTCTCCACGGCGCCTACGGCCGCCTTGCGGAGTTGCCGGATGACGGGATCGATCCGGCTGAACAGCGGCCCGTCCGTCTGCGTCCCACCGCGCACGGACTCGTTGAGATATTCGCCCTTAGCGACGTGCAGCGCCCGAAGAGTATCGCCAAGCACGTCCAACGGCGGAAGATCGTCGGAAAGGTCGACGACGCTGACAAACGGCTCGTGACGCTCCAGCCACTCAGAACGCGGATCGTCCGCGAGGCGCCAAGCGGTCGCCGCATAGGCATAAAGTTCGGCCGTCCGATCGCCACGAAGCTGTGCATCGACCAAGCGCAATGCCTCGTCGAGCGCGCCGACGCGAAGCAGATGGCGTACCCGCCAGCGGCCAAGTGCCGCGTCGATTTCCGGATGGGCAGGATCGAACAAGGCTGCGGGATGAGTCTCTGCCCCGAATTCCGCAGCGTGAATGGCATCGTAGATACGGAACTCGGGAGAATTGACGCCCGCGGCGCGCGCCCTGAGGAGGATATCGCTCAGACTCTCGTAGGCGCCCCGCCGCAGCTGGACGTAGAGCAGGGTCTCCCAAAGCGGCTGCGCACCGGGGAAGCGTTCGAGCGCGCGCTCCAGCGACGATGTCGCTTCGGCCGCCTTCCCCTGCGTGGCCTTCAATTGGGCAAGTTGCTCGTGACCCACGGTCCAGGCTGGCGCCTGCTCCAGCAATGCTTCCAGCTCGGCGATAGCGCTCTCGCCCTCCCCCGCCGCTGCTCGCGCTCTCGCCATCCCGATCCGCAGGAGGCCGTTGCCCGGGGCGAGCGCCAGCGCCTCCTCATAGAGCGGCCGCGCGTCGAGACCTGCCTCTAGCGTCGTCTCCGCGCGATCACGCGCGATCCGGACGTTGTCGGGCGCGAGCCGGGCAGCAGCGGCGTAGGACGCGAGCGCCAGCTCATGTTCGTCGAGGGATCGTTCGAGGAACGCCTTCCCCTGCCACAAGCGCGCAGTCGGACTGGTCTCGACGGCCCGCGCAAGGATCGGGAGAGCACGCTCTTCCTCGCCGTTCTCGACGGCGCTTCCCGCGAGTTGCTCCAGCGCCGCCGAGTCCGCGGGCCGCGAAGACGCCTCGGCCAATGCAGCGGAGAAGCTCACAGCGCGCCCACGCCTCCTTCGGCGCCGATCAGTGCGGCCACGGCATCGCGTTCCACGGTGCTAAGGTCCGGATGCCAGACGTCGAAGATGAAGACGACGCGCAGTTCGTCGGAGGGGTTCAGCGCCTCATGTTCGATCGTGTCGTCGAAGACGAACGCCTCGCCGCGCTTCCAGTAACGTGTCTCCGCGCCCACGCGGAACCAGCAGCCTTCGGGCACGATCAGCGGCAGATGGCAGACCAGCCGCGCATTGTTCACACCGACATGCGCCGGGATTTCCGTCTTCGGCGCTAGGAGCGAGAACATTGCGTTCGGCCCCGAACCGCGAATTGTCGGCTGCGGGAATGACTTTAGCAACTGGATCGTCCGCGGACAGTGGCGCGCATTCGCCTCGACGAGCGACCCGTTCCGCCACAAGTGGATTGCCGTCCAGTCCGGGTTCTTGTTGAGCGGACGCCATTGATCGAGCGGAAGATGCTCGTCGTACTGGATGTAAGGAACCAGCTCCGCGCGCTCGGCGGCCATGACGGTCTGCAGTTCTTCCGCGAGCGTATCGGTCGCAGCCTCGAGATCCTCGAGCCACGGGAAAAGGTGACGAGGATGAAATTCGCGCTCGGTCAGTTCGGGGAAATGGAAGTGCGTTGGCGCGCTATGAAAGACTTTCGTCCTGCCGACGACGTTATCGCGAAACCGCTCGATCCGTTTGCGTTCTTCTGCGCTGGCGTCCTTCTCGATCGGAGAAAGCGCGGACTTCAGCCGCGTCTCGCGAGCATCAACATAGGCTGAATGGTGGCGTTCAGCCTCGGCAAGAACCTGCTCGATCTGCGGAGGCAAATCACCAGTCGGCTTCTGCGCGATTGCGTGCCCCCAAGCTTGACCGGCTTCGGGATGGCCGAGGCGCTGCAAGAGGCTGGCGCGCATCAGCAGCATTGTGAAGTCGAGCGGAGAAGCGGTGAGCGCGCGGTGCACCGCGTCGAGCGCGGCCTGCGGTTCGCCTGTTGCACGCAGGAGCGCAGCGGCCTTCATCCATAGGGACGGATCGTCGGGACGGCTCTCCGCCGCCTGCCGGAGCAAGGTTGCTGCCCGCTTGAGATCACCGGCAGCGACGGCCTGTTCCGCTTCGCCCACCAGTCCGTCCTGCATCAGGTCACACCGTGTAGCCGAACTTGGCTATCCAGGGCTCAAGCACAGGCAGAACGGGCTCGAGATGTTTGCGATAGTTGGTCCAGCGTCCCGCCGACTGGCTGTAGATCGGTTGAGCGACCTGCGCATAGCTCGCGGTCTTGATGCGCCCGCGACCGCGCGCCGTCTTCTCATGCTCGAGCACGTCCGCGTCCCACTCGAGCCCAAGGTATTGGAGAAGCGCCTTCAGCTCGCTCTCGCGATCCTCCACGACGTTTTCGTAGACGACGCGATGAACAGGCATGCCCAGCAGCTCCTGGGCCTTCTCGAAATAGCGGAAGCTGAGGTCGTATAGTTCGGCCGCAGTGTCGAGCTTGAGGAAGTTCGACATTCCGTCATTGAGTTTGAAGTTCGTCGCGTAGCAACTCAGCAGCACATCGCAGGGGTGCCGAAGCGCGAGAATGATCTTGGCGTTCGGGAAGAGCTTCTTGATGACTGGAAGGCCATTCATCGAAAGAGGGTTTTTGTCGACCAGGAGCTTCCCGGCCTCCAGCGTTACATGACCTGCGGCAATACGGAAGTACTCATCCCGTGCGGCGCGAACCTGCTCCTCGGTTGCGCTTGGAAGCTCGCTCAACTCCGGCAAGAGCTTTGTCGCTCTGGTCAATGTCGGCTCTTCCTCGAGAACTTCGACGTTGGAATGACCCATGAGCATCGTGTCTAGAAGCGTGGTTCCTGACCTCGGAAAGCCCACAAGAAAGACAGGGGTCCCCCGCTCATCTTCGTGGGGAGCCGTCCAGCTGTCGACCCAATGAGGCGTGAGCGTGTTCAACTGAGCGCGGATGGTCGCCCGATATGTGGCGGCGCGTTCCAGAGGTTGTGAGGCATCCTCGCTCTGGATCTTGTTCATGCGCGTGAAGGCATCGAAAGCCTCGTCGTAGCGTCCCGCACCTTCGAGCAGCTGGCCGAGAAGGTGATTCCGACGAGCAGTCTCCAGCTCGTCCGGCACGCCCTCAAGCGCCGCAAGCCCCTCGGCAAAACGCTTGCCTCGCCGATGATCGAACGCGCGGATGAAGTTCAGGACATCGGGCCCGACGCCTCGCTTCTCGGCTTCCCCGGCCAGGGACGACAATTCTTCGGTTCGGTTGGTGAGCTCGAACACCACGGCCAGTCCCAAATTGGCCAGCGCGTTAGACGGATCACGATCTACAACCTGCCGGTACGCTCGTTCGGCAGCTTCCGTGTGAAGCAGGTTGAGGCGCTGGCTCGCTAACGCCAGCTGCAATTCATTGTCTGCTGGATCGCGTTCAGCAGCCGCTTCGATCGCCTCCAAGGCCGCGTCCTCGCGACCTTGCTCCTTGAGCAACGCATGCAATTCACGAAGGGGCTTCGGATCGCTCGAGAGATCTTCGGCCATCCGCCGGAGGCGCTGCTCGGCTTCGTCGAAATGCCCCGCGTTGCCGAGTGCGAGAGCCAGATTGAGTCGCACCGGAGGCGACTCAGGGTTGAGCTTTGCGGCTGTCTGCAGAGCAATGACGCTGCCTTCGAAATCTCCCAGCATGCGGCGCGCATTCCCGAGATTGTTCCAGCTTTCCCAGTCAGAGGGGTTTGCTTCGACAACTCGTTGGTACGCCGTAACCGCGGCAGGAAAGTCCTCGGTCGATTGCGCCAGGAAAGCCCGAACCTTCAACAAGCGGAACGTCGGGTCCTTCGCTGCAACGTCCTCGCCTAAAACCTGTAGCGCGCCTGAATTGTCGCCGTTCGAAGCAAGCGCGGTGGCCAGGTTGCCAGCGATGACGGGGTCAGCGGGCCTCGCCTGACGGGCGGTCTTGAGATGACGGATGCCGGCGTCGAGGTTGCCGGTCTGGCAATGCAGCATGCCTATCATCGCGTTTAGCGCAGCTTTGTCGCCACCACCCGCGAGGGCGCGCTCTCCGATGTCCACTGCCTCGGACACGCGTCCAGCCCCTGCGGCCGTCATGGCTGCGCGGATGGCGGTCGTAGTCTTATCGTCGAGAACGGAACTGGCGGTCATGGGCGCTGTCTAGCGCAATTGGGGCTGAGGAACAGCCTTGGACCGGCTTGATTGGGGCAAAAGAAAGGGCGGCGGACCTTTCGATCCGCCGCCCCAGTCTTTGGTACTCAGTACTTCTTAGCCACGCTCAGGAGCCGGCGGCGGCGGCGGCGGCGGCGGCGGCGGAGCCGGGCAGGTCTCCGTTGCCAGGATCACCGATCCGTCCGGGCAGGTCTGAGTTGCCGGCGGCGGCGGCGGCGGCGGCGGAGCGATCGGAACCGGAGCCGGAGCCGGAGCCGGCTTCGGAGGCAGGAAGTCGATCGTCGCACCGACCCACAGCAGGCGTCCCAAGGCGTCCCAGGTACCCGGGTAGGTATTGCCGTTGCACGGACCAGCCGGGCAGAGGTTCGAACCACCGCGGGCTGCGTTACCACCGGTGACCAGAGGCGGATCGTTGTCGAACAGGTTGTTCACACCGAAGCGCATGTTCACGCGATCCAGCAGAGTGAACGTACCCGACAGATCGAAGTAGTTCTGCGCCTTGACGTGAAGGCCCGGATCGAAGTTGAACTCGCCTCCGACCGTCTCATTGTCCTGCAGCGTCTCGGCCTTAACCTTGCCGACATAACGCCACTGCAGCGACAGTCCGAGACCGAACGGCGACTGCCACGTCGTGCGCAGCTTGTGCCTCCATTGCGGGATCGGAGCCGAAGCGGCGACCGTACCGCCCGAGCAGGTCGGACCGTAGTAGCCGACGCAGTCGTACTTCGCCGACAGGCCGTTATCGACCTCAGCCTTCAGCATGTAGGTGCCGATGAAGCTCCACGACATCTTGCCGTAGTTGAAGAGCGGGTGCGAGTACGCCGCATTCACGTCGATACCGCTGTTCTTCATGGTCGAGGTATTCTGCGGAACGTCTCTCACGAAACCACCCGGCGTCAGCCAGATCGAGCCCGCAGGATCGCGCTGGACGAGACCGCAGGCCGGCGCCGTGAAGGTCGCAGTCGACTGAGCAACGCAGGCGTTGAGAACTGCGTCAGCGCCGTAGCCCTGGATCGCGTCCTCAAGCTTGATGTTCCACCAGTCCACGGTCAGCGCGAACCTCGGGATGAAGCGCGGCTGAAGCACCGTGCCGATCGTCCAGGTCGTGCCCTTTTCGGGGCTTAGGTTCGGGTTGCCGCCGAGCAGGCCGTTATACTGGCCAGCCGGGTTCTCAGCCGGGGACTGACCAACGACGAGGCCCTGAGCAAGACATCCGTAGTCGGTTGCGGTGATCAGCTTCGCGCACGGATCGTTCGAGCCGTCGAGGCCGACAAACTGCGGACCGAAGAGCTCCTGAATATTTGGAGCACGGACGGCGCGGTTGTACGAACCACGGAGACGGACGTCGGAGATCGGCGCGAATTCGAGCGAGATCTTGTACGTGTCCGTGTCGTAGCTGCGGCCGTTGCTGACGTCGTACCACGACTTACGATAGCCGAGGCCGAGAGTCAGATCTTCGATACCCTGATGCTGAACGATGGGGATCTGGGCTTCGCCGAAGAGATCCCAAACGCGGAAGTTGCCGCTGACCGGAAGGGTGGGAGCGCCCTGCCCGGCGAGATCGCCGGTCTGGAACGACTGATCCGGGTTCAGGTCGAGCGACTCACGCCGATATTCGACACCAGCGTTCACCGCGACGCCATCCTCGGCCCACGGAGTCCGCCAACCGATTTCGCCCAGCTGAGCGGTCACGTTCGCGTTGGCGATCTGCTCCGAGGTGATGCCCTGGATGACACCGAAGATGTTCAGATAGTTGACTGCCGCCTGAGACGGAGCCGCACCGAACACATCCCACGGCACGCAGTTGGGATCGGAGCCGTCGAGAACCGAGCGGCAGACGATCTGAGAACCGTCAGTTCCGATCGGAACGACGGCACCGTTCGCATCAACGTTCACGACGTTGAGCGCACGGTTCATACGGGCGATCGAGAACTCGTTCTTGTAGACCTGCGTGTAGTTCGTGCGGCCGTACTGGAAGTAGGCGTCGTACGAGAAGACGTTCGACAGGTCGCCGCGAGTTCCGAGAACGCCGCGCCACGCTTGGTGACGGAGATCGGAGATACGCGGACCACCTTCCGTGTTGCGGCGAAGCAACTGGAAGAAGGCCTGGTTGTAGGTGTTGCCACGAGCGTCGAAGAAATCGACGGGCGCATTGCCCGGGTTCGGGTTGTACGGAGCGCCGGTCGCCAGCGGGAAGTTCCCGAGGAAGCCGTTGATCACGTTGTTCGGATTGCCGCAGATGTTCGCGTACTGGTTACCCGTGTTGGCTGGATCGCCGAAGGGCGAGCCGGCCAGGAACGGGTTGTCGCAGTTGATCGTCAGCGTGTTGCCGAAGTCACCCGACGGGGCGATCTGTGCGAGCGTACGATCGTCCATGAACATGAACTCGAGGTACGGCTTGATCGCCGGGCTGATCTCGTAGTCAGCGAACGCACCAGCGATGTAACGCTCGTCCGGACGCTGGAAGTAGTTCAGCGGAGCGAAGTTGTAGAGGTTACCACCGAACGGGGTGATCGTTCCCGGCGCGAGGGCCGCAACCGTCGACGTGATCGCACCATCCGTGGTCGTGGCGAAGATAACGCCAGTACCAGGATTTGCGGTCGCCGAACCGCCGCAACGGGGAACGCCCCCGCCAGTGTTCTGCAGCACGCAGGCGCTGTAGTCCCGGTTGCCCTGGAGAACCGGCTTCGTGTTGCGATAGCCGAAGTAGGCAACGACGTGGCCGCGGCCATCGTCGAAGCCAGCGCCGATGGTGACAGTGCCGTCGATCGAACGACCATCGGTGGTGCTACCCGTCGGAAGCGGGAAAGCATCCGCACCGGCAACAGCCTGACGGGCGCCGATGATGTCGCTCATGTGCAGACCGCCGCTGACGCTCGGGTCGTCCTGATGGTGCTGCCAGATGCTGTAGTTGCCGTCGAACCGGATACCTTCGAAATTGGTATCCATGATGAAGTTCACGACGCCCGCGACCGCGTCCGCACCGTACACCGACGAGGCGCCGCCCGTCAGGACTTCCGCCCGCTTGATGATCGCCGAAGGAATGACGTTAAGATCGGCCGACAGGTTGCTGCTGTTCGGGTCACCCGGCATGAGGCGACGGCCGTTGACGAGAACCAGCGAGCGCTTGGCGCCGAGGTAGCGAAGGTCGACTTCCGCCGTACCGGTCGCGCCGTTAGACACGCCCGACGCCTGAGCAGCGCCGACGGACGGCAGCTGGTTGAGGACGTCTTCGATGCGGGTCGAACCGGACAGCTTCACGTCCTGGTCGGAAACGACCGTGACTGGAGCGGCGGATTCGAGGTTCGGCTGCGGAATGCGCGAGCCGGTGACGATGATGTCCTGGCCGCCCTGTACGTCTTCGCCTTCCGACGAGACGGACGGAGTCGGCTGAGCTTCGACCGGACCCGTAGGCTGCGACGCCGCCGGATCAACTGTCGTGTCCTGCGCCATCGCAGGAGCGCCGAATGCCGACGCACCGACCAGCAAGGTCGATGCAAGCAGTCTTTGGCGCAGGTTGCTTGTCATAATACTCCCCTTTTGAGGCCCGCGGACCGGGCGCACATGGCGCCCTCATTGTCCGAGAAGCGTAACAGAACAAGATTTCGGGGAGGCGGAGTGTGGTTTTTCCCGATTGGTGTGTCGGCGAAACAACATACTCAATTAGGGTGCGACGTCCCGATTGGGCGATAGGAGACGAATGATCGACAAAGTCTACGCCACGCCGGAGGCGGCGCTCGACGGATTGCTGTTCGACGGCATGACGATCATGTGCGGCGGGTTCGGCCTCGCTGGAAATCCCGAAAGCCTGATCCCGGAGATTCGGAAGTCAGGCGTGAGCGGCCTCACCATCATCTCGAACAATGCGGGAGCGGACGGCTTCGGATTGTGGATGCTTCTGGAGTCCCGCCAGATCGGCAAGATGATCTCGTCGTACGTCGGGGAGAACAAACTGTTCGAGCAGCAATATCTGTCGGGAGAACTGGAGCTTGAGCTCAATCCGCAGGGGACGCTTGCCGAGCGCATCAGGGCCGGGGGCGCCGGCATCCCCGCCTTTTACACGAGGACGGGGGTCGGGACGCTGGTCGCGGAGGGCAAGCCCGTCGACGTCTTCGATGGCGACGAATATGTACGCGAGACCTGGCTGCGGGCCGACCTGGCCATCGTAAAGGCATGGCGAGCGGACCTCGCGGGCAATCTCATGTTCCGGAAGACAGCGCGGAACTTCAATCCGAACATGGCGACGGCCGCGAGGGTCACAGTGGCCGAGATCGAGGAGATCGTCCCGGAAGGCGCCCTCAATGCCGACTGCATCCACACGCCCGGCATCTACGTCGACCGGATCGTCCTCAGCACCATCAACGAGAAAAGGATCGAGAAACGCACCACGCGCCCGCGTGGATCTGATTAGCGGGCGCCTCGTGGCTCCGTAAGGCCAAGCCTCACATTCAGCTTAAGTGGATTCCGTATCCAAGCGCCGCCTATTATGGTCTATGCTTCCGACATGGCAACTCGCGCTCAAGGTTACGATGGGCCTGCGTCACCCGGTGCCACTGGTCGTCCACACTATTTGTCTTTTCGACCCCGGCCAGGTCGTTGCGCAAGTTCAGCTATGATGCGGCCACGCACTTCCAAGCCATAGAGACAGGCCGATCAATCGGCCGGTTCAAGCATTGGGAGCTTTGGGACCGACACCGCTTGGTCGCAGAGTTCGGCCCGGAAAGGTAGACTGGCGGCCCTCCACCCTCACTCCGGCGCCGCCGCGCCCCCCGCGGCAATCCGCGATTCGGCCATGGCTGGCTTGTCCATCACAGTTAGAGAATTATAGCGGCACCGGAGCGGGCGCTAGCGAATGCTCGCTATCCGGAAGGGGAGCGCTTCGCCATCCGCGTCGACGAGCTGGAGCTTCCCGCCCAAGCGTATTGGGCGCGAGTCGAACCGGAGGGTGTGGCTCTTGCCGTGGCACCGAAGCACCCAATCCGCACCGTCGTGCTATACATACCCACGTTCATCCGGTTCGTTTGACCAAGGGCGACGGACCGTCGCTTTTAGCGGATTATCGTCGAAGGCCTTTGCATCGACCCTGTCCTGATCGTCGAGAGGCAGGCGCAAGAGATAAGCGCGACCAACCGAGCCGTCCGGAAACTCCATGGTGCTGCCGAGCTCGAGGCGGATCGACCTCCATTTCATGCGAAGGGTGTGAGGCCAGAAACCGCCATGTCAAATACGCAAACCTACGCAATCTTACAGACCTAGGCAGCGCTCCATTGGCAGCTTTTGGAACACTACGCTGCCCTTCTCGTCGCCGTCAGCCCGATGTGGGCCAAGGATCGCGGCCCGCGATTGAGCCGGATACTGACCGTCGTCAGAGAAAAACTCTGAAATCTCCTTCAGTTAGCCCGCTCGTCGAGCAGCCTGAAGGATCGACCGATGAACCGTCCGAACATCCCATTGCTTGCGGCCACCGCGTCAGTCGCCCTGATCTTTCCCTCAAACGTCGCAGCAGCGGTTGTCCAACCTCAGCCCAAGGTACAGGTCGTCGTGCCACCCGATCCAAATGCGCCCCCGGTGGCGGTCGTGGAGCCGCCTGATCCCAATGCGCCGCGGGTCGCGGTCGTGCCGCCGACCCAGCCCGACGCACCACCGGCTTTTGCAATCCTGCCGCCAAAGCCCGGCCTGCCCGCCGTGGCCGTGGTGCCGCCGCCCACTCCCGGCGCGCCGCCCGCGCTTGCGGTCATTCCGCCGGATCCCAATGCGCCGTCGGTTGCCGTCGTTCCGCCGCCCGGAGGCGAGGTTCGCGTCGTCATTCCGGTGGCGGCGGACTCAGTTGCAGGGCTTCCTGATTGCTCTTCGAAGGTGACCACGCATTGCGTCCTGAATAGAAAAAACCCCAAGCGCTAGCCTTCCGTGAGCGCTGTCTGCGGAGCCTTGTCGGCCTCGACAGTCACCCGGGGCGCGGGTCGTTGCTTGGAGGAAGGAGTTCGCCATGGAAAACCGCCGCACCGAAATCGCGCGGGAGCACGACGATCACGAACTGATCGAAAGCATGGTAGGGGAGGAACCGACGCCACGCTTCGAGGGCACGGCCGGCGGCAACCTGCAGGCCGATATCGCCACAAAGATCGAGCTCGAGCGAGTGCGCGACCCGGAGAGGCACGAAGGCGTGAACAAGGGCGACAAGGTCAAGCACGGCGAGGAGAGCCTGACCAGACACCCACCGGACATGACGCCATAATCGCTCAGAGCTGCTGGAGCGTCACCGTTACCCCGTCTTCCGGATCTGCCGCGCTCAATCGTAGGTCGTCGGTACGTGCCGAGTCCTTGACGCCCTAAAAAACGCGTGCGTCGTCCACTGCGAGGGATACAGGTTCAACTCAGACCGGCCGCTAATGTCCGATGTCCACCTATTCCGGGCTTCGGCGAAGGTCAGTTAGCGGCCCGCTCGATGTCTGCCGACCGCGTCCTCCGAGGGCACGTCGTATATACGCGACGACGCTCTGCGGGTCGTACGGACGAGCAAGCTGCGGTCCCTCGTCGCACAGTTCGGCAGCCTTGTTCGCAGCTGTCTCGATATTACCGACGAGCGCGATCTCAACGGTCGGGCGACGTTCCCGCGCCCATGCGCGGAGCTCGAATGGGTTCAGACGGCCGGGCGCCTCCGCATCACAGAGGGCGGTCTTCACAGCGAGCGCTCCACCAGCGAATTGCTCATGAGGATTCGCGAAGGAATGGACGTGGTGGACACCGACGGGACCCTCCTCGGCACGGTTGCGCGGATCGAAGGCGGACATGTGAAGATACTTCGCAACGACCAGAGGCCGCGCAACGCGCATCAATTTATCAGTCCCGAGCTCATCCATTCGGTTGACGATCGCGTCCGACTCAGCCGGAGCTGGGACGAGCTTCGCCGGCTATGGAGGGACGACGAGTTCAACAAAAACCACAACCTGCGGCCACACATTTGAGCGGGTCCGCGCAGCGTCGATCGTAAGAGTGGAGTTGCGACCGCTCACCGATGGGTCGTTCGCACGACGGCCGTGCATATTTCGCGATGATACCCAAGCCGGCGCCTACAGCGACCTGAATGAGATCGGGAAGACTTTTCGCATTCAGGCGGCTCATCACCTGTGCCCGATGCATCTGTACGGTCCGAGGGCTGATACCGAGCTTTTTGCCGCTCGACTTGTTGGTCCCAGGTCTCGATCGGGTGATCGACACCGTACGGAAAGGCGGCCGCGTCGCATATCCGGCGTCCAACCGGTGCCGGACGAGCGCCCCGGAATAGAGGTCATGTCCTGTGACGGCCAATCGGGCGTGCGCGAGTTCGAGGCACCGAACGAGGCGATCCAGCAGCGAAACGTCCTAGTGCCGATCGCGGCGGAGTTTCCGCTGGATCAAGCTGCGAGAGCGCATCAACGCCTCGCGGCCAGCCATGTGCTGGGAAAAATCGTCCTGCGTGCAGCCGGATTGATCGCGCCACGTCGGTGAGCAATCCCCTTTCGCAAGGCGCCAGACCCCCACCGCGCAACCGAACCGAACGCCCGCGCGTATCAGGAACCCAGGAGGGTCGCATGCGCGACGCGACGGTATCCCCCTTCGTCCGCGTACGCGGCGCGCGGGAGCACAACCTTAAGAATGTCGACGTGGACATTCCGCGCGACGCGCTCGTCGCATTCACCGGCGTGTCGGGATCGGGCAAATCGTCGCTCGCTTTCTCCACCCTCTATGCCGAGGCTCAGCGCCGCTATCTGGAATCGGTCTCGCCTTACGCGCGCCGGTTGTTCCACCAGATGGAGGTGCCTGAGGTCGACGAGATAGAGGGCCTGCCGCCAGCGGTGGCGCTTCAGCAGCAGCGCGGATCGCCAACCACCCGATCGTCGGTCGGGAGTGTTACCACCCTGTCTAACCTGCTGCGCATGCTCTATTCGCGCGCCGGCGACTACCCGCCGGGACAGCCGCATCTCGATGCGGAATCCTTCTCGCCCAACACTCTTGAGGGGGCTTGCCCGCGCTGCCACGGCCTCGGCCGGATCCACGAGGTCACGGAAGCCTCGATGGTGCCCGATCCTTCGAAGACCATCCGGGAGCGCGCCGTCGCCGCCTGGCCGATGGCGTGGGGCGGACAGAACCTGCGCGACATCCTCATCAGCCTGGGAATCGACGTCGACACGCCGTGGCGCGAGCTGCCGAAGAAGGTTCGCGATTGGATCTTGTTCACTGACGAGCAGCCGCAGGTGCCCGTCTATCCCGGCTGGAGCCATGACGAAATCCAGCGGGCGATCCGCCGCAAGATCGAGCCGGCCTACATGGGCACCTTCTCGAGCGCCAAGCGCCATGTCACCCACAGTTTTGCGACCACCCAGAGTGCGATGATGAAGAAGCGCGCGGCCCGCTTCATGATCGGCCGTGACTGCCCGCTCTGTCACGGCAAGAGGCTGCGCCGGGAAGCCCTGTCCGTACCATACGCGCGTCGCCAAATGGTGAATCGCGGGTCGGCCTGTAAATGGCCAGAGCATACGCGGTGATCTCTGAAGCTTGCGCCCGCTGGAGCCGGGCGGCACGATTGCGACGCTCGAAACCGACTCAATCCTAGCGGAACTTGGCCAAACAACGAAGGCATGGAGCGGCATCACGGAAGCCGGATTTTGGGTCTGCTCGGGACTGTTCTGGAACAGGCGATGGTGCCCAGGGGCGGGATCGAACCACCGACACCGTGATTTTCAGTCACGTGCTCTACCAACTGAGCTACCTGGGCTCTCGCGATCGGGCGGACGCCCGTCGAAGCGACGCGCTCCCTAGCCCTCGCCTTCCCCGCTGTCCACCCTTTCGGGATCGGCAGCTGGACCGGCAATGCGATAGCCTTCGTCCAGCCAGCGCAAGAGGTCGCGATCCTTGCAACCGCGCGAGCAGAAGGGCGCGTTGTCCACGGACGAGGGCTTGCCGCAGATCGGACAGGATTTTGATTCAGCCTGCTTCGCCATACCCCCCATGGATGGGGAGCGTGGCCTCGCTTCGCAAGGTGACCTGCCCCCCAATCTGGCGAGCCAACATTGCCAGCCAGTCGCTTTGGCGCTCGAGGACAGCAACGACGGATGGACGCGCGACCAGCCGGGTCGGGCCAGTTCGGTCTTTGGCAATTCGCCTTAGGAGCGCGCGCGCCTCGAAGGCAGCTCGATCCTGCGCGAGTTCGAGCAGTGACGCATGGCGTCGGGGCCGAACGATCTGGAGAAAGCCGAATCCGTTCAGCATAGTTCGCTCGAAGGGCTGCTGCAGGTTTTGATCGATCTCACTCGCGACCTGGGCACGCGCTTGCTTGCCCCCGAGTGTCGGGAAATCGATGCCGATCGATCCGGCGATCCCGAGCCTGAGGATCGCACGGCATGCGGAACGAGCGGCCGACGTCGCGAGCCGGGTCAGATCGTCCGTCCCGTCGACATCGATGAGAGTCATTGCCGGCGTCGGGAAGATCCGAAGCTCGCCGCTCTCGAACTGTACGATGCCCGTCCGCGCCTCGTCGATGAGATCGTCCCAGCCGGCTGCGTCGAGCTCGTTCTTCACCGTGAGCGGTAACTCCTGCCCGTCTGGAAGCGGTTCGGCCGACGGAGCCTGAACCACTCGCGCCAGCGGCCGCTTCCACGGCTCGGCGCCGGGGATTTTCTCCCGCACGACTTGCGCTCTCACCTGCCCACCGTCCGCGACCCCGCGCGCGCCGTCCGGGAGCAGATATTGCTGCCCGTCGACAGTCAGGAAGAGTTGCATGCCCGAGCGCTGCAGCCGGGCGGTCAGTTCGCTGCCAGCGGGCACAATACCGTCGAGCAGGATACGTGCTTCGACGATCTCACCCCGCTCGATCCGGGCGAAGCGCGTTTCGCCGATCCCGCGCTCGATCAGCCATTCAGGCAATCGGGTACCCCGCACCCTTCAACAGCAGGCGCGTCTCCCCGAGCGGCAGCCCTACCACATTGGAATAGCTGCCGGCGAGGTGGCGGACATAGACCTCGCCATATCCCTGGAGGGCATATCCGCCCGCCTTGCCGCGCCACTCGCCATGGCCGGCGTAGTAATCGATCTCCTCGTCCGAGAGACGCTTCATGGCGATCATCGTCTCGCCGAGCCGCTTGCGGATACCGCGGCCCGGTACCGCGAGGGCTACTCCAGTGAGGACCCGGTGCCGCCTTCCGGAGAGGAGCTTCATGCAGGCGCGAAGAGTTGCCTCGTCCTCCACCTTCGGCAGGATTCGGCGCCCGACCGCGACGACCGTGTCCGCCGCGAGAACCAAGGCATCCCCCTCGCTCGCAGCGACCGCAGCGGCCTTCTCCCGGGCCAGGCGCAAGGCATGCTGCCGCGGCAGTTCGCCCGGGGGCACGCTCTCATCGATGTCGGCAGGCACCACCGCATCCGGCACGGCGCCGATGCGCGCGAGCAGATCGAGCCGGCGAGGGCTCGCGGAGGCAAGGACGAGCCGCACCAGCGGCGCTCCTTATTTAAACCGGTAGGTGATCCGACCCTTGGTCAGGTCGTAGGGCGTCAGTTCGACGAGGACTTCGTCACCGGTCAGAACGCGGATGCGATTCTTGCGCATCTTCCCGGCGGTATGTCCCAGGATCTCATGGCCGTTCTCGAGCCGCACGCGGAACATGGCATTGGGCAGCAGTTCGACAACCTGCCCCCGCATCTCGAGAAGTTCTTCCTTGGCCAAGCGATACCTCTTCTTCGCAAAAAGTCGCGGAGCCTTACTTGGGAGTGCCGGAAAATGGAAGCCGGGTGGCTTCAGACCGTGAGAATGGTCGAGCCGGAAGTCTTTCGCCCTTCCAACGCACGGTGCGCTTCGGCGGCGTCCTTAAGCGCGAAGCGCTGCTTGACTTCGATCTTCACCTTTCCGCTCGCCACGACGTCGAAGAGCTCTGCGGCTGCCGCCTCAAGCTCGGCCCGCGACGCTGTGTAATGGTACAGAGTCGGCCTCGTGAGGAAGAGCGAGCCCTTTTGCGCCAGGATGCCGGGCGGGAACGGATCGACCGGTCCCGACGAATTGCCGTAGCTCACCATGATGCCGCGTGGTCGAAGACAGTCGAGCGACCTCAGGAACGTATCCTTGCCCACCGAATCATAAACCACCGGCAGCTTGGCTCCGTTCGTAATGCGGTCCACCTCGGCGACGAAGTCCTCGCGCGTGTAGACGACGGGATGGTGGCAGCCGTGCGCCCGTGCGAGCTCAGCTTTCTCGTCCGTCGACACCGTCCCGATCACCTTCGCGCCGAGTGCGTTCGCCCATTGGCACACGATCAGGCCGACGCCGCCCGCTGCCGCGTGAACGAGGATCGTATCGCCCGCCTTCACTTCGTGAACCGAGCGAATGAGCATGTGCGCAGTCATGCCCTGGAGCATCATCGCCGCGGCCGTGTCGAACGCAATCGCTTCCGGCAGTTTCACCAGCTTGTCGGCGTCGATCAGGCGCTCCTCGGCGTACCCGCCCATAGGCCCGCCGTAGGCGACGCGGTCGCCCGGCTGAACGCTCGTCACGCCTGCACCGACTCCGACGACGACACCGGCACCTTCTACGCCCGGAATGAACGGCAGCTGCTGCGGATACAGGCCGGTGCGGTGGTAGACGTCGATATAGTTGAGGCCGGCCGCTTCCTGCTTGAGCCGGACTTGCCCGGGTCCGGGTTCTCCGACCTCGACCTCTTCCCACTGCAGGACTTCGGGGCCGCCTGTCTGATGCACTCGTATCGCATGAACCATGCCGCCCCGCATGCGCCCGCTCACGCGCAAAGAAAAGCCCCGCCGCGGCAGTGCCGGGCGGGGCCGTTCTTTCGATCAGGCGACGGTCAGCCGACCCCGTGTCCCGCCAGCGCGGCGAGCAGGAGCAACGCGACGATGTTGGTAATCTTGATCATCGGGTTCACGGCCGGGCCGGCGGTGTCCTTGTAAGGATCGCCGACGGTGTCGCCCGTGACAGCGGCTTTGTGGGCTTCCGAGCCCTTGCCGCCGAAATTGCCGTCCTCGATGTACTTCTTGGCGTTGTCCCAAGCGCCGCCGCCCGAGGTCATCGAGATGGCGACGAACAGGCCGGACACGATCACGCCAAGGAGGAGGGCGCCGAGTGCCGCAAAGCCCTCGGCCTGACCGGCAACCGCGCTAATCACGAAGTAGACGACGATTGGGGCGAGCACCGGAAGCAGCGACGGGACGATCATCTCTTTGATCGCAGCCTTGGTGACGAGGTCGACGGTCCGCGCATAGTCGGGCCGCGACGAGCCATCCATGATGCCGCTGTTGGAGCGGAACTGCTCGCGAACGTCCTTGACGACGTCGCCGGCAGCGCGACCGACAGCGGTCATGCCGAGCGCGCCGAACAGGTACGGCAGAAGCGCACCCAGCAGCAGGCCGACGATGACGTACGGGCTCTTCAGGCTGAAATCGACATCGAGGTTCGGGAAGAATTCCTCGAGGTCGGTGGTGAAGGCCGCGAACAGAACGAGCGCAGCGAGGCCGGCCGATCCGATTGCATAGCCCTTCGTCACGGCCTTGGTCGTGTTGCCGACCGCGTCGAGCGCGTCGGTCTTGGTGCGGACGCTTTCGTCCAGCCCTGACATTTCGGCAATGCCGCCGGCATTGTCGGTGACCGGGCCGTAAGCATCGAGCGCGACCACCATGCCCGCAAGCGCCAACATCGACGTTGCCGCAAAGGCGATACCCATCAGGCCGGCCAGCTTGAACGCGATGATGATGCCGGCGCAGATGACGATCGTCGGCAGCGCGGTCGATTCAAGGCTGATTGCCAGACCCTGGATGACGTTGGTGCCATGACCGGTTTCCGAAGCCTTGGCGATCGACTTCACCGGGCGATAGTTCGTCCCCGTGTAATATTCAGTGATCCAGATAATGAGCCCGGTCACGACCAAACCGAGAAGCGCGCACCAGTAGAGTGCCATGCCGTTAAAAGTCGTGCCGCTCGCCTCGATGGACGTGGTGAGATCACCAAGCGCGTACTGGACCGCGAAGTAGATCGCGATCGCCGAGAGGACGGCGGTCACGACGAAGCCCTTGTACATGGCGCCCATGATGCTCGCGCTCTTGCCCAGGCGAACGAAGTAGGTGCCGATGATCGAAGCGATGACGCAGACGCCGCCGATCAGCAGCGGGAGACTCATCAGGGCCAGCAAGGTGTCCGGCGCGGCGCTCTTCACGAGCAGCGCGGTCAGCACCATCGTGGCGCCGACGGTCACGACATAGGTTTCGAACAAGTCGGCGGCCATACCGGCGCAGTCGCCGACGTTATCACCGACGTTGTCGGCGATCACGGCCGGATTGCGGGGATCGTCCTCCGGAATTCCGGCCTCGACCTTGCCGACAAGGTCAGCTCCGACGTCCGCAGCCTTGGTGAAGATGCCGCCGCCAAGGCGAGCGAAGATCGAGATCAGCGAGGCGCCGAAGGCCAGAGCGACCAACGCCTGGACGACGATGCGGTCGTTCGGCGCATGGCCGGCAATCGCGATGAGATAATAGAAGAAAATGGAGATCGCGAGCAGAGCGAGACCGGCCACCAGCATGCCGGTGATAGCACCCGCGCGGAAGGCCATGGTCAGTCCCTGCTGCAGGCCTTGGCTTGCCGCCTCTGCCGTGCGGACGTTGGCTCGAACCGAAATGTTCATTCCGACGAAGCCGGTTGCACCCGACAGCAAGGCACCGAGCACGAACCCACCCGCCGAAAGCGGGCCGAGGAACGCGAACACGATCGCAGCGACGATGACGCCCACGATGGTGATGGTGAGATACTGGCGGCGAAGGTACGCGGAAGCGCCTTCCTGGATCGCGCCGGCGACTTCCATCATGCGCTGGTTGCCGGCCGAGGCGCGAAGCACCTGCCCGCTTGTCAGAATGCCATAGAGCAGCGCGATCACGCCGCATGCGATGGCGATAAGTGTAAGGTTCATCGAAAATTCTTCCCCGTTTTCGCGGCAGAGCCGAACCGGCTGCAGGACACAGCCGGCGAACGGGCGAGATGTTTATGGACCGAAATCGCAGCTGGCAACCGCGTTTGGTAGGGCCTCAGTGGAGCAGCAGCGCCGTCGCGATACCCGAGATGAGACCGCTAACCGCGATCAGCCATTGGCGAAGGGGGATTGCGGCGATGTTCATGGCCCGAATGCTCAAATCCCAGTTGCCCCGGAAGCGGGACCGGCTGCCCATTGCTGAAGAGCGTTAACAGAGGCTCTCCGGCAACGAGGGTGCCGACACGGGCAATGGTCGTTCCCCGAGGTAAAGAAAGGCTTAAGGGATCGACGTCAGACCCCAACGCCGCGAGGAGCGCGTAGTCGTCCCCGCCTGTCGCGGCGAACAGCCTCGGGCCTAGGTCCTGGCCTTTCTCCGCAACGAAGGCGCGAGACAGCGGCAGGGCATCAAGGTCGATCCTGACGCCCAGCCCGCTCGCCTGAGCCATCCGCGACGCATCGAGCAGCAGGCCGTCTGACACGTCCATCATGGCGTGCGCGTGCGGGGCCAGGCCGAGGCCGGCGGCAAGAAGCGGCACGGGGCGGCGGTAGACGTCCACGAGCGGACCCGTCGCCGCAGCATCGTCGCGGAGCAGGGCGAGGCCGGCAGCGGCGTCGCCGAGCACTCCGACGATCCACAAAGCGTCGCCATCCTTGCCGCCGCTCCTCAGCGGGACGTTGGCGCCCGCGCGGCCGATCGCCGTCAGCCCGAAGATGCGCGGCGCTCCGGGCGGCAAGGCGATGGTGTCGCCGCCGACCAAGGGAAGGCCGTAGCTTTCGCACGCTGCGTCGACGCCATCGATGAAATGGAGGTCCCAATCGTCGTCGCCTGACAGGGCAAGCGACAGTAGAGCGGCGGCCGGGATCGCGCCTTTGCCCGCAAGGTCGGAGAGGTTCACGGCGACCAGCTTCCACCCGACGCTCGCGGGGGGATCGGTGGCGAGGAAGTGGACGCCCTCGGCGATGCTGTCGTGCGTGAGCACCAGGCCGTCGAGCAGTGCCACATCGTCGGTGAGGCCGAGGGCGGCGGGGCTGGCGGCGATGCGCCTCAGGCGCTCGATGGCTCGGGATTCACGCATGCTCGACGCGAGCCTAGCCCCGGCGCGCCTCCTTTGCGACCGCGTCGAGAAGTCCATTCACGAAGCCGCTTTCCCTTTTGTCGTAAAAGGCGTGGGCCACGTCGACATACTCCGAGATGACCGAAGCCACCGGCACGTCGGCGCGCGCCAGGAGCTCGTAGGTCCCGGCGCGCAGGATCGCGCGCATCGGCCGGTCGAGCCGCTCGAGGCTCCAGCCCTCGGCGAGTTTCGAGGCGATCACTGTGTCGATCTCGTCCCGGCGCGCGTCCGCACCTGAAACGACGTCGTCGAAGAAGCTCTGCTCCGCTTCGATGTACTGCGCTTCCTCGATGGTCGCGCCGAGCCGATGCTCGTGGAATTCCTTGAGCAGGCGCGGAACGGGCGTCCCTTCCATGTCATGCTGATAGAGGGCCTGCACCGCCGCCAGTCGGGCGGCAGAGCGGGAACGGGAACGCGCTGCGGTATTCATCGGGACGCGCTTAGCCGCGCTGGCTCAGGCGAGGAAGTCCCGAAGCGCGTTGGCGACTTCGTCGGGAGCCTCCCACGGAGCGAAGTGACCCGCCTCTGGCAGCCGCTCTATGCGCAAATCCTCGACCAGTTCCTCCAGCCCTTCGAGCTGGATCGGGAGCAGCGCCGTGTCCTGCATCCCCCAAACGACGAGCGTCGGAACCTCCACCTTCGGGAAGGCGCGCAGCAGCCAGTCGGGAAGCGGCACGGTGACGCCGGGCGGCGGCACGACAACGCGCGAACCCCGATACCAGTTGAGCATCGAGGTCATGGCGCCCGGCTGGGACCAGTCGGCGATATATTGCTGCTTTTCCGCCTCGAGGATTTTCGACGTGCCCACGTGGCGGGCAAAGGTCTTGTCGAAGAAGGCGCGGTAACCCATCGCCTCAATCGCCTTATCGAAGCCTGGCGCTCGAAACGCGCTGATGTACTGAGAAGCCGCGCGCTGGTCCGCGTCTTCGATGAGGCTCTTCTGGAAGACCACCGGATGCGGCGCGTTGACGATCGCCAGCTTCTTCAGCCGCGGGTCGCCGCGAAGCGCCGCGCCCCAGGAAATTGCTCCGCCCCAGTCGTGACCGACGAGCGCGAACTCATCCAGTCCGAGCGTGTCGGCCAGGGCGAAGACGTCGCCGATCAGCGTTTCCGTCTTGTAGGCGCCGACGTCCTGAACGAGGTCGGACCCGGCAAAGCCACGCTGGTCGGGCATGATCAGCCGGAACTGATCCTCCAGCCGCGGCACGATCTCTCGCCACGTGCGATGCGATTCCGGAAAGCCGTGGAGAAAGAGGATCGCCGGAGCGTCTTCTGGTCCGGCGAACGCGACGTTGAGGGTGACGCCGGTGGACAGGCCGACGCGCCGGAACTCGGTCACGGATAGCTGACCGTCAGCGGGACCTCCGGCAGGGGTATGAACTCGTCATGGTCGTCCGGCGGAAGCACGAACTCGCCCGCTCGCCAAGCGCGCTTCGCCTCATTGATGCGGTCGCGGCGCGACGATACGAAATTCCACCAGACGTGGCGTTCGCCATCCATTGGCGCGCCGCCGCACAGCATCAGCCTCGCGCCGCTTGCGGACGAAAGCAGCGGCAGATGGCCTGGCGCGAGGAGCGTCAGGTGCTGCGGCAGGAGCGGCAATCCGTCCACGATCGCATCACCGTCGAGCAGGTAGAGCGCCCTTTCGTCCGCCTCATGATCGACGAGCATGACGGCGCCTGGCGCGAGTTCGATTGCCGCGTAGATCGTAGGCGAATGTTGGGTGACGGGCGAGTGCTCGCCGAAGCCATCACCCATGATCAGGCGCAGGCGCACACCGTCTCCCTCGACCAACGGCAGACGCTCCGCCGCAACGTGCTCGAACCCGGGATCCATCTCCTCCTTGGCCTGTGGAAGCGCGAGCCAAGTCTGGATCCCGTCGAGGTTCGGCCCGGCCGCCCGCTCATCCCCGGGCGACCGCTCGGAGTGGGCGATCCCGCGGCCCGCGGTCATCAGGTTCACGGCTCCCGGCTCGATCCGCTGATACGTCCCCAGGCTGTCGCGATGGTCGATCGCGCCGGCGAAAAGGAAGGTGACGGTAGCTAGGTTGATGTGCGGATGCGGCCGCACGTCGATCCCCTGTCCGGGGCTGAGGCGGGCCGGGCCCATCTGGTCGAAGAAAATGAAGGGCCCCACCATGGTCCGCTGCTTGCTGGGCAGCGTGCGATGGACCTTGAACCCGCCGAGGTCGTGGGTGACGGGCGCGATGCTCTGCAGAATCGTCTGCTCCATCCCAACGCTCCTAGCGATTCTCTGGACCAGGCGGAAGGAAGCCGAATTTTGCCAAGTGCGCCAGTATCTTAACATTTGTTCATCTTGGCTTCAGGCAGAAACGGCTTTGGGCGGCATCGGTCCGGGGGTGGAACGAGATCGCGGCCGCGACTTCGGTCCCCTTTTTTCAAGCTTGCACTGGGAACGCTGTTTCCGGCTCGCTGGCGCGCAACCAACGAACAAGCCGGGGGGCCACGTAGCTGTCCGGAAGAAAGGGCAATTCTCGCATGCGTTTCCTGCTTGCAACGACGGGTCTGGGGGCGATCGCCGCGGCGATTGCGGCAGTCCCGGCGAACGCCGAAACGGTCATCTCCACGGCAGTGACGACGAACCAGTCGACCAGTGCGTCGGGCGATATCCGCATCAGCAATACCGGGTCGGTCAAGCCGACCAGCGGCGTAGCCGTGACCGTCAACACCAACAATTACGCGAAGAACGAAGGCACGATCGCCATCCAGGGATCGAACAATTCCGCTGGCATCGTCGCCAACGCGGGCCTGACGGGTGACATCAGCAACAGCGGCACGATCACGATCGACGAGAATTACACGGCGACAGATACCGACAGCGACGGCGACATCGATGGCGCCTTCGCGCAGGGGTCAGGCCGGTTCGGTATTCACGTCCTCGGCGCGCTTGCCGGCAACATCGCGAACAGCGGGACGATCACCGTCGAAGGCAACAATTCCGGCGGCATCGTCCTCGACGGCCCGCTGACCGGCAACATCACCAACAGCGGCAGCATCAGCCTGCTCGGCAATGACACCGTTGGCATCAAGGCCGGAGACGTGAGCGGCAACGTCACCCTCTCGAAGGGCACGATCCAGGTGCAGGGCGCGAACGGCGTCGGCGTCTCGCTGACGGGCGACATCGGCGGAGCGCTGGTGATCCAGAACACGGTCCAGACGACCGGCTATCGCTACACCACGCCGCCCGCGGATACGTCGAAGCTCGATGCCGACGATCTGCTTCAGGGCGGATCGGCTGTCGTGGTCAGCGGAAACGTCGCAGGCGGAATCCTCTTCGACGCACGGCCAAAGGACAACAGCACCACGGACACGGACGAAGATGACGACGGCGTTCCTGACGCCGACGAGTCGACTGCGACGATCACGACGCTGGGTGCAGCGCCAGCCGTGGTGATCGGCTCCACCACCGAAGACACGACGATCGGTGCGGTCGCCGGCTCTGGCGGCAAGGGCATCGTCATCAAGGGCGCGATCCTCGGCAGCGGCGTCTACTCAGGCGTCGCGGGTAACGGCATGGTCGTCGGCGGCATGGGCCACGCGGTGAGCGTCGCGGGCGGCATGTCGGTATCCGGCACGGTCGCGGCGGTTTCCAACGGCGGCAACGCCACGGGCCTGCGCATTGGTGCGGGCGCGACGGTGCCCACGATCACCGTCTCCGGAGCCATCACGGCACAGGGCGGCTCCACGGCAACCAGCACCTCGCAAGCGCTGGTCATCGACGCGGGAGCCAACGTCTCGACGATCAAGAATACGGGCACCATCGCCGCAACGCTCAGTGGAGCGGATGGCGTTGGCTCCGCGATCGTCGACAAGTCCGGCACGGTCACGCTGATCGAGAACAGCGGGACCATCGGCGTCGCGAGCGCTGCGTCGCTCGGCACGAAGGCGATCGCCTTCGATCTGACCGCAAACACCACCGGCGCGACCATTCGCCAACTCGCCGTGACCTCAGGCTCGGCCCCGCAGATCGCTGGCCAGATCCTGTTCGGCTCCGGCAATGACGTTCTCGACGTGGCCGACGGCACCGTCACCGGCGCAGCGAAGTTCGGCGGCGGCGACAATCGCCTCTCGCTCTCGGGCGATGCGATCATGAATGGCGCGGTGACCTTCGAGGGCGGGGCGGACACGCTCACGCTCGGCGGGACCTCGTCGCTCGCAGGCGACGTGGACTTCGGCGGCGGCGCGGACGTGCTGACCCTGACCGGCACGTCGGCGCTCAACGGCAAGCTGAGCAACAGCGCGGGCCTGGCAGTCAATGTCGGCGCGGGCAGCACGCTCAATGCCACCAACCTCGGAGCCGTGAACCTGTCGTCGCTGACGACCGGTTCGGGCGCGAAGCTGGGTGTTACCGTCGATTCTACGGCAGGCACCAACACGCTCTACAATGTCACGGGCGCTGCTGCCTTCGGGACCGGCACGATCGTCGACGTCCACCTCACGTCGCTCGGCGGCGCGGAAGGCACGTACAAGATCGTCCAGGCCGGCACGCTGACCGGCGGCACGAACCTGACGAGCACCGTCGAATCGCTACCATTCCTGTTCGAGAGCGATCTCGTCACGACCACTCCGAATGAGATCTCGCTGGTCATCCGGCAGAAGTCGAACGAGGAGCTGGGCGTCAATCTGGCCGAGGGCTCCATCCTGGACGCGGTGATCGAGGCGGCGGACGCGGACGCACCGGTCGCGTCCGTGTTCCTGGGTGCGCAGGACAGCGCGACCCTGCGCGATGCCCTGCAGCAGATGCTTCCGGAAAATGCGGGCGGCACGTTCGAGACGGCGACCAAGGGCTCGCGCCTGGTCAACAAGCTCCTGATCGATCCGAAGCCGCCGGCCATCAAGCGCGGGCAGCTCGGCATCTGGCTGGAGCAGGTCGCCTGGGGCGGAAGCAAGTCGATCGGCGACACCTCGTCGTACGACCTCAATGGCTGGGGCATGGCCGCCGGCGTCGAGACGAGCGTCGGCCCCATCGGCAATGTCGGCGCGACGCTGAGCTATCTGTCCGGCAAGGACGGGCGGAAGAGCAGCGACAACGAAATCCGCACCGACGAATATGAGGCCGGCCTCTATTGGCGGACCACGCACGGGCCGTTCAGCGCCTTTGCGCGTGGCACCATCGCCACGATCAACTTCGACGGCAGCCGCTTCTTCACGGCGACAGTCGACGGAGCGCCGATAAGCCGGGAGGCCGACGGCGAGTGGAAGGGTCACATCTATTCGGCGACCGCGGGCGTTTCCTACGACGCGCGCTTCGGCAACCTGTCGCTTCGCCCGACGGCCGTCATCGAGCACTACTCGCTCAAGGAAAAGGGCTACTCCGAGTCCGGCGGCGGCGACGCGTTCAACCTCACGGTCGACAGCCGCAAGAGCGACGAGACGGCGGTGACCGGCACGCTCGCGCTCGGCTACCAGCTCGTCGGCGGCGGTAAGACCGACGACGGCGGTTGGATGCGGCTAGAGCTCGAAGGCGGACGCCGCCAGATCCTCAGCGGCAAGCTCGGAACGACGACCGCGCGCTTCGGCGACGACGGCACGCCGTTCACCGTGGCGGCCGAGGAACGCACTAGCGGCTTCGTCGGCGCCTTCCGCGCCATCGGCGGAAGCGACGGCCTGTCGATCACCGGCGAACTCAATGCCGAGGAGCAGCAGGACAAGCTGTCCATCGGCGGCCGCCTTGGCCTCCAGTTCGCCTTCTAATTGGCGCTACTCTCCGGGTGCGCGCGCTCTGATCTGGAGCGCGTGCACCCGCTCGCGCATCAAGTCCCCCAGGGCCTTGTAGATCATCCGCTGGCGTTGGACGCGGGTCGTGCCCGCGAAGGCTTCGCTCTCGATGTCCAAGGTGAAGTGACTCTCGCCGGCGGGATTGTAGCCTCCGTGTCCGCGATGTTTCTCGCTGTCGTCGACGAGGCGGATGGAGGTTGGCGAGAGCGCCGAGTTGAGGCGCTTCAGCATTTCAGTTGCGACAGGTCCCGTGGCGGTCGTGGTCATCGTTCCTATATAGAGCGGCTAGCCGATCGAGGAACCAAGTGGCGACGCGTCATCCGAAAATGCATGGAAAAGTCGAGGGAGCAACGGGCCGTTGCGCGGTGCGAGGCTGCGACGCGCATGGCGAATATAAGGCGCCGGTTCAGCCCGCCGACTTCCACGGTCCCGGCGTCTATCGCCTGCTGTGCCTGGAGCACGTTCGCGAGCATAATGCGAAGTACAATTACTTCGAGGGCATGAGCGCCGACGAGATCGCGGAGGCCCAGTCCCCGCTTGGCGGCTGGGATCGCGCAACGCGCGCTTTCGCGACGAGTGGAGGCGATCCGGCGCCCTCGTGGTCCGATTTCTCGGATCCGCTCGATGCGATCTCGGGGCGCTTCCGGCATGCCAGGCGGGAGGAGGCGTCGCGGTTCTCGAGGGCGGAGCGGCGGGCGCTGTCGGTCCTCGGCCTAGGTGAGGATGCGAACCTTAAGTCGGTGCGCAGCCGATATTCCAAGCTGGTTCGGCGCTTCCACCCGGACCGCAACGGCGGCGACCGCAGCCACGAAAAGAAGCTCGGCGAGGTCATCGAAGCCTACCAATTGCTGAGGAAGTCGGCGGCACTCGCCTAAGAGGCGTTCGACCCGCGTTTCACGGTCGGGGAGCCTGTTCCCGAAAAGGCCAGGTCGGCTGCGAAACGCGGGTCGCGCTCGACCTTGGAACAACAGAAGAAGGGCCGAGCTTCGTACGCAAACGCCTACGCGGCGAAATGCCTGCCCGAGCCTCGCCGATGGCGGAAAACCGCCAATCCTCACAACGCAAAGCGCGGAGGAAAGTGCCGACAGTGCTGGAGGCGTCCCTCTCCTTCCAAACTTCCAATGATCATCGGGGACGCTAATGGTCGCCAATGGCAGCGGACTTGGTTCAGCTTCAACGACAGGAAAAGCGCGCCGGCCTGATCCTCATCGGAGCGGCTGCCGCTGCCTTGATACTAGCGAACAGCCCACTCGCCGATGCCTACCAACACCTGCTGGAGTTCAAGTTTGGTCCGCCGATGCCTCGCTTCGGCTTGCTGTCGGTCCACTACTGGATTGCCGACGGATTGATGGCGGTCTTCTTCCTGCTCGTCGGCCTCGAGGTGAAGCGCGAGTGGTATGACGGGCGGCTGTCGACTCCCGCCGAGCGGAGGCTGCCGATCGTTGCAGCGGCCGCAGGCATGGCCGTGCCGGCGCTCATCTATCTCTCAGTCACCGGATTCGAGCCATCGATCATCCGCGGTTGGGCGATCCCCGCAGCCACGGACATCGCTTTTGCGGTCGGCGTGCTGGCGCTGCTCGGCGCCCGCGCGAACCCGGCGATTAAGCTCCTGCTCGTGACAATCGCCATTGTCGACGACGTCGGCGCGGTGATCATCATCGCGCTTGCCTACACGGCCGACCTCAGCGCCATTGCGATCGGTGCTGCGGTCCTCATCCTCGGCGCCATGGCCGCGCTGAACCTGTTCGGGGTGCGCCGCCTTTGGCCCTATATGATCGGCTTCGTGTTCCTCTGGTACGCTATGCTTGCGAGCGGCATTCACGCGACCATCGCGGGAGTCCTCGCCGCACTAACGATTCCGTTGGGACTGGACGAGGATCACTCGCCCCTCAAGCGGCTGGAGCACGCGATACACCCGTGGGTGATGTTCGGAGTAATGCCGCTCTTCGGACTTGCCAGCGCCGGCGTGGAGCTCGGCAACTTCCGAATTTCCAATCCCCTTCCCATCGCCATCATGCTCGGCCTGTTCGTCGGCAAGCAAATCGGAGTATTCGGCGCGATCTGGGCGACGGTCCGCTCCGGCCTTGCGCCGCGACCCGATCACGCACGCTGGAGCGAGCTGTACGGAGCCTCGGCACTCTGTGGCATCGGCTTCACCATGAGCTTGTTCATCGGGGCGCTGGCGTTTCCGGCATCGCAGGAGGAAGTCGAAGCGGCGAAGGTGGGCACGCTTGCCGGATCGCTCCTGTCCGCCATCCTCGGCTACGCCGTTTTGCGGTTCGTCGCGCAAAAGCCGATCGACGATCGGGAGTCAGCCGAGGCCCGCGAGATTTTCGGCGGCGACCAGCCCGAGGACGAGCGATCATGAAATGTTTCTGGGACGACCGGCAGAGAGCGCATGTTCCTGCGAGCGAGTTCTTCAATGGCGCCATGCATCCAGCCGCCGAGCATGAGGGTCGCGTCGAAGCCATCCTCAAGGCGATTGGATCTACGCAGGCGCCGGGCGATCTCGGGCTCGATCCGCTGCTCCGCGTCCATAGCCAGGACTACCTCGACTTCCTGAGAATGGCGCATGATCAGTGGCTCGCCGCGGGACGCGAGGGCGACGCTCTTCCCTACACCTTCCCGGTGGTGAAGCGACGGCCGCTGAAGTTGCAGCGGATCGATGCGCTGCTCGGGCAATACAGCTTCGACACGTCGACGCCGATCGGACCGGGCACGTGGGAGGCATCTTATTGGGCCGCGCAGACGGCACTCGCAGCGACGAACTCCGTGCTCGGCGGTGAACGAACGGCGTTCGCGTTCTGCCGACCCCCGGGCCACCATTGCGGGGCCGACTATCTCGGCGGCTATTCTTATCTCAGCAATGCCGCGATCGCAGCGGAACATGCCGTTGCTGCTGGCCGGAAGCGCGTCGCCATCCTCGACGTCGACTATCACCACGGCAACGGCACGCAGGACATCTTCTACGAGCGCGGCGACGTCCTTTACGTGTCGATCCACGCCGACCCGGTGATGGACTATCCCTATTACTGGGGCCACGCCGACGAGCGTGGACAGGGTACCGGTGAAGGCGCGAACCTCAACTTTCCACTGCCGCGCGGCACGGAGTGGAGCAGCTACGAAGGGGCACTGGCGATGGCAGTCGAGGCCATCGGCCGGCACGCGCCGGACCTGCTTATCGTCTCGTACGGCGCCGACACGTACGAGGGCGATCCGATCAGCTATTTCAAGTTGCGGACGACCGACTACGCACCGATGGCCCGAACTATCGCGAAGCTCGGCCTGCCGACGGTAGTCGTGATGGAAGGTGGTTATGCCGTCGACGCCCTCGGCGCGAACGTCTCGGAGTTTCTCAGCCGGTTCTGAAGTTAGCAGGCCGGACCAGTGCAGCCGCCGTCTTCGCGAAGGATCCGATTATGACTGCCGGGATCGCGAGGCATCGGAACGCCGCGCGGCACAAGGAACGTTCGGGAATTCGCGCCATACATGTCACGCGGTAGGTCGGTTTGACGCTCTACGACATAGGCGCCCATTCCGTCCCCGGCAGTGCGCCACTTGGCAAGATCCCCCTTGGTTGCCGGCCGGATTGCGCCGGCGTTCACCAACTGTGCCAGTCCACGATCTCCAGCGAACAACCCTGTGCGTTGCAGCGGCGCGCTGGCCTTCACGTCTTCGGCCTTGATCACGATCGATCCGCTCGATTCCGTTGAACCGCCTTCAACGTGAAGAGCCGTCGGATCGTAGGCTCCTGCGAAATTCGACAGGCCGACGCCGAGCGCCCGGCGGATTCCTGCTCGCAACTGCCGCAGGCCATTGCCCGTCTCGTAGGCCTGTTCGAACGAACCGCATTTGGGACTGCCGTTCGGACCAACGGCGAACCGCAACGGTATGGACGCCGGAAGGTGAGCGACCCCTTGGGGATCGTAGCCGGTCACGAGAACGCCGCGCAGGCGCGAGGTCGGGAAATCAGCCAAGTCCCAGATCACCGGGTCATGACCCGACACGATGAGGAAAAGCGGCGGCCCACGCTTATCGGCCAGAAGGGCCACGCTGCCGACCGCATCGCCAGAACCTTCGAAGGCAAGATCGGTCTGCCGGTTGCCTTCGTAAGCGCCCGCGAGAACGACGCGGGCGCCCCTGATCGACGACGCCGGAAAGCAACCGTCTCGTGGAGTGCCACCCGGATCGGCCACGAAGAGGGGCTTCGGGGGCTCCGCTGGCCGGGAGGACCGCCGAGGTTCGTCCAGTTCGCTTGCGAGATCCCCAACCTGGGAAATTCCTGACACCCAGTCGCGAGCGGCATCGGCCCCGCGCCAGGCAAACAGGAGCCCGCACCCGACAAAGACCGCGATGATCGCGGCAGGCCTACGCAACTGTGCCATCGTTCCGGAGCATTACCGGAGCGAGGTTGCGAAAGGACTTACAGCTGAATGGGTCTTAAACGGCGCAGCGGTGCGGCTCATACCAGGGTTCGCCCAGGGCTCCGGGGTAGATCGAAATGCAGACGCTCCCGCCGACTTGTTGCCGACGATAGAACTCGCCGGCCACGCTCCATTCGTCCATTTCCCGGACGGGTCCGAACGGCGGCAGGGTCAGGTATTAGCTCGTGTTCTTGCCGGATTCGACGCGCATCTTGAGGATCGGCACTTTGTACACGGCACGCGCGCCCTGCGGTCCGAGGCCATTGGCCGCGACGACCAGTATCCAGCCGTAAACGATCGCGCCGAGCCATCCCGCAATCTGCTGCCAAATGGATGTACGGGTTTCGATAAACGTGGCGGGGCGAACCTTCAGATAGAGCAGTCCGATGATCACTCCCGACACGGCGCCAAAACCCAAGAGGCGCCAGCCTTCGAGTAAGGGGAAGAACCGCAGGTCGACGAGGCTCAGCGAGATCGGGGGAAGCAGACAAAACGTTGCCAGCCCAAATGCCCGCTCCGGCTCGTCGAAAGGATCGAGTTCCCGGTTCGACGCCAGTGACGCCATCACCGCGATGACCGGCGTAATCGCCAGCAGCGGGACGACGAGCGGAAGCGGCCGAGGGTAGAACAGTCCCCAAGCACCGAATGCGAGCCCTGCGATCCCGAAGCGCTTCGAGACCTTCGACCAGCGGCGGCTCAGCCGGCGACGCGGACGAGCGGGCACCTTGGGTTCAGAGCTTCTCGGTCAGCTCCGGGACGATCTTGAAGAGGTCGCCGACCAGGCCGATGTCTGCGACCTGGAAGATCGGGGCCTCCTCATCCTTGTTGATCGCGACGATGATCTTCGAGTCCTTCATGCCGGCGAGGTGCTGGATCGCGCCGGAAATGCCGATCGCGATATAGACGTCGGGAGCGACGATCTTGCCGGTCTGCCCGACCTGATAGTCGTTCGGGGCATAGCCCGCATCGACCGCGGCGCGGCTCGCGCCGACGCCGGCGCCGAGCTTGTCGGCGAGCGGATCGAGTAGGGAGTGGAACTGCTCCGAGGACCCGAACGCGCGGCCGCCGGAGACGATGATCTTGGCGCTGGTTAGCTCCGGCCGATCGCTCTTCGATTCTTCGAGGCCGACGAAGCTGCTGTTGCCCGCATCGCTGCCCGCGTCGACCTGTTCGACCGAACCGCTGCCGCCCTCGCGCTCAGCCTTGGCGAAGGCCGTGCCGCGGATCGTGATGACCTTCTTGGCATCGCTCGACCGAACGGTGGCAATGGCGTTGCCGGCGTAGATCGGGCGGGTGAACGTGTTCTCGTCCTCGACCGACAGAATCTCGGAAATCTGCATCACGTCGAGCAACGCAGCGACGCGCGGAGCGAGGTTCTTGCCCGTGGTCGTGGCCGGAGCGACGAACGCGTCGTGCGTCTCCATCAGCTTGGCCGCGACCGGCGCGACATTCTCGGCGAGGCCGTGATCGAGGTGCGCGCCATCGGCGACGTGGACCTTGCCCACGCCCGCAATCTTGGTGGCTGCGTCCGCGACCGCGCCGACATTGCTGCCGGCCACGAGCGCGTGGACTTCGCCCAGCCTCGATGCGGCGGTCACCGCGGCGAGGGTGGCGTCCTTGATCTGGCCGCCCTCATGCTCGACGTAGACGAGAGTCTTCACTGCACCACCCCCAGCGTCTTCAGCTTTCCAATGAGCTCATTGACCGAGCCGACCTTGTCGCCGGCCTGCCGCTTGGCGGGCTCCGTAACCTTCAGCACTTCGAGGCGACGCGCGATGTCGACGCCGAGCTCTTCCGGAGTCTTGGTCGCCAGCGGCTTCGACTTCGCCTTCATGATGTTTGGCAGCGAAGCATAGCGCGGCTCGTTCAGGCGAAGGTCCGTGGTGATCACCGCCGGAAGCTTCAGCTTGTCGGTCTCGAGACCGCCGTCGACCTCGCGAGTCACGCTGACTTCGCCGCCAGACGGATCGACCTTCGACGCGAAAGTGCCCTGCGGCCAGCCAAGGAGCGCGGCGAGCATCTGGCCCGTCGCATTGTTGTCGTCGTCGATCGCCTGCTTGCCGAGGATGACCAGCTGCGGCTGTTCCTCGCCGGCGATCTTCGCGAGGAGCTTGGCGACGCCGAGCGGCTCGACTTCCTCATCGGTCGTCACGTGGATCGCGCGGTCGGCGCCCATGGCCAGTGCGGTGCGCAGCGTCTCCTGCGCCTTGGCCGGGCCGATGGACACGGCGACGATCTCCGTCGCGACGCCCTTTTCCTTCAGGCGGATTGCCTCTTCGACGGCGATTTCGTCGAAAGGGTTCATGCTCATCTTCACGTTGGTGAGATCGACGCCCGTCCCGTCCATCTTGACGCGCGGCTTCACGTTATAGTCGATCACCCGCTTTACGGCGACCAGCACCTTCATTGCGTTGCTCCCAGAATGGTCAGGCGGGGACCGCCTGGTTGACCTCCGCGACGATCTTCTTCGCGGCGTCGCCAAGGTCGTTGGCGGCGACGATCGGAAGTCCGCTCATCGCCAATATGTCCTTGCCCTGCTGCACGTTCGTCCCCTCGAGGCGAACCACTAGCGGGACGTTCAGCGACACTTCTTTTGCCGCCGCGACAATTCCTTCCGCGATGATGTCGCAGCGCATGATCCCGCCGAAGATGTTGACGAGGATGCCCTTCACTTCGGGATCGCTGAGGATGATCTTGAAGGCCGCTGTGACCTTCTCCTTCGAAGCGCCGCCGCCGACATCAAGGAAGTTGGCCGGGAAGGCGCCGTTCAGCTTGATGATGTCCATCGTCGCCATCGCAAGGCCGGCGCCGTTGACCATGCAGCCGATGTTCCCGTCGAGCTTGATGTAGGCGAGGTCGTACTTCGACGCCTCGACCTCCATAGGATCCTCTTCGGTGAGGTCGCGCAGCTGCTCTAGCTCCGGATGGCGGAACTCGGCATTGTTGTCGAAGCCGACCTTCGCATCGAGCACGAGCAGCTTGCCGTCCTCGGTGACGGCGAGCGGATTGATCTCGATCTGCGAAGCGTCCGTGCCGACGAACGCGTTGTAGAGCTGCGGCATCAGCTTGCCGGCCTGCTTGGCGAGGTCTCCGGTGAGCCCGAGAGCCGCTGCGACCGCGCGGCCGTGGTGAGGCTGCAGACCGGTGGCCGGATCGATGGTCAGAGTCTCGATCTTCTCCGGCGTGTCATGGGCCACCTTTTCGATGTCCATGCCGCCTTCGGTGGAGGCGACCACAGCGATGCGCCCGGTCTCACGATCGACGAGCAGCGCGAGGTAGAATTCCTTCGCGATGTCGACGCCATCGGTGATGTAGAGGCGCTGGACCTGCTTGCCCTGCGGGCCGGTCTGGATCGTGACCAGCGTCTTGCCGAGCATCTCCTCGGCGTTGTCGCGGACCTCGTCGATCGAACGGGCGAGACGCACGCCGCCCTTCGCATCGGAGCCGAGTTCCTTGAACTTGCCCTTGCCGCGGCCGCCTGCGTGGATCTGCGCCTTCACGACCCACAGGGGTCCGGGAAGCTGTTGCGCGGCCTGGACCGCCTCATCGACGCTCATCGCCGCGTGGCCAGCCGGGACCGGCACGCCGTACTTCGCGAGCAGCTCTTTTGCTTGGTATTCGTGGATGTTCATCGCGGGCTGCCCTTAAGCACATGGGCTGCAGAATGGAAGGCAGGCATAAAGTCACAAAAGTCACGGAGAGCGGCGCCTTTGCAGCGACTTTAGATTGCCCGGCGCACGAGACCCGCATCCAACGCTAGACTCAGGCAAGTGCTGTAGGACAGACACTTGGGACCGTGTCCGAGTCCGACAAGCCCGTACGCAAGATCATCCACATCGACATGGACGCCTTCTATGCGTCCGTGGAGCAGCGCGATGCGCCGGAGCTGAAGGGCAAGCCGGTTGCGGTTGGGGGTGGTCATCGCGGAGTCGTCGCGGCTGCGAGCTACGAGGCTCGCAAGTTCGGCGTCCGCTCGGCCATGCCCTCGGTCACCGCGAAGCGCCGGTGCGCCGACATCATTTTCGTGAAGCCGCGCTTCGACGTCTATCGCGCGGTGTCGCAGCAAATCCGGGCGATCTTCGCCGACTATACCGACCTGATCGAACCGCTGAGCCTCGACGAAGCTTATCTGGACGTAACGTCGGATCGAGCGGGTCTGGGAACGGCCCGGGCGACGGCCGAGGAGATCCGGAGGCGCATCCGCGACGAAACCGGGCTCACCGCTTCGGCCGGCGTGTCCTACTGCAAGTTCGTCGCCAAGCTCGCCTCCGACCAGAACAAGCCCGATGGCCTGTGCGTCATCACGCCGGACCGCGCGTACGCCTATATCGCCGCGCTCCCCGTCTCACGATTTCACGGCATCGGACCGGTAACTGCGCGCAAGCTCGAGAGCCTCGGCATTCATACAGGCGCGGACTTGCAGGAGCGCAGCCTGGCCGAGCTTGAGACCCGATTCGGGAGTTCCGGACGCTGGTATTGGCGGATCTGCCGGGGGATCGACGATCGCGAGGTCTGCTCGGACCGGCCGTACAAGTCTGTCAGCGCGGAGCGAACCTTCGACACCGATCTTCGCGAGCCCGATGAGCTCGCAACCCAGCTGGCCCGCATCGCGGGTTATGCCTGGGACCGGATCGAGCGAGCAGGAGTCGCCGGCAGGACTGTGACGCTCAAGGTCAAATTCGCCGATTTCGAGATGATCACACGTTCGCGCAGCTTTGGAACCCCCCTCGACCGGTCTGCGTTTGAGGCTGCGGGTCAGCAGCTTCTGGCGGCGCTTCATCCTGTCCCGAAGGGCATCCGGCTGCTGGGCCTCGGACTACATAATCTTACGGAGGACGGGGCCGAGCCCGCCCGTCAACTGGGGCTCGCCATCTGAAACAGCAATTAGCTGGGGATGATACTGGGGATAGAATCGACTCGGTCTGGTTTTTAGAGATCAGTTGTGATATAAAATTGTCACAGAGGTTACCGCTAACAGTGGTGGCCGATTTTTTTAGCAGGACCGGAACAAGGCAAAGAGCCGCGACCACGGGTCGTTTTGGGGGACGATGCGAGAATGCGTGTCGGCTCTTTCTGCCTCAACGGAAAGGATAGCAATGGCTGCCAAGGCGCTTAGCTTCGACGTTGGCGATTATGTGGTGTACCCCAAGCACGGTGTTGGCCGCGTGGTTGAACTCCAGAGCACTGAAATCGCTGGCACCCGCCTCGACCTCTACGTGCTCCGTTTCGAAAAAGAGAAGATGACCCTGCGGGTCCCCGTCCTCAAGGCGGACTCGGTCGGCATGCGCAAGCTGTCGAGCGACAAGACCATGAAGGACGCGCTCGAGACCCTGAAGGGCAAGCCCAAGGTGAAGCGCACCATGTGGTCGCGTCGCGCCCAGGAATATGAGGCGAAGATCAATTCGGGCGACCTGACCTCGATCGCGGAAGTGACTCGCGACCTGTTCCGCCCGGACGACGCTCCGGAGCAGAGCTATTCCGAGCGTCAGATCTTCGAAGCCGCGTCCTCGCGCCTGGCGCGTGAGCTCGGCGCCATGGAGCAGACCGACGAGAAGGCTGCCCTGGCGAAGATCCTCGACATCCTCAACAAGGCTGCGGTGATCCACCACAAGCCGAAGGAAGCTGCGAACGCCTAAGGCGTCTGGCTTCTGAACAGATCAAGGGCGTGCCCATCCGGGTGCGCCCTTTTTCTTTGTGCACATTGCTTTTCCGCCTTGCACGGGCCAGCAACCTAGGTGTATTGCTTGTATAACACAGATAGGGAGGCGTTGATGCGCAAGGCGATCATGGTGGGATTGGCAGCAGCGGCAGTGAGCGTCGTCGGCTGCACCGAAGCACGCAGCGCGGACGCGGGCCCCACGACCGAGCGCGATTACAAGGTCGGCGACTTTGACCGGGTCGAGCTGGCGGGGGCCTACGACGCCAATATCCGAACGGGAAGCGCGCCGAGCGTTCACGCGAAGGGCGGGCAGAATGTCCTCGACCGGTTGATCGTCGAAGTGAAGGACGGGCGCTTGCTCATCCACCCCAAGGACAAGCACTTCAATTGGGGCCATGGCTCCCGCGGCAAGGTCGAGTTGACAGTCACCGTGCCGACGCTTCGCGCGGCCGAGCTTGCCGGGGCGGGCAATATCCACATTGATCGCGTCGCCGGGAACAGCTTTGACGGTGCGGTCGCCGGCGCCGGTGATTTGCGCGTCGAGCATGTTGAGGTTCAAAGTCTGAAAGTCAGCATCGCCGGCGCAGGCAATGCCCATTTGATGGGCGGTCGAGCCCAGCAAGCTTCCTATGATATCGCCGGGTCAGGCGGGATCGACGCGAAAGGCGTTCAGGCGGAAACGGCGGCCGTTTCGATCGCCGGCTCCGGCGACGTCGACGGCCATGCTTCGAAGACCGCGAGCGTCAGCATCATGGGTGCCGGCGACGTTCGGCTGACCGGCGGAGCGAAGTGCTCGGTGTCCAAGGCAGGAGCCGGGAACGTTAGCTGCTCCTAGTGACATATTAACCCTGTTCGGGTGAGAAGAGCGGCATGAAGACCATCGCCGCCCTCCTCGCATTTTCCGCCGCCGCGCTGGCCGGCTCGCCGGCACTGGCGACCGAGCGCAATTTCTCCGTCACCTCGTTCGAGCGCATCCGCGTCGACGGGCCATTCAAGGTTACGCTGAGGACAGGCGTCGCGCCATTCGCCAAGGCATCGGGCTCCTCGGCAGCGCTCGATCGCGTCTCGGTCGACGTGCAAGGCAGCACGCTCGTCGTGCGTTCCAGTGCGTCGAGCTGGGGTGGCTACCCTGGTCAGAGCGTCGGTCCCGCGGAGATCATCGTCGGCACGCATGACCTGTCGCAGGTCTGGCTCAATGGCGCAGGCACGCTCCAGATTGATCGTGTGCGCGGCCTCTCGTTCGGCGTGGACCTGCAGGGCGCAGGCTCGGTGGCCATCGGCAATGCCGACGTCGACCAGCTAAAGGTCGGAATCAGCGGAACGGGCAGCGCAACGCTCGCCGGCCGGGCCGCCAAGCTGACCGCCATCATCCGGGGCGTCTCCTCGCTCGACGCGACGAACCTCCAGGTGAAGGACGCCTCGATCGGCGCCGAGGGCCCGTCACAGATCAAGGCCAACGTCGGCGGCACGCTGAAGGTCGATGCGCGCGGCACCGCCACCATCGACGTTGCCGGAGGCCCCTCCTGCACGGTGACCGCTCAGGGCTCAGCATCCGTCACGGGGTGCTGACAGCGCGCCGATCCGCCGGAACCCGGCTCCCAGGCAGTTCGTTACAGTCACGAAGCCAAGCAAGATGGGAGCGAAACTATGTACATCGGCATTGGCGGCCTCATCCTGTTGATCATTTTGCTGATCATCCTGTTCTGAGTGCGCGCACGTCGCGCGATTGATCGCGCGTAAATTAGGATTTCCAAGTGACCAGGCGCAGCCGTTTCCTTCGAGGCGGCTGCGCTTTTTCATACAGCCGTTGCGGATCGCGGCTTTTGTGTCAGGATGCCGGTCGTGCTGGCGCTTCGACTCTTCGCGAAGCTTACCGCTTATTATCTGGCGGTCACGATTATCGTGCTGATCGCGCTTCAGCTCTTTCCGAACCTTCGCGACTACATGCCGTTCGGCGGGGTGGAGGCCTTGATGGCCAAGACCCGTCCGGCTGTCGACGAGGTTTTCGCACCGCTGGCGACCCCCTCTAGCGGACTGCGCGGGACCGTCTACTGGCTGGTGATCACCATCCTCGGCGCGCTGCTGACGGCGCTGCCGGTCAGCTGGGTCTACATCGCGATCCGCAATCCCGAGGATTACGATCAGTCGCTGGTCGACACGATCGTGATCCTGCCGATCGTCGTCACCAGCATCATCATCATCGTTCAGAACTCCCTCGCGCTGGCCTTCTCAATCGCCGGGATCGCAGCGGCCGTCCGGTTTCGCAATTCGTTGAAGAGTTCGGGCGACGCGCTGTTCATCCTGCTGTCCGTCGGCATCGGCTTGTCGGCGGGGATTGGCGCGCTGGAGCTGGCCATCGTGATGACCGTCGCCTTCAACTACGTCTTCCTCGGCCTTTGGGTGACGGACTATGGCGACCGGCGAGGCCTCAAGAAGCGCTACATGATCGACTGCGATCCTGAAGAGGCGGCAGCCGAAGCTAAGGAAGCGACTGAGAGAAAGACGGTCGACAAGGAAGCCGTCGACCCTAGTTGATGCAGGTCTTGAGCAGGCGCTTGGTGACGTCCGCGTCGGTCGCAATGTCGCTGAAGAAGTCGTCGAGATAGGCTGACGCCTTCCGCCTGCGATCTTCATCGAGACCCGGAGTCGTAGAGAGAACGGCCATCAGTTCGCCGCGCTTCGTCCGGAACTCCGCGGCCACAGCGAGCGCCTGTGCATTGTGGATGCAGTAGCCACGGTACCTACGCACGCGGACCGAGGGGACCGGTATGCCCTCGGGCGGCACGGCATAAGGCGCGTTAACCAGGCCCGAGTAGTCGAAGTCGTATGGCACCGGGATCAGCCCGGACTGTGCATTGGCAGTCGCGCCGAGCAGCTTGAAGTTGTGACAGCAGCTCTCGCCCGCGTGGACACCGCGCATCGACCAGTCGAGATTGCCGATCATATATTCGAACATGGCCGCGCGAGCCTCAGCCGTCGCATCGATCGCCGAGGGAGCAACGCGCGCGATGATCTTCACTTCGAAGAGTCCGTTTCGCTTGGCGGCGTCGCCCGGATCCTCGGCGAAGAAGCCGGTCCGCGTGATCGTGCCCCGCCCGTCCTGATCGACATAGTCGACCGTCGCGAGGCGGGCGCGGAGGCTGATCGGGCTGAGGATGTTGTAGAGGCGGTAGGCCGCATATTCGAGGAGCACGTGCTGCTGATGTCCGGCCGTAACCCGGCAATAGGTGGTCAGCTTCAGGCGATGCTGACGCTCGAACAGCGATGTGTCAGCGGGCTTGGCGGTGAACTCGACGCGAAGTGGCGGAAAGGTGCAGACCGTCTTCGTGCGACGCGCAAGACCGCGAGGCGAGAGTTGGACAGCGTGCTGCTCGGCAGTTGGCGAGATCAGACTGAGGGTCGCCGGGTAAGCCGTGCGCGCGGGAGCGGGCGTCGCCGCGATCCTCGCTAGGGCGCCCTTCAGCGCGATGTGGATCGGCGCATCGTCCGTGAACAACCGCGTGGGCGGCTTGGGCGCAGCGGCCCCCGGTCCGGCAGTGACTGCCAGCGCAAATGCAAGAGCAAGGCGTGCCCCCATGCCGCACCTCCAACGAGCACGGCAAAGGGGCCGCTAATTCAGCACCTTGTCAATCGGGCGATCAGTGGACGGTGGCGGTCCGCTCAACGCCGCTGAGGAAGTTCCACAGCGCGACGGCCAGCTCTTCGCCCGCTGCGACGGCTTCCTCGCGCTCCGACTCGGGAAGGCGGTCGAGAAGCTCGCGGCAGACGCGGCTGTGCTCGACGTCCGCGCCCTCGTGCACGCGGAAGAACCGCAGCGTCTGCTCGTCCTCGATGCCGTAGCGGTCGATGAGACCCTCGATCTTGGCGCTGGCGACACCCGGGAACTGGCTCTCGTACGCATAGAGCGCGCCGAGGCCGGAAGCGTAGGAACGGCGCGACAGCTTGCGGAAAGTGTCGATGAGGCCCTGCGTCTCGGCATTGAGCTGCTGACCGCGCACGGCCGATTCATCCTCGCCCAGCCCGCAGGCGAACATCATCCACAGCGTCGCATGATCCTGCTTGCCAACCTCGACACCCTCTTCCTCGGCGAGGTTCTCGGCGAGCATGCGGCGGCCGTCGCGGTCCGGGCAGGCGCTGTGCACGGCGCTAACGGCGCGCGGGAAAGCCTCGACATGGTGGAAGTACTGGCGCGCATAGTCGCGCAGGGTCTCGATCGGCAGCCGTCCCTCGGTCCACGCCTGGTAGAACGGATGGCTCAGCATGGCCCGTTCGGCCACCTTCGAATCGATGCAAGACGAAACGGAAAGGGTGGTCATCATGGGCCTCCTGCTGTTGGAGGCCGGGAGATAGCTGCCAGCGAAAACGTCGGCAAGCCGACGCGCGCAATCAGACGAGCGCTAACGCCGCGAGTCGTCCGTACAATTGCGCGGGGAGCTCGGCGAGGCCCGATTCATCCCCCGCCGGGATCTCGGCCTCGAAATAGCGCCAGCCCTGGTGCGCGCGCTTGGGGATCGGGGCGACCGTCTGGAGCTCGCCGGAGCAGACGATATTGATTCGCCCGTCGGGCCGATCCTCGAACGCGAGAATGCGCTGGCCGCCGATGATCCGGTGCTTGACGATCCAGTAGAGATTGCCGCCGACCAGCTCGTCCGCGCGCTTGGGCCGCATGCGAGTCACCACGCGGACCTCACCCTGCTCCGCGCGCGCGTCGACGCGTGAACGGAGGGCGTCGAGGTCGCGGCATCCGAACGCGACCTTTGTGAGATGGAGCTGCGGCACGCCCTCGATGTAGTGCCGGAAGAGGCGTGACTTCAACGACTTCGGCGCACCGTAGCGACGAAGCGCGGCGCTCCGTCGAGTTCGCCACTCATCGCATCAGCGGTGCGGAACCTTGCCAAGCGGCGGCGCATTTGCGAACGGAGCCAGCCGCTTTTTCTTGGAGCACCGATGCCCACTTCGACTGCCCGGACCCTCAAGGGCCCCCGCCGCCTAGTCCGCCGTTCAGCGCGACGCGGCGCCAGCCCGCACTGGCAGTTCCTTCGCGGCTTCCTGAAACATCCGGTGATGGTCGGCTCGATCATCCCGTCAAGCCGGGTGCTCATCGAGAAGATGCTGGGGCCCGTCGATTGGGAAAACACGAAGCTGTTCGTGGAATATGGCCCGGGCGTCGGTACGTTCACGCGCCCGATCCTGGAAAAGCTGGGCCCCGATGCGACCCTGCTGACCATCGACACCAACGCCGATTTCACTCGCTACCTCAAAGAATCGATCGACGATCCGCGGCTGGTAGCCGTGACCGGATCGGCTGCGGACGTAGAAAAGATCCTGGCCGACCGTGGCTTCGACAAGGCCGATTATGTCGTCTCGGGCCTGCCTTTCTCGACCCTTCCGCCGGGCGTCGGCGACGCGATTGCCGAAGCCACGGCCAAGGCGATCCGTCCGGGCGGCGCGTTCCTGGTCTACCAATTCAGCCCCAAGGTCCGCGACTTCATCGCGCCGCATTTCGACCGCCTCGATCGCGGCTTCGAGTGGATCAACGTCCCGCCCGCGACCCTGTTCTGGGCGTGGAAGAAGAACGGCGAAGCCTGAGCTTCACGCTTCCTTGAAGTTCAGCCTCTTCGTGACCGTGTAATCCAGTGCCGTCACCAGCCAGTGCGAAATCGTCCATTTGAACCGCCGCCACAGGGTTGCCCGCTGGCGGTGCAGGGCGATCGTGATCTCTTCGCTGTCGGCTAGCTCATGCTGGAAATAACGCCGCATGTCGGCGGCAAAGCCCGCATCCTCGATCCGCAGCATGATCTCTAGGTTGATGTAGAGGCTCCTGAAGTCGAGGTTCGACGAGCCGATGTGCACGAGGTCGTCGACGATCGCGAGCTTGGTGTGGAGCTTCGCGGGTTCGTATTCGTACATCTGCACCCGCCGGCGAAGCAGACGGCTGTAGGTATGGCGAGCGGCCGCGATTGTCGCATTGTTGTCGGACTTGGACGCGGTGATGATGCGGACTCGGCCCCTGCGCGCGATCCGGCCGAACCGCCGCAGCAGCGATCCCGGCGGGGAGAAGTAAGCGGAGATCACGTCGACGTTGCGGGCCTCGGAAAGCTCGCGGACCAGGGCCGCCGGCCAGCTATGCTTGCGGCTGATCGGACCGGCGAACTTCCACTGAAGCTCTCCCGCCATCTGGCTGTGGCGCTTCACGATGCGGCGTAGCGCGCGAAGCTTCGAATCCTTGCCCTTCGTCCACCGGAACAGCGAATCGAAATAGCGACAGGGTGCATCGAGCGCGGGACCCTCGATCCGCAGCCAAAGGTCGCGCCAGTGCTTCGGCCCTTCGTCGGACAGATAGGAGTCTTGGACGTTGGCGCCGCCGATGATCCCAACGCGCCGGTCCGCGACGACAAGCTTCTGGTGATTGCGGACCAGGTAACGCGCGCCGTAGCGCGGATTGAAGACACAGAAGTCGCCGCCTGCGTCCCGGAGCGGCTGGAAAAAGTCGGGCTCGGCCGTCGAGCAGCCGAAGCCGTCGACAAGCAACCGTACGCGGACGCCGCGGCCCGCCGCTTCCACCAAGGCATCGCGTACCCGATGCCCCGATTCGTCGCTGGCGAAGATGTAGAAGATGATGCGGAGGCTTTCCTCGGCCTCCCCGATAATCTTGATCAGCTCTTCGAGGCGGGCGGCCCCGCTCTCGATCAGCTCCAGCCGATTGCCCTCGACGGTCGCGCGGATCGGCTGGTCCGAGGCTTTGGTCGAATTGGGCTGGGCCGCCATGCTCTAGCTCTGCCGGTCGGCAGGGTGCGGCGCAAGCTGTCACGGCATGGCCGGACAACGCACAATCCTTGACTTCTCGGGGTCCACACCCCTAATCGCCAGCCTCTTCCATTCCATTTCAGGATTTCGGAGCGCCACATGGCTCGCGTTACGGTCGAAGATTGCGTCGACAAGGTCTCCAATCGGTTCGACCTCATCCTTTTTGCCGCCCAGCGTGCGCGCCAGATCTCGTCGGGTGCCGACCTGACGATCGATCGCGACCGCGACAAGAACCCGGTCGTCGCCCTGCGCGAGATCGCTGAGCAGACCGTGAAGCCGAACGACCTCGAAGAGGCGATCGTCAACGGCCTGCAGCGTGTTCGCATCGACGAGGAGGACGAGACGGAAGAGCTGGCGTCCCTCAGCGATGCCGCCGAGGCGCTTCGCCTGACGGCTGCCGCTCCGCCGCGCCCGTCGCCCAGCGGCGGCGACTACGAGTAAGCTGCGGCTTCGATTTCCGAATCAAAAAGGGCCGGTTCGCCGACCCTTTTCTTTTGCTTAGGCGGCTCTACCCTCGGCGTCCGACCGTGGGGCCCAAACGAGATCATCGGGCGAGCTCAGCACGCGCCCATCCTCGGACATGACGCAGATCTTCCTAACGGGGCGCCCCTTCTCGCGATCGACAAGCACGACGTCGGCAGGGCCGCCACCCCACTCCTCGCCCCACTGCCGAAGCGCCAGGACCACGGGCATCAGCGCCTCGCCTTTGGGCGTCAGGGTATAAATGACCTTGCGCCGGTCGGACGGATCCGGCGTCCGCTCGAGGATTCCGCCGGCGGTGAGCTTCGCCAAACGGTCGGAGAGGATGTTGCGGGCAATTCCAAGGCCAGCCTGGAATTCCTCGAAATGGTGCAAATCGTTGATCGCGCCCCGCAAGATGAGAAAAGCCCATTTCTCACCGATCAGCTCGACGGCAGCCGGGAGCGGACACGCAAGCGCCGCTTCCTTGAACGCGTCAACGACGAACTTGGCATTCCCCTTGGCCAATCAGCCCCTGCTCCCCTCTTTCGGCGACGCAAGCAAAGCACAAAGCATTGAAATTGCAAATACCCGTCCTGCCACGCCACTGAATCCTTTCGCGCTTGCACAATGAGGGTGGGGTCGCCCATCTTAGGAGAGTGCTGCGACAGTATGAGCTGATCGAGAAGGTCCGGTCCTACGACCCGGATGCCGATGAGGGCCTGATCAATCGCGCCTACGTCTTTTCGATGAAGGCGCACGGGACTCAGACTCGCGCCAGCGGCGACCCGTATTTCAGCCATCCGATCGAGGTCGCGGGCATCCTCACCGACCTTAAGCTCGACGACCAGACCATCGCCACCGCTATCCTCCACGACACGATCGAGGATACGGTCGCGACTCCGGAGGAGATCGAGAGGCTCTTCGGGAAGGACGTCGCCCGGCTGGTCGACGGGGTGACCAAGCTCAGCAAGATCGAGGCGCAATCGGAAAGCGAGCGCGCGGCGGAGAATCTCCGCAAGTTCCTGCTCGCTCTGTCCGACGACATCCGCGTGCTTCTGGTGAAGCTGGCCGACCGCCTGCACAACATGCGGACGCTCCATCACATCAAGAGCGAAGAGAAGCGGCGCAGGATCGCTCGCGAGACGATGGATATCTACGCGCCGCTCGCCGAGCGGATAGGCATGTACGAAATGATGACCGAGATGCAGACGATCGCGTTCCAGGTGCTGGAGCCGGACGCCTACGCATCGGTCACGCGGCGCCTTCAGCAGCTCAGCGAAAAGGGCGGCGATCTCGTCAGCCGCATTGGGCTCGGCCTGCAGCTCTATCTATCGGACCACGGCCTCAGCGCAGAGGTCATGGGCCGGCAGAAGCATCCCTATTCCATCTGGCGCAAGATGGCGGAGCGCCACATCAGCTTCGAGCAATTGTCCGACGTGATGGCCTTCCGCGTGATCGTCGACGGGGTCGAGGATTGCTACAAGGCGCTGGGGTTCATCCACCAGCGATGGCCGATGGTTCCGGGCCGGTTCAAGGACTACATCTCGACGCCCAAGCGGAACGGCTACCGCTCGCTGCACACGACGATCATCCACGATTCGAAGACCCGGATCGAAATCCAGATCCGCACGCGCGAGATGCACGAGCAGGCCGAGCGCGGCCTTGCCGCTCACTGGGCGTACAAGGAGGGTAAGCCCGCCGAGGCCATCAGCGTTCCCTGGGTCGACGACCTCGTCGAGATCCTCGACCATGCCGAGACTCCCGAAGAGCTTCTCGAGCATACGCGGATGGCGATGTACCAGGATCGCATCTTCGCCTTCACGCCGAAAGGCGAGCTGATCCAGCTTCCCAAGGGCGCAACGCCGGTCGACTTCGCCTACGCCGTGCACACCGACCTCGGCGACCGGACCGTCGGGGCGAAGGTCAACGGGCGGGTGGTGCCGCTGCGGACGATCCTGGAGAATGGCGACCAGGTCGAGATTCTCGTCTCAGAGGCCCAGCACCCTCAGCCATCGTGGCTGCGTTTCGTCGTCACGGGAAAAGCGCGCGCCGGCGTCCGCCGCTTCGTCCGTCACAAGGAGCGGGACGAGACCGTCGAGCTGGGCCGGAAGATCTACGAGGAGATCGTCGAGCGCCTGCCGGCGGTGCTGGATACGGACGCGATCAAGCAGGCGCTCAAGCGGCTCAAGATCGAGAGCGAGGACGAGCTGATGATCGCGATCGCTCGCAAGCGGGTCAGCGACGAGGCTCTGATGGAAGCGCTGATGCCCGGCTCAGCCGGCGGCGATGTGGCGGCGCGGCCGCTGGCGCAGCGCACGGCCATCTCGATCAAGGGTCTCACGCCGGGCGTCGCCTACCATCTGGCGCAATGTTGCCATCCGATCCCGGGCGACCGGATCGTCGGGCTTCGGCGGGAAGACGAGGAGATCGAGGTTCACGTCATCGGCTGCGACACGCTTGCGAGCGGCATCGACGCCGATTGGCTCGACCTCGCCTGGGGCGAGGGTTCGGACGGAGGCGCGGCGCGGTTGGTCGTCATCGTCCGCGACGTCCCGGGTGCGCTCGGTGCAGTCGCGAGCATCCTCGGCCAGAAGCACGCCAACATCGTGAACCTGGCGCTGGTCCACCGCGACGGAAGCTTCCAGACGTTCCATCTCGACGTGGAGGTCCACGATCTTGCGCACCTGCATGCGATCATCGCCGCCCTGCGAGCGGCGGATCAGGTCAGCTCCGTCGAGCGGATTTAGGTTTCCCGCGAACGCCGCGAGCCGCAAGCACCGCGAGGGTCACGAGGTCGGAAGCAGTTGCCGTCATCGGCGCGATCTGCACCGGCTTTTCGAGGCCCAAGATGTACGGTCCGAGGATGCTCTCTCCGCCGAGTTCCTTCAGCAGCTTCGACGACAAGCTCGCCGATTGCAGGCCGGGCATGACGAGGACGTTGGCCGGACCCGACAGGCGGCTGAAGGGATAGAAGCGCTGCTGCATTTCGTGGTTCAGGGCGACGTCGGGGCCCATCTCGCCCTCATATTCGAAGTCGACCTTGATCCCGTCGAGCAGCTTCACCGCACCGCGCAGTTCCTCGATGTGGACGCCCGGCGGATTGCCGAAGGTCGTGTAGGAGATGAAGGCCACGCGCGGCTCGATGCCCATCCAGCGCGCGAACTGAGCCGAGCGCAGCGCGATCGACGCCAGTTGCTCCGCGTCGGGGCGCTCCGTCACTGCCGTGTCCGCGATGAGCACGGTCTGGTGGCGTGAGACGACGACGCTAACGCCGAGCGGCGTTGCACCGGGCTCGTCGTCGATGACCATCCGGATCTGCTTCAGCGACTGGCTGAACGGCCGCGTCGTGCCGGTGATCATCGCATCCGCCTCGCCCAGCGCGAGCATGGCCGCGGCGAAGTAATTGCGGTCCTGATTGACCAGGCGCTCAATCTCGCGGCGGAGCATGCCGTGCCGCTGGTGCTTCTCGTAGATATAGTCGACTGCGCGGCCGACGAGCGGCGAGTTGCGGCTGTTGAGAACCTCATATTCCTGCGGGTCCTCGACGCCGTTTTCCCGCAGCAGTTCGTATGTTTCTTCACGGCCGACCAGCACGGGCGTGCCGTAACCGGCTTCCTTGAATGCGATCGCGGCGCGCAGCACGTTCGGCTCTTCGCCTTCCGCGAACAGCACGCGCTTCGGATTCGCTTTCGCCGCTTCGTAAGCAATGCTCAGCACCGAGACCGTCGGGTTGAGCCGCGCCCGCAGCCGGGTGCGATAGGCGTCCATGTCCTCGATGGGCTTGCGCGCAACGCCTGTCGCGACCGCCGCCTGCGCAACGGCCGATGCCACGATTTCCATCAGCCGCGGATCGAACGGCGCCGGGATGATGTAGTCGCGGCCGAAGCTCTGGGCGCGACCGCCGTAAGCAGCGGCGACCTCTTCGGGCACCGGCTCGCGCGCGAGCTCGGCGATGGCTTCGGCGGCCGCGATCTTCATCTCATCGTTGATGCGCGTGGCGCGGACATCGAGCGCTCCGCGGAAGATGAAGGGGAAACCCAGGACGTTGTTGACCTGGTTCGGGAAGTCCGACCGGCCGGTGGCGATGATCGCGTCCGGGCGAACGGCTTGGGCATCCGGAGGCCAGATCTCCGGGTCCGGATTGGCCATGGCGAAGATGATCGGCTCGCGCGCCATGGTCTGTACCATCTCGGGCTTCAGCGCGCCCGCGGCGGATAGGCCGAGGAAGACGTCGGCGCCTTCCAGCGCCTCGGCGAGGTTCTTCTTGTCGGTCTCGACCGCATGCGCGGACTTCCACTGGTCGAGGTCGGTGCGGTCCTTGCTGATGACGCCCTTGCGGTCGCACATGATGACGTGGTCGCCCTTCACGCCCATCGCCTTGATCAGCTCTGTGCAGGCGATCGCCGCAGCGCCCGCGCCATTCACGACGACGCGAATGTCGGCGAGGTTGCGACCGGTCAGGTGGCAGGCGTTGATGAGGCCGGCGGCGGTGATGATCGCGGTGCCGTGCTGGTCATCATGAAAGACGGGGATGTTCATCCGCTCGCGCAGTGTCTGCTCGATGATGAAGCATTCGGGCGCGGCAATGTCTTCGAGGTTGATTCCGCCGAAGCTCGGCTCGAGCAAGGCGACGGCATCGATGAATTTCTGGGGGTCTTCGGTGGCAACTTCGATGTCGATGGAATCGACGTCGGCGAAGCGCTTGAAGAGCACCGCCTTACCTTCCATCACCGGCTTCGACGCAAGCGCCCCGAGGTTGCCGAGGCCGAGGATCGCGGTGCCGTTGGAAATGACGGCGACGAGATTGCCCTTCGCGGTGAAGTCGTAGGCACAGCCCGGGTCCTCGGCGATCGCGCGCACCGGGACGGCGACGCCGGGCGAATAAGCGAGGCTGAGATCGCGCTGCGTCGCCATCGGCTTCGACGCGATGATCTCGATTTTTCCGGGACGGCCGCGCGCGTGGAATTCCAGAGCTTCGGCTTCGGAGAAAGTGACGTTGCTTTCCGACATGCCCCTGCCCTTACGAAGAGCGGAAAAAAGAGTCACGCGGGAGCGCGAGGGCGGCTACCGTTGAGTCATGGCGCGCGCCGACGCACCCACTCCGATGATGCAGCAGTACCAGCGGCTCAAGGCCGAGGCTGGAGACGCTCTGCTGTTCTATCGGATGGGCGATTTCTTCGAGCTGTTCTTCGACGATGCGAAGGTGGCGGCCGCCTGCCTGGACATCGCGCTGACCAAGCGCGGCGAGGCGGAAGGCGAGCCGATTCCGATGTGCGGCGTGCCGGTGCATGCGGCGGAGTCCTACCTCGCCCGACTGATCCGCGCGGGAAACCGCGTGGCGATTGCCGAACAGACGGAGAGCCCGGCCGAGGCGCGCAAGGCGCGCGGGTCGAAGGCTCTCGTAGAGCGAGCGATCATCCGGCTCGTCACGCCGGGGACGCTGACCGAAGAGACTTTGCTCGAGTCCTCGGCAGCCAACTGGCTGGCGGCGATCGGACGCGCGGGCGACGAATGGGCGATCGCCGCGGCGGACATTTCCACCGGACGGTTCGAGCTGGTCGCCTGCGGGCCGGGGGAGCTTTCGTCAGAACTGGCGCGGCTGTCGCCAGCCGAGACCATCGCCGACGCCTCGGGGCCTGGCGTTCGCATCACGGCGGGCAAGGGCGGATTCGACAGCATGGCCGGCGAGCGGGCGCTGAAAGCGCGTTTCGGTCTTGCGACGCTCGACGGAATCGGAAGCCCGACGCGCGCCGAGCTTGCTGCGGCTGGCGGCCTCCTCGCCTATCTGGACGCGACGCAGAAGGGTGCAGGCATCCTGCTCGACGCGCCGCGGCGGGTTTCGCGAACCGCGCACATGGCGATCGACGCGGCCACGCGCGACAGCCTGGAACTCTGCCGTTCGGTGTCGGGTAGCGTTGCCGGGAGCCTGCTAGGCGAGATCGACCGCTGCCAGACCGCCGCGGGACGACGCCTGCTCGCTTCGGACATCTCCGCCCCGCTGACGGACAAGGGATCGATCGAGCAGCGGCTGGCGCTGGTCCAATGGCTCCACGAGGACGCGCTCCGCCGCGATCGCGTTCGGTCGGCGCTGAAAGCGATGCCCGACTTCGCGCGAGCGCTCGCGCGCCTGACCGCCGGACGAGGGAGCCCGCGCGATCTGTCCATCCTTCGCGACGGCCTTTCGTCGGCGGATGCATTGCGGGCGGAGTTGGCAGCTGAGCCTCAGCGGCCGACCATGCTCGACAATCTGCTTCCGCGGCTCAGCGGACACGAGACGCTAGTCGAGCAGCTTCGCCGGGCGCTCGTGGAATCCCCGCCCATCGACGCGAGCAAGGGCGGCTACATCGCGGAAGGCTATGACCCATCCCTCGACACTTTGCGTTCCGCCGCTTCGGACGGGCGACGAGCGATTGCGGCACTGGAGAGCCGCTACCGCGATGCGACCCAGATTTCCTCTCTGAAGATCCGGCACAACGCGGTGCTCGGCTATCATGTCGAGGTCGCGGCGCGGCATGCGGACAAGCTGATGGCGCCCGACAGCGGATTCACGCACCGGCAGACGCTTGCGGGTGCTGTGCGTTTCAATTCGCCAGAGCTTCACGAGGAAGCGAGCCGGGTTGTCGAGGCCGGCGCGCATGCGCTCGCGGCTGAGGCGGCCCATGCGGAAGAGCTAGCGGCGCTCGCGGTTGCGTCAGCCAATCGTATCGTCGCCAGCGCTGAAGCGATCGCCCGCATCGACGTTGCTGCATCGCACGCGCAACGCGGCGCCGAAGGCGGCTGGACTGTGCCGCACATGAAGGACCAGGCGTGCCTTGAGATCGAGGCGGGGCGTCACCCAGTCGTCGAAGCCGCGCTGTCGGACACGGGCGAGCGCTTCGTCGCCAACGACCTCAGGCTCGGCTCGGACGACCGGCTGTGGCTGATCACCGGCCCGAACATGGGCGGCAAGTCGACCTTCCTGCGGCAGGCGGCGCTGGTCGCGGTGCTCGCGCAGTCCGGCAGCTTTGTTCCCGCAAGCCGCGCGACCGTCGGCATCGTCGACAAGCTTTTCAGCCGCGTCGGCGCGTCGGATAATCTCGCGCGTGGCCGCTCGACCTTCATGGTCGAGATGGTCGAGACGGCGGCAATCCTGAGCCAAGCGACGCCGAGGAGCCTCGTCATCCTCGACGAGATCGGGCGCGGCACCTCGACCTACGACGGTCTCGCGATTGCCTGGGCGGTAGTTGAGGCAGTGCACGACCAGGTGAAGTGCCGGACCCTCTTCGCGACGCACTATCACGAGCTCACGCGGCTGGCGGGGCGGCTCGACTGCCTGTCGCTTCATCACGTGCGAGCGCGCGAGTGGAAGGGCGATCTCGTCCTGCTGCATGAAGTCGCTGACGGTGCGGCCGACCGCAGCTACGGCATTGCGGTCGCCAAGCTGGCCGGCCTGCCGCCGAAGGTCGTGGCTCGTGCCAAGTCGGTGCTCGCCAAGCTGGAAGCCGGGCGCGATGCGACCGGGGGGATTGCCGCGGGGCTGGACGATCTGCCACTGTTCAGCGCCGCGGCGCATCCCGAGGAGCAACGTCCCGACGATTTGCGCGATGCGCTCGGCGCGATGGACGCAGATGCCATGAGCCCGCGAGAAGCGCTGGAAGCACTCTACCGGCTGAAGGAAATCATGGGCCGCGAGTAAGCGCGTCCGGAGACGGATCCGGAAGCGCGGGAGTGTGCTGCGGGAGCTTTGCCACTTCCTGACCGGCAACATGAAGGCGCTGGACGCTGAGCTCCTCGATCTCGAGGCGCTTTACTCGCGCCTTCCCGATCAACAGGCGACCGATTGCCAGCGCCCCAATCGCGACCGCGCCCACCGCCAGTGCACCGATCGCGGCCGAGCCGACTGCGATTGCGCCGACTGCGCGGGCCGAGAAGGCGATGGTCTTTTTCTCAGTCTCTTCCATCCGCCCTTCACCGTGATCGACCGGCTGGCATCCAGACGAGCCGCGCCTTAGATTATCGCCATGTGGAGCGCCAGAGACCGGTGAGCCAAGCGCCGCTGGAACCCGTCGAGAAGCCGCGCGCGATCATCGATCGCCGGAGCGTGGCCGATGCGCTCGCCGCGATTCCCGGGGGAAGCGACCGGAACGGCTTTGCGCTGAAGATCCTGCGCGGCGCCCTCGAACTGGGACGAGCGGAGGTCGCGCGGAGGCTTTCGACCGATCCGGACCGCGGCCGGGCGGCAGCGCGAGCGACCTCCTATCTGCACGACCAGCTCGTGCGCATGGCCTACGACTTCGTCACCGATGCGCTGACGGGCAAGCAGGTGGCCGAGCCGATGGCCGTCGTCGGGCTGGGCGGAACGGGCCGCGGCGAGATGGCGCCGTTCAGCGACGTCGACCTCATGTTTCTGACGAAGGCGAAGGCGTCGGCCAAGCAGGAGCAGACGGTTCAGGCTGTGCTGCAACTGCTCTGGGACCTAAAGCTCAAGGTCGGCCATTCGATCCGCTCGATCAGCGAGATGATGGCGATGGCGAAGTCGGACATGACGGTTCGCACCGCCGTCCTGGAAGCGCGCCTGATCTGGGGCGAGCAGGCCATTTTCGACGAAGCCATGAAGCGGTTCCGGACGAAGATCGTCGCCGGGACGGCAGCCGAGTTCGTCTCCGCCAAGCTCGCCGAGCGGGACGAGCGACACCGGCGCATGGGCGACAGCCGCTACGTCGTCGAGCCCAATGTGAAGGATGGCAAGGGCGGCCTTCGCGACCTGCACACGCTCTACTGGATCGGCAAGTATGTGCACGGCGTGGAGCGGCCAGCGGACCTGGTCCGAGCGGGCCTGTTTACCGCCAGCGAGTTCAAGCGTTTCGAGCGCGCCGAGCGCTTCTTTTGGGCGGTACGGTGTCACCTGCACATCGCCGCCGGCAGGCCCGAGGATCGCCTGTCCTTCGATCACCAGCGGCACATCGCCGAGGTGATGCGCTACTCCGACCGGCCGGGGAAATCGGCGGTCGAGCGTTTCATGCAATTCTATTTCCTGAACGCGAAGACGGTTGGCGACCTTACCGGGATCTTCCTTGCGCAGCTCGACGAGCAGCTGGCGCGCAAGGGCTTCCGTTTCGCACTTCCGACGATCCGGCGGCGACGTCCGAAGCATCTGTCGGGTTTCGACCTCGACCGGGGGCGCCTCTCGATCCCAAGCGACACATTCTTCCAGGACGATCCGGTTCGGCTGCTCGAGCTTTTCGCCCTCGCCGCGCGCGAGAAGCTGGAGATCCATCCAAGCGCGATGCGCTGCGCCTCGAGCGATTCGAAGCTGATCGACGACAAGGTCCGCAACGACCCGCGCGCCAATGCTTTGTTCCTCGAAGTCCTGACCTGCGTCCACTCGCCAGAGCTGGTGCTGCGCTGGATGAACGAGGCGGGCGTCTTCGGCCGCTTCGTTCCGGACTTCGGCCGCGTCGTCGCGCAGATGCAGTTCGACATGTACCACCACTATACGGTCGACGAGCATTCGATCCGGGCGATCGGATTGCTGGCGGCGATCGAGCGCGGGGAGCTGAAGACCGACCATCCGCTGGCGACCGCGCTGTTCAAGCAAATCGGGTCGCGCCGGACGCTGTACGTCGCCGTCCTGCTGCACGATATCGCCAAGGGGCGCGGGGGCGATCATAGCGAGCTGGGCGCGGAGATTGCGCTAAAGCTGGCGCCGCGCTTCGGCCTCGACGCCGCCGAGACAGAGACGGTCTCCTGGTTGGTGAAGCATCACCTGCTGATGTCGGCGACGGCTTTCAAGCGGGACCTAGCAGACCCGCAGACCGTCGAGGACTTCGCTCACCAAGTGCAAAGCCCAGAGCGGCTTCGCTTCCTGCTGATCCTGACAGTCGTCGACATTCGCGCGGTTGGTCCTAGCGTGTGGAACGAATGGAAGCGCACGCTCCTGACCACCCTGTTCGACGCCGCCGAAGAGCGCCTTCGCCTCGGTCACAAGCAGCGCGGTCGCGCCGAGCTGATCGAGGAACGGCAGGAGCAGCTCGCGACGGCGCTTGGCTGGTCGAAAGAGGAAGGCGACGCTCATGCCCGGCGCCTGCCGGACAGTTATTGGCTGGCCGAAGCGCACCCCTGGCAAGTTGCCAACGCACTTCAGGTGGCCGTGGCCGAGGCGCGGGACGGAGAGGTTCGCCCGCATGTCGTTGCCGAGGATGATCCGGAAAGCGGATCGACCCGCATCAGCGTATTCACGCCCGACCGCGAAGGCTTGTTCTACCGCATCTCTGCCGGCCTGGCCGCCGTCGGCGCGAGCATTATCGACGCGCGCATTCACACGACGCTCGACGGGATGGCGCTCGACAATTTGCTGGTGTTGGACAGCCAGGGTCGGGCTTACAGCGACAAGCGTCTGAAGGCCCGTCTCGTCAATTCCGTCGAGGGTGCATTGCTTTCTGACCAGCCGCCACCCCTGCCGCCATCGACCCTAACGGCGCGGGCCGCGAGCTTCCGCGTGGCTCCGTCGGTGGCGATTGCGGAGCACGCTTCTACGCGGACAACCGTCGTGGAGGTGAACGCCCGCGACCGAACGGCGCTGCTCGCCGGTCTCGCGCGCGCGATCCACGATTGCGGGCTCGTTATCCATTCGGCGCACATCGCCACCTATGGCGAACGCGCGGTGGACGTCTTCTACCTGACCGGTCCGGACGGACAGAAGCTGGAGGGCGAGGATATCGAACGGGTGCGTTCGGCGCTGCTCGCTGCAGCGAGCGAGACTGCCGAGGCCCGCGCGGCATAGAAAAAGGGCCCGCAGTTTCCTGCGAGCCCTTCCCCCTTTGTAACTGGACTTAGCCGCGCTCTGGCGTGGGCGGAGGTGGCGGCGGCGGAGCAGGCTGCTCCACGACGGGTGCCGGTGCCGGCGCAGGCGGCGGCGGGGCGGGCGGAGCGACGTAGGGCTCCGGCGCCGCATGCCTCGGACCGAACTTGCCCTTGAGCGTCAGGCCGTATGTGCGCGGTTCACCCAGGAACGCTCCGTAGAGCTGGGTCGAGCGGGGATAGAAGCCGCTCGCAACACCGCGAGCCGTTCCCGAACCCTGAACCGGCGCGTCGAAGCCGACCTGGATGTAGTTCTTGTCGAGCAGGTTCTGCGCCCAGAGTTCGATGCCCCACATGTCGTCCGGACCATGAAGACCGATGCGGCCGTTCACGAGAGTGTACCCGCCCTGGGTCTTCTCGATGTCGAGGTCGGAACCGGTGTTGTAGTCGCTCATGTAGCGGACGTCGGCGTAGATGAGGCCGCGAATGCCGCTGCTGCCGATCCGCGGGGTCCAGGCTACCGACGAGGTCGCCGTCCATTCGGCCGCGTTCGAGATGTTCCGTCCCGGAAGCTGGAACAGGGCGTTGGTCAGCGGCCGTCCGCCCGCACCCACCAGATTGTGGCGGTAGCGGGTGTCCGAATAGACGAGGCCGAAGTTCATGCTCACGTCCTTGAGCGGACGGGTGAACACTTCGAGCTCGGCGCCGAGGCTCTTCACGCCAGCCCGGGTCTTGCCGGTGCAGGCGCCAGTGATGCCGCTGTTGTCGGTATCTGCGCCATCAAGGTCTTCGTCGCAGCTGTTGATGTTCTCGACGACGAAGTTGAGGCCGTTGAACGTGTTCAGCTGGAAGTTGTCGAAGAGCTGACGGAACAGCGCCACGTTCACGTCGATGCCGCGGCCGTTGTACTTAAGGCCGAGTTCGAACGCGTCGTTGGTCTCTTCCTTGAACTGCAGGTCGGCGCCCGATGCGACGATGCCCTGGCAACCCGTCTGCAGCGGGCTGACGCAGATTGCGCCGCTGCCCGACAGCGGCGGATTGCTGAGGACCGTCGTGCCCGGGGTTGCCGGAACGGTCGTCGGGATCGGCTGAGCACGCCACAGCGCCGAGCGGTCGAGGTTGAAGCCGCCGCCCTTATACCCGCGCGAGTAGCTGGCGTAGGTCAGGATTTCCGGCGTGATCTTGTAGCTGAGGACGACGGTCCCGGACAGCTTGTTCTCCGTACGCGAGTCGTCGAAGCTCAGGCTTCCGCCGGGAGCGCTGGGAATGACGCACGGCAGCTGCTGCAGGGACGTACCCGACAACACGGTGCACAGGGTGTTGTTGTCGAGAAGATCGACGTCGAGCTTCTTCTTCTCGTGCGTGTAACGCGCACCCACGGTCAGATCGAGGCCGTCGAAGATCGTGAAGATGTTGTGCGTGAACAGCGCCCAGTTGCTGCTGCTTTGGCGGTAGGAGTCGTCCAGCCCGGCCCCGTTCAGTGTCGAGCCAATCAAGGACGGGCCGCCGAGAGCGATCGCCAGGTTCGTGAATCCGCTGTTGCCAAACGGTGCACCGCCGAAATTCACCGACGGCAATCCCGGCGCGAGCGCCGTATTGTCGAGGCCAGCGAATGCGCCGAGCGCCGTAATCTGGCTGCCCACGTTCGAGGCAGCGGTAAACAGCTGGGCGGCGAGGGCAGCGTTGCCGGCAGCCTGCGCGGCAAGTGCGCCGGCCAGGGCCGTATTGTAGGACCCGACGAGTGCCGTCCGAAGCCCGGTCGCGACCGGCGTGTTGAAGCAGGTCGGTGACACGCCCGGAGCAAGGATGCTGGGCGGGACGCCCGGCGCGCTCGCGAAGTTCGCGCCGACAAGGCAGTTGGCGTAGCGTGAATAGTCCGCGCCATAGGTCAAATTGTCGTCGACCCCGAGCTTCTCGTTCGCGTAATAGCCCCCGACAAGCCAGTCGAGGCGGCCTCCGAACGTCTTGCCCTGCAAGCGGAGTTCCTGGGTGAACGTCTTGAAGCGGTTGAACGACCCGCCGTCGTCGTCGCGGAACAGGATGTCGAGGTTGTTGAAGTCGGCGTCCTGGCCGCGCGTGTACTTGTTGTACCGGTACGCGGTGATCGACGTCAGCTCTGCGCCGCCGAAGTCGTAATTGACCTCGCCCGACAGGCCCCAGTCGTTGACGTCGCTGGTGTAGTTGCGACCCGGAGTGATGGAGACCTTGCGGTCGAACGTGTCGTCCAGGATGATCCCGCCAAGAGCACGCTCGATGCCCGCGATGGTCGACGGACCTTCCTCGACGGTGCCGCCCGGTGAGCGGAAGGAGTCGTGCGCGGGCAGATAGGTCGCCGCGCAGCACTCCTCGCGCCGCTTCGTGACGTCGCCAACGATACGAACCGAGAGATTCTCGCTCGGTTGGTAGAGGATCTGCCCGCGGAGCAGCCAGCGGTCGCGATCATTCACGTCGCGGCCGGACACGACGTCCTCAAGGAAGCCGTCGCGCTGCATCCAGACACCGTCGAGGCGAACGGCGAGACTCTCGCTGATCGGGCCGGTAGCGGTCGCTTCAAGGCGGCGGAGATCGTAGTTGCCGATCGTCGCTTCGCCCGAGAACATCGTCTGGAACTGCGGCTTGGCGGTGATGATCGAGATCAGGCCTGCCGAAGTGTTGCGACCGAATAGGGTGCCCTGCGGTCCGCGCAGCACTTCAATGCGGTCGAGCGGGCCGAGTTCGGTCAGGCCCATGCCCGTGCGGTTGCGATAGACGCCGTCGATGAACACGCCGACCGAGCTTTCGAGGCCGGGGTTGTCGCCGACGGTGCCGACACCGCGGATACGGGCGACGCCCGCGCCCGCTTCCGACGAAGTCGAGGAAACCAGAAGCGACGGCGAAACCTGGTTGAGCTGCCGGATATCGCTGGCGCCCGTATATGCGAGGCGCTCGGCGGTCACGGCGCTGACGGCAAGCGGCACGTCGGAAAGCGCTTCGTTACGCCGGGTGGCGGTAATGACGATGTCGCTGGTGTCGACGGACTGTTCTTCGTTTGCCTGGTTGGCGACGGCAGCACCCTCGGCAGTAGCGCCATCAGTGGGCTGCGCGCCCTGCTGGTCGGTGTCGGTAGCCGGCTTGGACGCATCCTGCGCGAACGCTGGCGTCGCAAGAGCGAATAGGCCTGCCGACAGCAGCCACACGGACTTCCGCATTTGAATCTCCCCCAAATGACGCCGCTCTCCCTGCGGCGCGAATGGGGGAAGCTAATCCAGCAAATTGGTCAAGAAAAGCGACCGTTGCCCTAAGAGCGTAACAATCGCGCGACGTTGCTGCACAATTGCAACAGCCGATCCGCGCCTCTCAGCATTCCGTAGCGTCAAGCGCAAAAAGCAACGAATACCTTACGCGTAGCTTTCCAGATAGCCGCAGCGCCTGCACCGGTATGTGGAGACGTCGAGCTGGTCCTTTCCGGAGAGCTTCAGGCCCGTCCAGATGCTCTTCTGCGGCTCTCCGGCGACCCACTTGGGGACCGCTTTCGTGCCGTAGCCAACATCGATGGTGTAGCCGGCCTCCATAGTGCCCTGGCAACGCGGGCAAGTGAGGGACCGGCTGGTCGGCATTACTTGGGCGCGAGCACCATGAGCATCTGACGGCCTTCCATGCGCGGATGCGCCTCGACCTTGGCCATTTCGGCCGTCTGTTCCTGGACTCGCCGGAGCACGTTCATGCCGAGCTCGCCATGCGCCATTTCGCGACCGCGGAAGCGCATGGTGACCTTCACCTTGTCGCCTTCCTCGAGGAACTCGAAGACCTTCTTCATCTTCGTGTCATAGTCGTGGTCGTCGATGTTCGGACGCATCTTGATCTCTTTGATCTCCTGCGTCTTTTGCCGCTTGCGCTGTTCGTTGGCCTTCTTCTGGGCCTCATACTTGAAGCGGCCGATATCAAGGAACTTGGCGACGGGCGGATCGGAATTCGGAGAGATTTCGACGAGGTCGAGACCGACCTGCTGCGCCTGCTCGAAAGCTTCGCGCGTAAACATCACGCCCAGATTCTCGCCGTTTTCGTCGATCACCCGGACCTTCTGGGACTGGATGAACTCGTTGTAACGAGGGCCGGTAAATTGCGGCGGCGTCTGCGCTCTGCGCGGATAGGGCGGTGGTATAGTCTATTCTCCGAATATGCTTCCGTGGACGGTTGCGAAGTAAGCATTCGCCGCGCGCTTGAAAAGTGCGAGCGTGCTGCAGCGCATCATTTTTGCCGCCACCTGTTGCGAAGAGTCGTCAGCGCGCTCAGCGCTTCAGATCCGGCGGAATCGCTTCCTCGGCGATCATCGACAGTGCTTCATCGACGCTCATGACCAGCTGACGCTCTTCCGAGCCGAGGCGGCGCAGGGCGACCGTACCCTCTTCCGCCTCACGCTTGCCGACTACGAGAAGCAGCGGCACCTTCTTCAGTGAGTGCTCGCGCACCTTGTAGTTGATCTTCTCATTGCGCAGGTCGGTCTCGACGCGAATGCCGCGCTGGGCGAGCTTCGCCGCCACGTCCCTCGCATAATCGTCGGCATCGGAAACGATAGTGGTGACTACCGCCTGCACCGGCGCGAGCCACAGCGGGAACTTGCCGGCATGATGCTCGATGAGGATGCCGATGAAACGCTCGAACGTGCCGATGATGGCGCGGTGGAGCATGATCGGCCGGTGCTTGGCGCCGTCCTCGCCGATGTAGCTGGCGTCCAGGCGCTCGGGCAGGACCGTGTCGGTCTGGATCGTGCCGACTTGCCAGGTGCGACCAATCGCGTCCGACAGATGGAATTCCAGCTTCGGCGCGTAGAAGGCGCCCTCGCCGGGAAGCTCTTCCCAGCCGAACTCCTCGGTGTTGCGGCCGGCCGCGGCGACGGCGTCACGCAGCGACTGTTCCGACCAGTCCCACATCTCGTCCGAGCCGAAACGCTTGTCCGGCCGCAGGGCCAGCTTGATCGCGTAGCGGTCGAAGCCGAGGTCGCGGTAGACGCTGTCGAGCAGATCGCAGAAGGCCACCACTTCATCGACGAGCTGATCCTCGCGAACGAAGATGTGCGCATCGTCCTGGGTGAACTGGCGCACGCGCATGATGCCGTGCAGCGCGCCGTGTGGCTCGTTGCGGTGGCAGCAGCCGAACTCGGCCAGCCGTAGCGGCAGGTCGCGGTAGCTCTTGATGCCCTGGTTGAAGATCAGGATGTGAGCGGGGCAGTTCATCGGCTTCAGCGCCATCAAATCGGCGTCGCCCGACAGGATCGGCTGCTCGTCCTCGCCCTCTTCGTCGGACCCATGCGGTATCTCGTCGGGCACGATGAACATGTTCTCGCGATACTTGCCCCAGTGCCCCGACCGCTCCCACTGGCGAGCGTCCATCAGCTGCGGGGTCTTCACCTCCTCATAGCCGGCCGCATCGAGCCGTCGGCGCACGTACGCCTCCAGCTGTCGCCAGATGATGTAGCCGTTGGGATGCCAGAAGACGCTTCCGTGCGCCTCGGCCTGGAGGTGGAACAGGTCCATCTCCTGCCCGATCTTGCGGTGGTCGCGCTTGGCCGCCTCCTCCAGCCGGACGAGATGCTCGTCGAGCTGCTTCTTGTTGAGCCAGGCGGTGCCGTAGATGCGCGACAGCATCGGGTTCTTGGGGTCCCCGCGCCAGTAGGCACCCGACACGCGGGTCAGCTTGAACGCGTTCGGGTCGAGCTTGCCGGTCGAGGCCAGATGCGGTCCGCGGCACAGGTCGATCCAGTCGGCCTCACCATGGCCGGTCTTGTACATGGTGATCGGCTCGCCCTCGGGCAGCTCCATCACCCACTCGGCCTTGAAGGTCTCGCCATGGTCGATGAAGAACTGGCGGACCCGATCGCGGTCCCATACTTCGCGGACCAGCGGCTTGTCGGCGGCGATGACGCGCCGCATCTCCGCTTCGATCGCCGGCAGGTCCTCGTCGGTAAAAGGTCCGCGGCCAGGCGCCGGAGCGAAGTCGTAGTAGAATCCGTCCTCGGTCGCCGGGCCGAAGGTGATCTGCGTTCCCGGAAAGATGTTCTGCACCGCTTCGGCGAGAACGTGCGCGAAGTCGTGGCGGACGAGCTCGAGTGCGTCCTTCTCGTCGCGCGAGGTGATCAACGCGAGCTTCGCGTCCCCTTCGAAGGGGCGCATGATATCGCGCACCTCGCCGTCCACCTTGGCGGCGAGTGCGGCCTTGGCGAGGCCGGGGCCGATGGCGGCGGCCACGTCCGCGGGCGTCGAGCCCTCAGGCATCTCGCGAACGGAGCCATCGGGAAGCGCGATCTTGAACATCTTGGTCATTGCAGGGCGCATGTAGCGAGGGAGAGCATCCCTCTCAACCGCGTCGGCGCTTCCGCGATTAACCGCTTTGCAATTGCTTGATGGCAGTCCCTGCGGGCTCGGTTCCGCAAGGAGTCTTGTATGCGCTTCTTGATCCTGCTCGGCAGCTTCCTCCTGGGTTTCGCATGGCGGCACTCCGACGAACTGCATGCGATGGTTGTGGGCACACCGCAGGAGACACCTGAAGAGCGCGCCGAGATCATGCAGATCCCCGCCGTAAGCTCCGCCAACGAACTGGAGTCTCGCAAAGCCTTCATGGAGGAGGTGCATCGCGCGATCGTCGACCGGGACTTCTCCTGGCTCAGCGCGCGGGAATTCAGCCTGCGCCAAGGCGGAAACCGGACCGACGACGGCGTGTGGAAGCTGGAGCTCTTCTACAATTCCATGTGGTGGCTCGGGAACATGAACACGCCGGACTGCACCGATCCGGCCGCCGAGTTCCTTGCGGAGTGGCGTATCGCCTCGCCCAGCTCGCCGGCACCCTTCATCGTCTCCGCACAGCGTCTGCTCGACAAGGGCTGGTGCTATCGCGGATCCGGTTACGCCAAAAACGTCAATATCTCGGCGTGGAAGCCGTTCTCGGAATATGTCGACGCCGCCCACGAGATGCTTGCGAGGCACAAGGACGTCGCGAGCCAGGACCCGCAGTACTACGCAGTCATGGCCTCAATCTACGTTGCGCAGGGTCGGTCCGAGGGCGACTTCCAGAACCTGATGGACGAAGCAGTCGCAAAGGAGCCCTACTACTACCCGCTCTATCAGGAGGCCTTCCGCTACTACGAGCCGCAATGGTTCGGCAGCTACAAGGACGAGGAAGCCGTCGCGCAATTTGCCGCCGACCAGACCCAGGCGAAGGAGCGAACCAGCGCTTTCGCTCGCGTCTACTGGCACGCCATGAGTTGCGGCTGCATGCCTCCAACTGTTGTCATCAACAAGAAGGCTCTGCGGCGGGCGATGCACGACCTGGTCGAATTATATCCGACAGCCTGGAACGTCAGCCACATGGCTCGTCTGGCCTGCCAGATTGAAGACGGCGAACTCGCAAACAGCTACTTCGAGGCGTTGCCCGCGGGAGACGAGGGCAAGGCCGGATGGAGCGACTGGGGCGGAATCGACGTCCCCCAATGGCAAGCCTGCCGAACTTCAGCTGGTCTTCCCGCAAACGCCTGACCCATCGCAACCGGCCTATCAAGCTTCCTTGACAGTTGACGCCCGAACCTGTAAAATCAGCTTGTCAGATTGTAAAGGACACTTACATGATAGGCCTGAGCACAATGTGCGCAAGAACTCCTGCACAGGCGCGGCACAACCAGCGCGTCGTGATCACGGCGATCATCTATGCGGTAACGTTGATCCCCGTGGTCTACGCTATCCGTCACGGCCTGGTCGCCCAACCGTGGACGACGATCATTGCGCTGCTGCCGGCGATCCCCGTCGTCGGTTTCTTCGCGAGCTACGCGAGATACCTGTCCGAAGAGGACGACGAGTACATCCGCATGCTGGTCGTGAAGCAGATCCTCGCGGCGACGACGGTCGCCATGACCTGCGCGGTCGTGTGGGGCTTCCTCACGGACCTTGGCGGCGCGCCGCCGATCGCCACCTATTGGGTTGCGGTCGTCTGGGTCGCTGCGCAGGGCGCCCATGCCTTCGTGAGCTGGCTGCGCGCGCGATGAACAATCGCCTGAAAGTGCTTCGCGCCGAACGGAACTGGAGTCAGGGCGACCTTGCCGACCGCCTCGGCGTATCGCGACAGAGCGTCAACGCGATCGAGACGGGCAAGTACGACCCGTCCCTTCCGCTAGCTTTCCGCATCGCCGAACTGTTCGACCTGGCGATCGAGGAAGTCTTCGAGTCCCCCAGCCGGAGGACCTCAAAGGCGATCTAGGCGTGCTCGCCCGCTCCGGCCATTGCTTCGTCGATGATGGCCTCGGCCCTCAGGAACAGCTGCGTATCGACGATGAGGCCCGATGCATGGGCGTTCTCCTGGACCTGCTCCGGACGAGAGGCGCCGATGATCGCCGAGGCGATGTTCGGCTCGCGCAGCACCCAGGCCAGTGCGAACTGCGGCATCGTCAGTCCTGCCTCCTCGGCGATGGGCTTCAGCTGCTGGACCGCGCGGAGCAGGCCCGGATCCATCAGCCGCTCGATGAAGCCGCCCATCTCCCTGCTCGTGGCCCGGGAGCCTGCGGGCGGTGCCTTGTCCGGGTCATATTTGCCGGAGAGAACGCCCTGGCCGAGCGGCGACCAGACGATCTGTGAAATCCCGTTGTCGGCGCAAAGCGGAATCACCTCTTCCTCCGGTTCCCGCCAGACCAGCGAATATTGCGGCTGGCTCGATACGAACTTCGCAAAGCCGCGCGAGGCGGACAGGTCGAGGGCTTCGCGGATCTTGTCGGCCGGCCACTCCGAGAAGCCGATATAGCGGACCTTGCCGCTATCCACCGCCCGAGTGAGCGTCTCCATCGTTTCCTCGAGCGGGGTGCCGGTGTCGTAGCGGTGGCACTGGTAGAGATCGACGTAATCGGTGCGCAGGCGCTGCAACGATGCGTCGAGCTGCTTCTCGACCTGCGCGCGCGACAAGCCGAAGTCCGTGTCGCTCATCGGGAAATAGAGCTTGGTGGCGAGAACGTAGCTATCGCGGGGCCGCGCCTTCAGCGCCTCACCGAGGAAAGTCTCCGCCGCGCCGCGCCCGTAGACATTCGCCGTATCGATAAAGTTGATCCCGACGTCGAACGCCGCGTGGAGGCAGGCACGCGCCTTTTCAGCTTCGACCCCGACGCCGTAGGTCAGCCAGGACCCCAAGGAGATTTCCGAGACTTCCAGATCGCTTTCGCCGAGCTTGCGGTATTTCATGGGTCCTCCTCGCCGGGGGGTGAACCAGCGCGGTCGAGCCCGGTTCCGGCGCGTCCCTACGCCTTTGCGGCGGACCGGTGAAGCCGAATGCAGGTTCCCGCCAGTCCTGACTTGCAACCCAAGCTTCGCATGCGGCATGACTGCCAATGGTACCGACTTGGGGAAGTTATCCGCGTTTATGTTCGATCCGCCATTGCACCGTTTGCACGAATTCCTTGAACCTTCGACCGCCGATCTGGACGCCTTCGAAAAAGCCAAGACCGACCGCCTCGAACTGGAGAAGAAGGCCGTAATCCGCCGTCAGGGTGAGAAGATGGACGCCATCTATTTCCTCGCCAGCGGCTGGGTCGCGAGCTGCGTCGACACCGAAAGCGGCCGCCGCCAGATCGTGAAGATCCATCTGCCGGGGGACCTGCTGGGTGTCCCGAGCATCTGCCTGGAACGGTCGGCGGCCTCCCTCGTCGCCTTGACCAAGGCGACCGTGGACGTGATCCCGCTGACCGCGTTTGCGCGCCTCTTCCGGGAATCGACCCAATTCGCCTTCTCGATGTTGCTCAGCTCGCAGCAGGAACGGGTTCTGCTGATGGACCGCGTCACATCGATCGGCCGAACGCTGGCGCCGCAGCGCATTGCGGCGCTTCTGCTGCACATCCACGACCGGCTGAAGCTGCTGGATTCGCGCAACGGCAAGTCGTTCGAACTGCCGCTGACCCAGGAGGAACTGGCGCAGGCGACCGGCCTGACGTCGGTACACATCAACCGCACGTTCCAGGAGCTTGACCGCTTGGAGGTGATTGAGCGTTCGGACCGGAAAATCACCCTGAAGGACGTTCGTGCGCTGCGCGAACTCGCGGCCCTGCCCTCACGCAAGTTCGTTCGCGATCCTGCCTGGCTGGAGCTGGATTGACCCTGCGGAGCTAGCTACCGCCGTCCCGATTGTTGATGATCGGGTCCCACGGAATGTAGTTGGCGGGGTCGGTGTCGTCGTCACCGTCTTTCACGAAGTTCAAAGCAAAGCCGAGTTGCTTGCCCTTGACGCGATTGAGGTTCACGGCGAGCAACGTGTCCCCATCGAAGACGGCCAGCGGTTCGACTGTGTCGTACACACATGTATCGGTCGCTGTCGGGCAATTCTGGCCGTTGATGACCCACATCGCGTGTTTCGGGTTGACAGGAAAGCGCAGCTTCTTGCTCGTCCGATCTTCTAACGTGAATTCCACGTAGTGGTGATCATCGGGGCTCATGAAACGGAAGTCGTCTTTGCTGAACGAGAGCGTATTCGTGCTCGAATCCCAGTGCTTGTAGCAGGAGCCCTGAGAGTCAGGAGTTATTGTAATCGTCCCGTTTTTCTCTTTTGCGATCAGCGGAAATCTGAACAGAAACCCTTTGCGCTTCTTGCTCATTACTGCCTCCCTGAGATGCGCATGATCTATTTAGCATTTCGGTAGTGCTAACCAAAGTGTGCGGCGGCTGATCCGGATTTGCCGTTCGCCATTGGAAGCCTTCTGCCTTCGAGCTGCCTGACCGAAGCGACCCAACCAACTGATCGGCCGTTCCGACCGGAGCAAGTTGTTCCGGCATTGGCGGCATGCTAGCCGCGGTCTATGACGACCAACATTGGGACCAGCGGAATTCAGTTCCACTCGCCAGACGTACTTGCTGTCCTCCGTCGCCTTTTGGATGTGAAGGACGAAATATCCGTCGCCGAAATCGGCACTGGAATTGGCGCGACCTCGCGTGAAATCGCGAAGATGATGAAAGGCAAGGGCGCGCTTCACTTGTTCGATTACGAAGAGACCGTCGCAAAGGTCGAGCAGATGCTTCGTTCCGAAGGGTTGGTTGACGGCATTACAGTGGTTACGCATGGGAATACGCACCTCACCTACGACAGCTACTCATGGCATCTGGCCAAGCTGGCGCTCGATGAGATGAGCCGCGGCGGGACGGGTATCTACGATCTCGCCTATCTCGATGGCGGCCACGTTTTTCACCATGACGCCCCAGCCTGCATCGCGCTGAAAGAACTCATCCGGCCCGGCGGGTATCTGGTCCTGGACGATGTCCATTGGAGCTTCGCGAAGAGCCGCTCCGCCAATCCAGAACGAAAGCCGGAAATCCGCAAGCGATATACGCAGGACCAGATCGAAACGTCGCATGTAATGCTCGTCGACCGCTTGATCATGAAGACCGATGCGCGGTTCGAGCAGATCTTCCTCACCGCCTCGAACGATCCCGGCCGAACCGTTTATCGGAAGGTGGCCTAGTTCAAGGCAGCAGAACGGCGGCCACGGGCAGATGCAAGCTTCGTCTTGCTGCACTATGGCTCCGCACGTGATTGAAGTGAATCTGTTGTTTCTCGACCCCGCTGACGGCCCGCGCCTCGCCTACCGCAAGCGTGAAGGGGAGGGGCCGACGATCCTGTTCCTGCCGGGCTATGCGTCCGACATGGAGGGCAGCAAGGCGGTCGCGCTTGATGCCTTCGCGGCAAGACGCGGGCTGGCGATGCTCCGCTTCGACTATTCGGGTACGGGCTCGTCCGAGGGACGCTTCCAAGACGGTGCGCTCGAACGGTGGATCGATGAGGCCCTCCTGATGCTCGACGGGCAGACAATTGGCCCGGTCGTCTTGGTGGGCTCGTCGATGGGCGGTTGGATCGCGCTTCATCTGGCCCTGCGGCGGCCTGAGCGGGTGAAAGCTCTGGTCGGCATCGCCGCCGCTCCGGACTTTACAGAGTGGGGCTTTCCGGACCGTCTGCGCGAGCGGCTCGCTGCTGGGGAAACCCTCCGGCGCGAGCTTCCTGATGGCGGCGCACAAATCACCACGGCGACCTTCTGGTCGTCGGGCCAGGCCATGCGCCTTCTCGGCTCGGAGATCGCCATCGACTGTCCGGTGCGGCTGATTCACGGCGACGGCGACGAGGACGTTCCGGTCGATATCGCCTTCCGCCTCAAGGACCGCCTGCGTTCAGCGGACGTGCAGGTCACCGTGGTCAAGGGCGGCGGCCATCGCCTTTCGGCGCCTCACGAGATCGAGACGATCGAGCGCACCGTCGCCGCCCTAGTGGAGCAATCCTCATGATCCTTTTCCTTGCCGCAGCGATCGCAGCAGCGGCTCCCGCCCCGCCCGCACCGGCACCCGCTCCGACTTCCGCGTGCCCGGACGTGGTGACCCCCGAAGCATTGGTCTGCCGCGCTTTGTCGGCCGCGAAGTCAGGCGACTCCGCGACGGCCGCGAACGACTTCGAGCAAGCGGCCGCGGTTCAAAGCAACGAAGGCGAGAAGGCGCGCCTCCTCGCGGCCGCAGGGAACATGTGGATTGCAGCCAACGAGCCCGGCAAGGCCGCGATCGCGCTCGACAAAGCGTTGGGCGGCAATTCGCTCCAGGCCGAGCAACGCGGCGAAGCCCTGCTCGATCGCGCCCGCGCTGCGGAAGCGCAGAACGACCTGAAGATGGCGCGCGCGAAGGTGACGGAGGCGGCGCAGACCGTCTCGGAGGACCCGTTCCTCTGGTATTTCTCGGCTGCGCTCGCGATCCGAGAGAATGACGCGGTCACGGCGAAGCAGGCGATCGGCAAGGCGCTGACTCTGGCGCCGAACGACCCGACACTCCTGTTCGAGGCCGGGCATGTCTACCATTTCGCCGGCGACGATGCCGGCGCGCGGACCTACTGGTCGCGCGCTTCCTCGGTCGATCCGAACGGGAAATCCGGGCAGGCGGCACGTGAAGCGCTCAAGATGCTTCCCGTCCCGACCACGCCTCCGCCGGGCCGCTAGCCCAGATCGTAATCGATCGTCGTCACGACGCGCACCTTCTGAAACGGCGAGGTTCCGCCGCTCGATCCGCACTCGTCGCACGCCTCGCCATCGCGAGCCCCGACCGAGAAATAGCCCTGGCTCGCTGTCTTGATGCGACCGACCTCGGCTCCGCTGTCGCGGGCGAACTCCTCAGCGCTCGTGCGCGCGTTCTTGTTCGCCTCGGCGATCATCTCCGGCTTCAGCTTGTTGAGGCCGGTGAAGACGTAATTGACGTTCGATCCGTTGATCGGAACGCCGTCGCGGATCAGCTCGGACTGGCGCGCATAGGCGTTGCGGACCTTCATCACGTCGCGGCTCCGCAGCTGGATCGAACGGCTGACCGTCACGCGCTCCTCTTTGCGGTCTCGGTCGAAGCTGGAGCTGGCGTTGATCGCCGTGTCGCTGATCTCGTCTGGCTTGAAGCCGGCCTTCTGGAAGAAGGCTCGCACGGCGCCGCTCTTCTGATCCACGGACGCCTGCACCGGCGCTAGCGTCGTTCCTTCGTCGGAGAAGGACACGGTCCAGGTTGCGAGGTCGGCCGTCACGTCGCGTTCGGAAACGCCCCGGACGGTGACGGATCGCTCCGCCATCTTCGCCCGACGCAAGCCGTCGCCCAGCACATAGCCACTTGTCGTCAAACCCACGGCAAAGATCGCTACCGCGCCCAAAAGAACGGCGCGGCTGTCCTGCAGCTTCTGGATCATGGAATGATACCCTGCGTTCGTCGTATTGCTGACGATCACCGGTCACCATCGCCGGTCAGTATCGTCGACGAACCGTGCATTTATAGCGTTGAATTGAGTGAGGCGAAATGAAATTCCTGCACACCATGATCCGCGTGTCGGATCCCGACGCCACTGTTGCATTTTTCCAACTGCTCGGCCTCGAGGAGCGCCGCCGGATGGAGAATGAAGCCGGGCGCTTCACCCTCATCTTCCTCGGAGTGCCCGGAGACGAGGGCGGCGAGGTCGAGCTCACCTACAACTGGGACGAGAAGGGCTACGGCGGCGGCCGCAACTTCGGCCACCTCGCCTACCGCGTCGACAATATCTACGAGACTTGCCAGCGGCTGATGGACGCGGGCGTGACGATCAATCGTCCCCCGCGCGACGGCCACATGGCCTTCGTCCGCAGCCCCGACAACATCTCCGTCGAGCTGCTGCAGGAGGGCGGCAGGCTGGCGCCGGCCGAGCCATGGACCTCGATGCCGAACACGGGCGAATGGTAGGCTGGCGCGACAGGCGCTTCCTCGATCTCGTCGGGATCGAGCATCCGATCGTCCAAGCGCCGATGGCCGGAGCGGGAGGAGTGGAACTCGCAGCGGCCTCGATCCGAGGTGGAGCACTCGGCTCGCTCCCCTGCGCGATGCTATCGCCCGAACAGGTCGTGGTGCAGGTCGCGCAAGTTCGTGCGGCGTCGCCCGGCCCCATCAATCTGAACTTCTTCTGCCATCGCATGCCCGACGCAGTGGACGACGGTCCGTGGCGCACCCTTCTTGCGCCTTACTATGCTGAGTTCGGCGTGGAGCCGTCGAGCGGCGGCGTGCTGCGCAAGCCGTTCGACGAGGCGATGTGTGCGGCGGTTGAGGAGACTCGGCCGGAGGTCGTCAGCTTCCACTTTGGACTGCCGGACGAACGCCTGTTCGGTCGAGTAAAAGTCGCCGGAACGACCGTCGTAGGCAATGCCACGACGGTCGAGGAGGCCCGCTGGCTCGAATCGGGGGGCGCGGACGCCGTCATCGCGCAGGGATTCGAAGCCGGGGGTCATACCGGCAGGTTCCTGGGCAGTGATCCAGGCGAAGCGCTGGGACTGTTCGCACTCCTGCCGCAGGTCGTGGATGCCGTTCGCGTCCCCGTGATCGCAGCGGGCGGGATCGGGGATGGAAGGGGCATCGCCGCCGCGATGATGCTCGGGGCCAGCGCGGTTCAGCTCGGCACCGCCTTCATGCACACACCTGAAGCGGCAGTCTCCGAGGCGCATCACGCGCGGCTGAAGAACGGCCGCACCTTCTTCACGAACCTGATGACCGGCGGGTTGGCGCGCGGCCTGCACGGCAGGCTGACGGATGAGCTGAGGGCCGTGCGAGCCGAGGCTCCGCCGTTCCCGCTGGCCAGCGCGGCCCTCGCGCCGATCCGCGCCGCTGCGGAGGAGCGCGGAGAGTTCGGCTTCGGACCGATGTGGGCCGGCCAAGCCGCGCCGCTTGGCCGCGCATTGCCGGCCGAAGAGCTTGTGCGACTGCTCGCGCAGGAAGCGCTAGAGACAGTGCAAAGGAGTGCGGCCTGATGCTGGAAGTCCTCGCCGTCCCGGTCCTAACGGACAATTACGTCTGGCTGACCCACGATCCTGAAAGCGGGGAGACGGCTGCGGTTGATCCGTCGGTCGCGGCTCCGGTCCTGGACGCGGCGGCGGCGAATGGCTTGCGGCTGACGCAAGTGCTGAACACGCACTGGCACCCTGACCACACGGGCGGGAACGAAGCCATTCGGGCAGCGACCGGCAGTCCGATCATCGCTCCGGCCGAGGCCGAGCGCGTCAGCAAGGTCGACCGCATCGTCGCCGAGGGCGATCGCGTCAGCGTCTGCGGAGCCGAAGCGGTGGTCTGGGACATCCCGGCGCACACTGCCGGCCACGTCGCCTATTATTTCGAGAAGGAGCGGATGATCTTCGTCGGCGACACCATGTTTGCCATGGGTTGCGGGCGACTGTTCGAGGGGACGGCCGAGCAGATGTACGCCAACATGCTCCGGATCGCCTCGCTGCCCGACGACGTGCGCATCTATTGCGGGCACGAATATACGCTGGCGAACGCGCGGTTCGCGCTCCACGCCGAGCCGGTAAACGAAGCCGTCCGAGAGCGCCTCCGGCATGTAGAAGCTCTTCGCAATGCGGGAGAAATCACGCTCCCCACCACGGTTGCAGAGGAACGGGCGACCAACCCCTTCGTTCGCGCTTCCGATGCTCAGGATTTCGCTCGCCTCCGCGCGGAGAAAGACAGCTTCCGTTAAGCTGCAGAAGCGCTCTACCGAGTTCATGAACTTCGAAAGGAGTATCGCGATGCGCGCAGCACCAATCTTGCTCATCGCTGCCACTATGCTCGCCGGTTGCGCGGAGCAGCCCCCGGCAACCCGCAGCGCCCAGGCCGAAGCCAAGTACCAGCAATTGCTTGCGGGACGCGCCGCCGGGTCGCCGGTAAGCTGCCTGCCGCATTATCAGTCCGACGACATGGTCACGATCGACAACAGCACGGTCGCCTTCAAGAGCGGAGCGACGGTCTACGTGAACCATCTGATCGGCGAATGTCAGGGTCTGACCAGCGGCTTCTACACGCTGGTGACGCGCAGCACGGGCTCCGGCCTTTGCCATGGCGACATCGCCGACGTTCGCGACGTCCGGACGGGCATGATCATCGGCGCCTGCGCGATGGGCGACTTCGTCCCTTACAAGCGGAGCTGATCAGCGCCCGTACAGGGCGTCGAGCCGGTCGCCGTAGATTTTGCGGATCACGTGCCGCCGGATCTTGAGCGACGGCGTCAGCTGCTCATTGTCGGTGGTGAACGGTTCGTCGGCGGTGATGAAACGCCGGACGCGCTCGATCACCGACAGGTCCGCGTTCACGCGATCGACCGCTTTTGACAGAATCTGCTGCAGGTCCGGCTTGTTCGCATATTCCGCTTCCGGGACGAGCAGCGCGACGAGGTAGGGGCGGCGGTCGCCGTAAACCATCGCCTGCGCGATCTCCGGCTGAAGCGTCAGCATGCCTTCGACGCGTTGCGGCGAGACGTTGTCGCCCTTGTCGTTGACGATCAGGTCCTTCTTGCGGTCGGTGATGATGATCCGGCCGTTCTCGTCGAGATGGCCGACGTCCCCGGTCGCGAGCCACCCGTCCTGAAGGACGCGCGCCGTCTCTTCAGGGTTGTGCCAGTAACCGTGCATGACCAGCTCGCCGCGCACCATGATCTCGCCGTCATCCGCGATACGGACCTCGCAGCCCTTCACCGGCGGTCCGACACTGTCCATGCGGATGCCCGCGGCGGGACGGTTGCAGCTGATCACCGGACCGGCCTCGGTCTGGCCGTAGCCCTGCAGGAAGGTCAGGCCGAGCGACTGGAAGAACAGCCCAACTTCCGGGTTGAGCGGAGCGCCTCCCGAAACCATCGCCTTCATCCGTCCCCCAAACCGAGCGCGCACTTTCTTGCGCAGCGTGAGGGACAGGATGCCATCCATCGGCAGGTCGAGCGGGTTGCTACGGCCCTCATACCTCTTCGAACCGATCGAAAGCGCGCGCCTGAGCAAATAGTTCGAGAGGCTCCCGCTGCTCTCGATCGTCTTGAGGATGCGAGCCCGCAGCATCTCGAACAGACGGGGGACGACGACCATGATGGTCGGCCGGACTTCCTCGATGTTGGCTGCCAGCTTCTCGAGGCTCTCGGCATAGTAGATCTGCGCACCGAGCCCGATCGGGAAGTGCTGCCCGCCGGTATGCTCGTAGGCGTGACTGGCCGGCAGGAAGGACAGGAAGATTTCATCGTCCCAGCCGAAATCGGTCGAAATGACGTCGGCCGCGCCCTCGACATTGGCGAGGATAGAGCCGTGATGCTGCCGGACCCCGCGCGGGGCGCCGCCAGTGCCGCTGGTGTAGATGATGCAGGCGAGATCGTTGCGGCCGACCGAGCGCACGCGGTTTTCGACGGCGGCGATGTCGGGCTCGCCGGCGACCATATCGATCCAGCGGTGGAATTGAGCAGCGTCCATCGCCTGACCGGTGCGGATGTCCTCGATGTCGATGACGTGATGGCATTCCGAACTGAAAAGGACGGCCGGGATCAGGTTCTTGGCCAACTTCTGGTTCGAGACGATCACCGCCCGTGCGCCCGAATTGCCGAGGATGTGCGTGTGGTCGCGAATGGTGTTCGTGATGTAGGCCGGAACGGTCACGCAGCCGGCCGCCATGATGCCCAGGTCTGCGATCAGCCATTCGGGGCGGTTCTCGCTGACCAGCATGACGCGGTCGCCCGGCTGCAGTCCGATCCGGCGGAGGCTCTCCGCGAAGGCGACGACCTGCCGCGTGGCTTCGCGCCAGCTGATGCTTTGCCATTGGCCACTGCGTTTGGCCCAGAGGAACGGTGCCTCGCCCTTCTCGCGGGCGCGCTGCAGGAACATCGTCACAAGGTTCGGAAAATGTTCGAGCTGCCGAGCCATGGTCCCTCCCTAGCGGCTGCTGTTTAGCCGAAACGGCCGATAGCGCCACTCTCCGTGGACGGTCGCGCACGCGCCCGCTACGTCCCGAGGCCATGCGCATGATCCAGAAGCTTTTCGCCGTGCTGGCCACCGCCAGTCTGTCGGCCTGTGCGGTCACCGTTCAGAGCACGCCGCAGGCCGCGGCGAATCCGCCCGTCGTTACTCCGGCCGCGGAGCTGTTCGTCATCGCCGCAAACCCGCTCGCGGCGCAGGCTGGACTCAACGTGTTGAAGCGCGGCGGAAGCGCGGTCGACGCCGCGATTGCGGTGCAGGCGATGCTGTCGCTTGTGGAACCGCAAAGCTCCGGCATCGGCGGCGGGGCGTTCCTGCACTACTTTGACGCGCGCACCGGAAAGCTGACGGTCTATGACGGGCGCGAAGTGGCTCCGGCGCAGGCGGTCTCCACCATGTTCCTGCGTGCCGACGGCACTCCGCTCAGCTTCGACGAAGCCGTGCTGTCCGGCCGCGCGACGGGCGTTCCAGGCGCGGTGAAGATGCTCGCTCTGGCGCATGACGAGCATGGGCGACTCGCGTGGAGCACGCTCTTCGCGGACGCGGAGCGGACGGCACGCGACGGCTTCCGCGTCAGCCCCCGTCTCGCGAAGCTGGTTCGCGCAAACTATGCCGAGAACAGCGCGCCGGATGTGCTTGCATACTTCAGGAAGACCGACGGCAATTTCGTCGACGTCGGCGACCTGCTGAAGAACCCGGCCTACGCCGAATTCCTCGGCCGCTTGGCGAGGCAGGGGCCCACAGCGCTCTATTCCGGATCCACAGCCGCCCGCATTGTTCAGCGGACGCGGTCCGGGCCCCTCGGCGGATCGATGACGCTCGCGGACCTGGCCAGCTACAAGCCGGTGAAGCGCGAACCTGTCTGCGGGCCATACCGCGTCTACCTCCTGTGCGCGCCGCCGCCGCCTGCGAGCGGCGTGGGCTTGGTCGAATTGATGGGACTGCTGCAGCACACCGACATTGCGTCCCGCGGCCCGAACGACCCGCAAGCCTGGTTCCTGTTCGCCGAGGCGAGCCGGATCATGTACGCGGACCGCGATCGCTATGTCGGCGATCCCGGCTTCGTCTCGGTCCCGGTTCAGGGCCTGCTCGATCCGGCCTACATCGACGAGCGCGCGAAGCTCATCGGCCCGACCGCCGGAGCGCCGCCCACTCCGGGTGTTCCGCCCGGCGCGAAGGTCGCCGCTAATGACAGCACCTACGAGCCGACGGGCACGTCGCACTTCATCGTCCGAGATGCCGATGGCGACGTCGTTTCGATGACCACGACCGTCGAGTCCATCTTCGGCTCGGGCCGCATGGTCGACGGCTTCTTCCTCAACAACCAGATGACCGACTTCGCCTTCAGCCCGGTGGATGCTCAGGGCCGTCCGGCGGCGAACGCCGTGGCTCCCGGCAAGCGGCCGCGGTCGTCAATGACTCCGGCGATTCTTCTGACGCGGGATGGCAAGTTCGCCGGTGCGATCGGATCGGCGGGCGGAAACGCCATTCTCGCCTATGTCGCCAAGTCGCTGGTCGCCGCGGTCGACTGGAACATGCCGATGCAGAACGCCATCGCGGCGCCGAACCTCGTCGCTCGCGGAAGCGCCTTCCAGGGCGAGGTGACCAAGTTCTCGCCGGAGGTCCTCGAAGGCCTGCGCCAGCGCGGCATCGACCTGAAGCCGGGGCAAGGCGAGGATTCCGGCGTGCATAGCGTGCTGATCCGTAACGGACGTGTCGACGGCGGATTCGACCCACGCCGCGAAGGTGTCGTCCTGACGCTGCCTTAAGCGGCCGAGCCCACGGCCTCCGAAATGTGGCTCATGCCCTCGCGCTCGAGCCGCTCCGCAAGGCCGTCAGCGATGCGAAGTGCGAGGCCGGGCCCTTCGTAGACCATCGCGCTGTACAGCTGGATGAGGCTGGCGCCCGCGCGAATCCGCTCCCACGCATCGTCGACCGTCTCAATGCCGCCCACCCCAATCAGCGGGATTTCTCCACCGCTCGCAGCGCGGAATGCGCGCAAAGCGTCGAGGCCCAGGGACTTCAGCGGCGCTCCGGACAGTCCGCCTTGTTCGCCGGCGTGGCGGGACCGAAGTTGCGGCCGAGAGACGGTCGTGTTGGCCACAATGAGCGCATCGATGTGATGATCGAGAGCGGCTTTCACGATCCGCTGCGGATCCCCGTCCTCGAGATCGGGCGCGACCTTGAGGAAGATCGGCTTGTCCGCTCGGACCTCTTCGACGGCCGCGAGGAGTTCCCGCAACGCGCCTTCATCCTGGAGCCCGCGAAGGCCAGGCGTATTTGGCGAACTGATGTTGATCGTGACGTAGCGTGCCACGGCCGACATGCGTCGCACGCCGACGGCATAGTCGGCGATACGGTCCGGACTATCCTTGTTCGCGCCGACGTTCACGCCGATGACGCCGTGGACATGGGTGCACTTCTCTAGCCGCTTGAACGCGTCGGCTTGACCGCCATTGTTGAAGCCCATGCGGTTGATGACCGCGCGATCCTCCACAAGACGGAATAGACGCGGCTTGGGATTGCCCGCCTGCGGCTTGGGCGTCAGCGTTCCGACTTCGACAAAGCCGAAGCCCAGCCCGAGCATCTGCTCCGGCACCTCGGCGTCCTTGTCGAAGCCTGCAGCGAGGCCGACTGGTGAGGGAAATTCGATCCCTGCCACGGTCGAGCGCAGCGACGGGAGAAACCGCGGCGCCTTCTGCTTAGGGGCGCTCCTGAGCGCCGCGATCGTCAGGCGGTGCGCTCTCTCCGCGTCGAGAGCGAAGGCCAGAGGACGAACGAGGGAGTAGAGGGACACGCCGCCGCTCTGTCATCGTGACGGCAGCGAAGCAATCCAGCCGCTGCAATCCGGTTGAGTTTTTCGACGCAACGCACTAAATCGGACACAAACAATCCGAATTGAGCAAAATGCGCCTGACCCATCTCGCCGATTATGCGGTCGTGATCATGACCGCCGCCGCCCGCCGCGAGGCCGGTGCGCGCCTCAGTGCGAGCGAGCTGGCGCAGGAGACCGGAGTACGCTTGCCGACCACCCAAAAGCTTATGGGCCGCTTGGCCGCGGAGGGCCTGCTGACCAGCGTCCGCGGCGCCACGGGCGGCTTCGCGCTCGCGCGTCCCGCAGAGGCGATCACCTTGGCCGATATCGTCGAAGCAGTAGAAGGACCGATCTCGTTGACGATGTGCGCCACGGGGGAGAACCACGACTGCGCACTCGACGCGATATGCCACGTCAAGCCGCACATGGGTGTCGTCGGTAATGCGATCCGGGGCGCGCTCGGGGCGGTCAGCCTGCAAGCTCTTTGCGCGCCAGCATCCGCCGGCGAGGAACTCGCGCGATGACCGAGCAGACCACCGTCCGCAACCGCGAGGCGCATGAAGCCGCCGAGAAGCTCGCCACCTACGAGTGGGGCTTCACCAGCGACATCGAGCAGGAGTTCGCGCCCAAGGGTCTCAGCGAGGAAACCGTCCGTTTCATCTCGGCCAAGAAGAACGAGCCCGAATGGATGCTCGGCTGGCGGCTCAAGGCCTATCGCTCTTGGCTCGAGATGGAGGAGGTCAGCTGGGCCAAGCTCGACATCCCCGAAATCGATTACCAGGACGCTTATTATTACGCGGCGCCGAAGCAGAAGCCGAAGCTGGCCTCGCTCGACGAACTCGATCCGGAAATCCGCCGCACCTACGAGAAGCTGGGCATTCCGCTGGAGGAACAGAAGGTGCTCGCCGGCGTCGAGGGTGCACCCCGCGTTGCGGTCGATGCCGTGTTCGACAGCGTATCCGTCGCCACCACCTTCCGCGAGGAGCTGAAGAAGGCGGGCGTCATATTCCTCAGCATCAGCGAAGCCATCCGCGAATATCCGGAGCTGATCCAGAAATATCTCGGTTCGGTCGTCCCGCAGCGCGACAATTACTTCGCCTGCCTCAACAGCGCGGTCTTTTCGGACGGCACCTTCGTCTACATTCCCGAAGGCGTCCGCTGCCCGATGGAGCTTTCGACCTATTTCCGCATCAATGCGGAGAACACGGGCCAGTTCGAGCGCACTTTGATCGTCGCGGACAAGGGCAGCTACGTTTCCTACCTCGAAGGCTGCACGGCGCCGATGCGCGACGAAAACCAGCTGCACGCCGCCGTGGTCGAAATCTTCGCGCACGAAGACGCCGAGGTGAAATACTCAACCGTCCAGAACTGGTATCCGGGCGATGCCGAGGGCAAGGGCGGCATCTTCAACTTCGTCACCAAGCGGGCGCTATGCAGCGGCGCGCGGTCGAAGGTCAGCTGGACGCAGGTCGAGACGGGATCCGCGATCACCTGGAAATATCCGAGCTGCATCCTGAAGGGCGAAGGCAGCGTCGGCGAATTCTATTCGGTCGCGCTGACCAACAACCGCCAGCAGGCCGACACCGGCACCAAGATGGTGCACATCGGCGCCAACACGCGCTCGACCATCGTTTCGAAGGGCATCAGCGCAGGCAAGTCGAACAACACCTATCGCGGGCTGGTCCGCGTGCTCCCGAACGCCGAGAACGTGCGCAACTTCACCCAGTGCGACAGCCTGCTGCTCGGCGACAAGTGCGGCGCGCACACGGTGCCGTACATTGAAGTGAAGAACCCGACCGCGACGATCGAGCACGAAGCGACCACGTCGAAGATCAGCGAGGACCAGCTCTTCTACGCGATGAGCCGCGGTCTGGATCAGGAAGCGGCGGTCGCTCTCATCGTCAACGGCTTCGCCCGCGAGGTGCTGAAGCAGCTGCCGATGGAGTTCGCGGTCGAGGCTCAGAAGCTGCTCGGAATTAGTTTGGAAGGCTCAGTCGGATGATCCCTCTGGTGTTTCTAGTTGCAGTGTCGGCCGATCTGGATGCGCTCGACAATGCGGTGTCGCGTTGCGATCGCGGCTTTGCGAACCCGGCCTTCTCGTCAGAAGCGGGACGTCGCAGCCAGTTCCTGCTCGACGCCTATCGGGAGCAGGAGTCGATCGTAATGGCTCGGCTCGACATTTCGCAGCGCCGCCGGGACCTGCGCGAAGCGGGTGCCAAGAAGAATGCGGCCGAAGAAGCCAAGCTCGGCCTCGAGGACGCCGCCCTCGAAGACCGCCAGCGCGCGCTGAACGACCAGCGCATGCTCGAAGGCATCCGGCAGGACGCGATGGACTCGATGCGCCGCTATTTCCTTTTGAACTGCCCTGCCGGGAAGACCGACAAGTAAGATGCTCGAGATTTCGAACCTTCGCGCGAACGTCGCCGACAAACCGATCCTGAACGGCATTTCGCTCAGCGTTCCGGCGGGTGAAGTGCATGCGATCATGGGGCCCAACGGGTCGGGCAAGTCGACGCTCGGCTACGTCCTCGCGGGCCGTCCCGGCTACGAGGTCACCGACGGAAGCGTGACGTTTGACGGGCAGGACCTGCTTGCGCTTGAGCCGTTCGAGCGCGCTGCTGCGGGCCTGTTTCTGGGCTTCCAGTATCCGGTAGAAATCCCCGGCGTTTCGTCGCTGCAGTTCCTCCGCGAAAGCCTGAATTCGCAGCGCCGCTCGCGTGGCGAGCCGGAGCTGTCCGGCGGAGAATTCATCAAGCTCGCACGCGAGCAGGCTTCACTTCTCGGCATGGACGTCGAGATGCTGAAGCGGCCGGTGAACGTCGGCTTCTCGGGCGGCGAGAAGAAGCGCGCCGAGATGGTCCAGATGGGCATCATGAATCCCAAGTTCGCGGTGTTGGACGAGACCGACAGCGGGCTCGACATCGACGCCCTTCGTGCGGTCGGCGCCGGCATCAACCGCATCATGCGCTCGCCGGACAAGGGTGTGCTCTTGATCACGCACTATCAGCGGCTGCTCGACTATGTGACGCCGGACAGGGTGCACGTCCTCTATCGCGGCGACATCGTGCGGAGCGGCGGGCCCGAGCTCGCGCTGGAGCTGGAGCGCGAAGGCTATGCGGAGGCGGTCGCGTGACGGCTTTCGTCATCATCCTTGCCTGCATCGTCTTCATGTTCGTCGTGGAGTCGGTCCGCGGCATTCCCGGCCGCGCGGTCGCCGACACCGCACTGCTGATCATGCTGGTCGGCATCGTCACGGTCGCCGACATCGTCGTCAGCCGGTTCACGGACACGGGTGAGATCGGAAAGTGGGTCGTGGTAGCCTTCGCGGCCGGGTTCGCGCTCGATGCGCTCTACGGCCTGATGGCTCCCGAGCGGCAGAAGCGGCGCGACAAGCAGCTTCGCCGCCTGATGAAGAGGCGCGCATGACCGCCCCCTTCCCCAGCCGCAAGCAGGAGGATTGGCGCTACGCCGACCTCGATGCGCTGAGGCCCGTCTGGGACCAGCTCGCCGAGCCGCTGACCTTCACGGTCGGCGCTGGCGAGAGCCTGGAAGAGGTGTGGCTGCCGAGCCGTGATGACGTGCAGGTTCGGCGCGCGACAATTGCGCTCGGCGATGGCGCGAAGGCACGTCTCTTCGTCCTGAACAATTCGGGCATCTACGGCCGCACGGAGCTGGAAGTCAGCCTGGAGGTCGATTCCGACTTCGAGCTTTACGTTGCCAACATCGGCTCAGGTAGTTCTACTAACGAGCTGGTTACAAAAGTTAACCACATCGGTGAACGGGGTCGTTCGCGACAGATCGTTCGTTCGGTCCTCGGCGACAAGGCAGTCGGCTCCTACCTCGGCAAGGTCGAGGTCGCGCGCGGCGCCCAGCAGACGGACGGCGAGCAGTCGGTGAAGGCCATGCTGCTAGATCGCGGCGCGACGGCGAACTGCAAGCCGGAGCTCGAAATCTACGCCGACGACGTGAAGTGCGCGCACGGCGCCAGCGTCGGCGAACTGGACGAGACCCAGCTTTTCTACGCCATGAGCCGCGGGCTCGACCCGGCGAGTGCCCGTGCGCTCCTGCTCGAAGGCTTTGTCATGGGCCTGTGGGATCACGTCACCGACGATGCCCAGCGCGAGGCCATCTGCACCGCGGCCCGTGAATCGCTTCGGAGGGTTTCCAAGTGACCGCCCCCGTTCGCCTCTCGCCCAACAGCGCGCTGGACGTCCGTGCGCAGTTCCCGGCGATCGAGAACTGGCATTATCTCGACAGCGCGGCGACCGCGCAGAAGCCGCAGGCGGTGATCGACGCGATCACCAACGCTTATGCGCGCGATTACGCGACCGTGCACCGCGGCGTGTATCAGCGCTCCAGTGAGATGACCGGCCGCTACGAAGCGGCGCGTGCGGCGGCTGCGGGCCTCATCGACGGCCAGTCAAACGAGGTCGTCTTTACGCGCGGCGCGACCGAGGCGATCAACCTGGTTGCCCGCTCGCTGCCGAAGGAAGGCCGCAACCGCGTTCTGCTGTCGCAGCTCGAGCATCACAGCAACATCGTTCCGTGGCAGCTCGCCGGATATCAGGTCGACGCCGTTCCTCTGACCAGCGACGGCCGCATCGACCTCGATGCCGCAGAGCAGATGCTGACCGAAGAGCATCGCATCGTCGCCTTCGCCCATGTCTCGAACGTCCTCGGTTCGATTCTCGACGCGAAGCGTGCGGCAGAGATTGCGCATTCCAAAGGCGCCCTGCTGCTGCTCGACGGCTGCCAGGCGGTCCCGCGCCTGCCCGTCGACGTCGCGGCCATCGGTGCCGACTTCTACGCCTTCTCCGGCCACAAGCTGTACGGCCCGACCGGCATCGGCTGCCTGTGGGGCCGCTACGATCTGCTGAACTCGCTTCCGCCGTGGCAGGGCGGCGGGTCGATGATCGACCGGGTCACCTTCGCGGAGACGACCTATCTCGATGCGCCGATGCGCTTCGAGGCGGGCACGCCGCACATCGTCGGCACGGTAGGCCTCCACGCCGCAATCGACTGGGCCCAGGGCCTGACCATCGACGCCATCCACGCGCACGAATGCGCGCTCGTGGCCGAGACTCGTGCAGCTTTGTCGAGCATCGACGGCGTGACCATCTACGGCCCCGAAGACAGCGCCGGTATCGTCAGCTTCAACGTCGACGGGGTGCATCCGCACGACACGGCCACCATATTGGACGACGTGGGCGTCGCCGTCCGCGCCGGCCATCACTGCGCTCAGCCGCTGATGGGCGTTCTCGGCGTTCCGGCGACGGCCCGCGCGAGCTTCGCGGCGCACAGCGACAGCTCCGACATCGAGGCACTCGTGCGCGGGATCGAACAGGTGAAGCGGATCTTCGGATGAACGAGGAACGGAAGATCGAGACGGAAGAGGTCGAGGCGGTGAGCCCGCCGCCGCGCGCCCGCGTCACCGAGACGTTCGAGCGCAAGCGCGACTATCTCACCGGCTTTCTGTCCGGCGCGACCAAGCCGGTCGACGAGCCCGCATCGAACGAAGACCTGAAGGAGTCCGTCGTCGAGGCACTGAAGTCTGTCTACGACCCCGAAATCCCGGTCGACATCTATGAGCTCGGCCTCATCTACGACATCGACATCAGCGAAGATGGAGACGCCGTTGTCACCATGACGCTGACGACGCCGCACTGCCCGGTCGCGGAATCGCTTCCGAACGAAGTCGAGCTCCGCGTCCTTTCGGTGCCCGGCATCCGCGATGCCGAGGTGAAGCTGGTTTGGGATCCGCCGTGGGACCCGTCGAAGATGAGCGACGAGGCCCGGCTGGAGTTGGGAATGCTATGAATAAGGAAGTGAAAGTCCGCGCGCGTCCGGCCGCGATCACCCTGACCTCGGCTGCGCACGACCGCATCGCCGAGCTGATGAGCCGCGCGCCGGAAGGCGCGATCGGCGTTAAGCTGTCGACACCGCGCCGCGGCTGCTCCGGCCTCGCTTACTCGGTCGACTACGTCACCGAGGCGAACCCGCTCGACGAGAAGATCGACACTCCGGGCGGCACGTTCTACGTCGACGGCGGGTCGGTGCTCTATCTGATCGGATCGGTCATGGACTGGCGGGAGGACGACTTTGCTGCCGGCTTCGTGTTCGAAAATCCGAATGCGAAGGGCGCCTGCGGCTGCGGCGAGAGCTTCACCGTCTAATACGGCCACATGAATGGTTGAGCCCGGCTCCAGCGAGGAGTATTTTCGCGAGCCGAGGAGAGACGTCATGCGCTTACTCTTCCCTGTATTGCTCGCGCCGCTGCTTATTCCAACGGCTTCGATGGCCCAGCCGCCCGCGCCTTCCTTCCCCGTCCAGAATACGCCCGTGATCAACCCGATCGCGCAGGATTCGAAGGCTTGCCCGCCGACCAGCCGCTACGAAGTGGCCAAAGGAGGCAAGGTCGGCGCGCACAAGCTGGGCGAGCTTGCGATGGCGGACGGCTACAAGGCCGTGCTGCGCAAGGTCGACGGCTGCAATGCGCCGATCCTGGTCGGCTACGGCTACGGCCGCCAGCAGCGCTAGCTAAAAGCCCAGCGTGAACCGCAGCGCGGCCCCGATGTCGGCGTCCGCACCGGCGATGTGCCCGGGGTCCTTGCGCATGAACAGGTTGCCATCGATCCACGCATTGTCGCCCAACAGCGCGGTCGAATAGCTCAGCTCCGTGTCCACCTCGCGCCCGCTCGGCGCCAGGGAGTAGCGCGTCCAGCTGTTCGACGCCGTCTGCGTGAAATAGTCGTAGGATGTCGGCAGCAGCAGGTTGAACCCGCCGCTTTCCACGCGCAGCGGCTGCGACACTCGGAAGCCGATCTGGTCCCTGCCGTTCAGCACGCCGAGCTTGGTGAGATCGAATCCGTAAGCGGACGTCGCGAACTTGCCTCCTGCGAATTCGGTCCAGCCGCGGCGAGCGGTCAGGCCGGCGCTGACGCCGCTGCCCAGATCGCGCCGCGCTTCAAGGTCGAGGAACATGCTGCTGGATCCGCCACCGCCGAGTGCCGCGCTCATGCGCCCGCCAAGCACGCTGTCCTTCTCTTCGAGCCGGTTCATGCTGACGGATGTCCAATTGTGTCCGAAGCGGCGGTCGACCGCCACGCTCGTCCAGCGGTACGGGGATCCGCTCGCGGTGCTGCGGACCTCCGTCCAGACGTCGCCGCTTTCGCCGGACAACGTGAAGCCGAACTTCCCGATACTGTGGCGCACAGACATGCTGGTGCCGCGATCGGCGCTGAAGCCGGGATTGCCGGAAACGTCCTTCGCGATGAGGAATGCGCCCGCTTCCGCGCCGTTCAGCTTCCGCTCGAGCGTCTTTGCGCTTTCATGGAAACCGAACGCGGCTGCGGTCTTGCGGTCGAGCTGGGCGACCGCCGAACCCGCTACGAGGCGCGATACGCGCGCATCTTCGGGGCCGATGCCCATTCGCTCGACGGAATAGCCGAACTTGCGGTCCGGCCGCTCCGCCACCGTCATCGCGACGCTGACGGGTCCAGCCGATGCGCCTGCAAACTTCACGCCGCCCTGCAGAGCGCGCGTGAGGACCTTTTCTTGAGCCGCCGCGTGGAAGGTCTTGGCGAAATCGATGGCGAAGGCCCGGCTGTAACCGTCGAGGATGACGGCACCGAATCCGCTAGGCTTCTGCGGCCCGCCGTCGCCAGCTGCGCCAGGCAGGTCGGAAGCCGCGACCGCCGTTTCCGTGCCCGCCAGCGAAGCCGTGCCGACCGGCTGGAATGCCTTCGTGAGATTGAGCCGACCGTGGCCGTAGGTCGCGTCCGTCCCGGCAGCGCCGAGGTCGTCGGCCGTCGTGAACAGGATGTCGATGATCTGCCGCGCGGATAGATTCGGAAAGGCCTGCGCCATCAAGGCGACCGCGCCGGAAATGACAGGCGCAGAGAAGCTGGTCCCGGACCACAAGGTCGCCGTTCCGTTGTTGTCGATCGTCCGCACGCTCGACCCGAGCGCCGCCAGGTACCAGGCTGCGCCCGATCCGGCCTTGTTGGAGAAACTGGCCATGCTGGTCGCACCCGAGCTCAGGGCGCCGGCGATGATGACCTGACCAGGGAAGGTCTGTGCGGGCAGCAACGCAAAGGGGTCAGGGTTGATGCCTTCCGGCTTGTCGCCGTCGTTACCCGCCGAAATGACGATGACGATGCCCGCGTTCACCGCGCGCTGAATCGCCTGCATCAGCATGTTGCTGGGCGTCGAACCGCCTAGCGACATGTTGATGACCTTTGCGCCGGCCAGACGCGCGGCATCCACGCCGGTGGCGATCGCATTGTCGAAGAACTGGCACCCATCTCCGGCGGTGTCTGCGCAGCTTCCCGGATCGTCTGCTTTGAGCGAAACGATGGTCGAGTTGAACGCCAGACCCTGCGTGTTGATGTCGTTCTTGGCGGCAGCAGCGACGCCGGCGACGGCCGTGCCGTGGCCGTCCTGGTCCGACAGCGCTCGCCCGCTACCTGTCACATCACGGCTCGCGGAGTCGATGCGGCCGGAGAACTCGGCAAGGCTCGAATTGATGCCCGTATCGATGATTCCGATCTTGATGCCGGCGCCGGTCGCCCCCGCATTGTATGCCGAGATGGCGTTCGCGGTGACCGCTCCGTTCGACCGCTGATACTCGGTCGTGTCGTAGTTCGTCCCCGGCGGCGGAGGCGTCGGGGTCGGCGTAGGAGCCGGTGTCGGCGTGGGCGACGGCGTGGGCGTCGGACTCGGCGTCGGCACGGGCGCAGCCGGAGGCGCCGGCATTGGACTGACGCCGCCTCCACCACCACCGCCACAAGCGCTCACCGCAAGCGCGAGCACGACCGCGCAACCGCTGGTTGCAAGAAACCGATTTTGCATCACCCACTCCGCATAAGCCGCTGATATTCCACGGCTTCCCCGGATGCCTCCTAAACTTCCGAAGCTTTCAATTTGCTGACAGGCCGATTCGGTCTACGCGCCTGTTCGCCATGGCCGCGCAGCTTGCCCCCGAATATCGCCACATCCGGGACTGGGTCTTCGACCTCGACAATTGCCTGTATCCGGCCTCGACAGGCCTGTTCGCGCTGATCGACGAGCGCATGGGCGCCTACATCCAGCGACTGCTCGACTGCGATCCGGCTGAGGCCCGCCGCGTGCAGAAGGATCATTTCCACACACACGGCACGACGTTGGCGGGGCTCATGCGGACGCATGAGGTCGACCCGCACCATTTTCTGGAAGACGTGCACGACATTCCGCTCGATCGCGTGCAGCCGGACGAGCGCCTCGCCACCGCGCTGGAAAGGCTTCCGGGGCGCCGTTTCGTCTTCACCAACGGCGACGCGCCCTATGCGCGCCGGGTGCTGGAGGCGATTGGCGTCCACGACCGCTTCCACGACCTGCATGACATTCATGCGAGCAGCTACCGCCCCAAGCCCGACCCGCACGGCTACGAGCTGCTGTGCGAGCGCTTCGGCATCGATCCGACGCACGCACTACTGGTCGATGACATGGCCCAGAACCTGAAGCCGGCGAAGGCGCTCGGAATGACCACCGTGTGGGTGGACAACGGTTCGGAGCGCGGCAATCACGCGGCCGACGACAGCTTCATCGACCATCGCATCACCGACGTGGGCGAATGGCTCGATTCCATTTTTGAGGAGCAATCATGACCGGCAGCCTTGAAGCGACCATCGACGCCGCGTGGGAGGAGCGCGACTCGATCGGTGCGGACACGCGCGGAGACGTCCGGCTCGCGGTCGACAAAGCGATTGCCGCGCTCGATAGCGGCGAGGCGCGCATCGCCGAGAAGAGCGGCGACGAGTGGGTCGTGCACCAGTGGCTCAAGAAGGCCGTGCTCCTCTCCTTCCGCCTCAACCCGATGGAGCTGATCGCCGGCGGGCCCGGCGGTGCGCACTGGTGGGACAAGGTTCCGTCCAAGTTCGCAGGTTGGAGCGACAAGGACTTCCAGGCGGCCGCCTTCCGCGCGGTTCCCGGAGCGATCGTCCGCCGCGGGGCGTTCGTGGCGCCGGGTGCGGTGCTGATGCCGAGCTTCGTCAACATCGGGGCCCGCGTCGGCGAAGGCACGATGGTCGACACTTGGGCGACCGTCGGCAGCTGCGCGCAGATCGGGCGCAACGTTCACATCTCCGGCGGTGCCGGCATCGGCGGCGTCCTCGAACCGCTCCAGGCCGGGCCCGTCATCATCGAGGACGATTGCTTCATCGGCGCCCGCTCGGAAGTGGCGGAGGGCGTCATCGTCGAGCAGGGCGCAGTCCTGTCGATGGGCGTGTTCCTGGGCGCCTCGACCAAGATCGTCAACCGCGTGACCGGCGAAGTGCACTACGGCCGCGTCCCGGCCTATTCAGTCGTCGTTCCGGGCGCGCTGCCGGGCAAGGACGGCGGCCCCTCGCTTGCCTGCGCGGTCATCGTGAAGCGGGTGGATGAGCGCACGCGGTCGAAGACCAGCATCAACGAGCTCCTTCGCGACTGATAAGGTCGGCTTATAGCCTCGGACCGCCCTTTTGTTGGCGGCGCGCCGCCCTGTCCGTCAAAACCCGTCAATGACCAAGCTCAGCCAGGATTGCTTTGAGAGCAAGCTGCGGGAAGCGGCTGAATCGGCGGAGGCTTACACCGCGCCCATGATCCGCAGCGTCATGAACCGCTCCGACTGGGCTATCCTGCTGGTGCTCGCAGCCATCTGGGGCGGCGCCTTTATCTTCATCGGCGTCGCGGTGCGGCACGTGCATCCGCTGACCTATGTCTGGCTGCGGCTGAGCATTGCGGCGGTGGCAATGCTCGTCTTCCTCAGGTTCAAGCGGCAGCCGCTGGGATTGACGCGCGAAGTCTGGGGGTCGATGCTCCTGCTCGCGCTGCTCAACAATGCGCTGCCCTTCACCCTTTTCGGCTGGGGCCAGACGCACATCGCGAGCGGCCTTGCCTCCATCCTCAACGCCACGACCCCGATCTGGGGCGTCGTGGTCGCGCACATCTTCACTCACGACGAGCGCATGACTCCGCGCAAGATCGCCGGTGTGCTTCTCGGCTTCGGCGGTGTCGCGACCATGATTGGACCGACGCTGCTTGCGAACGTCGGGACGGACGCTCTGGCGCAGCTCGCCTGCATCACCGCCTCGCTAAGCTATGCGCTGGCCGCCGTCTGGGCGCGTCGCTTCCGCCGCATGGGCCTGTCGCCGATGTCGGTCACGACGGGTCAGCTGAGCGCGGGCGCGCTGATGATGCTTCCGGTCGCCTTCATCTTCGACAAGCCGTGGATGCAGACGTTCCCGCCGTTGAGCGCCATAGGGGCGATCACCGCGCTCGCGCTGCTGTGCACGGCGTTCGGCTATGTCCTCTATTTCCGCCTGATCGATCGGGCCGGCGCGACCAATGCCCTGCTGGTGACCCTGCTCGTTCCGCCGGTGGCGATCCTGCTTGGCGCGCTTTTCCTGTCAGAGCAGCTGGCGGTTCAGGACTTCTTCGGGCTCGGCCTGATCGCGCTCGGTCTGGCGGCGATCGACGGGCGGCTGCTCAACCTTTTTGCGGCGCCCCAGCCTCGGCCAGCAGCTTAGCCGCTTCGGCGCTCGTCCAGTCGAGATCGCCGACGTAGCGCCACACCTCGCGACCTTGCGCGTCGTAGAGGATCGTCGTCGGCAGCACCTGCGCGTTCAATGCCCCGGAAAGCGCCATCTTCGGATCGTGGTAGGCGCCGAGGTCGTCCACCTTGAGCTTGCTTAGGAAGGCCTCGACCGAACCTTGCGGACCCGAATCCTGGCTGACTGCGATGACACCGAGAGCACCGTCCTTATCATGCGTGCGGGCCAAGGCATTGAGCGTCGGCAGCTCCTTCACGCACGGTGCGCACCAGGTCGCCCACAGGTTCACCGCGACGGGAACGCCGCGGAACTCGGCAAGGCTGGTCTCTTCGCCGTCCGGATTGGTGAACTTGGCGTCGGGTGCGGCCTCGCCCTTGTGGCTGCGGTCGACGCCCTTCACTGGCCCTTCGGCTTCGGCTTGCGCTTCATTGTTCGCCGCGGGCTGGTCCATCTCCTGCCCGCAAGCGGACACGAGCAGCGCGAAGGCGACGAGGAACGATCGGTGCATCTTTCGCATTCCTGCGCGTTAGGTAAGCGCTGCCACGACGGCAAGCCGGGACCCGGCTGGCGCGATGGCACGTGAGGGGCTACGCGATATCCATGGTTCGGCGTCTTTCGGTCCTGATCGGCATTACGCTGCTCTGCGGCTGCGGCCGCTCGGCCGATCTGCGGCCCGCGGAGGGCCAGCATTTACCGGTCAAGCCGTTGATGGCGCGCACGACGCCGACGGCGAACGATCTGCTAACGCCGCCAACCTACGCCAATCCCGACCGGGTCGACGAGCTGATCAAGAAGAACCAGCCCCGGCCCTCCGACCGCTTCGACCTCCCGCCCGCCGATGGCGGCCCCGCGCCCTCGACGGTGCGCGTCGGTGACGAAACCAATACAACAGGACCTTCGAACCCCGAATGACCCAGAAGCTTCGCAAGGCCGTCTTCCCTGTGGCGGGCCTCGGCACCCGCCTGCTGCCCGCGACCAAGTCGATTCCGAAGGAGCTGCTGACGGTCGTCGACCGGCCACTGATCCAGTATGCCGTCGACGAGGCCCGCGAGGCCGGCATCGAGCAGCTGATCTTCGTGACCGGCCGCGGCAAATCCGCGCTGGTCGATTATTTCGACGCGGCCTTCGAGCTCGAAACCACCATGCGCGAGAAGGGCAAGAGCCTGGAGCCGCTGCAACCGTCGCGCGCGAGGTTCGGCGAGCTGGTTTCGGTCCGGCAGCAGCAGCCGCTGGGCCTTGGCCATGCCGTCTGGTGCGCCCGCCACGTCGTCGGCGACGAGCCCTTCGCAGTCCTCCTTCCCGACGATCTCATGTCGGGCCGGCCGGGCGCCCTGAAGCAGATGGTCGACGCGTGGGAGCGTGTCGGCGGGGGCAACATGCTGTGCACGGAGGAGGTGCCGCACGACCGCACCGCAAGCTACGGCGTGATTACCCCGGGCAAGCAGGACGGAGCGGTCACCGAAGTGCTCGGCCTCGTCGAAAAGCCGAAACCCGAAAACGCGCCGTCGAACCTTGCGGTCATCGGCCGCTACATCCTGCAGCCGGACGTGATGCGTATCCTCGACAAGGGCGAGACCGGTGCGGGTGGCGAAATCCAGCTGACCGACGCGATGGCCCAGCTCATCGGCAAGCAGCCGTTTCACGCGGTGAAGGTCGATGCCGTCCGCCACGACTGCGGCGACAAGGCGGGCTACGTGATCGCGAATCTGGCGCTCGCGCTGGAACGCGAGGACATCGCACCCAAGATCCGCGAGTTCGTGGATCGCCTCTAGAGGGCGATTGACCCAACCATCTGTTCGAGACGGCGTCGCTCGGCCTCGCTGGCGAGCCAACGTTCGCGCATCTCCCCGAGCTCGATCGCCCGGCCGACGACCCGTGCGTCTAACACGGCATTGTCGGTCCGCAATTTTTCGAGCGACTGCGAGCGCTCGATCTCGCGTCCGATGCGCGCGATCAGGACTTCGAAGTGAAAAGGCTTGGCGATCACCGCATCCGCGCCGGCCTTGTAGCCCTCGATTGCGCCCTCGGCGTCCGATTTGCCCGTGATCAGGAAGATCGGCACCTCGCGGTGAACCGGGTCGTCACGAAGCATCCGGGACAGCTCCACGCCGCCCACCTGGGGGATCCTGAGCTCCGACAGGACAAGTTGAATGCTGACCCGGTGAAGCTCTGCTATCGCCCCCTGCACCGTTTCCGCAGTGGCGACCTTGTACCCGCCTTCGACGATGCGGCGCGCGATCACGCCCAGGTACGTCCGGTTCGGCTGAACGATCAGCACGCGCGGCACGTCTTGCGCTGAGACGCCGTTGCCGGCCTCCGAAATTCCCCCATCCATGGGACCGTTGCTATGCGCTTATGGTTAACGCGCCACTAAGAGGTCAGGCCACGAGTTCGACGTCCCAGTAGAGATAGTCGCGCCAGCTCTGGTGCAGGTAGTTCGGCGGGAAGCTCCGCCCATGGTCCTGCAGCTGCCAGCTGGTCGGCCGGATCGGCTCGCGCTCGATGTGCATGCCCGCCTGCCGCGGAGTACGGCCGCCCTTGCGCAGGTTGCACGGCGCGCAGGCCGTCGCGACATTCTCCCAGGTCGTACGCCCGCCCTGGGCGCGCGGGACGACATGGTCGAACGTCAGTTCCTTGCGCGATCCGCAATAGACGCAGCTGAAGCGGTCGCGGAGGAACAGGTTGAATCGGGTGAAGGCCGGATACTCGCTGGGCCTCACGAACTGCCGAAGCGCAATGACCGACGGCAGCTTCAGCGCCGTACTCGGGCTGTGCACCTCGCGATCGTAGTGCGCGACGACGTCGACGCGCTCGAGGAACATGGCCTTGATCGCCGTCTGCCAGGGCCAGAGGCTCAAGGGATAATAGCTCAGCGGGGTGTAATCGGCGTTCAGGACGAGCGCCGGACAGCTTTCAGGATGGCGAATGAGGTCGGGGTGATACATGACGCGGGCAATGGCCTTTCCTGTCCGCCCGCAACGAACAAGTCTCCGGCCCTGTCGCACTCAAGGAGGAGAAGGGTCGCGTCGGGCCCGTCTTCCCTTGTTGCATCGGATGCCAACCCGATGTGACAGGAGCAAGAATCGAAGATTGCGGATTCCCCGTCAAGAGTCGTTTCGGCCGGAATCCACATGATTGTGACGCGTTTCGCGCCTTCCCCGACCGGAAGGTTGCATTTGGGCCACGCTTTCAGCGCCGTCCTCGGCCACAGCCGGGCACGAGAAAGCGGCGGAAAGTTTCTGCTTCGCATCGAAGACCTCGACCAGGGCCGCAGCCGACCGGAGTTCGTCGAAGGCGTTTTCGAGGACTCGCGCTGGCTCGGTATCGAGTGGGCAGAGCCGGTGCTGGTGCAGTCTGAGCGGACGCAGGCCTATGCGGAGGCCCTTGACCACCTCCGTGAGAAAGGGCAGGTCTACGCCTGCTTCTGCACGCGCGCCGACATCGCGCAGTCGCTCACAGCCCCTCACGGCGACTCCGCGACCTCTTACCCCGGCACGTGCCGCGCCTTGCGGGACGATCCCGAACGCCGAGCAACCACACCGCACAGCTGGCGGCTGGATTCCGCGAAGGCGCTCGAGCTTGCGGGCTTACCCTCGTGGACCGAGGTGGACGGCAGGTGCTTCGATGCCGAGCCATCGCAAATCGGCGATGCGATCCTTGCGCGGAAGGATGCGCCGGCCGCCTATCACCTCGCATGCGTGGTCGACGATTTCGAGAGCGGCGTGACGATGGTCGTGCGCGGGGCCGACCTGCGCCCGTCGACTCCGATCCAGCGGCTCCTGCAGCGCCTCCTCGAATTGCCGGAGCCGATCTACCTCCACCACCCGCTGATCACTCACGAGGACGGCCGCCGCCTCGCCAAGCGCGATCTCGCCCCAACCCTTGCCGCGATGCGCGAGGCCGGCGTCGATGGTCGCGAACTTGCCGCTGACCTGCTCGCGGGCAAGCTTCCGCTTGGTTTCGCATTTGCCGACGAGTAGAGCCGCGACATGAACATCATACTGATGATCCTCCTCCTCGTCGCCATGGGCGCGACGGCCTACGTTCTTGTCCGCGGCGTGATGGCGATGGCGTCCGGCAAGGACATCAGCGGCGAACAGCAGCAGGGCTACATGCGCAAGCGCGTGCTGTTCCAGGCGGTCGCCATCATCATCGTGATCCTGATCCTGGTCCTGGCCGGAGCGTCCCGCCACTAATGGCCGGCTGAGGATGGTTCGCCTCAACAAGATCTACACGCGGACCGGAGACGGCGGCACGGCCGGTCTGGTCGACGGGTCGCGGGTCAGCAAGTCGAGCCTGCGGATGACCGCGATCGGCGAGGTCGACGAGGCAAACGCCGCGATCGGTGTCGCGCTTGCCGAGCTCAGCGACGGCGAAGTCCGGTCGCATCTCCTGCGCATCCAGAACGATATGTTCGACCTCGGCGCGGACGTCGCGACGCCGGGCGAGGTTGAAGGCGCGCTGCGCATCCTTGCTTCGCAGGTGGAGCGGCTGGAGCAGGAGATCGACGCGATGAACGCCGATCTCGCGCCGCTCACCAGCTTCATCCTGCCGAGCGGATCGCCGGCAGTCTCGGCGCTCCACCTCGCGCGCGCCGTCACCCGGCGTGCCGAGCGCGCTGCCGTCGCGCTGCACGAAGCCGAGCCGCTCAATCCACAGCTGCTCGCCTACCTCAATCGGCTCTCCGATCACCTCTTCGTCGCGGCCCGCAAGGTCGCCTCGGAGGAAGGCGGAGACGTCCTTTGGCAGCCCGGTGCGACCCGGACCTGACCCAAAGTCCATAAAGGCCATTCGGCACAATTGTTGTTTCGCGGCGTTGAAAGGACGTTCCGCAAGCGCAACATAGCCAGTGTTGCTGCTTCGAGCGGCGAATTCGAGGATGGGGGACATGAACGGCCTACCCGCCTTCCGCAGCGAAACGCACTCGCCGGCCGATCTCGCGGACCGGCTGTTCAAGACCCGCAAGGTGACGCTCGATCTGGCCGCGCCGTTGTCGGATGCCGACGCGACGATCCAGCCCTTTCCCGACGCCTCGCCGGCCAAGTGGCACCTCGCGCACACCACCTGGTTCTTCGAAACCTTCGTCCTTCGCGATCATCTGCCCGGCTACAGCGCTTTCGACGACCGCTTCGCCTTTCTCTTCAACAGCTATTACGAGGCCGAGGGCGAGCGCCATGCCCGCCCCAAGCGCGGCATGCTCAGCAGGCCCTCGCTCGACGAGGTTCGGGCGTGGCGGGCTCACGTCGACGAAGCGCTGGACCGGGCCTTTCCTGCGCTTTCGCCTGAGGCGGTCGAGTTGATCGAGCTCGGCATCAACCATGAGCAGCAGCACCAGGAGCTGTTCCTCACCGACATCCTCGCGACCTTGGCCGAGAACCCGCTGGAGCCCGCCTACTTTGAGCTGCCGACCCCCGCCTGCTTCGCCACAGAGCCGCTGACCTTCCACCCGGGCCGAACGGGCATCGTCGAGATCGGGGCCCGCGACGACGGCTTCGCATTCGACTGCGAGCGGCCGCGGCACCGCGTCTTCCTGCACCCCCACGCGATCGGCAGCCGCCGCGTGACGAACGGCGAATGGGCCGAGTTCATTGCGGACGGCGGTTACACGAACTCCGCACTCTGGCTCAGCGAAGGGTGGGACTGGGTCCAGCGCGAAAGCATCTCCGCACCGCTTTACTGGCGCGCCGAGGGCACCGAATTTACGCTCGCCGGCCGGCGCGAGATCGACCACGCCGCACCGGTCGCACACGTCAGCTATTACGAGGCCGACGCGTTCGCGCGCTGGGCCGGGGCCCGCCTGCCGACCGAGGCCGAATGGGAGAGCTTTGCCGAGAGTGCCGACCCCTCCATCGGCAACCAGCTCGACCAGGCGACGGCGGTCTTGCCGAAGCCGGGCGGTGGCATCTTCGGCGACACGTGGGAATGGACCGGGAGCGCCTATCTTGCTTACCCCGGCTTCGCTCCCGCCGAAGGGGCGGTCGGCGAGTACAACGGCAAGTTCATGAGCGGCCAGCACGTGCTGAAGGGCGCGAGCTGCGCGACGCCCCGCGGTCACAGCCGGGCGTCGTACCGCAACTTCTTCCCGCCGGCCGCACGCTGGCAATTCACAGGACTTCGTCTTGCTCGAGACAGCTGAGCGGGTCGACCCCGCATTCCGTGAGGACGTTCTCGCGGGCCTTTCCGCACCGATCCCCGCCGTCCCGGCGCGCTGGCTCTACGACCGTCGTGGGTCGGAGCTGTTCGACGAGATCACTCGGCTGCCGTCCTACTATCCGACGCAGACCGAAACGGCACTGCTGAAGCAGATCCTGCCCGGTGTCGCGTCTCGCGTCCCGTCGGGAACCGCGGTCGTCGAGTTCGGCGCGGGGTCCGCGACGAAGACGCCGCTGCTGCTCGAAGCCGTTCGCCCGGCAGTCTATGTGCCTGTCGACATTTCCGGCGATTATCTACGCGAAAGCGCAGCCGAGATCGCCGGTCTCTTCCCTTCGATCCGCGTCGAGCCGGTCGTTGCCGACTTCGCCCGTCCTTTCGAGCTTCCGGAGAGCATCTCCGCTTTCCCCAAGCTGGGCTTCTTCCCAGGCTCCACCATCGGCAATTTCGTGCCGCGGACGGCGACCGACCTGCTCCGCAGCTTCCGCGACCTCCTCGGCGTGGGGTCGCAACTACTGATCGGCATGGACCGGGTGAAGCCGATCAACCGCCTGCTCGCGGCCTATGACGAGCCGGAGGGCGTGACGGCCGCCTTCAACCTCAACCTCCTAGAACGGATCAACCGCGAGCTTGACGGAGACATCCCGCTCGATGCCTTCCGTCACGAGGCGCGGTGGAACGATATCCTCTCGCGGATTGAAATGCATCTCGTCGCCACCCGCGACGTAAGCTTCACCATCGCGGATCGGCGGTTCTCCTTTGCCTCAGGATCGTCGATCCACACCGAGAACAGCCACAAGTACGGACCACGAGGGTCGCGAGTCCTGCTTCTCGCGGGCGGGTGGACGCCGATCGCCGAGTGGAACGACTCGGCGGGCGACTTCGCCGTCATTCTCTCGGAGGCGCTCCCCAACCGTTTCGCGCCCTGATTGCTACCGAAAGGGCGCACGGCTAAGCCGCCCTCATGCAAATCGTACTCGCCCTCATCGCCATCATTCAGATGCTCCTGTGGGTCGCCAGCCTGATCATCATCGTGCAGGCGATCTTCAGCTGGCTGGTCGCCTTCAACGTCGTGAACACGAGCAGCAACTTCGTGCGCGCGGTGTGGACGGCACTCGAACGGCTGACGGAGCCGCTCTACCGGCCGGTTCGGCGGATCATGCCGGACTTCGGCGGGATCGACTTTTCGCCTCTGGTCGTCCTGCTTGCCATCTGGGTGATCGACCGACTTCTGACGGGCGTCGCGGCGCAGATTTACACCAGCGCCTACCCGGTCGCATGACCGCCGAGATCATCGACGGAAAGGCGACGGCCGCCGAGCTTCGCCAGAAGGTCGCCGACGTCGGCGCAGAGTTCCGGCAGAAGACCGGCCGTGCGCCTGGGCTAGCCGTGGTTCTCGTCGGCGAGCATCCGCCGAGCGCCGCTTACGTCCGCTCCAAAGTGAAGGCGACGCTCGAAGCAGGCCTCCAAAGCTTCGAGCACAAGATTCCGGCGGAGACGACGACGGAAGAGCTCCTCGCACTCGTCGATCGCCTGAACGCCGATCCGGCCGTGGATGGAATCCTCGTCCAGCTGCCGCTGCCGAAGCATGTCGATGAGCAAGCGGTGCTCACCCGCGTCGACCCTGACAAGGACGTCGACGGCTTCCACCCGGTCAACGTGGGGCGGCTGTCGATCGGGCTCGAAGCGCTGGTGCCGTGCACGCCGCTCGGCTGCCTCAAGCTCCTCCAGAAATACGTCGGGGACCTTAGCGGACTGGAAGCCGTTGTTATCGGCAGGTCCAACATCGTCGGAAAGCCGATGGCGCAACTGCTGCTTGAAGCCAATTGCACGGTTACCATCGCTCACTCGCGCACCCGCGACCTGCCGGAGGTCGTGCGCCGCGCGGATATCGTCGTCGCGGCGGTCGGCCGTCCCGAGCTCGTCCGCGGAAGCTGGATCAAGGCCGGAGCATCGGTCATCGACGTCGGACAGGAACGTGTCGAGCAGCCCGACGGTACTCGCAAGCTTCTGGGCGACGTCGCGTACGCCGAGGCCGCCGAAGTTGCAGGTTCGATCACGCCGGTTCCCGGCGGCGTCGGTCCGATGACGATCGCCTGCCTGCTCAGGAACACCGCGGTCGCCGCGCATCGCCGCGAGGGCCTGCCCGATCCGGAGGGACTGTAGATGCTTGCTCTGCTCATCGCCGCCGCATCGATGACCGCCGTCGATGCCGAGCGCGCCTTCGCCGCCGATGCCAAGCGGCTCGGCCAATGGACCGCGTTCCGCAAGTATGCCGACGAAACGGCGGTCATGTTCACGCCGCAAGCCGTCTGGGCGCAGGAGTTCCTCGCTGCGAAAAAGGATCCGCCCAAGGCGATCAGCTGGGGCCCGTCGGACAGCTGGGTCTCGTGCGATGGCCGAACCGCGATCAACCGCGGCTGGTGGACCTCGGCCTCCGGCAAGTCACACGGTTATTTCACGACCGTCTGGATGCGCGAGGGCAAGTCTTGGAAGTGGAGCTACGACGGCGGCGACGCTTTGGCGGCGCCGATGGCCGCTCAGAAAAAGCCCCGCGTGCAGCGCGCCATCTGCTCGGGTTTCGACAAGATCCCGAAGGAGTATCGCGAGGAAGTGAAGCCCACGGCCAAGATCGCCGGGAAGCCCCCCGCCGATGCCGGGCAGGGCCGGTCCGCCGACGGAACGCTCATCTACGAGTGGAGGGTCGCCGCATCGGGCGAGCGCCGGTTCGAGGCCAAGCTCTGGAACGGACGCGACTATCGCACCATCCTCGATCAGCATATCGCCGCGCCGAAGGAATGATCGAGCTTTTCAGCTCAGCGCTGGTCACATTCCTCGTCATCATCGACCCGCCGGGATGTGCCCCGATCTTCGCGGGACTGACCCGCGAGGCATCGCCGGACCACCGCCGCGTGATGGCCTTCCGCGCCGCGCTGATCGCCTGGGCCATTCTGATGTTCTTCGGCCTCCTCGGACGGCCGATGCTTCATGCGCTCGGCATCAGCCTGGCGAGCTTCCGCATCGCGGGCGGCGTCATGCTGTTCATGATCGCGCTGGACATGGTCTTTGAGCGCCGGACCCAGCGGCGCGAGAACCGGGCGCACGAGATCGAAGGCACGCCTGAAGCTGAGGACATTTCGGTCTTTCCCATGGCCATTCCGATGATCGCGGGCCCGGGCTCGATTGCCAGCGCCATGCTGTGGGTGTCTCGCGCCGAGAACCCGGCCCAGATCGCGACCATCCTCGCAGCCATCAGCGTCGTGATCGTCCTGACGCTCCTCGCGCTCCTTGCCGCCGGACCGATCATGCGCCTGGTCGGCGAGAAGCTGGAAGCAATGATCACGCGCATCCTCGGCGTGATTCTCGCCGCTCTGGCGGCTCAGTTCATCGTGGACGGGCTCAAGCAGAGCTTCCCGGCGGTTCTCACCTAGGGGAACCGCCCGCGCATTCACGCGCTGGACCCTCAAACCAAATTGCTACGGAACCGTATTAATGAAGACGACCCCCATCTTCGTCGCAGCGGCAGGCTTTGCCATGGTCGGCGCCTGCACCGTGAAGAGCGAAGACAATTCCGCGGCCGCGGAGAACATGGAATCCGCTCCGACGATGACCGCGAACGAAAGCGTGCTGCCGGGCACCGACAATCAGGCTGGCACCGACACGCTCGGCAACCAGCTCGATCAGCTCAACGAGAGCGACGCGGAATCGGCCAACGCGGCCGACGATAGCTCGAACAGCCAGTAACCCCGGCTAGGCGCCCGGCCCGAGGTCGAGGACGACGATCGGCCCGAGGTCGATCGTCTGCTTCGCATTGGCCAGGTGGATAGACACCTTCAGGCCCCCTGCCGGATAGTTCCGGTCGGCCTTGCCCTTGATCTCGACCATCTTCCACTCGGGGCCCACCTCTACGGGCTGTTGCTGCACGACGGACGTGTAAGGGGCCGCATTGACCTGGATTCCCGCGAAGGCGAGGCTTGACGAGGTCGCACCTCCATCGCCCTTCTCCAGCCGCGCCCAGAAGATCAACTCCAGCTTGTCTCCGGCCTTGACCGGCTTGGTAAGCGTGCTCTCGGCCGTGGAGTCCCACGGGTTCGCGCCCTTCTTGGGGACCTGGATGCGAAGCGCCTTTCCGCCCTGCACCTTCGCATCGTCGCGCAGAGACGCTTTGGCTCCGTTGACCTGAGGGTTGCCGGGATCGTTGACGATCTTGCTCGCCAGGTCGTCATTGGCCTGCGCCCGAAGCGGCACGGCAGCGGCGGCAAGCAGCATCGCTGCCGCCAAACTCCTCAACTTCATCATGGCTCTCCCCAACTCGATGATGGGGAAAAGAGAGCATGAAGAGGGGCCACTAGCAACGGCTCATCGGGCTGAGCGCACGATCAGCCGTAGGAGCCGAACGACGCGAGGAACGCTGAAGGGCCGCCCTTTCACTTTTCAGGGGAAGACAAGATGAAGTTCAAGATCGCGATCGCGACGATGGTTGGCTGCGCCGCACTCGCGGCCTGCGGCGGTAACAGTGCCGAGGACAATGCGGTCAATGCCGACACCAGCCTCGACATGAATACAACCACGACCGACATGAACATGGGCACCGACATGAATGCCGGGACCACGGACATGAATGCTGGCACGACGGACATGAACGGCACGACCGACATGAACGGGACCGCCAATCCGATGGACAATACGTCCACCACGAACACCACCAACAGCCTTTAATCCCGCCGCGTAAATTCGCCGGATGTCGGGCGCCTGCCGTTTGGCGGGCGCCCCTTTTCTATCCGCGGTCGAAGGCCGAAAGGATCGGGCAGGGTCCGCCGTGCTCATTCGCGCAGGCCGTAGCGAGCCCGGACAGCGCTTCCTTGGCTTCCTGAAGCTCGCGGATCTTGTCCTCGAGCGCAGCCACCCGCGCCTGCGCGAGAGCGCGTGCTCGGTCGCGGTCATCCGACGCGCTGAGGTCCAGCAGTTCGGCGATTTCCGTCAGCGTGAACCCGGCCGCTTGCGCCGAGCGGATAAATTTCAGACGCCGCACGTCGTCGTCGCTGTAGCGCCGGACTTCCCCGTGTGGTCGGGGCGGTTCCGGCAGCAACCCTCGACGCTGATAATAGCGGACGGTTTCGACGCCGACACCGGCGGCTTTCGCAAGCGCTCCGATCGTGTCTGCTTTTTTCACTTGATTCCGTACCATGGTACGGACGCCATATGGGTCGAGCCCACTCCCGGGCAAGAGGAGATTGGACATGACTCAGTTGACCGAACAGCAGGTTCAGGCCGCGAAGATCGCCGCCCATCGCGGCTGCACCTGCAAGCCGTGCACCTGCAAGAACTGCAGCTGCTAAAAGTAAGGGGCCGCTTCCTTACGGACGCGGCCCCAAACTCCTTCAAGCGACCTGAACCCTGACGCTAACGCACCGGCGTGGCCGCAATATCTCCGATCACGGTCGTCCATTCCCGCACGTGCCAGCGGGTAATCAGGCCGTTCTGAACATAGGGGTCGGCCTGCGCGAATGTCTCGGCAACAGAGCGGCCCTCGCCCTGGAACATCAGCACGGCGCCATCTGGGGGATCGGCGAGTGCTCCCGCAACGATGATCTCGCCTCGCTCCGCAGCTTCCCAGGCCAGTTTCAGATGCGCCCCGCGAAACTCGGGCCTGCGCTCGAGATAGTCCGGGCTCGTTTCGTAGAAGAGGAGGAAGTGCTTCATTCGAACGTCCTCTGGCTGGGCTTTCAACGCGAGTTGATCGCGGGCACCATGCCAGCATGCGTTCGATTCCGGAATGGACCGCCCCGTCGGTCGAGGTCTTCCGCGCCGAAATTCTGCCAACAGCACGACCGGCGGTGCTTCGCCAAGTGGTGCGAAGCTGGCCCTTGGTCCAGGCGGCCCGTCACGACCCTCGCGAGTGCATGGCGATGCTGTCCGCGCACGCAAGCGACGCGCCGGTGGAAGTGCTCCGCGCCGATCCTGGCGAGCAAGGCCGCTTTCATTATTCCGCCGACGGCCGCTCGCTAAACTTCATCCGCGGGCGCGGGAACCTTTCGGCGTTTCTCGGCGCGCTGGATGCAGAGTCTCGATCCGAGGAGCCGCACGCACTCGTGGTGCAGGGCCTCGTCGCAGAACGGCATGTGCCCGGCTTCCCCACATCGCATCCGCTGCCGCTTGTGCCCGCCTCAGCGGAGCCTCGGCTGTGGATCGGCAATGCCGCTAAGGTCGCGACGCACAACGACCCGGTCGACAACATCGCAGTCGTCGCTGCCGGAAGGCGCCGCTTCACCCTTTTCCCGCCGAGTGCCGAGCCCGACCTGTACATGGGTCCGGAGCACCCCACGCCCGCCGGTACGCCGGTCAGCATGGTCCATGTCACCGCGCCTGATTTCGACCGCTATCCTCGCTTCGAGGAGGCACTCAAGGTCGCAGAATCCGCGGAGCTGTCACCGGGCGACGCCATCTTCATCCCGCGCGACTGGTACCATCATGTCGAGGCACTCGAGCGCTTCAACATCCTCGTAAATTACTGGTGGGACGCCTCTGCCTAGGCATTCGCGACGTTGGCCGCGACGGCTTCGCGGACCAGCGCCTTGAACGCCGCTTCGTCCACCTCGTCGCCCTCCTGGAAGTCGATCGCTCGGCGCGTCCCGCCGTCGAGGCTGGAGTTGAACAAGCCCTTCGGATCGTCAAGCGACGCACCACGGGCGAAGGTCAGCTTCACCTTATCCTTGTAGGTCTCGCCCGTGCAGAGGATGCCGGCATGCTCCCACGTAGGGACGCCGGACGGATTGGAGGGCTTGCGCCACTTCACCGCCTCAACGACCTCGGGGTCGGCCTCGCGAATGAGCCTGCGCAGCTTTGCGAGCGTCGCTCCGCGCCAGTCGGTCATGGAAGCAAGCTTCGCGTCGATCAGGCTGGAGGCAGATTCGGCTTCCGTCCCATCCATCGCTTCACTCCTGCTGGCGCACTTGCCGCGACCTAGCAGCAGTGGAAGATGGAGTCATGGCGGCCCCGGTACTTAACCCGACAGCACAGACGAACGTCGTCCGGCAGGGCCGCGAGCAGCAGCCGGTCATCGTCATCGACGACATGCTTTGCGATTTGGATTGGTGGCGAGCAACGGCGGAGCAGCTCAGCTACAGCCGCATCGGACCGCACTATCCCGGACTGCGCGCGCCCGTGCCGCCTGCACAGTCGAACGCCATGCGGGACGAACTTGAGAAATTAGTCCGCGAGACGTTCGCGCTCGATCCCGTGCCGCCGGTCCTCGAATGCTATTTCTCAATCGTCACCACCCCGCCCGAAGCGCTCGCGCCGATACAGCGCCTGCCGCACGTGGACGGGCTGGAGCCGGGCCGCATCGCCATTCTCATTTATCTGTCCGGCGCGGAGATGGGCGGCACCGCCTTCTATCGCCAGCGCGCGACCGGTTTCGAAACGCTCGACCGTGACCGCTACCTGCAATTCGAGGCCGCCTTGCGCGCGGGCATTGCCGAGCATGGCCTGCCCTCGCCGGCCTACATCTCCGGCGACACGCCGCTCTACGAGAAGATCGCCAGCTATGAGGGGCGCCCGAACCGCGGGCTCATCTATCGCAGCCGATCACTGCACTGCGCGGAAATCCCGGCTGGCCTGCCACTGCCGGCGAGCCCCCGCGACGGGCGGCTGACGATCAACAGCTTCCTGTTCGGCGCTTAGAGCAGGCTCGCGGCTCGCGCGAAGCCCAGGCTGTCGAACATCTCGAAGAAGCGGACGGCCTTGCCGTTGCGGAAGGTCCAGACGTCGATCTTCGGCGTGTTCAGCTCGCTCTGGTCGTGCTTGTTCTTCCAGTGGCAGCGGCCGATCCACACGACCGTGTCCCCGTCCGCGACGATCTTCTCCTGTGGGAAATCGATCATCTCCCAATTGTCGAGGAGCTCGCGGAAATAGTTGCGAGTGTCGTCGCGGGAGCGCTGCACCCTCGCCAGCTCATGATTGAGCTTCGGCTCCTCGAGCACCGAATGCATTTCGATCTGGTCGTCGAACAGGTCGAGCACCTCTTCGAAGTTGCCGCCCTTGCTCTCGCGCCAGTTGCGGTAGGCCAGCTCGAGCTTGGCCAAAGGCACGTCGTCGTTGGGCATCTGCCGTCCTCCTAAGCCGCAGGCACCTCCGGCATCCGCATGGCAACATCGGCCTTTGCCGGAAGCCTGGCGTCGATCCATGCAGTGATGTCGTCGAAGACCTGCTCGCGGCCGAGGTCATTCAGCAGGTCGTGATAATAGCCTTCGTAGAGCTTCAGCGTCTTGTCGGCCGAGTTCGCCTCATCGAAGAACTGCTTGCTGCCGTCGGGCCGCGTCGCTTTGTCCGCAGTACCGTGCAGGATGAGCACCGGAAGGGTGATCCGCCCGAACTCGCGCTCGAACCGCTCGCCGGCCCGGGCGAGCGCAGCGACGGTCTGGACCGGCTGCACTTCGTCGAGCGTTAGCGGGTCCGCCTCGAGCTGCGCAACCCAGTCCGGATCGCGAGAGAAGTCCGCCATCTTGAGCTTGAGCACGTGGACGTGCGGCGCGATGTGGCTGGCGCCCTCCAGCACCTTCAGCGCGAAGTCGGGAGCGTAGACGCGGAAGGCGAAGCTCTCACAGATGAGCCCGTCGATCCGGTCCTGATAGTCCAGCGTATACGCGACGGAAGTTACCCCGCCGGCGCTATGACCCAGCAGGTAGAGCGGCAAGTCCGGGTGCTTCGACCGGCCCAGCTCCACCGCAAGTGAGAGGTCGGAGACATAGTCGTCGACGCTTTCGGTGTAGAAGCGCTCTCCATCCGAACGGCCGCGCCCGCGCAGGTCGAGCGCGGTGACGGCAAAGCCGCGGTCCGCGAATATCTCGCCCGCCCGCGCATACTGCCCGCCGTGTGAGTTCACGCCGTGACAGATGACGAGATTGGCCTTCGGGGTTCCCGCGGGTTCCCAGTGACGCGTGAAGATCCGACCTCCGGTCCCGTCGAGCCATTGCTCAGTGGCCGGGTTCGTCGCTGCGTCGCTCATTGGGAACTCCTCGACTCGATTATGGGTGCGAGTGAATTACCCTGTTTGACCTATGTTAAACAGCTGTTTGGGCTTAACGCCCGCACACGTCCGGGGTGCCGGTCGAGGAGAGCCGCGTGAAGGCGGTCGGGGACGTGCTGATCAGGACGCCCTGCGTCTTGCAGCTGCGCAGCTGGAAGCGGACCTTGCGGGCCTTGAAGTCGAGCGAGATGCGCCGGAACGATTCCAGGAGGTCGGTCCCCAGGAGTAGCGCCGGCTGGTCGGACAGACCGAACAGCTTGAACGGCGGCACGTCGGCGAAGGCCATCGGCACATCGTGGAGCGTCACCGGACCGAGCTGAAGCTCCGCGATCTTCGCCAGCTCGAGCTTGGCGACCTCGCCGGTCACGCCCGTCACCGGCACGGTGATGAACTTGTCGCGGTTCTTGCGGATCAATTTGTCGCGGAGAGCGAGATTGCCGATCGTGATCTCGGATCCAGTATCGATCACCGCGTCGAGCGGGAAGCCGGCAGCGCGGACGTGGGTCAGGATCAGCTGCCCACGCTGCCGCCGTGCGATGACGACGATGTCCCCGGGAAGGCTCCGCTCAGGCAAAGCGGCGTCCTCCACCTTCACCGTGCGCTTCTCGAAATCCATCATCAGCCGCTGCTGGCTGAGCGCGTCGATGCCGATCATGCCCTCGCCGCCCAGGTCGCCCTCCCTCAGCGCGGGGAGAAGGAGGTTGCGGATGGTGGCGGTCCCCAAGGTGAGCTGGTCGACCTTCACGCGATCGACGATGTCGCGAGAGGTCATCCCGTGAAGCGTCGCGGGCCGGCCGACCGGTAGCTGCAGTCCCTGGGCGATGCGGAGGCCGACCACGGAGGTATCCGCGCCGCTATCGACTATGAAACGATAGGGCCCGGTCCCGTTGACCATCACCTCGACGCTGAGGCGAGTCTCTATCTTCCGCGCCTTGAGGTCCTGCCCGCCGATGGCGAGGCTCGGATCGAAGTACGCCGGCGGAAGCGGCGGGACGTCGGCCGGAACGTCGGGCGCGGGCCGCGGCTTGCTGATGCGGGGCGGCTCGGCGGTGGCGCCCGCATCGCGCGTCAGGCATGCGACCGAGAGCCCGAACGCGGCAATGGCAACGAGGCGACGAGCGGACATCCGTCCTCCTCCAGGCGGTGCATCATACGCCTATTCGAGGGCGGACCCTATTCCATGCGGCAGTCGACGGACGGGCGAAGCCTTCGACCGGCCGTCACGGTTTTGATGTCATGCCCTCGCGTTCCAGCACGTGCAGGACGAACGCTCCGGCACCGTACCCGACCATCGGCATGGCGCCGGTCGGATCGCCGATCTTTCCGGGAAAGAGCTCACACGGGACGGCGACGTACATTTCGGGAATGATGTTGTGGTCGGCCGCTGCCTTGTCGACGATGCGAGCAAGCATCGCGTCAGCCTCCCGAGACCGTCCGATCCGCCGGTAGAGTTCGGCCAATGTGAAGTCGACGAACAGGAACTCCTGCTGTTCGTACCAATATTCGAAGATCTTCGGGTCCGTGTAGGTACCGCGCACCCGCCGATATCCCCCCGAGGCCACCTTCAGCAGTTCCATCCGCTCAACCGCGTCGCGAACGACTTCGGGATCGCGCACGACCCCGAAATTGATGATGGGCATGAGCGCGCCGTCGATGTCGTTCTTCACGCCGTCCTCGAGCGTGCCCCGTAGCTTCCCGGTTCGGATGAAGGCACCGGCAAAGCCCCTTTCGAGAAGGGCCAGGTCTTGGAGCGCTTGTTCATGCGCCCGCGGGTCGCCCGCCCGCTTCGCCACGTCGGCGAACTCGCGGATACCTACTATCGCCATGGCCGTCGAGAAGGCGAAGTGCTTCTTGTCCTTCTGCCGCTCCTCCCAGATGCTGGTGTCGGCGCCGACGATCAGGCCGTCGCCATATTTCTCCGTATTCGCCATCAGCGGCTGCACGATGAAATCGCGCGCGCTGTCGTAGAGCGGACCGCGATAGGTGGCGGTCCCCAGCACGCCCGGGTCATCATACTTGCGCAGATATTCGCCCAGCATCCACAATACTTCGCCCCAATTGTCGAATTCGATGTTGGTGCTCCCTTCCTGCGTGAAGAAGGGCTCCTCCGCTCCGTCGCCCCAGTAGCGCACGACCGATATTTGATAGTCGGCGCCGTTCACCTCGGCGCGCATTTTTCCCGTAGGCCGGGCATTGAAATAAGCGAGCAGCGCTGCCCGCGCTTCCGCCTGGTGACCCATGCGGATCAGGGCTACCGTCGCCCAGGCCATGTCGCGCACCCAGGGCGTGGAGAAGACATCCGGCAAAGCAGCGACGATGAGGCCGTTGCCATAACGGCCGGAGCGGTTCGGCTCGCGACTCTGGGCAATGCGGAGCATGGTTTCGCTTTGCCGCCAGAGGTGCCTTTCTTGTTCACTCTTGAAATGCACCGAAGGCCTGGCTCGCCAATGTTCGAACTCGGCGAGCTCGCGCTCCAAGAGTTGCTGCGGCGACAGTCCGGCCCGCCAACGGTTGAGTTCGGTGATGGCCCCCTGCGCTTCGCTCACCCGCTCCAGCGGCACTAGAGCCCAGGCCGAACTCCCGGCCAGCGGGCCGGGCGAACGTGAACTTCCGCTCCTTGTCAGCGGCACCAGCAGAAGGGGCTCGTCGATCCCTTCAAAGCGCAAGAGCTGCGCGCCGTTCCTCAGCGCTGCTCGGGATCGCAGTGGCTGGTTCCACTGCGCGCGCCAGCCGGAGGCCTGCGTGTCTTCCCGGGAGATGATCAGCGCGGGACGGTTCAGAGCGAAGGGCATGAAGGCCGTCGCGGTGCCCGTCGCGCCGCGCATGCGTATGACGTGTGAGTCATTGACATAGTCCGCGGCGACCTTGCCGCGGCTTCCGCCCCAACTCAGCGACTTGATGAAGTTGGCCGTCTCGATCCCCTCGCCGAGTGGGTTCGCAGGATCCGGGCGTACGTAGCTGTGGGGATGCGGATAGAATTTGGTCAGCGCGCCCTGCTCAGGTGCGACGACCGCGAAGCCGAAGCCGTTGCCGGTGACGAGGTGGGACGCCACGGCCGGGCTGCACGCAGCGAAGGCGGCGATCGCGAGGAACCGGATTGCACATCGAATAACCGCTTGGAGCATCGGGCGACTTATGCACCCGGCGGCCCGCAGGTCGAGGGTCAGGCGGCTTCGGCGGCCTTGCGTTCGGCGAACGCGAAGACGGCTTGCGGATGAAGCCCGTTGAGCGCGCAGATAAGCTGCCGCTCGAACACCTCGACGCAGTGCAGCCGGCCGCCTTCCGGGCAGCGAAGATCGAGGTCGAACGTGCCCCAGTGTGCGTTCGGATCGCGAGTGTAGTGGCCGAGCACGTCGAAATTCTCCTCCCACTCGGCGCGGCCGAAACGGGCGCGGACCGGATCGGGCAGCTTCCAGTAGAAGGTGTCGCTCTGCGTGATGCCGAACAGTTCGACCGACGCATCGTCGATCAGGTGGGGCAGTTCCTCGACATCATCGTCGAACAGGCGCTCGCGAGCGTGCAGCGCAAGCTGGCGCTCGACCGTCGCAACGGGCGGCAAGTCGCGGAAGATGATGCGAGTCATGCGGAGTGAATCGATGAGATTCGCCAGAGTTCCGCCCAAACTGACGTGCGGGTTTTCTGACCTGCTTTTGGGGGGCCGGTCCCGATTGGAAGCAAAGGGTTCCGCGAGTTTGGTCGGGACGGCGCAAGTCGGGGGAGGACTCCCATCGAGCTATTCCAGGAAGCTATTGCGCTCACGATCGGCGCCCTTCTGCCGATCATGAATCCGTTCAGCACCGCTCCCTTGTTCGTCGCTTTGACGGCCGGGATGGATCGGAAAGCGCGCAATCGCCAGGCGCTGCTCGCTTGTCTCTATGCGCTGGGAATCCTGGTGGTGTTCCTGCTTCTGGGAACGGCGATCATCGACTTCTTCCGCATTTCGATTCCCGGACTTCGAACGGCTGGCGGACTGATCATGTCCGTCATCGGCTTTCGCATGCTGTTCTCGACACCGGCCGCCCCAATGACGGCAACACCCGACGCCAAGCAGCAGCGAGTGGAAATCGCTTTCACTCCGCTCGCGATGCCAAGTCTCGCGGGACCCGGATCCATCTCAGTCGTGCTGACCGCCACTCCTCAGATCAGGAGCGTACATCCGGACGACCTCGTCGCCGTCTACGTTGCTGTCATAGTCGGCATGGTGATCACCATCGGAATCTGCCTGCTGGTCCTCCGCGCCGCCAGCTCAATGGTCCGTTTCCTGGGGCAGAGCGGCATAGATGCGATGACGCGTATCTTCGGCTTCCTCATCATTTGCATCGGGATGCAATTCCTCCTCACCGGGATCAGCGATTTCTTCGGCCTGCGCCACATCTAGGCGCGGTCCAGGCCGACATAGACGAAGGCGTGGGCGCCGCTTTCGAGGATGACGTCGGCGCGGGCGTAGGCATCGACTTCGTATCGGTCGGTGGCGGCGAGCTCGGCCTCGGTCAGTTCGAAACGGATGCCTTCGATCCGGTCCGACGGGTCGCCGGTGTAACGCGCAATCGTGTGGACCGCCTTGCCCGATACGCGGACGATTTCCGGATCGGTAATCGCCAGCGCTTCTAGCCGATAGCCGACCAGCGCGTCCGGCGCGCCGTCTAACAGCCGCCCGTAGTTGGCCCGCTGCACCTCAGGCTGCTGGAGCGTGCCGTAGGAGAAGAGCAGCGGCATGGCGACGGCGTCAGGGCTTGGCCAGGAAATCGACGACGAGCCTGGTCGTGGCCGCCGGATTCTCTTCCATGATCCAATGGCCGGAACCGGGCACGATCCCGCCGGTGACGTTGCTCGCCCCGGCGCGCATCACCACGGCCATCTGGTCGCCGAAGCTCTTTTCTCCGCCGAGCGCGAGGACGGGCATGGTGAGCTTGCCCTTGCCCGCGAGCCAGGCGCGATTGTCGATCGCGTCCTGGTCGAAGGCGTGGAATTGCTCGAACCCGGAATGCATCGCTCCGGGCAAGGCATAGAGCTTCGCGTAATGCTCGCGGCTCGCCTCGTCGAAATGCTTGGGGTCGGCCGAGAAGTCGTTCCAGAAGCGGTCGAGGTAGATGCGCTCCCGACCCTTCACCAGCCGCTCCATGTCCGGCCCGCCGAAACGGAAGTGCCAGAGCAGCGGGTTCTTTAGGATATCCTCCCACGGTCCGACGCCAGGAACCGGAGCGTCGATCAGCACGAAGCGGCGGACGCGGTCCGGATGCTCCATCGCAAAGGCGAAGCCGACCATGTTGCCGATGTCGTGCGTGACGACATCGGCCTGCTTGACGTTCAGCCGGTCGAGCACTCCGGCGACGTCCTCACCCTGCGTCTTCTTGTCGAACCCGCCGGCGGGCTTTGAGGAAAGGCCGAGCCCCCGCAGGTCGGGGACGATCACCGTGTGATCGCGGACCAACTCGGCGGCGAGCGGAGCCCACATGTCGCCGGTCTCGCCATAGCCGTGGAGGAGCACGACCGCCGGTCCCTTGCCGCCGACACGGACGTGGATCGTCGCACCGTTGGTCTCGATTTCCTGCGTGTGGAACGCGGCCGGGTAAGGCGGAACGGCGGCGCTGGCGGGTACGGCGACAGCGAGGGAAAGCGCTAAGATCGCAGGACGCAAAGACATGGGCACTCCAGCAACAGAGGGAGCCCGGCGCGATATCCCTACGCGACTCGAACGCGCGCCCGGAGGCCGTTCGCGTAACCCAAATCAACAATAGTGGATACCGGCGCCGCCACTCGCACTGAAGTCCAGCCGGTCAGGCGGCCGCCGTTCCCAGTCCGTAAGCGCCCATGATGGCGGGGAGCAGTCCCGGGAAGCGGTCGTTGATCTCCTGGCAGCGCGAATAATTGCGCATCTCCACGCCTTGCCGCTCGGACCGGATGAGCCCGGCTTCGCGAAGCACCTTGAAGTGCTGCGACAAAGAGGATTTCGGAATGATGCGCGCGCCGGTGTCCGCAAGCACCGAACAGCGCTGGACGCATTCTGCCCCGGCTATTCCGGCGAAAATGGCCGCGCGCTCGGGATCCGAGAGCGCATGCAGGATCGCTTCCGGGCGGAGGTCTTCCGAAGAGGGGTGAAACAAGGGCCTCATCGATTTTCGAGATAGGGGGCCTTGAACGCAGGTTCAATAGTTCCATATTCCTGAACTATGGGAGAAGACAGCCCCTCGGCTGCCACCCATCGAAGGAAATCAACAATGTCGAAACTTGCAGGCAAGGTCGCCGTCGTCACGGGTGCGTCGAAGGGCATCGGCGCGGGAATCGCCAAGGCGCTTGCCGCCGAGGGAGCGGCCGTCGTGGTCAATTACGCATCGAGCAAGTCGGGCGCCGACGCGGTGGTCGAGGCCATCACAGAGACAGGCGGCAAGGCCGTCGCGGTCCAGGGCGACGTGTCCAACGAAGCGCAGGCGAAGACCGTCGTGGACACTGCGCTGAACGAATTCGGGCGGCTGGACATCCTCGTCAACAACAGCGGCGTCTATGAGTTCGCGCCGATCGAGACGACGACGGAGGAACAGTATCGCAAGATGTTCGACGTCAACGTGCTCGGCACCTTGCTAACCACCAAGGCCGCCGTTCCGCACCTCAAGGAAGGCGCGAGCGTCATCAACATCTCCTCCGCGGTCACGAGCGTGCTCATGCCCGAGTCCGCCGTCTACACGGGCACGAAGGGCGCGGTGGACGCGATCACCGGCGTGCTCGCCAATGAGCTCGGCCCGCGCAAGATCCGCGTTAACGCCATCAACCCGGGCGTGGTTGAAACCGAGGGCTCGGTTGCGGCTGGGGTCATCGGGTCCGAGTTCGAGTCCGGCGCCATTGCGCAGACGCCGCTCGGCCGCACCGGCCGTCCCGACGACATCGGCGACATCGCCGTGTTCCTGGCGTCCGATGACGCACGTTGGCTGACGGGCGAGAAGCTCACCGCGAGCGGCGGGCTTCGCTAGGGCCGGTCACAAGGTTGACCGTGCCGCGGGCTTGAGGCGGAACGCCGCCCCCTCCGCCGCGGCGCTTGCGATCGGTCTTCTGTCACCTTGGTCAACTTCGGCGCGGGTCCCGTCGGCGGGCCCGCGCCCATCGCCCACAGCGAAATTCGAATAGGGCATCGTGGCAACTCTCGACGATGCCATCGCGGCGTTCAATCCGACGCAGCGAAGGCCGGGGGAAACGATCATCCGCGTTCGTTGATGAGGACAGCGCCTGCAACGGCCCGCCGCGCGACCCGCCCGGATCGCCCGTAAACTTAATCGTGCCTAAACGGTGCCCGAATTCGTTCATCTGGCAGCAAGGTTGGGGTGAACAGTCGGCGCCCTCGGGGGCGTTCGGGCGGGCTGCGTGACGCAATCTTTTCAGTGAGTTGAATGAAGTTCTGACCGCCCGACACGCCATGACCAAGGCGGCCGGACGAACAGGCGCGAACGCGCCGAGCCGGTCAATTTGAAGGAGCAAAATCAATGAAAATTCTTGGACGATCGACGGTTCCCCTGCTGTTGGCCGCGGCTGCGGTGCCGGCCTGGAGCGGCCTTTGTGCGCAGGTGCAGGACCCGAATGCGATTACCGTGACTGGCCAGATGCCGACCGAGCTCGCCGGATTGCCCAAGGGACCTGAGGTCAAGGGCATCATGTCCGCGCGCAAGGGCGGGCAGATGCAGGTGACTACCGCCGACGGCAGCAACACGGCGATCCTTGTCTCCCAGGCGACCGACATCCGGTCGAGCGGAGGCTTTCTGGGCCTCGACAAGAACAGGCTTGGCGCGGACTCGCTGCTCAACGGGCTGCCGGTCACCGTCAAGACGGTGCAATGGAGCGGCGGCCTGGTGGCGAGCCAGGTGAGGCTCAGCAACAAGAACCTCGCGACCGCTTCGATGATCCGCAACGGCACTGCGCAGCGCTTCGGCGAGCACGATACGGCGATTGCCCAGAATGCGGCGGCGACCGAGGCGCTGCGCGGGCGCGTGGGCGACATCGACAAGTATAACGTCAAGGGCACGACGAACATCTACTTCGACACTGGGAAGTGGGCGCTGTCGCGTGACGAGGAGTCGCAGCTTTGCGCGGCCGCGGCCCAGGCCAAGGCGATGGACAACGCGCTGCTGCTGGTCGTTGGCTATACCGATGCGGTCGGCGGCGAGGACTATAACCAGGTCCTGAGCGAACGGCGCGCCGCCAAGGTCGTCAATTATCTGCAGCAGCATTGCGGCTGGGCGCCCTATCGCATGCTGACCCCTACGGGGATGTCCGAGGCGGACCCGGCGGCGGACAACACGACCGCCGAAGGCAAGGCCCAGAACCGCCGCGTCGCGGTCAATATCCTCGTCAGCAAGGCCGTCGAGGGTATGGAGCAGCAGGGCGGCTAAAACGCGCGGGGTGGGCTTTGCTAGCACCACCGAGCGCAGCGACGCCGGCCCGCAGGGTCGCCGGAGCAGCGCGAAGAGATGGTGCAAGCCGGACGGCCTGCGTCTCGGACGATGTCCGGGACGACAGGACCGACGTCACGGGATTCACTCCCGTGACGGCCCACCCCGATTTCCATCTGAGAGCACTGTCAGCGAAGTCTCACTCCGCCTACACGTAGGCCACGCGGCGCTGCGGCGCCTGGGAGGAGAATGACGATGGCCAAGGGTCAGGTGCGATCGAACAAGGAAGCGCGCAAGCCGAAGAAGGAAAAGCCGAAGACCAGCGCGGCGAACCCGTCGCAGAAGGGCGGTGCGCGCGGGCTGGAGACTATGGAGCACCTGAAGAACGACTAGCCCGCGCATGAGCGGACCCATCCGCATCCTGATCGACGCCGACGCCTGCCCGGTGAAGGAGGAGATCTATCGTGTCGCATTCCGGCGCGAGGTGCCGGTGCGCGTGGTCAGCAACAGCTACCTGCGCGTGCCCGCCCATCCCCTGATCGAGCGGGTGGTCGTTTCAGACGCTTTCGACGCCGCCGACGACTGGATCGCGGGCGAGGCCGATGCCCGGACGGTGGTGATCACCGGCGACATCTTGCTAGCCGATCGCTGCCTGAAGGCGGGCGCCACCGTCATCGGGCACAACGGCAAGCCGTTCACGACGGCGAGCATCGGCGGCGCCCTCGCGACCCGCGCGATCATGGCCGACCTGCGCGCGGGCGGCGACATCGTTGGCGGGCCGGCACCGTTCGCGAAAGCGGACCGGTCGCAATTCCTGCAGGCGCTGGATCAGGTTTTGGTGCGATTGGAGCGAGCTTAGTCTGCTCAGTTCGACCACTTAGAGGTTCGGACTAGGCCTCGAGTTCAAGCGGGAACTCGTCGTAAGTCCGGCCATGCAATTCGCGGCCTGCAGCCTTTTTGTTCTGACCACCCCACTGTTTGAAGAAGAACGCGACGTCGTCTCGTCGGCAAATTTCATGAAGGCGATCCACCCACTCTTCTTTCATGGCTCGAGCCCTGGGACCGGACTCCCCGCCAACAATTGCCCAATGAACTCGCCGCAGGTCGAGGTCGTCAATCCGACCGATTAGGGGTTCGAAGGACACGAAAAGGGTGGCGTGCTGGATCCTAGCTAGGTGCTCAACGCGATTGACGACTTCCGAGCTCTCAACGGAAGTTCCCAACCAGGCATTCTGGAGAACAGCGAGCCGACCTTTGCGGATCATTTGAGCCATACGGTCGGGACGCTTCGTCAAAATCTGGAAGTGGTGTTGGGGGCATGCCGCCATCACCTCCCAAACCCTTTCAATGAAATCGTCCGGCACGTTCTCGTGAAACAAGTCGGACATGGAGTTGACGAAAATGCGCTTCGAGCGTCGCCATTCCAAAGGTGCTGACAGGCTCGAATAATCGACATTCACCCGGCCCGTCCAAACGTATCGCCCGCCGCTCTTACGCGTTGTACCTTTGTATTTGTCGTGGCCCATGGCCTGCAGGCGAGCAGCCATACGCATCGCATAACAATTGGTGCAGCCGGCCGACGCCAAGGTGCACCCGGCGACTGGGTTCCACGTAACGTCCGTCCATTCAATTTCCGAGACGCCAGCCATTACTTTAGCACCGCTTTTGCTAGTTTTGAGGCCAAGGCCCAAGCCGGGCCGCTAGGATTGGCCGAAGCGAACATCAATGAGAATTCGTGAAGTCCGTTGCGACCCAGTGGCAATGCGCGATCTACTACGCGCCCATTGAATGCGACATTCAAACGCTCTCTCGCAACCTTCTCGAACCAAGCAATATCTACGGCCCTCGAGGTAAGTTCGACGGGCTCGCCGAAAAGAGAATTTTGAACCGGTCCTTTGTCGACAACAACTTCGCGCCAAGCATCAGTCCCGAGCGCCTCGTCCACGCTCCGTCCGCCGTCGGCAATGACTTGGCCGTCGGTCCTTATCTGACGATACATCGCGAAAACCGGGACCAGGTACCAAAGATCAACGGCCTTCGTCCGGGCTAGCTCACAAAGCGTATCGTACTTGATCTGCAAACCGAACGGATCAAGGAAGACTACCGCTCGCGAGCATTTCCAATCGACAGAGGAGCATAGGGCTCGAAGTTTCGCGTTCGCGTCCTGCTGGGTTATCTCCACGCGATCTTGCAAATGAGGGAATCGATTGCGGACGATCTCCGCAAGAGATCGGACGTTAGAGCGCTTAACATCATTGAATAGGTATCGATCAAACGGTGGATTGATCGATAGAGCTCTGGTGGCCGAGCCTTGGACGATTTCGTCCGTGTCGACAATTTCCGGCGAAATTCCAAGCGCGACTTGATTAGAAATGGTGTCAGTTCGCGTTCGCGATTGCTTCGACACAGAAGCTCCCGAACCAGCGTAGGCATCCACGTAATAAAGCGTGAAATTTTGCCTTTTCAGGGCGATCGTAAAAGCACGAAGATATGCCTCGACCGTTTCGAGCTTCTTCTTAGTGTGCTCGTCTCCAAACTCTTGGGCAGTGCGCGTCAACCTGACCTCCCCCGAGCAACGAGGAAGGTATAGAGACTGCTAGTCTTGTCAAATCCCGTAATCTTTTTCGGCGATTACTCCGCCGCTGGCACGTAAATCTCGCCGCCTTCCTCGTGGAAGCGCTTGCTCATCTCGGCCATGCCTTCGTCGGCATCCGCTGAGGCCGCTTTCTGCTCCTGCATCCGCGCAAAGTCTCTGACCTCCTGCGTGATCTTCATCGAGCAGAATTTCGGGCCGCACATTGAGCAGAAGTGGGCGGTCTTGGCGCCTTCCGCCGGCAGCGTCTGATCGTGATATTGCTCCGCCGTTTCCGGATCGAGCGACAGGTTGAACTGGTCGCGCCAGCGGAATTCGAAGCGCGCGCGTGAAAGCGCGTCGTCGTGCGCCTTCGCCGCCGGATGGCCCTTCGCCAGGTCGGCCGCATGGGCGGCGAGCTTGTAGGTGACGACGCCGACCTTCACGTCGTCGCGGTCGGGGAGGCCGAGGTGCTCCTTCGGCGTGACGTAGCAGAGCATCGCCGTTCCGAACCAGCCGATCATCGCCGCGCCGATCGCGCTGGTGATGTGGTCGTAGCCCGGCGCGACGTCGGTGGTCAGCGGGCCCAAGGTGTAGAAGGGCGCCTCGCCGCAGCTTTCCAGCTGCTTGTCCATATTCTCCTTGATCTTGTGCATTGGCACGTGGCCGGGGCCCTCGATCATCACCTGGCAGTCGTGCTCCCACGCCTTCTTCGTCAGCTCGCCGAGCGTGTAGAGCTCCGCGAACTGCGCCTCGTCATTGGCGTCGGCGATGCTTCCGGGGCGGAGGCCGTCGCCCAGTGAGAAGGCGATGTCGTAGGCCTTCATGATCTCGCAGAGCTCGTCGAAGCGTTCGTAGAGGAAGCTCTCCTTGTGGTGGGAGAGGCACCACTTGGCCATGATCGAGCCGCCGCGGCTGACGATGCCCGTAACGCGCTTGGCGGTCAGGGGCACGTAGGGCAGGCGGACGCCGGCGTGGATGGTGAAATAGTCGACGCCCTGCTCGGCCTGCTCGATGAGCGTGTCGCGGTAGATCTCCCACGTCAGGTCCTCGGCAATGCCGCCGACCTTCTCCAGCGCCTGGTAGATGGGCACCGTGCCGATCGGCACGGGCGAGTTGCGGATGATCCATTCGCGCGTGTCGTGGATGTTGCGGCCGGTCGACAGGTCCATGACCGTGTCGGCGCCCCAGCGGATCGCCCACACCATCTTGTCGACTTCGGACGCGACGTCGGAGGCGACGGCGCTGTTGCCGATATTGGCGTTGATCTTGACCAGGAAGTTGCGGCCGATCGCCATCGGCTCGGATTCCGGGTGGTTGATGTTGTTGGGGATGATGGCGCGGCCGCGGGCGATCTCGTCGCGGACGAACTCGGGGGTGACGAAGTCGGGGATTGAGGCGCCGAAGTCCTCGCCGTCGCGCGGTGCGTTCAGCGCGGCTTCGCGGCCGAGGTTCTCTCGGATGGCGACATATTCCATCTCGGGCGTGACGATGCCGCGCTTCGCATAGTGCATCTGCGTGACGTTGGCGCCGGGCTTGGCGCGGAGGACGCGTTTGCGGACGTTCGGGAAAGGCTGGACACCGCCGCTGCGATCGGGGCCGAGCTGGCCGTTGTCTTCCGGGCGGACCTCGCGCTGGGCGATTTCCTCGACGTCGCCGCGTCCGCGGATCCAGTCGCGGCGCAGCTCGGGCAGGCCGGCCATGATGTCGATCCGCTGTGCGGGGTCGGTGTAGGGACCGCTGGTGTCGTAGAGGACGACCGGCGGCTCGCCGGACGAGGGCTCCAGATCGACGGCGCGCATGGCGACGCCGAGGGGGCCGACGTGGATCTTGCGGCTGCCGCGAATGGCGCCGGTGGTGACTTTAAGCTCGGTGCGTGCGGGCGCGTCGCCCATAGGACTCTCCTTCTCCCTACGCCGGTCTCAACCGGATCAGGTTCGATGGGTCGTCCGCTCGTGCGAACCTCTCAAGCGCCGATCAGCGCTCCCCCAGGGAAGAGTCGTCCTTAGGCCCACGGGGCTGGACACGCCAGCCTGCGATTGGCCTTAGCGCGAGGCGGCCTTCGCCTGCTCCTCGCGCGTGACCTTGCCGTCCTTGTTGGTGTCGGCGCGGTCGAAGGCGGCGAGCGGAAGGGCCTGATATTCGGCCTTGCTGACCTTGCCGTCCTTGTTGGTATCGAACTTGGCTAGGAGGTCCTGCGGCGACGCGTTCGCCTTGACCTTGGCGACGGCCTTGAACTCGGCGAGGCTCAGCGAGCCGTTCTTGTCGGTGTCGAGCTTCTGGAATTGCGCCGTCACCTGCGCGTCGACCTTTTCCTGGGCCGCGGCGATGCCCTTCGCTTCCATCGACTGCATTTCCTGAGCGGTGATGAAGCCGTCGTTGTTGGCGTCGGCCTTGTCGAAGCTCGCCTCGAGATTCTTGACGAATTCGGTGCGAACGGCGGCCTCAGGAGCTGCGGGCGCCTGCGCCTGCGCAGCAACCGCGGTGGCTGCGAGGAAAACCGTTGCGAAAGTTAGGCGCGTGAACACTTCAGCCTCCTGCTAAATCATTGAACTCAAGCGGTCTGTTGCATCCGCCCTTGCTCCATGATGAACCCGCGGGCCGGTGGAGTCACCCCCGGGAAACTTGCGAGGGCACTTTCATAATCCAGCGCGGGGCGGCATCAGAGCGCGCATGCGAGCGCTCACGCATCTCGACCGGCTGGAAGCCGAGAGCATCCACATCCTGCGCGAAACGGTCGCGGAGGCCGAACGGCCGGTGATGCTCTATTCGATCGGCAAGGATTCGGCGGTGATGCTGCACCTGGCGAAGAAGGCCTTCTTCCCGGCGCCTTTGCCCTTCCCACTGCTGCACGTGGACACCACGTGGAAATTCCGCGCCATGTACGAACTGCGCGACAAGGTGGCGGCGGATCCCGCGGTAGATCTGATCGTCTACACGAACCCGGAGGCGGAGCGGCTGGGCATCAATCCGTTCGATCACGGCCCCGTGCACACGGACATGTGGAAGACCGAAGGGCTGAAGCAGGCGCTCGACAAATACGGCTTCGACGCGGCGTTCGGCGGCGCGCGGCGCGACGAGGAAAAGAGCCGTGCGAAGGAGCGCATCTTCAGCTTCCGCGACCGCAACCATCGCTGGGATCCGAAGCGGCAGCGGCCGGAGCTCTGGTCGCTCTACAACGTCAAGAAGAACAAGGGCGAAAGCGTCCGCGTCTTCCCGCTGTCGAACTGGACCGAGCTCGACGTGTGGCAATACATCCTGCGCGAGAAGATCGAGATCGTGCCGCTCTATTTCGCGGACGAGCGGCCGGTGGTCGAACGCGACGGCCTGATGCTGATGGTCGACGACGAGCGCATCCCGCTGAACGGCGAGCAGCCGGAGATGCGCCGCGTGCGGTTCCGGACATTGGGGTGCTACCCCCTCACGGGCGCTGTCGAGAGCAGCGCCAGCACGGTCGAGGAGATCGTCGCCGAGATGCTCGTCACGACCACGTCGGAACGGCAGGGCCGTGCCATTGACCGCGACGCCGGCGCAGCGAGCATGGAGAAGAAGAAGCAGGAGGGTTACTTTTGAACGCTCCTGTCGACATCAACGCCTGGCTTGCCGAGCAGGAGCGCAAGGAGCTCTTGCGCTTCATCACCTGCGGGAGCGTGGACGACGGCAAGTCGACGCTGATCGGCCGGCTGCTCTACGACACCAAGCAGATTTTCGACGACCAGCTGTCCGCGCTCGAGGCGGACAGCAAGCGGCACGGGACGCAAGGCGAAGGCATTGATTTCGCGCTGCTCGTCGACGGGCTTTCCGCGGAGCGCGAGCAGGGCATCACCATCGACGTCGCCTACCGCTTCTTCGCCAGTGACAAGCGCAAGTTCATCGTCGCCGACACGCCGGGGCACGAGCAATACACGCGCAACATGGTCACCGGCGCGTCGACCGCCGACCTGGCCGTGCTGCTGGTGGATTCGCGCAAGGGCGTGCTCACCCAAACGCGTCGGCACTCCTATCTCGCGAAGCTGATCGGCATTCGGCACTTCGTATTGGCCGTGACGAAGATGGACCTCGTCGATTTCGACCAAGCGGCCTTCGACGCGATCGTCGCGGACTACCGGACCTTCGCGGACGAGATCGGCATCAGGGACTGGGTCGGCATCCCCGTATCCGGCCTCGGCGGGGACAATATCGGCGAGCGCAGCGTGCGCACGCCCTGGTACGACGGGCCCAGCCTGCTTGAGCATTTGAACATCGTTCCACTGGACGCGGCGGCGGATGCGGAGAAGCCGCTGCGGATGCCGGTGCAGTGGGTCAACCGGCCAAACCTGTCGTTCCGCGGCTTCACAGGTCAGATCGCATCGGGGTCGGTGACGCGGTCACAAGACATTCGCGTTCTGCCTTCGGGCCGTACGACGCGGATCGAGCGCATCGTGACGGCCGACGGCGATCTGGAAACGGCCGTTGCTGGGCAGTCCGTGACCCTGACGTTCTCGCACGAGGTCGATTGCTCGCGCGGCGACGTGATTGCCGCCGCTGACTCACCGCCAGAGGTCGCGGACCAGTTCGAAGCGACGATCGTCTGGATGGACGAGCACGAGATGCTTCCGGGCCGCGGCTACTGGCTGAAGCTCGGGACGCAGATGGTGACGGCGACCGTTCACCACCCGAAATATGAGATCAACGTCAACACGCTCGAGCATCTTGCAGCCAAAACGCTCGAGCTGAACTCGATCGGCATTGCCGAGATCGCCACCGATCGGGAGGTCGTCTTCGAGCCTTATGCGGTCGAGCGCGGTTCGCCCAATCGCGCGCTCGGCGGCTTCATCCTGATCGACAAGCTGACCAACGCGACGGTTGCTGCAGGCATGCTGCACTTCGCGCTTCGGCGGGCGATGAACATCCATCGCCAGCCGCTGGAAGTCAGCCGCGAGACGCATGCCGGCCTCAAGGGCCAGAAGCCGGCGGTGCTGTGGTTCACCGGACTGTCGGGCTCCGGCAAATCGACCATCGCCAATCTCGTCGAGAAGAGGCTGGCGGCGCGCGGACGGCACACCTTCCTGCTCGACGGCGACAACGTCCGGCACGGCCTCAACCGCGATCTTGGCTTCACCGAGGCCGACCGCATCGAGAACATCCGCCGCGTCGGCGAGGTGGCGAGATTGATGGCCGATGCGGGTCTGATCGTGCTCACCGCCTTCATTTCGCCCTTCCGCGCCGAGCGCGAAATGGTGCGCAAGATGCTGCCGGAAGGCGAATTCATCGAAGTCTTCGTCGACACGCCGCTTGCCGAGGCGGAGAAGCGCGACCCCAAGGGCCTCTACGCCAAGGCGCGGCTGGGTGAGATCAAGAACTTCACCGGCATCGACAGCCCGTACGAGGCGCCCGACGACGCCGAAATCGTCATCGACACGCTGACGATGTCCGCAGACGAAGCCGCGGACCGCATCGTCGAGGAGCTACTGAAGCGGCGCTAGCCTACCAGGTGTAAGCGAGGCCCAGCGCGCCGAACCACTGGCTGGAGCTGCCCCGCAGGTCGACGATCGGGCTGTCCTTGAAGTCGCCGGTCAGCTTCGTGTAACCGCCCGCACCAAACAGCGAGAGCCCGCCAGTCAGGTCGCCGGTCAACGACTGGTTGGCGATGAGGCCCAGGCGCCAATGCTTCAGTCCGCCATCGGCATCATAGGCCGGCAGACCGCTGGCAAGAGCCTCGGTCGGCGTGATGCTGTAGTAGTAATTGGCGTATCCGCCCCCGGCCCATTCCATGCTGAACGACGCACCCACATAGGTCGTGCGCGACAGCGGAGTCCCGAAATCGACGGTGGGCGTGATCAGCGTCGACTTGTGGGCGCCGCCGACGTCGTGGAGAACGTCTACACGGAAGCTCAGAGAATCGTACGGGTTGGTCAGGCCGTGGAAGCTGACGCCTGCGAATCCGCCCACTTCGATCGCCGCGTCCAGTGTGGGCAGCCGATCGACAAACTCGTCATCGACATTCTTGCGCCGGTTCAGGCGAACGCCGGCGATCGGGCCGAGATCGAAGTCGGTCTGGCCTTCGCCGCGCTTGATCAGGTCGACGTAGAGCCAGGTGGCACGGGTGAAGAAATCGAAACCGCTGACGCGTCCCCGAGCGAAGCCGACGGGGATGAACATGTAATCGTTGGAGCCTTCGTAGTCAGGGATGATACCGGCGCCGCCACCGACCGTGAACGTGTCCGACCGGTCGTTCGGATCGGGAAGCGGCTGGTCGGCCGACTGAGCAAGCGCTGGAGACGACAGAAGAGCGGCGGCCGCCGCCAACATAAGACTGACACGCATCTGCGAACCCCCTGTTTGGTTCGGTTGCCGAACGACCTCATCGTAGGCCAGTTCCGCCCTCATCCCAACAGCGGGAAAAACATCGTTATTGCGGCAGTTTAGTCGCCCTGACCGGGCTCGGTGCTGAAATATTTGTCGAACTTGCCCTCTTCGCCCTTGTGCTCGTCGGCGTCGGCTGGGCTGTCCTTCTTGCGCGTGATGTTCGGCCATTCGGCGGAATAGGTCGAATTGACCTCCAGCCATTTTTCGAGGCCGCTCTCCGTATCGGGAAGGATCGCCTCGGCAGGGCATTCGGGCTCGCACACGCCGCAATCGATGCACTCGTTCGGATTGATCACGAGCATGTTCTCGCCTTCGTAGAAACAATCGACCGGACAGACCTCGACGCAGTCCATATATTTGCAGCGGATGCAGGCGTCGGTGACGACGTAGGTCATGTGCGAGAGCTCCCTTTGACCCCGTTCGCTAAGAGCGAGCGCGAGCCTCGTCAATCGCCGGAGTTAGCGACCAGTTCCTCGTAGCAGAGGCGCGCCTCGCTGGCGGGACCGCGGCGCTCCGGCAGAGCGAGAACGCGCAGCACCCGCACTTCGCCTCTCAGCGGCATGGCGATGACGCTTCCAACCTGGACCTGGTCGCTCGTCTTCTCGACGCGCTTGCCGTCGATGCGGACATGGCCTTCATCGATGACGCTCTGGGCGAGCGTGCGGCTTTTCAGAAGCCGGATGAAGAAGAGGTAGCGATCGATCCGCAAGGCTAGCGCTTTAGCTTCGCGAGCTCCGCAAAGGCGTGCGACTGCGTGGTGCGACGATCGGTCTTCGGCGGACGGCGCCCACGCCAGCGCCAGGCTTCGCCCGCCCGGGTGAAGCCGACTTCCTCCATCAGCTTGGCAAGCGCTGCGGGTTCAAGGCCGACCGACGTGGCAAGTTCCTGATCAACCGGCTCCTCGCCGCCGGCCGAGCGAACCTTGTGCGCGTGGCTCGCGAGGCGGTCGGCAAGGTCGATGCGCAGCCATTGCGGGCCAATCCTGCGATAGGCAAGCGATGCTCCTCGCGCGTCGGCATCGCTGCCCAAGGCCGCTGCGCCCGGCTGCGGAAGCTTGGGCATCGATGCGTTCGTCCGGACTGCGACCAGCGCTGCACGCCACTGCTGGGACGATGGCTTCAGCAGCGCGTGGACGAAGACGTCGAGCGGGCCGAGCCGGATGCCGAGCTTGTGCAGCGTCTGACGGTCCTGCTGTTCGAGCGCGGCGATCGCGCCGACCAGGGCGCGCCGCGGAAGGACACCGCCGGCATCGGTCAGCATGGCGGCAAGCGCGCGGACGCCGGGCGAGCTGGAACGATCGGTGGCAGCGGCCGCCAGCTTTTTGAGGGCCCGGACATGGCGGTCGACTTGTGCATCGACCCAGGCTTCCAGCCGCGCCCGCAACTCCGCGCGGCGCTGGGCCGAGAGTTGGTCGAGCGCCCTGCTGGTCCGCAGAGCCGGCTCGAGCAGCGAACGGCCCGGCGCGAGACGTGCGAGCACGTTCCCGTGCCATGCGACGGCGAGCATGCCGTTGTCCTCGACGTGCAGCTGGAAGGTATCGTCGGGCGCCTCGATCAGCGACTTCGCGCGCCGGTCGAGCTCTTCGCCCAAGCGGCGCTCGGCGGCGGCGAGAAGCAGGCGCTTGTCGGCGAGGCGGGCGTTCGGATCGACCCGGAAATCGAAGCCGGAGAGATGGCCGATCGGCTCGGGCCCGACGCTGACCTCGCCATCCGCGGCGACGGTGACCGGAAGCGCGCTGGAGCCGCGCGCGCCAATGTCGCGGACGAGCACGGCGGTGCGGCGATCGACGAAGCGCTGCGTCAGGCGTTCATGGAGCGCATCCGACAGGCGCGCTTCGACCTCGCGAGTGCGCTCCGCCCATTTCGCGGGATCGGCGAGCCAGTCGGCGCGATGCGCGATGTAAGCCCAGCTGCGGATGCCGGCGAGGCGATCGGCCAGCGCCTCGATGTCGCCGCTGACATTGTCGAGACGCGTGACTTCCGCCGCGAACCATTCGTGCGGGATGTGGCCGCCCTCGCCGATGTAGGTGAAGAGGCGGCGGACCATGCGGGCGTGGTGCATCGGCCCGACCTTGCGGAAGTCGGGCAGGCCGCAGACGTTCCACAGCCGACGGGCCGCCAGTCCCTTCTTCGCGGCGATGGCGGGATCCTCGGCGATCAGCTTGAGCACGGACAGGTCCATGGCCTCGGGCGCCGGGCGGATGATCGGGTCGTCGCTCTTGCGTTCGAGGCTGGCGATCAGCGCTCGGACGTCGGTGAAATCGAGCTCCGGATTGCGCCAGTAGACGAAGTCGAGGCGGCGGAAGCGGTGCTCCTCGATCGCCGTGATTTCCTCGTCGCTGAAGGAGGTGCTTTCCCTCTCGCCGAAGCCCAGCGTTCCGAACGTGCCGTCGCGCTGGTGGCGGCCCGCACGCCCGGCGATCTGCGCCATTTCGGCGATGCTGAGCCGGCGGTCGCGGCGGCCGTCGAACTTTTCGAGACCGGCGAAGGCGACATGGCTGACATCCATGTTGAGGCCCATGCCGATGGCGTCGGTGGCAACGAGGTAGTCGACCTCCCCGCGCTGGAACATCGCCACCTGCGCATTGCGGGTGGCTGGCGACAGAGCGCCCATCACCACGGCCGCGCCGCCGCGGAAGCGACGGAGCATCTCCGCCAGCGCGTAAACCTGCTCGGCGGAGAAGGCGACAACTGCGGACCGAGGGGGAAGCCGCGACAGCTTCACGTTGCCGGCGTAGCGGAGCGTCGAAAAGCGCGGTCGGCTAACGATCTCAGCCTCCGGCAGCAACTCGCGGACGATCGGCTTCAGGGTGTCCGAGCCGAGGATGAGGGTTTCCTCACGGCCTCGAGCGCGAAGCATGCGATCGGTGAAGACGTGGCCGCGTTCCGGGTCGATGCCGAGCTGGGCTTCATCGATGGCGACGAAGGCGAACTGCTCCGGGAACGGCCCCTCCTTGGGACGGTCGTCGCGGCCAGTCCTCACCGGCATCGATTCCGCGGTGCACAGCACGTAGCGCGCGTTCGGCGGAACGATGCGCTCCTCGCCCGTCAGCAGCGCCACCAGTTTCTCGCCCTTGATGGCGACGACGCGCTCGTAGACCTCGCGCGCCAGGAGCCGAAGCGGGAAGCCGATGACTCCCGAGGAATGCGCACACATACGCTCGATGGCGAGATGAGTCTTGCCGGTGTTGGTCGGACCCAGAATGGCCCGGACCGGAGCGTCAGAACGGCGCGTCACAAGCACGAATGTGGCAGCGCGCGGAGGGAACGCAAGGTTCCTGCGACGAACGGCGGATTTTTAAATGGTCGTTAACCGTGTTCTGCGCATCACGGCCCTGAAAGGGCGGAATTTGCTTCAGGCGCGCAAGGACTGGCTGGAAGACCGCGAGGGTGGCGAGGTCGTCGCCTTTCCGCGCAGCCCGGTCGAAGCGCCCCGCGAATTCGGACGCCGCGAGCCCAAGCGTATCGATCTTCTGGTCGATCTGCACGCCGAAGACATCGGCCCGCGCTGGTTCCGCGGCGCCGCGACGCTCGCGGGCCTGTGCTGCACGGCCATCTTTCTTTCGCCCAGCTTTAATCCGGCCAGCCTCGTTCCCGCAAAGTCCAGGGCACCGGAGATCATCAAGACGGTCCCGCTCAGCGAGCTTGCCGCCGGGCAGCTTCCGCAGGAGGCCGAAGCACCGGCCATGCCGAAAGTCGCGGGCGTTCAGATGGGCTCGCGCGGGACGATCCAGCGTATCAGCGGCGACGTCACCGAGGGCCTCTACTGGTCGCTTCGCGCGGCCGGCGCTTCGCCGACGATCGCCACGGAATATCTCAAGGCCATCGCGACGCACATGGACGTGGGCGAGGTCGCGCCCTTCGACCGCTTCGACTTCGCCATTGCCAAGGGCGCCGACGGAAAGCCGGACCAGCTGATCTACGCCGGCATCGATCGCGCGCAGTACGACGACGTGAAGCTGCTGAAATGGAACAATAAGGGCCAGTCGAGCTGGTTCGACGGCAGCGCTGCGCCGCAAGTCTCGGCCGGGCTGATGGCGCCGGTTGCGGGCCGCATCACCTCCGGCTTCGGTTGGCGCTTTCATCCGATCCTGCATTTCGGCCGGCTCCACGCCGGTATCGACTTTGGCGCGCCTACCGGAGCGCCAATCGTGGCTGCAGCGGACGGGCAGGTCGTCGCGGCCGGCTATGCCGGGGGTTACGGGCGACAGGTTCGCATCGTCCATTCGACCGGAATCGTGACCACTTATTCGCACATGAGTTCGATTGCCGCTTCTCCGGGCCTCCAGGTCCGCCAGGGCCAGGTGATCGGCTATGTCGGCTCAAGCGGGCTCGCCACGGGCCCGCACCTGCACTTCGAGGTCCGTATCAACGGCCAGCCGGTAAATCCGCTAACCGCACGTCTCGTGAGCAGGCCGACGGTCGAAGCGCCCCAACTGGCAGCGTTCAAGGCGCGGTTGAAGGACCTGCTGTCGATTCCAATGACGCCGCGCGGCCCCGCTCCGTCCGCCGCATTGTAGGCTTCGAAACAACCATTTGTTCACTCCCTTGCGCAATGAAGAGGGCGGAGGACGCAAATGAGCGCATCCGTCTTGAAAATTGAGGACCAGCCCGATCGTAGACGCGCGAACCGGGCAGCATTGCGTCTGAGCGCGACCGTCCGCGAGCAAGGCCGCAGCCGTGCAAGCGTCCGCGTCATCGATATTTCCACTCACGGCTGCCGGATCGAGGCGACTTCGGGCGCTTCGGCGGACACCTGGCTGTGGCTGAGCATCGCCGGCATCGAGACCCAATATTGCCGCGTCGTCTGGCGCGCGTCGGAGTTCGCGGGTCTGGAATTTGCGACTCCGCTCGCCGAGGCAGTGCTGGAGCGGCTGCTTCAGGATCAGAAGGTCCTGTCGGAAAAGGCGGTGAAGGAGCTGCGCGACATTGCGGCCCGTACGCACCGTCTCGCCGGCAAGAAGAGCGACGAAGAGGCCGAGGCCCTCGCCGAGCTTTCGCGCAAATGCGCCGTCGAAGCGGTCGTCGAAGGCCTGCGGCTGGGCGAGGCGGAAGCGGCCCAGGCGAAAAAGCCCCAATAAGAAAAGGGCCGGCGCGAGGCCGACCCTTTCTCATTCCACCGGAAATACGATCGTTCAGGCGGCTGCGCGGGTCGATCCGTTGAGGATCTGGCCGAGGCCGCCCTGCGATTCGATATGCTCGGCGAGCGTACCGCGCGGCAGATCCTGCTTCAGCGCCCAAGCGAGCACTGCCTCGAGCTGCGCAATGGTCGCATCGTCGCAAAGGCCGCCAAAAGCGAGCTTCACGACCGGCTGCATCGGCGAGCGGAGCTGGATCTTCAGCCCCTGCTCTTCGACCAGCTTCAGATATTCCTCGGGCTTGTCCTCCGCGTCGAGCGCGAAGTCGTAAGCAGCGCTCAGGCCTTCATAGAGTGCGGCATTGCTCCGCAACTTTGCCATGCGCGCCTCGTCGGCCTTCGCACGGACGTCTGCAAGTTTGGTCTGCAAGGGTCCCTCCACCGATTGATTGGGTTCTTCCAGATTCTCTTCGAATTGCTGTTCCGGCGCGGCCGGCTCGTTCGCGCCGACCTCGACGACCTTGCCGTAGAAACCGCCGACCGTGGCGAGGCTGCCGAGCAGCTTCGCCGAGAAGCCGTGACGCTTCTCTTCGGGCGCTTCCGCAACCGCTTCTTCGAAAACATGTTCAGGCTCGGGAGCGGCCTCAGCCACCTCGTCCTCGAGGATGGCTTCGAGCTCCACTTCCGGAGTGGGCTCATCCTCCGCTTCATCGAAGACCGATGGGGCCTGCTCAGGGAGTTTAGCTTCAACTTCCTCGACGGGTGCCTCGAGCTCGGCTTCGGGCTCGTCCTCGTCGAGGCGGCCGAGCGGCACCTCCGGAAGGTCCGCGTGATCGGTCTCAACGAATTCGTTTTCGATCGCCGCCTCGGCCTCGACGACGTCTTCTAGCTCGTAAGCCTCCGGCCCCTCGGGCTGAACTTCAGCCTCCGGCGCCGCCTCAGCCTCAGGCGCGGCCTCAGCCTCGGCGGCAACCTTGGGCTCGGCCTCTGCCTCGCCCTCGGCCGCACCGGCGCCCAGGCTAACGAAACCATAGACGTAATCGACATAGGTTCCGGTCGAGCTGAACGGCAGGAGCGTGACCCAGCAGCGTGTCAGGCCGGCAGAGCCCTCGAATTCGTCGGCGAAAGCGAGCGCCTGCTTGGACCGGGATACTTCGGGGAGCCGCTCGGCGATGCAGGACAGGAGCGAGGGGCAGGCCGCCTCGCTGATCCGCTCCACCTTCGGCCCGTCCTTGATGGCCTGACCCTGGTGGCGGATGTCGGCATCTTCGCCGCCGCCAATCAGCTCGAGCAGAACGCTGCATGGGCCGGCGTCTGAAATCTCCAGCGGGTCCAGATCGCGGATCGGCGGGAACTGCCGGTCGCGGCGGATGGACAGCCAATAATTGAAAACGGTCGCATGCCGGCGCCGCTCGGGTGCCGCAATGTCGTTGAATCCGCTGAGCAACGTCTCAGCCGATGAATCACTAGCTGCCTGCAAACCGGAGACGGAAGCTCCCATTCGACCCTCTGCCTTGAATTCCCCGGAGAGGGTTTTGCGCCCGGCAATTCTTAGAAAGGGTTAACTTGCGTCACATCCTATCAGGAAATTGACGCGAGCTGTCCGGTCAGGTGACCAGCTCTCTCAGCGGACCCGAATCCAGACGCATCAATCCGCGGCGAGGCCGATCGAAATCGATGATCAGGTATATGACCAGGCACACCAGACAGAGAACCACGTAGGTCGGGAGGCGGTCAGGGTGGGCGGACGCACCGGAAATGTACGCCAGTACCGCTCCCGAACCGAGTGAAAGGGCGAAAAGCATCAAGAGGGCCGCCTGGGGAACCCTTCGCTCACGCGCCGCCTCGCGCTGGCGTGAAACTTCGTTGAGCTTGAGGAGCGCTTCGGTCAGCTCCGAAAATTGCACCGAGCGGACTTCGGCATCGGGCGCTTCGTAATTTGCGCTATCCGTGGCAATTTTCCACATCTCGGTGTGCAGCGAACGCGACTTGGCGATGGCCTCGCGCTCACGGGGAGGATCATTGCCGACCTCGAGAAACGCAATGCGCTGCTCCAGGTAGCTGCCGAGCAGCGCGAGGGCCTGAGCCTTCGGCTGGGGAGCGAGATAATCCATGCCGTTCCGCACCGACTGGATCGCCGTGGCCTCGCTGACGATCAGGTTCTTGCGCAGATCGAAGCGCGTAACGGACAGACTGAAGGTGAACGCGAGCATCAGGGCCATCAGCGCCAGCACTGCCGCCGTCAGCGCCGTGTGGATGTCTTGCGCATTGTTCCAGGTGTTGCGGCCGTACTTCCTGCCAACCAGGATTCCAGCCTCGACGACCGCAATGGTCGCAAGGAGCAAGAGCCCGATGATGACGAGAGAGGGAGTCTCGTAAAGCATTCGACGCTCCTGCCGCGTGCGGCGCACAATGCAGATTCCAGCGGCGCTCGTCGAGCGCGCGATGGAACTGCTGTTTTCAGGAGCTTAGCGAGTGGACGCGGATGCGGGTTTAGCGGCCGTGGCCGCGCCAGCGCTTGATGGTGCGCTGGATGATTCCCTCTTCGCCGCCGGTTTCGCGCCACAAGGCGGCGAAGCTCGGATCGGCCGAGGCCGGCCGCTTTTCGGGCTCGAGGTCGTCGAAGCGCACGCGGATCGGAATGGCGACACCTTCACCGCAGGCGATGCACTCGCGGTTGCGGAGAGCCGGGATCGCGTCGAGGAAGCCGCGGGCGCCTTCGGGCATGGCTGCACGGACGCAGGCCTGGTCTCGCTCGTTGTTCAGACGCATCGAGATGATCGTGCCGCATTGCGAAAGCACGCCTTCGGCCAAGTCGGACGGACGCTGCGTGATCAGACCCAGCGAGACGCCGTACTTACGGCCTTCCTTGGCGATACGCTCAAGAATGCGGCGAACGGCCTGGCCGGCGGCGTTCTCGTCCTTCGGAACGTAGCGGTGCGCCTCTTCGCAGACGAGCAGGATCGGGCGCTGCGGTTCGGTGCGCGACCAGATCGCAAAGTCGAACACCATTCGTGCAAGCACCGAGACGACGACCGATGTGATGTCCGACGGAACACCCGACACGTCCACGATTGAGATCGGACGGCCGTTGGCAGGGAGGCGAAACAGCTTGGACACGAAAGAGCCCATCGAGTCCGTGACCATCATTCCCGAGAACATGAAGGTGTAGCGGGGATCGGCCTTGAGCTCGTCGAGCTTGTTCTTGAGGCGGGCATAAGGCGTCGTGTCGCCGGCGCGGTCGAGCTTGCCCATCTCGTGGACGATGATCCCGTTGAGGTCGGTCAGCAGATACGGGATCGGCGAATCCACCGTGACCTTGCCGAACTGCTCGGCCATCTTTCCCTTGGTGCGCGCAGCGAGAAGGCACTTCGCGAGGATGTCGGCATCGCGCTGACGCTCGGCGCCATCGGTCGTCAGGAGCACTTCGCAATGCTCCTCGAAGTTCATGAGCCAGTACGGCAGCTGAAGATTGTCGACGTTGAAGAGCTCTCCGCAGTCCTTAAACGCGGCGGAATATTCGCCGTGCGGGTCGATCATCACGATGTGACCCTCGGGGCTGAGCTCCGAGATGCGGTGAAGGATCAGCGAGACCGAGGTCGACTTACCGGTACCGGTCGATCCCAGGACCGCGAAGTGCTTGGACAGCATCGGGTCGACGTAGAGCGCGCCGCGGATGTCGTCGGTCGGATAGACGGTCCCGATCTCGATGTGCGGCTCGTCGCTGGCTGCGAACACCGAGCGCAGATCCTGCGTGGTGACCGGAATGACCTTGTCGCCCGGGATCGGGTAGCGGGTCACACCGCGACGGAAGCTGGACATGCCGCCGTTGGCGTCCCGCGAGCCTTCGCCCAGGAAGTCGATCGCAGCGAGGACTTCGCCGTTCTCGCCGCTCTTCATGGTGCGGACGTTGGCGATGAGCCAGCTCTTGCCGACGGCCATTTTCACTTGGCTGCCGACCTGGCCGGACATGGCGACGGACGGATCGGAATGGTCGTGGATCGCTGCGAGAGCGGCGCCATCCATGCGGATTTGCGAGCCGGAGCCAGCGATTTCGACGACTGAACCGATGGGCTCCAGCTTGGCCGCAGGCGCCGCCTGCGGCGTGGGCGCTCCCGCTTCATCGCTGAAGCTGCTGATTTCCCTTACGAAACTCTGCAGGTTCGACTGTTCGTCCATCACTTCGCCTCGACTACGTTAACCCGGTGTCGAGCAAAGCCATTAAGCGATGCCAGTTAAGATTTGGCTTAAGAGACTAGAAGCGGCGCCTGAAGATCATCGCGGCGGCCCAGCCCAGGAAAACGGACATGAACACGGCGGCAAGGCCGTACAGCCCCTCGTGACGGCGCGCCACGAGCGAGACCCAGCGCTCGAAGCCGCTCTTACCGATGTAGATGTCCTTCGTCGCGACTGCGAGCACGCGGCCGTCCTGAACGAGGAAGGTTTCCGCCGTGTAAGTGCCGACCGGCACTTTGCTGGGGATGACGATGCGAGCGCGGTAGAGCACGCCCTCGGTGATCTCCACCCCATGAGGGTCTTCGGAATAGACGCCGCGGCGCCTGCGCAGGTCGATGAGGCCGGCCTCGAACCGCCTCGCCTTATCGGGGAGTGCGCCGGAGCCTGGTGATAGCTGCAGGTTGTGAAGGCCAATCTCGTAGATGCCGGCCGTGCGCTCATCGAGCAGGTCCTTGATCGGCTTCGACGAGGCCACGCCGTAGAAGGCCGGCGCCGAACGGAAGCGCGAGGAATCCGCGTTCATCCAGATGCCGGCGATCTTCTGCTTCTCGCGGACGAGGATCGGCTGGACGGGGCCGCGCAGGACGACGGCGATGTCGGGATCGTGCGCGGGTACGCGGCCGCGCGGGTAAAGGATCGCGCCGAAGAGCAGCAGCTGCGCGCCTCGGAAGCTGTACTGGATGTCGATACGCCGCGCCGAGACGTCGGGGACGAGGACCGGCTTTGCCTGAGCCATCAACGCTAGGGAGAGAAGCCCCAACACCGAGGCCCGGAGCAGCCTCACAGATATTCGACCGTGAAGATTTCGTCCGGCCGCCAGGCGAGGCCCAGCGCCATTCGCAGGCCGACGAGCAGGATCACGATGGCCAGCGCGAAACGGAGGTAATCGGGCTTCAGCCGCGTGGCGAGCACAGCGCCGTACTGGGCGCCGACCACGCCTCCGATCAGCAGCAGAAAGGCGAGCACGATGTCGACCGACCGGGTCGTCAGCGCGTGGACCATCGTCGTACCAGCGCTGATGACGAGGATGATCGCCAGCGACGTCCCGACAACGACGCGAGCGGGCATGCCGAGGATGTAGATCATCGCGGGAACGAGGATGAAGCCGCCGCCGATACCCAGCAGCATCGTCAGAATGCCGGCGACGAAGCCGAGCGCAAGCGGCGCAAGCGGCGAGATGTAGAGGCCGGAGGCGTAGAAGCGCCAACGCAGCGGAAGCGAGGCGACCCAGCGGTTATGCCGCGGCCTCGCTGCAGGCTTCTTGGCCTTCACGTAGCCCAAGGCGGTGACCGCGTCCTTGAGCATCAGGCTGCCAATGTAGCCGAGCAGCAGGACGTATAGAGAGCCGATGACGACGTCGATCTGACCGCTGGCCAGCAAGGCGCGGAAGATGGCCGCGCCGACGAGCGAACCGATCATGCCGCCGACGACCATCACTCCGCCCATCTGCAGGTCGACGCCGCCGCGCTTCGCATGCGCCATCACGCCGGTCACGCTCGCTCCCGTGATCTGCGTCGTCGCCGAAGCAACGGCCACCGTCGGCGGAATCCCGTAGAAGATCAGCAGCGGCGTCGTAAGGAAGCCGCCGCCGACGCCGAACATCCCCGACAGGACACCGACGAGGCCGCCGAGCGCGATGATGAGCAGCGCATTCACGGACTGGCCGGCGATGGGGAGGTAGATGTTCATCGGCGGACAGAAGGACTAGCGGCAAAGTCGTCCGCTGGCCAAGCCGTACGGTCGTTATGCGCCTAGAAATTGGCTCCCACGGTCAAGGCGGGTCCGGATGCGGGCTCTGCGGTCCCAGCCAGCCGCTGCCGCCAGTCGAGGTGCACGCTGACGTTCTGCCGAACGCGCATCGACACGCGAGGACCGGCGTCGATCCGGTAGAGCCCGGGCTGATATCCTCCCCAGGCGCCTAGCCCCGCGGAAAAACGGCCCCATACCGGGCGCGAAACCGCGAAGCCGCCGTCTGCGAAGAGATCTCGGGTCTGCAGGCCGACGACACCCGCCTGCGCATAGCCGTCGAGCATCAGGTTCCAGCCGATCGGACGTTCGTAAAGGCCGCCTTCCGCGAACAAAGCGAAGTCGGACCGGCCCGTGCTGTACCGGCCCACCGCCTGGCGCCGCTCCGCAGTGATGGCGATTGGGATCGAGGCGATCGGCTTCCACCGGATGCCGGCCGCGGCCTCGCCGCCGCGAACGCTGCCGATCGGCGAGCTCCAGCGTAGCGAGGCGGCGAGCGCGGGATTGATCGCATAGGTCAGCCGCCCGCCGACCTGGCTCCCACCGAGCGTGCCGCCGCTGGCGAGCGAGCCGGTTCCCGGTGTGCCGCGATACATGGCCCAGGCGTCGAGCTGCAGCCGATCGAGGATCTTGCGTGGGATGAAAGAGGGAACGGGGACCTGCGCCTGCGCCGGCTTGCTGACGGGGCCGCGCCAGCTCGGCATCTCCAGCGGCTCGTTCGACGCCGACTGCCATTCTTCGAGCTTGGGGATGGGCGCGTAGAATTCGGGCGGCGCTTGCTGCTCCGCGGGCACGGACTGGCGTGGCGGGAGGGAAGCGACCGCCATGCGCGGGGACGGATAATAGACCGGGATTGGGATGTAGCGCGGCTGGGGATAGGGGGGCGGGTAGCCGCTGTACGCAGGGTAGGTCGGCTGCGGCGGATAATAAGCGGGGTAATATTGCGGCGGCGCCGATGCGTAGGCTTCCGGGGGTGGCGCTTCGTGTTAAATCGGAGTGATCGGCGGAAATTGCGCCGCGGGGATGGGCGCTGGCGCAGCCTCCGCTTTTCCGAGGGATAAGACCTCCACGCCCGGAAGCACTCCGGCGGTCACGCCGCGGAACAGCGTCCAGCCGGCGACGGCAACGGCCAGGAAGCGAACTGGAGCGCTCATCGCGCGGCCTCCGCCGGAAACATGTGGGCCGTCTTGTCCCAGCGGACAGCGCGGCCGCTGAGGTGCAGGGAAACGGCGCGAAACGCAGACAGGACGGCAATGAGATTGCCGACGAACAAGCGAGGCATGGACAGCAGGCCCTCCTCCAGGCCGTAGACGGACGCGGTGAAGCCCGCGCGCATGAGGACTCGCCAGGCGAGGAGCCAGGCGTTGATCTTGAGCAAAAGCGCGAGCGCCGGATCGACGCGCACCGCGACAGGCGCGCCAAGCGCTTCGGCGAGCCAAAGCTGGCTCCACAGCAAGGCAGCGAGGTAGGCGCAGACGATGAGCAGCGCGGCGAGCGGGCCGCGACGATCCCGAACGCGCATCCAACGCTCGCCCAGGCCGCCACTCCATCCCAGCCGGTCCCAACCCGACAGCGCTATCCCGCCGAGCCAGCGCGCCTTCTGCCGAACCGATGCGCCGAGCGTCGCCGGGAAATAGCCGCGGCTCGCAACCACGCCTCGTTCGCCGGGCTGAGAGGGGATCCGGACGAAGATGGTTCGCAGCCCCAGCGCGCCGATCCTCAGGCCCATCTCGTAATCTTCGGTGAGGCTCGTTCCGGCGAAGGGCCGACCCTCATGCTGGGCCGCCAGCATCGCCAGCGGCCGCCGGGCGATTGCGCATCCGACCCCTGCAAGGGGAATGGCGGCGCCGACCGCCTCGCGCACAACCAGCTCCTTAATGTGCGCCTCGGCGAACTCGTCGCAATAGTGACCGCTGATCCAGCGCGACTTCGGGTCCACGAGGGGGATCACGGGCAATTGGACGACGGCCGCCTTGTCCATCAGGCCGTCGAAAATCCGGAGCTCGAATGGATGAACGACATCCTCGGCGTCGTGGAGCACGACCGCCTTTGCCTTGCTCCCGGTGTCCGTTTCGTAGGCGACCAGCGCGTCGTAAAGATGATTGAGACAATCGGCCTTCGTCGTCGGCCCATCGACGTCCACGAGGACCGGATGCACGCGCTCGTCCGCCACCGTTGCAATCGCCTTAGCGGTCGCGGGGTCGTTCCGGTAATGCCCGACGAAGATGCGGTAATTGGGGTAGTCGATTCGCTTCACGGCCGCCTTGAGCATGGCGCCGATGACCGCCGCCTCGTCCCAGGCGGGAACGAAGACCGCGATGAATCCAGGATCCTTCTTGAAGACGTAGAAGCTGGCGTAGGCCCGACGATACCGGCGGTAGACGGTCGTCGAACGCCACAGCCGGCGCGTGAAATAGATGATGTCGACGGCCAGATCGTTGAGGCCGAGCAAAAGGAAGCCTGCCCCGGCGAAGAGCGCGAGTTCGGCGGCTGTGCGCGCCAAGGCGTCCGCGGCTGTCATGACTGTCGGGTGTCGAGGGTTTAGGCGGGGGAGCGCTGCGCGCGTGACGAAGAAGACGCTCGAATCATCGAATTACCCCAACACAACAGACCGAGCGCCGTTGGGATTGCACAACATCGGTTGTTCTTCAAGATTGATCCGTTCCGGAGTTTCCGCCGGGCTTCGGACGGCTAGAGTGGGTTCGTGCTGCAGCAATCGACACGGCAGAAGGTGGGCGCGACCGCGCTGACGCGAGCGCATTTCCTGCTGCTCTATTCGGCGATGCTGGTAGCCGCTTCGGGGAATACGGCGCTGCAATCGGTCATGCCGGGGATCGGCCGGGAGATCGGTATTTCCGATTTCTGGGTCGCGGTCGCCTACACCTGGTCGGCGGTATTGTGGGTGTTGCTGGCGCCATACTGGGCCGCAAAGAGCGACCGGCACGGGCGTAAGGCGCTCACTCTCGTAGGGCTCTCCGGCTTCGTCGTTTCGACATTGCTATGCGGCATCGTGCTGCACCTCGGCCTGATCGGCGCAATCGGTGGAGCAGTGACCTTCGGTCTCTTCGGCATTTTCCGCGCGATCTACGGGACGTTCGGGTGCGCGACGCCGTCAGCCACGCAAGCCTATCTTGCGGCGAAGACGCGCCGGAGCGGGCGCGTCGCGGCCCTGTCGGCGCTGTCCTCCTCGTTCGGCTTGGGCACGATCATTGGGCCGGCCATCGCGCCCTTGTTCGTGCTGCCCGTCGTCGGACTGTCCGGGCCATTGTTCGCCTTCTCGCTGATCGGATTGCTGGTGCTGGCGGCCGTGTTCCTGTGGCTGCCGAACGACCGCTACGGCCGCCGCATCGGTCGAGGCGCAGCGATGAGCTATCCGTCGATCGCTTCGCAGCCCACAGGCGCGAGCGTCGTCGCCGCCACGTCCCCAAGGGGCCGACGGCTCAAGTGGAACGACCCGCGCATTCGCTCGTGGATCCTGGCGGGCGTCGCTTCCGGGCACGCGCAAGCCGCGACCCTGACCTGCGTCGGCTTCTTCGTCATCGATCGCTTGCATCTGCAGCCACACGGATCGGAATCGTCGATCGCCATCGTTATGATGGCCGGCGCTTCCGCGACGCTGGCTGCGCAATGGGGCCTGATTCCGCGGCTTGGCCTTAGCCCGCGCACATTGATTTTGTCGGGAGTCATGATCGCTGCAGTCGGGTTGGCGGGGACTACCCTGGCGACTGACCTCTACGGCATCACGCTGTCGTTCGCCTTGGCATCGCTCGGCTTCGGCTTCGTCCGCCCGGGCTTCACGGCCGGCGCGTCGCTTGCGGTACCGATGAGCGAGCAGGGCTCCGTTGCAGGAATGATCACGTCAGCCAACGGCATCAGCTGGGTGGCGGCGCCGGGCCTGGGCATGGCGCTTTATCTCGCCAATCCCAACCTGCCGTTCGCCATCGGTGCGCTGCTGCTGCTCGGCCTTGCGTACTTCGCGCGGAAGGGCCTGCCGACGCTCTAGCCGTTCGGGCCCTTGCCGTCGCCGCCCCGCGACCGGAGCATGCCGGGAACGACGAAGCCGATGCCCGTGGGCCGAACGGCATCGCTCTTCAGCGTCTCCTGGATGCGCGAATATTCTTCGAGCATCTCGGGCGTGACCGAAGCACGGCTTTCCGTAAGCGCGGTCTCGAAGTCCGCCATGGTGACCTTGTCCGCGTCCATGCCACGGCGAAGGGCGGTCAAGCCAGCCCGACGAACGAGGTCCTCGAGGTCCGCACCCGTGAAGCGGTCCGTCCGCTTGGCCAGCGCTTCGAGATCGACGTCCGCGGCCAGCGGCATCTCCTCGGTGTGGATCGCAAGGATGCGGCGGCGGCCTGCCGTGTCGGGGGTGCCGACATAAATCAGCTCATCTAGCCGGCCAGGCCGAAGCAGCGCGGGATCGATCAGGTTCGGCCGGTTCGTGGCCCCGATCAGCACGACACTGTTCAACTCTTCGAGACCGTCCATCTCGGCGAGAATCGTGTTGACGACCCGTTCGGTAACCTGCGGCTCGCCGAGACCACCGCCGCGCGCGGGCACGAGGCTGTCGAGCTCGTCGATGAAGATGACCGTCGGCGCGACCTGACGTGCACGGGCGAAGAGACGGGCGATCTGCTGCTCGCTCTCGCCGTACCATTTGCTGAGCAGGTCGGACGACTTGGTCGCGATGAAGTTGGCCTGGCTTTCACGCGCGGTCGCCTTGGCCAGCAACGTCTTGCCGGTCCCCGGCGGGCCATAGAGCAGGAAGCCCTTTGCCGGACGGATGCCAAGGCGGCGGAACGCATCGGGATGCCTGAGCGGAAGTTCGACGCCTTCCTTCAGCCGGTCGCGGGCCTCGTCGACGCCCCCGATGTCGTCCCAGCTGACGGACGGCGTTTCGACCATCACTTCGCGCATGGCGGACGGCTGCACGCGCTTAAGCGCATTGATGAAGTCGCGCGGCTCGACCGCGAGGGCGTCGAGAATCTCGGTCGGGATCGTCTCCTCTTCGAGATTCAGCTTCGGCATGATCCGGCGGACGGACTCGAGAGCAGCCTCGCGGGTCAGCGCAGCAAGGTCGGCGCCGACGAAGCCGTAAGTCTGACGTGCAAGCTCATCGAGATCGACTTCGGGCGACAACGGCATGCCGCGCGTGTGGATGCCAAGGATTTCACGGCGACCCTTCTCGTCCGGAACCCCGACGACAATCTCGCGGTCGAAGCGGCCGGGGCGACGGAGCGCCTCGTCGATCGCTTCCGGCCGGTTGGTGGCCGCGATGACGACGAGATTCTGGCGCGGCTCCAGGCCGTCCATCAAGCTCAGCAGCTGCGCAACCAGGCGTTTTTCAGCCTCGCCCGTGACCTGGCTCCGCTTCGGCGCGATCGAATCGATCTCGTCGATGAAGATGATCGAGGGCGCGGATTGCGCGGCCTGCTCGAACAGCTCGCGCAGTCGCTTCTCGCTCTCGCCATAGGCCGATCCCATGATTTCGGGGCCGGCGATGTGAAAGAACTTGGCGTCGCTTTCGTTCGCCACCGCGCGCGCGAGGCGCGTCTTGCCGGTCCCGGGCGGGCCGTGCAGCAGGACGCCCTTGGGCGGGTCGACGCCGAGGCGCTGGAACAGTTCGGGATGGCGAAGCGGCAGTTCGACCATCTCCCGCAATGCGTCGATCGTGTCGCGCATGCCGCCCAGGTCGTCATAGGTGACGTCCGCGCGGCGCTCGCCGTCGCCCTTTGCATATTCAGGCAGAAGCTCGATCTGTGTTTCCGGGCCGATGTGGACGATGCCCTTCGGCGTCGTGCTGACGACGGTCAGGCGGACTTCCTGAAGAGCGAAAGCCGGCGCGCTCAGCATCTGGCGCACTTCTTCGGGCAGATTGGAGTCGATGCGCTGGTGACCGGTCGTCGCCACCACGTCGCCTTCGACCATCGGGCGGCCGGCAAAGCTGCGCTTCAACGCCGTCGCGGAGCCTTGCAGGCGGATATTGTCCTGCGCCGGCGCGAGAACGACCCGAGTTGCCGACTTCGACTGCGCCTTCTGGATGTGGACGAAATCGCCCGACCCGACGCGAGCGTTGGACCGCTGGAGGCCGTCGAGGCGAATGATGTCGAGCCCGGCGTCCTCTGCGTAAGGCCGGAGCGCCCGGGCGGTCGTCGACCGCTTGCCGACGATTTCGATCACGTCGCCTTCGCTGAGGCCGAGAGCCTTCATTGCCGAATCCGGGAGGCGGGCGAAGCCGCGGCTACCCTCCATCGGCGGGAGGTTGGCGACCTGCAGCTTCACGTTGGTGGTCCGCTCAAGCGTTTCGGTTTCGGCCACGCACTTTCCTCTCAGATTCGTACCGCACGCGTAACGGCTGCGGGTCTTACGAGTTCAATGTGGTGAACCCAAGCCCGGAGAAAAGGTTCGTCAAAACTTCAGCGACCCTGCAATCTTTCGCACGATTGAGCGCGGGGCGAAGCGTGTCGACCAGGCTCCCGCCTTGTTGATCGCGCCCGGAATGACGACCGCGCGGTTGCGCTCAAGGCCTTCAATGCCTGCACGAACGACGGGTTCAGCATCCATCGAGAGCCGCTCGAACTGGCCGAGCGTCCCGATCCCCGCGACCTCGCCGAACTCCGTCCGGGTCGGGCCGGGACATAGAGCGCTGACCTTCACGCCATGCGGCTTCAGCTCTTCGTGGAGCGCTTCGGTGAACGAGAGGACAAAAGCCTTCGTCGCGAAATAGACCGCCATCTTTGGGCCCGGCTGGAAGGCCGCGGTGGAGGCGACGTTGAGAATGCCGCCTGAGCGGCGCTCGATCATTTGCGGAGCGACCGCTCGGCACAGGTCCGTCAGCGCGCCGCAGTTGAGGTCGATCATCTCGCGCTCGCGGGCGGCGTCCAGTTCGACGAAGCGCCCGCGCAGGCCGAAGCCCGCATTGTTGATCAGCAGGTCGACCTGCTCGCCCGCCGCCTGGACATCCCGGACCAACGCTGCGGCAGCTCCGGACTTGCCGAGGTCGATCTCCACCGTTCGGGCATTGCCGAGCTCGGCGGCAAGCGCATCGAGTCGGTCCTTGCGCCGTGCGGCAAGGACCAGCCGATGTCCTTTTCGGGAAAGTTGCCGGGCGAACTCCGCACCGAGCCCCGCAGAGGCTCCGGTGATCAACGCGACCGGCTTCATGCTAGCTAGCGGGCCGGATTTCTGCCTTCACGATCTTGCCCGGGTTTGCGGGCGGCTCACCCTTCGGAAGCGCGTCGACGTGCTCCATGCCGCTCTCGACCTCGCCCCAGACGGTGTACTGGTTGTCGAGGAAGCGGGCCTCGTCGAAGCAGATGAAGAACTGGCTGTTCGCACTGTTCGGATCGTTGGTGCGGGCCATTGAGCATACGCCGCGGACGTGCGGTTCCCGGCTGAATTCGGCCTTCAGGTTCGGGAGGTCGGAGCCGCCGGTGCCACGGCCGGTCGGGTCGCCGCCCTGGGCCATGAACCCGGGGATCACGCGATGGAACGGAACGCCGTCGTAGAAGCCGCTCTTCGTCAGCTCGGTGATGCGGGCCACGTGGTCGGGCGCGAGGTCGGGGCGAAGCTTGATGACGACGTCGCCGCCGCTGGAAAGGTTGAATACAAGGCGGTCGTCGTCGGCCATCGGTTTGCTCCGGCAAGAAGTGGAAGTTGGCGGCGATTTAGGCGTGCGAGGCGGGTTGCGCCAGTGCGGGTGCGGCAATAGGACGGCTCACGGGTCGAAGATAGGGGTGAAGGGCATGAGCGAGAGCGAGAACATCGCCACCGCCACCTCTGTCGATCTCGGCTCCGAAAACCATGCGGTGATGGACGAAGAGGACCGGCTGCGGCCGGAGTTCGTCGAACGCGTGCTCGATGCCGTCGACGCGGGCGATGACGAAACGGCCCGCGAGCTGGTCGGCCCGCTCCACCCCGCCGACGTGGCGGACCTCATCGAACTTGCTCGAAGGGACGAGCGCGAAGGCTTGGTCAAGGCGCTTGCCGGGATCATCAGCCCGGACGTGCTCGCAGAGCTCAACGATCACGTCCGCGAAGACCTGATCGACGAGATGGAGCCGCAGCAGGTCGCCGACCTCGCGGGCCAGATGGAGACGGACGACGCCGTCGCCCTGATCGAAGACCTCGACAAGGACGAGCAGCAGGCCGTCCTCGAGAAGATGGAGCCGGACGACCGCGCCGCGGTCGAAGAAGCGCTTAGCTATCCTGAAGAATCCGCCGGCCGGGTCATGCAGCGCGACCTGTGCGCCGTTCCCGCGCACTGGAAGGTCGGCCAGGTCATCGACTACCTGCGGCAGGAGAAGGACCTTCCCGACGATTTCTGGGAGGTTTTCGTCGTCTCCCCGGATCACCATCCGGTCGGCACCTGCAAGCTTTCGAACATCCTCCGCAGCCCGCGCTCGACCCTGGTCGGCGACATCATGGCCAAGGAGCAGACTCTAATCCCGGTCGACATGGACCAGGAAGACGTCGCGCTGCGCTTCCAGAAGTACGCGCTCGTGTCGGCGGCAGTGGTCGACGAGAGCGGCCGCCTCGTCGGCATGATCACCGTGGACGACATCATCCACATTATCCAAGAAGAGGCGAGCGAGGACGTTCTGCTGCTGTCGGGCGCCGGTGACGAAGGCGACATCAACGAGCCGGTCACGGAAAGCTACAAGTCGCGCGTCCGCTGGCTTGTCGCGAACCTGCTGACGGCGCTGGTCGCGGCTTTCGTCATTCGGCAGTTCGAACATTCGATCGAGCGAATGGCGGTTCTAGCGGTGCTAATGCCGATCGTCGCGGGCGTCGGGGGCAATGCCGGAACCCAGACCCTCGCGGTGACAGTTCGCGCGATCGCCACAAACCAGCTGACGAGCTCAAACCGCTGGCGGGCCGTTGGGCGAGAGATCCGCGTAGCGTTGCTCAACGGACTCACGATTGCGGTCCTGATCGGCGTTGGCGTGACCCTCGTTCTGGGAAGCAGCGGCCTCGGCGCGGTCATTGCCGCAGCCATGCTGTTCAACATCATGGTTGCGGGTCTCGCGGGCGTCCTGATTCCGCTCACGCTGGAGCGTTTCGGCGCCGACCCCGCGGTGGCGAGCAGCGTCTTCGTGACCATGATGACGGATTCGATCGGCTTTTTGGCCTTCCTTGGCCTTGCGACGGCGGTAGGTCTCGCCGGCTAGGGCAGGTGTCCGCTCTTCGCCCGCTTCACTTGTAGATAATCGGCATTGTGCGGGTTCGCGGGCATGTGATGCGCCACCCGTTCAGCGACCTTGATGCCTTCAGCCTCCAGCGCTTCGACCTTGCGCGGATTGTTCGTCAGCAGCCGTACTTCCTCGATGCCGAGCTTGCGGAGGATCGCCGCAGCATGCGCATAGTCCCGCTCGTCGTCGCCGAAGCCGAGGCGCAAGTTGGCTTCGACGGTATCGAGGCCGCGATCCTGCAGGGCATAGGCGCGGAGCTTGTTGGCGAGGCCGATTCCGCGCCCCTCTTGCCGCAGGTAGAGCAGCACACCGCCGCCAGCAGCCGCGATCAGACGCAGCGCTTCCTTCAGCTGCGGCCCGCAGTCGCACTTGAGCGAGCCGAACACGTCACCGGTCAGGCACTCGCTGTGAAGGCGGATCAGCGGCGGCTTTCCGCCAAACGCTCCGACGAGAAGCGCGACATGGTCCTGACCGTCGTCGGAGCCGCGGAAGGCAAATATCTGCGTTTCCGGCATGTCCTCCAGCGGCAGGCGCGCTCGCGCGAGCAGCGTCACTTCCGGACGGAACGCATCTCCGGACAGCTCTTCGAGCGGTACGTCCACGGCCGCCGCGTTAGGCGGGATGAGCCAGACCGCAGGCAGAAGGCCCGCCGCCCGCGCCAAATCCAGAGCGGCTTCGGCCGTCGCATTGGCTTCGAGATGCAGCGGCTTGAGCGGGCCGATCGGCGCGCGGGCAAAGTCCTGCGCCGGGTCGGCTAGCGTCAGAGCGGCGGATGGATCGAGCCAGGCCTGTCGTTCGATGAGGACCGGTCGGGCGGGGTCGGCCGCATCGCGCTCACTGGCCAGCGACAATGCGGCAGCGCGGCGGCCACTCAGGAGCAGCGGCGCCTTGTTCTCGGGATCCACGGCTTGAAGCAGCTCCGGCGTCGCCGTCTCGATCGACAGGAAAGTCAGCGGCTCCGCGCCTTCGATGCGGACCGCGCGGCCCGTGCGCAGTGCGGCGATCGCCCGTTCGACCGCGGAGCGGCGGCTCAAACGGCGACCTCGCAGATGAGGGGAACGTGGTCAGACGGCCGGTGCCAGCTGCGGCACGGCTCGAGCACACGATGCGAGACGACACGGCCCTTCGCTTCCGGCGAGACCCACATGTGGTCGAGCCGACGGCCGCGATCGTTCTTCGTCCAGTCGGGCGAGCGATAGCTCCACCAGGTGAAGTTGCGTTCCGGAGCGGGCACAAACGTCCGGCCGATGTCGATCCAGTCGTGCGCCTGCTGGAGGCGGGTAAGCGCGTCCACCTCGACCGGCGTGTGGCTGACGACCGAGAGCAGCGCCTTGTGGCTCCAGACGTCGCACTCCAGCGGCGCGACGTTGAAGTCGCCGACGATCAGGGTCGGCTCACGCAGACCTTCGGACCAGCGGGTCATCCGCTCGATGAAGTCGAGCTTCTGGCCGAACTTCGGGTTCACCGTGCGGTCGGGAATGTCGCCGCCCGCCGGGACGTAGACGTTTTCCACCCGCAGCCCGCACGGAAGCCGGACGCCGACATGGCGCGCCTCGCCATTGTCCTGCCAATCATGGCTGCCGTGTTCGCCGATCTCGACCTTGCTGATGATCGCGACGCCGTGGTGCATCTTCTGACCCTTGAGCGCCCAATGCTTGTAGCCAAGCTCGTGGAACAGCTCGCGCGGGAAGATGTCGTCGGTAGCCTTTGTCTCCTGAAGGCACAGGACATCGGGCTGCTCCTCGCGAAGCAGGCGCTCGACGATGCCGATCCGCGCGCGGACCGAGTTCACGTTCCAGGAAGCGATCTTCATCGTCTTGTTCACGCCGACGCGCTTAGCTCCTTCGCGGCGCTTGGCAAAGGAAAGGCCCCCGCTCCGGGGGCATGGAGCGAGGGCCGACCAAGCGTTCGTCACGCAAGGCGATCAAGCGGGCCCGGGTAACAGGGGGAAACCCCAGGCTGATCCGCAGGATCAATGCGCTCTTTACCACCCGAACCTGACGCCCTGATGAACAGTTTTGTTTAGCTACGCAAGTTTCATGATCCGCGCTTCGTCGGCATCTTGAAGCTGAAGGCGCCGTCGGACACCGCGACGTTGTATCGCTGGTTGTCCAGCTTGATGGTCGTGCGCTTGTTCTGTGCGTCGATCGCGGTCCAGCCCTCCAGCATCAATCCGCCGGGCGCAGAAGGGTTGCGCGCGAAGGCGAGGATCAGCGTTCCGAACTCGGGACGACGGGCATCACGGGCGCGGACGACCAGAATGCGCGGATCGCTCTGCGGCACGATCTTCGCGATGCGTCCGATGTCGGGGTTGGCGCCGAGCAGGATGCCGAGCGGCGTCTTGTTCAGGCTCCAACTGTTCGCCTGGCCGACCGAATAGTCGAGAAACCACAGCTTGCCGCCGGTGCCCACGAGCAGCAAATCGCCGCCCTGATATTGGAAGCGGATCTGGCCGGGCCTCTTCAGCTGCAGAGTGCCGGAATCGCTACGGCCCTTGGCGTCGGTCTGGCGGAAGTTCGCGGTCATCGACTGTACCGCCGCCAGATGCGCCTCAACCTTGGCAATGTCGTTGGTCTGCGCCTGCGCGGGGACTGCCGCCGCAACAATGGCGATCGGCGCCAGGGCGCGCGCAAGATTCGTCGAAAAGCTCATCTACCAAACTCCTGGGATTTGGATGCCGGTGTGGCGTTGCGGCATTGAATGCGGTCTGAACCCGCCGGTTCCCGCTTGTTCAGCTTCGCGCCGGCTCAGATCGGGTGCCCGTCCGAATCGATCAGCACTTCGCGGCGGCCGACATGGTCGGGCTGCCCGACGAGGCCGTCCTTCTCCATCCGCTCGATCAGGCGCGCGGCGCTGTTGTAGCCGACCCGGAGCTGGCGCTGGAGGTAGGAGGTCGATGCCTTCTGGCTTTCCGCGACGATCTGGATCGCCTTGCGGTAGAGTTGCGTCTCCGCATCGTCCTCGCCCGTCGGCTGGCCGTCGAACATGTAGCCGCCGTCTTCCGGCTCCTCGGTGACGGCCTGGATGTAGTCCGGCACGCCCTGCCGCCGCCAATGCTCGGCAACCGAGCGGACCTCCTCGTCGGTGACGAAGGGGCCGTGGACGCGGATGATCTGCTTGCCGCCGGGCATGTAGAGCATGTCGCCCTTGCCGAGCAGCTGCTCGGCACCCTGCTCGCCAAGGATGGTGCGGCTGTCGATCTTGCTGGTGACCTGAAAGCTGATGCGCGTGGGCAGGTTGGCTTTGATGACGCCGGTGATGACGTCGACCGACGGGCGCTGCGTCGCCATGATCAGGTGAATGCCGGCCGCGCGCGCCTTCTGGGCGAGGCGCTGGATGAGGAATTCCACCTCCTTGCCGGCGGTCATCATGAGATCGGCGAGCTCGTCGACCACAACGACGATCTGCGGGAGCACGTCATATTCGAGCTCCTCCATCTCGTAGATCGGTTGGCCCGAGCTGGCGTCGTAGCCCGTCTGGACCCGGCGGCCGAGCTTCGAGCCCTTGGCCTTCGCATCGCGGACCTTCTGGTTGAAGCTCGGCAGCGCGCGAACGCCGAGGTTCGCCATCATCCGATAGCGTTCCTCCATCTGCTCGACCGTCCATTTGAGGGCGCGGATGGCCTTCGACGGCTCGGTGACAACCGGCGACAGCAGGTGCGGAATATCGTCGTAGGTGCTGAGCTCCAGCATCTTCGGATCGATCATGATCATACGGCACTCTTCCGGGGTCAGCCGGTAGAGCAGCGACAGGATCATGCAGTTGAGGCCGACCGACTTGCCCGAGCCGGTGGTGCCGGCGACCAGAAGGTGAGGCATCGGCGCGAGGTCTGCGATGACGGGATCGCCGGCGATGTTCTTGCCGAGGATCAGCGGCAGCGACATGTTCTGGTCTTCGAACGCCTGGCTGCCGATCAGCTCCGACAGACTGACCGTCTCGCGCTTCGGATTGGGAAGCTCGATGCCGATGACGCTGCGGCCGGGGATCGTCGCTACACGAGCCGACAGCGCCGACATGTTGCGGGCGATGTCGTCGGCGAGCTGGATCACGCGGCTGGCCTTGATGCCGCTGGCGGGCTCCAGCTCGTACATGGTGACGACGGGGCCCGGACGAACCTCGACGATGTCGCCGCGCACGTGGAAGTCTTCGAGGACAGATTCGAGCAGGCGGGCATTCCGCTCCAGCCCGGCACGGTCGATCTGCGACCGCCCCTTCTCGGGCGGGGCGGCGAGCAGTTCGAGCGTCGGCAGCTGGTAATTGTCGCCGAGCGCGAGACTCTGCTGAGTCGCTGGGGCGCGCTTTCCACCACGAGCGCTGCCCGCCGGCGCGATCGGCTTCGGAGGCTCGGCAACCGCGACAGCCGGCCGCGACTTCGGCGGCGCAGCGCTCGGGAGGCGCTCCTCCGCGATTTCCGTCTGGCGGCGCGGTGCCGAGATCTTCGGACGAGGATTGCGGCGGAAGATCCCGCCGACCCACGCCTTCTCATCCTGCTGCAGGCCAAGCGCCAGATAGCCGAGGAACAGACCGGCGAGCGCGAAGATGATCAGCGCGGCGAGATGCGCCGGTCCCGCTATCGCGTCGTTCGGGATGAGGTCGATGCCCGCGCTCACCCCATGAGCGGCAGCGAGGCCGATCGCTCCGCCCCAGCCGCCCGGGAGGCCCGAAACGGACGAAGCGCTCGTGAGGCTGAGCGCGATGCCGACGAGGATCGCGCCGATCCCCGCGACGAAAAGCGCGCGGCCGATGCGGCCAGCGGGCTCAAGCCGCATCATCCGCAGGCCGGCGAGGCCGACCACCGGTATGAACAGCACGGAGCCCATCCCGAACAGCAGCAGCAAGGCGTCGCTCGCGTAGGCGCCGAAGCTGCCCATCCAGTTGGAGGGCGGTCCGCCCGCGGCGGTGCTGAAGGATGGGTCGGTGGTGTTGTGGGTAGCGAGCGCCAGCGACGTGCCGATCGCCACCGCGACGAGCAAGGCTCCCCACGTGCGCAGAGCAAGACGCTTCACCGACGCGCTTAACGCATCGCGCCAGTGAGGCTCGAGCTCCCTTTTTGAGGTCCGCACGGCTGCGGTTGCCATCAATCCATCCCCACCCAAATCCTTGTACAGTTTGCCTCTTCGCGGACTCCGCGGTCAAGCGATGCCTTGGCGTCAATGCGACGGAAGGTTAGTGCGCTCGCAAATGGATCGCGCGGACGTTCTCATCTTCGGCGGCGGACTGGTCGGCCTGGCGCTGGCATCGGCGCTCGATTCGAGCGGCATTTCCGCGATTCTTGTCGATCCGGCCGACCCCGGCGAGCGAACGAGCAAGGCTTTTGATGGACGCACCAGCGCTGTGTCCTCCAGCTCCATGCGCATGCTGGAGACGATCGGAGTTGCCGGCCATTTTCCCGTGCCCGGCTGTCCCATCCGGACCATCCAGGTCGCCGATGGGCTTCAGCCGGGCGGCCTCGCCTTTCAACCCGACGATGATGAGCCGCTCGGGGTCATGCACGAGAACCGAAACCTGCGCGCGGCGCTGCTCGCGCGGGCGGAGGCCGGCAAGAATCTGTGGCTGCTGTGGAGATCTGCGCCCAAATCGGTCGACCGCGGGCCGGATGGGGTGGTCGTTTCGCTGGAGGACGGACGCAAGCTCAGTGCGCCGATTCTCGCCGCGGTGGATGGCCGCAACTCTCCGATGCGCGAACGTGCGGGAATTCCGATCGCCCGCTGGAAATACGATCATAGCGCGATCGTCTCCACCCTTCGGCACGAGCGGCCGCACGACAATATCGCCTACGAGATCTTCTTCCCCGCCGGGCCCTTCGCGCTCCTGCCGATGACGGACGACGACGAAGGCCATCGTTCCGCGATCGTCTGGTCGGTACCCAAGGAGGATGCCGACGCCTGGCTGTCATTGACCGACGAGCAGTTCGCGGGCGAGGCGCAGGCGACGATGGGCGGCTTCGTGGGCAAGATCGAGATGGCCGCTCCGCGTTCGACCTATCCGCTGGGTTTCCACCACGCGGCGCAGATCACGGGCGAACGGCTCGCGCTGGTGGGGGATGCAGCCCACGCCATCCATCCGATCGCCGGACAGGGCCTCAACCTCGGCTTCCGCGATGCCGCCGCCCTTGCGCAGGTGCTCGCAGAGGGTGCGCGCCTGGGCCTCGATCTCGGCGACAAGCAGTTGCTCGACCGCTACCAGCGCTGGCGGGCCATCGATGCGCTGTCGGTGGCCTTCGCCACGGACAGCCTGACGCGGATTTACGGCATTCCTGGCAAGACCGCTTCCGCGGTCCGCCGCTTCGGCATGGGCCTGATCGACCGCGTCTCGCCGATGAAGAACCGCCTGATGAGCGAGGCGCGCGGGACGAGCGGCGAGCTTCCGCTGCTTTTGCGCGGGCTGCCGATCTAGCTACTGGAGCGTCGGCTGAACTTCGGCGCCAGTTACGGCCGCGCGCTGGAACTGCATCAGCTGGACCAGAAGGTCGGCACGATCGTCCAGTGACTGCGCTTCGAGCAGCGCCTGCTTGGCGCCGGTGTCGAAGGGCGCGACCTGGGCGATGGCGTTGACCAGCATCTCGTCGTCGAGGCGGCGAACAGCGGCCCAATCCACGGACAGGCGCATGGCATCGCCGAGACGCTTGGCTTCCCTCTCGACCTCGGCGCGAAGCGTCATCGACAGCGGCCCCGGCTCCTCATCGTCGAAGCCGTCGAGCTCGACCTCGGCATTACGGTAGAGCGTGTCCATGTCGGTCTCGCCGATCAGCCGGAAGCGATTCGTGCCGAGGAGGACGATGTTGTACCGGCCGTCCTCCAGCTCCTCGACGTTCACGATCTCGCCGACACAGCCGACGGGATGGAGCGGTGCGCCCTCCTCTTCGGGTGCCGTCGGCTGGACCATGCCGATCCGGCCGGCACCCTCCAGGACATCGCGGACCATCTCGCGATAGCGCGGCTCAAAGATGTGCAGCGGAAGCTGCGAGCGCGGGAACAGGATCGCGCCGGGCAGCGGGAAGATCGGAATCCGGAGCAGGCGCGATGCGCTCATGTAAACAGCAGCGCCGAAAGCCGCCGCCGCTGCGTCCGCGCCCACGGATCTTCCAGGCCTTGGGCCTCGATCAGCTGGAGGAATCGCTGGCGAGCGGCGCCCTCGTTCCAGTCGCGGTCCCGGCTGATGAGGTCGAGCAAAGCGTCGGCAGCGCCGTCGCGGTCCCCTGCGGCCATCTTCGCACCGGCCAGTTCGTACCGGGCTTCGAAATCGTCGGGGTTGGAAGCGATTCGGGCCTCGATCTCGGACGTATCCGATTCGGGCGCGGCCTTTGTGAGCTCCAGCGCGGCGCGGGCGCGGCTGACTTCGGCGTGGTTGGCCGCATCGGCAGGCGCGGCATCGAGCACTGCCCTTGCTTCGTCGGCCTCACCCGCGGCGAGCAAGGCGCGCGCCAAACCTCCGATGACGGTCGGATCTTCCGGCGCCATGTCGAGGATCTGCTGGAAGATGGAAACGGCGCGAGGCGCATCGCCTTCGGCCAGAACCTGCTCGCCCATGGCGATCAGCGGCTCGATTTCCGCCTGCTGCTCGTCCGCCGCACCCTTCACACCCAGCTGCGAGATCAGCTGATCGAGGACCCGCTTGAGCTGTCCCTCGGTGCGATAATTTGTGATGTCCGCGACCGGCTGCCCGCCGAAGAAGGCGTAGACGGTCGGGATCGACTGGATTCGGAACTGGGCCGCGATGACCTTTTCCTGGTCGACGTCGATCTTCACCAGCTTCACGCCCTTGTCGGCATATTCGGCGGCGAGCTTTTCGAGAATCGGACCCAATTGCTTGCAGGGCCCGCACCATTCCGCCCAGAAATCGAGGATCACCAGGCTGGTCATCGACGGCTCTATGACGTCGCGCTGCAAGCGCTCCACTGCCTCGCGTTCCGCCTCACTCAAGCCAAGGGTGGCCACGCTCGCCTGTACTCCGTTTGCTGCTGCCGATGATGCGCCCCATATGGTCGGATGAGACGCGCGCCACAAGATAAGCGGCACGCGTTGCGGGAATCGCCTTGCAGGAATCGATTTTGCCATGCTAGGCGCCCGCCACCCTGCCGCGAAGCAGCCACCCGGCGCTTACTGCGGCTCAAGCTCAGAGCGGGCGTAGCTCAGGGGTAGAGCACAACCTTGCCAAGGTTGGGGTCGAGGGTTCGAATCCCTTCGCCCGCTCCAGCTGTCTCAATCGAGAAGCGACTTGTCCGGCGCGCATTGGTGCGGCGGATGATTCGCGCCTATGTGCCTTGGCCCAGCTCGAAAGGACGCCGATGTCGGACCAGGCCGAACTCACTCGCCAGGAAAGTCGGGACAAGCTCCAGACGGTGAATCCCGCGACCGGAGAACCCGGCCGGTCCTACGAGAAGCATACGATCGACGATGCATATGCCGCGGCGAAGGCGGCACACGAGGCTTACCTGCAGTGGCGCCGGACGTCCTTCAGCGAGCGTTCTAACGTGATTCGCAAGGCCGCCGAGATTCTTCGCGCCCGCAAGGACGAGTTCGCTCGCCTGATGACCGACGAAATGGGCAAGACGTTCGACGACGGCCGAGCCGAGGTCGAGAAGTGCGCCTTTCACTGCGACTGGTTTGCCGACAACGCTGAGGGCTATCTCGCCAACGAGCCCGTCGACTTCGGTGGCGAGGAGGCGTTCGTCACCTTCAATCCGATCGGCGTCGTCCTCGCCGTGATGCCGTGGAACTTTCCCTTCTGGCAGGTCTTCCGGTTCGTCGCTCCTGCGCTGATGGCCGGCAATGGCGCGCTCCTGAAACATGCGAGCAACGTGCCTGGCTGCGCGCTCGCGATCGAGGAGGTGCTGCACCAGGCAGGCGTGCCGCATGACCTGTTCCGCACGCTCCTGATCGGCAGCGGCGACGTCGAGGCGCTGATCAAGGAGGATCACATTGCGGCCGTCACGCTGACGGGAAGCGTCGGAGCGGGACGAAGCGTCGCCACGGCCGCCGGTTCGGTCCTTAAGAAGTGTGTGCTCGAGCTCGGCGGCTCCGACGCCTACGTCATCCTGGAAGACGCTGAGGTCGTGGCGGCGGCCAAGGTGGCGGCGACCGCGCGGATGGTGAACGGCGGGCAGAGCTGCATCGCCGGCAAGCGCTTCATCGTCGTCCGCTCTATTCTCGAGCCGTTCGAGAAGGCCTTGGTCGACGCAATGCGCACATTCGAGATGGGCGATCCGCGCAAGGAAGGCACGAAGCTCGGCCCGATGCAGAGCGTTCACGCTCGCGACGACATCCACAAGCAGGTCGACGGCAGTATCCGTAACGGCGCGCGCCTGCTGCTCGGCGGCAAGATCCCAGACCGGCCGGGCGCCTGGTATCCGGCAACCGTCCTCACCAACGTGCTGCCTGGCCAGCCCGCGCATGATGAGGAAGTCTTCGGCCCGGTCGCCGCGATCATCGCCGCGGAGGACGAGAAGGATGCCATCCGCATCGCGAACGCGAGCGAGTTCGGCCTCGGGTCTGGCGTTCTGACGTCGGACCTCGATCGCGGCCGGCGCATTGCCGCTGAGGAGTTGGAGGCGGGGATGAGTTTCGTGAACGAGAATGTCCGTTCCGACCCGCGCGCCCCGTTCGGCGGCGTGAAGCATTCAGGATACGGCCGGGAATGCTCGGCTTACGGCATCCGCGAGTTCGTCAACATCAAGACGGTGCACGTGAAGCCGCTGGGCCACGGCGGAGACAACCGGACCGAGTAGCTCAGCCCACCGGCTGTTCGCGAAACCACTTCGTCAGGACGTATTTCGTCCCGCGCCGAACCTTCATGCCTTGGTGAATGGTCGAGGGGTTCGGATAGCCGTCTGGAAGTAGGTTGTTCCAGGTCAAGAGCTTGCCGCGCTCGGGCTGGATCGTCTTGCCGATCTTCTTGAACCGCGTCGCACCGCCATCCTCCGGTTCGTTGAGGTAGACCATTGCGGTCCAGGTGCGCTGTCCTTGGTCAGCCGTGTGCAGAAAGAAATCGTAGCCGCCCGGATTGAAGGTGTCGGTGTGCGGCTTGAACTCCTGGCCCGGGGCGTAGCGCTGCCCCTGAAGCGGCTCGCTATTTTCGAGCGATAAACCGAGCAGTTCGGCAAACTTCGGGTCGACCTTCGCGACGAGATCGTCCTTAGGATCCAGATCGCAGGTTTCGCTGGTGCGGAAATTGGCAATCCCGCTGTCGTCGGCGATCGTGGACGGACGGCGCTGGGCGTCGATCCGCTCGATCAGAGCGACACATGTCTCCTCGTCGAGGAAATCGCGCACAACGAACAGCTCGAGTTCCCGGCTCGGGACCCGCTGGACACCCGGTGTTCGGGCGAGCCTCTGTGCGGGCCCGTCCACGCTATAGCGTCGTGCTCGGGCTGTAGCGCATCTCGTGCTGGTTGATCACTGCGCGCACCACATTGTTCATCAGCGTCATGCGCACCGGAAGCGGTACGGACGTCTTCTTGATCATCACGGCAACCGAATAGCTGCGGCCGTCGGGCGCGGTGAGGATCCCGATGTCGTTATAACCGGCCTGGGTCGCGCCGAGGATCTGGCCGGTGCCCGTTTTGTGGCTGAGCGACCAGCCGGGCTTGAGCCCGCCCTTCAGCCGGTTCTTGCCGGTCGAGGTCTGGCTCATGATAGTCAGGAGCCGCGCAGTCGAAGCCGGCGACAGCAGTTCCCCAGCCTTCAACCGGGCAAGCGCGTTGACGATCGCGTTGGCAGAGGCGCCGTCGTACGGATCCTCGACGTAGCGGTTGAAGGCGGCCTTGCGGACCGACATCGGCAAGGCGTCGCGCGCTTGGTAGAAGGCGTTGCCGATCGAATAGCTCGGGCTCCACGTCAGGCCGGCGATGCGGCTCTGGAGCGAGCGCTCGCCCTCATAGAAGCGAATGGCCCCAAGGTCCTTTGCGCGGATCATGGCGCGAACGGCTTCCGGGCCGCCGACCGAGCGCATCAGCTTGTCGTTGCAGGTATTATCGCTCTTGGTCAGCGCCTGAAACATCAAGTCGCCAAGGCTCACTGTCGTGCCGCCGCCGAGGATCTTCGCGGCGATGGGCTGATGGAACAGGGTCAGGTCGGTGCGTGTGAGGGTGACCCTGTCGTTCAGGCTGACGCGTCCCTTGTCGACGGCGTCCAGCGCGGTGATCGCGACCCAAAGCTTGCTCACGCTCTGCTGCGGGTTGAGTTCGTTACCGTTCCAACTCGTCGACCAGCCTTCATTCACGGAACGGACGGCGATTCCAACGCGGCCGTTGAAGCCGCGGCCAAGGTCATCCACGCGATCGGCGATATAAAGCGGAGCCTTCGGCGGACGCACCGGCTGCACACGCTGCGGCGCGGAACCGATGCGCGGCTGCGGCGCGCCCGTCTGAACCATGGCGCTGGATCCGGTTTGACCGAGAGCAAGCACGGCGAGGCCAATGCTGAGCGGCCAACGTGACGTCATGACGGCACTTCCCCCACGAAATATCCCATAGCGCCAGCAGCTTAGCGGTTCTTGCTGAACGCAGGCTGTTCCACCCGGCGCGACTTTAAGAATCGCATCCTCAACCGAGTTTGCCAACCCTTTTAAGAGGCTGTGGAGCCGCTTTTCCCAAGCAAGGCCGCGGATTCGATCTCGTCGAGTGCACGGTGGACGCCGACATATTGCCGCGCCCGGGCGATCCATGCCTGCGCATGCGGGGCGCCGGGGAGCCGCATCGTCTCGGCCAGCGCCGCATCGACCTCTCCGTCCTCAAGCATCGACAAAGCGCGCAGATAGCGTGCGTCCGGCTGTGTCGACGGGCGATCGGCGCGGCGGACCTGGACCAGAGATCCAAGCTCGTTCTGGAACTGGGTCCACCAGCCCTGTTCCAGCTTCGAAGAGCGTAGTTCAGGGCCGAGGTTACGATATTCCGAAATGAGATCGTTCAGCTGCACCGGCGAATGCGAGCCGGTGATGATCGTGGCGACGGCGCGCTGATGCGTATCGCCGAAACGGTCGACCAGGAGCGGTTCGAGGAATCCCAGCGCCACGCCGCGATCCACCGCCCGCCTGGCCGCGAAGGCGACAAGCAGCGCGTCGGCACGGCCGGCGGAGCCTTCGACCCGCTGCGTCGAGCGCTCCACGCGCGAAAGGCGCTGCTCTAGCTGGCCGAGGCGCGCATCTTCCTCCGCGATCGCCTCCGGCGGCAGGGGAGCTTCCGGCTGAGCGATGGCTTGTTGGGCCGGACGAGTGACCACCGGTGCCGGCGCGACCCCGAGGAACCGCGCGGCCTGATCGTAATGCGCCAAGCCCCACGCTGCCCCAGCGGCACCAGCAATGATCAGGGCGATCGCGATCAGGAATCGCCCGCCCCAGCCTAGCCCTGCACTGTTCGAAGCCGTCGCCATTCGCCTCAAGTCTCGCACAGCCGGGCGGCAAGGGCCAGAAGGCTCGCGTCGTTGGGTTTGGCTGCGGTTCGAACCTCCGCCCAGCCGCACCCGGCCGCATCCGCGGCGGCGGCACTGATAGCAGCGATCAGCGTATCCCTGCGATCCGCCTCAGGAACGAGTTCGGCGAGCCGCCGGGCGGCACGTGGGGAGTGAAGGACCGCGACCTGACCTTTTAGCTTCGTCAGGTCTGCGGGCGCGGAGAGGGCCCGAGCCCGGTACACCGTCAGTAAAGTGATTGCCTGGGCTGGATCGCGGGGCGTGCGACGATCCTCACCGCACAGATGAAGCAAACGGAGCGTCGGATCGATCGACCGAAGCAGGTCGTCAGCGCCGCCCGTTCCTTTGCTTGCAACACCGAACCCGGCCACCTCAGCGGCGACGGCCGTCGCCTCCCCGACGGCATGAACCGGCAGCTCGCGGAGCTTTCCCAATTCGCTGCTGGCCATGTTCACGGCGTTGGCGCTGGTGAGGAGGATCGCGTCGTAATCGTCCGGGTCGGGCGCCGCCCAGTCGACGGGTTCCAGCTCGAACAGAGGAATTGCGATTGCGTCGAGGTCCATCGCCTTCGCCCGCTCCACGCTCTGGCCCGCGGCCGGTTGCGGGCGGAAAACGAAGAGGCGCCTCATCCCGCCGTGAAAAGGGAACGGATAGAATCCGGTGATCTGTCGAGCATGGCTCGCGCGAGCTTCGTGGGCGTATCGAGGTCGGCGCATTCGAAGGTCACGTCCTCGAAGACCTGATCGCGACCATCCTCGGACAGGAGCTGCGCGCGGAAGCGCACCTTGCCCTCGACGATTTCCGCATAAGCGGCGACCGGGGAATGACAGCTGCCGCCGAGCGCCGCAGTGAACGCGCGCTCGATGCTGACCAGCGTATGGGTCGTCCGGTCGTCGACGATGGTCAGGAAGGACTGAGTGACCGCGTCGTCCGCGCGGCACTCGATGGCGATCACCGCCTGCGTCGGCGCGGGAAGCATGACCTCGAGTGGGATTGGCGTACCGACATTGTTGATGCCCAAGCGGCGGAGGCCGGCGCCGGCGAGAAGGGTCGCGTCCACCTCGCCCGACTGCAGCTTGGCCAATCGCGTCTGCACGTTGCCGCGGATCGGCACGATCTTGAGGTCGGGGCGAAGCGACAGCAGCTGCGCCTTGCGGCGCGGCGAGGACGTGCCCACGACGGCACCTTCTTTCAGAGCATCGATGGATTCCGCACCGATCAGGCGCTCAAGCATGTCGCCGCGCGGGCGGACGGCCGCAATGTTGATGTCGCGCGGCCGGATCGCCTCGACGTCTTTGAGCGAATGGACGCAGAAATCGACCTCATGCTCCATAAGCGCCCGGTCGAGCTCCTTGGTCCACAGCTGCTTGCCGCCGAATTCTGCCAGCGGTCGGTCCTGGATGCGGTCGCCGGAAGTCTCGACCGTCTGGATCTGGACGAAATCGGCCGGCCAGCGGTTACCGACCTCCAGCGCTGAAGCCACTTTATGGGCCTGGGCTAAGGCCAGAGGCGAACCACGCGTACCGAGAATCGGAGACCGTTCCATGGCGCCCTGCTAGCCCTAAACCCTGCCCGCCACTAGCGGAGCGCGGCTTCGTGCGGCAAAGGCGCGGCTGATGGCTCTCATTCTCGGCCTCGAATCCTCCTGCGACGATACCGCAGCGGCGCTCGTCACGAGCGACCGGCGCATCCTAGCGCAGGCGATCGTCGGCCAAAACGAAGCCCATCGGCCGTTCGGGGGCGTCGTACCAGAGATCGCCGCGCGCGCCCACGTCGAGATCCTTCCCGATCTCATACGTCGAGTGCTTGGCGAAGCTGGCAAGAGCATCGACGACGTGAACGCAATCGCCGCCACCGCGGGTCCCGGCCTGATCGGCGGCGTGATGGTAGCCTTGCTCGCGGGGAAGGGTCTGGCGCTCGGGACCGGGAAGCCGCTTGTCGCGGTCAATCATCTCGAGGGCCACGCGCTGAGCCCTCGGCTCGTCGATCCCGATCTCGGCTTTCCCTATTTGCTGCTGCTGGTGTCCGGCGGGCATTGCCAGCTGCTCGAAGTTGCGGGCGTGGGCGAATATCGCCGCCTCGCGACGACGATCGACGATGCCGCCGGCGAGGCGTTCGACAAGGCCGCCAAACTGCTCGGACTGCCCTATCCCGGCGGTCCGGCAATCGAACGGCTCGCGGCTGAAGGCGATCCGAAGGCCGTCCCGCTGCCTCGGCCGCTCGTTGGTTCCGGCGAGCCGCACTTCTCGTTCGCAGGCCTCAAGAGCGCAGTTCAGCGGGCGGTGCAGTGCAACGCGTACCGCCCGGCGGACATCGCAGCGTCGTTCCAGCAGGCCGTCGTCGATTGCCTCGTCGATCGCACCCGGCTGGCGCTTGGCCGCAGCGATGCGCCGGCCTTGGTCGTCGCGGGAGGCGTCGCTGCCAACCGCGCCATTCGCGAGGCGCTTCAGAAGCTCGCAGCGAGTGAGGGACGTCAGTTCAGCGTGCCGCCCGCATGGCTATGCACCGACAATGCAGCGATGATTGCATGGGCGGGTGCCGAACGGTTCACGCGCGGCCTCACTGATCCGCTCGATGCACCGGCACGCGCGCGCTGGCCGCTCGATCCCGCGGCCGACAAGGTGCGCGGCGCCGGAGTGAAGGCGTGATCGGCGTTATCGGTGGTGGCGCTTGGGGGACCGCGCTTGCGCAGGTCGCCGCGAGCGAAGGGCGTGAAGTCCTCCTCTGGGCGCGGGAGCCGGACGTGGTGGAAGCCATCAACGGCCAGCACGAGAATGCCGTCTTCCTGCCGGGCTCGAAGCTCCACGAGACCGTCCGCGCAACCGGCGACCTTGCCGATCTCGCCCAGTGCAGCGCCTGGCTGGTCGTCACTCCGGCTCAGCATATGCGCTCGGTGCTCGAAGCGGCCCCAAGAAGCGAGGTGCCGCTGGTCCTGTGCTCCAAGGGTATCGAGGAGCGAAGCGGATCACTTCTGCATCATGTCGCCGTAGAAGCGCGTTCAGGCGCGCCGGTCGCAGTTCTCTCAGGGCCGACATTCGCGCATGAAGTTGCCGCCGGACTGCCGACCGCCGTCACTCTCGCTGCTGAGGATCCAGGCCTTGCTGAGTTCCTTCGGGATCGCATCGCCCGTCCGACATTCCGAATCTATTTGAGCGACGATGTTGCGGGTGCGGAGATCGGCGGCGCGGTGAAGAACGTCCTCGCCATCGCCTGCGGCGTGGTGGACGGCAAAGGTCTGGGACAGAATGCGCGGGCAGCGCTGATCGCGCGCGGCTTCGCGGAAATGACGCGGTTCGGTCTCGCCAACGGCGCGCGTCGTGAGACCCTCGTGGGTCTGTCCGGCATGGGCGACCTGGTGCTGACTTGTTCGTCGACGAGCTCGCGCAATTTCTCGCTCGGCAAAGGCATCGGAGAAGGTCGCTCGGCGGCAGAACTGATGAGCGACCGCAAGACCGTCGCGGAAGGCGCGTTTACGGCGCCCGTGTTGGCGAGGCTGGCTGAGCAGATGGGGATCGAAATGCCTGTTGTGGCTTCCGTCGCCAAGCTGCTTTCAGGAGAGGCCAACGTCGACGAGGTTCTCCAGGAGCTTCTGTCGCGACCGCCGCGGGCCGAGGCGCACTAGAAATCGATCGCGATGCCCTTCTTTTCCCAATCGCCGTAGCGAGTGGGATCGAGCCTCTGCTCTTCGCCGGCTGGCGGAGTGGCGTCACTCTGCCCTTCCGGTTTGGGCACCGGCGGCGATTTCGACAGATAGGGCGGAGCCTTGGGCCGCTTCGACTTGTTCATGACCGCAAGATGAGCATTGGGGCCGGTCATGCCAAGCACTGAGGGACTCCCTGCGCGCCAGGCGGCGCTGCAAATGCTCGACGCCGTGCTTCGGCGTGGGCGGACGCTGGACGCGGCGGCGCAGGGCTCGAAGGGCCTCAAGCCTGAGGATCAAGGCCTCGCGGTCGCGATTGCGGGAGAGGCGCTGAGACGCCTGCCCGACATCGACGCCCTTATCGACAGCGCGACGCGTCAACGGCTGCCGGACGACAGCAAGGCGCGACTGGTGCTGCGGATCGCCCTCGCGCAGCGGATCGGGCTCGGCACTCCCGAGCACGCGGTCGTGGCGACGGCGCTTCCGCTGGTGGACGGCGGCCCGCGACGGCTGGTGCACGGCGTGCTGGGAACGCTGCTGCGCCGCGGCCTGCCGACGATGGACGCTCCGCATCTGCCCGATGCCGTTGAACAGCGCTGGTCGGCCGCGTGGGGCGATCAAGCCGTCGAGGCCGCGCGGCGTCAGATCGCCAAGCGCCCCGCGCTCGACCTGAGCTTTGCCAGCGACGACGACGCGAAGGCCTTCGCTCAGGAAGCGGGCGGCGTCTCGCTCGCCAAACGGCACGTCCGGCTCACGGACGCCGGCGCGATCACTGATTTGCTGGGATTCGGCGAGGGCCGCTGGTGGGTGCAGGATCTCGCGGCGTCGCTGCCTGCACGTCTGATTCCGGAAGCAACAGGCGAGGTCCTCGATCTCTGCGCTGCGCCGGGCGGAAAGACGATGCAGATTGCCGCCGCCGGTCATGAGGTCACGGCGGTCGACCAAGCCGAATTGCGCCTGAAGCGGCTTCGGGAGAATCTCGATCGCACGCACCTGGATGCGAAGCTGGTCGCCGCCGAGGCGACCAAGTGGAAGCCAAGCCGACAGTTCGATGCCATCCTTCTCGACGCGCCATGTTCCGCCACGGGCACGTTTCGGCGTCACCCTGAGGTGCTCTACCGGGCGCGCCCGCAGATCATCCGCGACAGCGTGGACTTGCAGAAGGAACTGCTGACGCGCGCTACCTCCTGGCTGAAACCAGGAGGTAGCCTGGTCTACGCCGTCTGCTCGCTAGAGCCGGACGAAGGCGAACAGCTAATCGGCGACTTCCTCGCCCGCGATTCCGCCTTTCGGACGGACCCGCCACAGCCCGGCGAGCTGCCTGACTTCGTGACGCCATCGCCCGAGGGCTGGGTGCGAATCCTCCCCGGCCTGATCGAGGAGCAGGGCGGTCTCGACGGCTTCTTTGTCGCGCGCCTTGTCCGCACGGCAACTTAGCGTTTAATCGGGACCATGGTTCACCCCGTCATCTCTCCGTCCATCCTGTCCGCCGACTTCGCCATGCTCGGCGAAGAAGTGCGCGCGATCGACGAGGCGGGAGCCGACTGGATCCACGTCGACGTCATGGACGGCCATTTCGTGCCGAACATCACGATCGGGCCGGGCGTCGTGAAGGCATTGCGGCCGCACTCGCCCAAGCCCTTCGACGTCCACCTGATGATCTCGCCGATCGACCCGTTCCTCGACGCGTTCGCGGAGGCCGGGGCCGATATCATCACCGTCCATCCGGAAGCCGGGCCGCACCTCCACCGCACGATCCAGCGCATCAAAGGGCTGGGCAAGAAAGCGGGCGTGTCGCTCAACCCTGCAACGCCGGCAAAGGTGCTCGACTACGTCCTCGAGGAGATCGACCTCGTCCTCGTGATGAGCGTGAACCCGGGCTTCGGCGGCCAGAAGTTCATCACCAGCCAGCTGCGCAAGATTGAGGCGATCGCCAACCGCATCTCCAAGGAGAGCTTGAACGTTACCCTCGAGGTGGACGGTGGGATCGACACGACTACGGCGCGTCAGGCCGTGAATGCGGGCGCGACCGCTCTCGTCGCGGGCACGGCCGTTTTCCGTGGCGGACCGAACGATTACGCCGCCAACATCGCCGCCCTTAGGGGAGACGGATGAGCGCTGACGCCGCGGCGGTCGTCCGCAAGCTTGCCAAGCGTCCGCTCCTTTCGCGTCTGTTCGCCTCGGGCCGGCAGCCGCTAAAGCTCGTCGCTGTACCGCGCGACCATGTGCAGGGCGAAAGGCAGCGAGGCGAGGCGATCCTCGCCGGCCGCTTCGTGCTGGGCAACGAAAGCGTTTCGCTGACCGACCTCGATTTTGCGCATCTCGGCGTCGACAGCCCAATTGGCAGGGAGTTGCAGGGCTTCTCCTGGCTCCGCGACCTAGCCGCGGCCGCATCGCGCGAGAAGGGCGCGCGCGTCGCCGAAGCGCTCGCCGGCCGCTGGCTGCTATCCCATGGAACGCGCGTCGACGACGCCTGGAGGCCCGACCTTTGGGGCGAGCGCATCCTCTATTGGATGGCTTACGCGCCCTACATCCTTTCAAGCCGCGACGCCGGGTATCGCTCCGCCCTTCTCAACACGATGGTGCGTGGCGCCCGGCACCTCGACGCCAACGCGGAGAAGGCGCTCCCAGGATTGCCCCGGATCACCGCCTGGGCGGGCAGCGTCGCCGCGGGCATGCTTATCCAGGGCGGCGTTTCGCGCGTCGCGCGCGGCGAATCCGGATTGGCGCGAGCGTTGTCGACGGCTCAATTCGAAGACGGCGGACTGATCAGCCGGACGCCCTACGAGCAGGTCCGGCTGGTTGACCGGCTCCAGCTTCTTCGCGCGACCTATTCCGCCGCCAAGCAAAGCCTGCCCGAAAGTATCGAGGCCGCCATCGCCGCCGCCTTGGCCGCTCTTCATGGGGTCACGATGGGCGACGGCGCACTGTCGAGCTGGCAAGGCGGCAATCCCGGCGATGCCGCTCGCCTGCACGCGCTCGTCGAAGGCTGTGGAATCCGTGCGCGGCCCCTCCGGCAGGCACGAGGATGGGGTTATCACCGCATGTCGGCTCTCGGCACTGTGCTGGTGATCGACGCGGCTCCGCCTCCACCGGCGAAGATGGCGCCGAGGGGGTGCGCCTCCACATTGGCGTTTGAACTTTCGGACGGAGCGCAGCGGCTCGTCGTCAATTGCGGCGGCCCCGCGCCCCTCCCGACAAGCCTTCCCGAGGAGCTGACCGAAGCACTGCGGTCGACCGCCGCGCACAGCACGCTCGTGTTATCGGATACGAACTCGACGGCGATCCTGACCGACGGATCACTCGGCAAGGGCGTCGAGGACGTCAGCGTCGACCGCAGCGAAGACAATGACTGCAGCCGCCTCGAAGCTACTCACGATGGATACGCCCGTGCCTTTGGGCTCGTCCACAAGCGCAGCCTCATGCTCGGCAATGACGGCAAGGAGCTGCGCGGCGCCGACCAGATGCTTCCGAAGGGCCGGCGGAAGATCAAGGACGCCGCCCCATACGCCATTCGCTTCCATCTCGCTCCGGGCGTCGAACCAACCCTGACCGCCGACGGAATGGGCGCGATCCTCCGCTCGCCCGGCGCCCCTCCTTGGAATTTTCGCTGCCGCGGAGCGAACCTCGGAATCGAGGAAAGCCTGGTGATCGACGGGCGCGGCCAGCCCGTTCCAACGACTCATTTGGTGATTCAGGGCGAAGTCGCGGCTATCGGCGGCGACGTGGCCTGGCAGTTCCGCCGCTCGAGCTGAATAAAGAAGGAATTCGAATGACCGACCTCGTCCCCGTCAAAAGGGCGCTCATCTCCCTTTCCGACAAGAGCGGGCTCGACGCGCTGGCCGAAGGCCTCTCGAAGCGCGGCGTCGAATTGGTCTCGACGGGAGGAACGGCCGCGAAGCTGCGCGAGCTCGGACACCAGGTCCGCGACATTTCGGACCTCACGGGCTTCCCGGAAATGATGGACGGACGGGTGAAGACGCTCCACCCGAAGGTCCACGGCGGGTTGCTCGGCGTCCGCAACAATCCCGAACATGCGGCAGCAATGGAGGAGCATGGGATCGGGTCCATCGATCTCGTCGTCGTGAACCTTTATCCGTTTGAAGCGACGGTCGCTCGCGGAGCGGCTCGCGATGAGATCATAGAGAATATCGACATCGGCGGCCCCTCCATGGTCCGCTCGGCGGCCAAGAACCACGCGTTCGTCGCCATCGTCACCGACCCGGCGGACTATGCCGAGCTGTTGAAGCAACTCGACGAGAATGGCGGCGCGACGTCATACGAGTTCCGCAAGCGGCTGGCGGCCAAGGCCTATGCGCTGACGGCCGCATATGACTCCACCATCTCGCAATGGTTCGCCTTCGCCGACCAGGGCGAGCGGTTCCCGCCGCTGTGGACGCGGGCGAGCAAGCTGAAGATGCCGCTCCGCTACGGCGAGAATCCGCACCAGCAGGCGGCGCTTTATCTGCCCGTCGGACCCCATGCGACCGGCATCGCCCAGGCCGAGCAGGTGCAGGGCAAGGAGCTCAGCTACAACAATCTCAACGACGCCAATGCGGCGCTGGAGCTCGTCGCCGAGTTCCGCGATGCGCCGCCGACGGTCGTCATCGTAAAGCATGCGAACCCGTGTGGCGTAGCGAGCGCGGACACACTGCTCGATGCGTGGAACGAAGCGCTCGCGTGCGACAGCGTCTCGGCGTTCGGCGGCATCGTGGCGACCAACCGGCCGCTCGATGCAGCGACGGCCGAAGCGATCACGCAGATCTTCACCGAAGTCGTCGTCGCTCCCGACGCGGACGAGGATGCGAAGACGATCTTCGCGAAGAAGAAGAACCTGCGCCTGCTACTGACGGGCGGGCTGCCCGATCCGAAGCGGGGCGGGCAGACCGTCGCAGTCATCGCCGGGGGCATTCTGGTTCAAGACCGCGACAACGGCGCTATTGCCCCGGACGATCTGAAAGTCGTCACCAAACGGCAGCCGACCGAGCAGGAGCTTCGCGACTGCATGTTCGCCTGGACTGTGGCCAAGCACGTGAAGTCGAACGCGATCGTCTACGCCAAGGACGGCGCAACTGCGGGGATCGGCGCCGGCCAGATGAACCGCCGCGACAGCGCGCGCATTGCAGCCGCCAAGGCCCGAGAAGCGGCTGAAACGCACGGCTGGGCGGAGCCGCACACGGTCGGATCAGCCGTCGCGTCGGACGCGTTCTTCCCCTTCGCGGACGGGCTGCTGGCTGCGGTTGAGGCTGGCGCAACCGCGGTCATTCAGCCCGGCGGATCGATCCGTGACGATGAAGTGATCGCCGCTGCCGACGAGGCCGGTCTGGCGATGGTCTTCACGGGCATGCGCCACTTCCGCCACTAGCGGACGGCGTCCCCCGTAGTTCCGGGCGCGGGGACCTGAAGCTCTTCGACGTCTTCCTTCGAGAGGCGGAAGAGCTGGCGGTCTTCGGGCCCGAAACCCTTGGTCCAGAGCACGGCACCGAACGCCAGCAGGATCGCGGGGATGCCGAAGACCAGCTCGGCCCATTCGGGCAGGAAGGTCGCGAGCCAACCGACAAGCGTGCCCGCGGCAGCCGCCCAGATGAGCGGCCAGCGCCAGCCGTTCACTCGCTCGCCGAGAATCCGGCAAAGCATCCTCGACTTGACCACTGCTGCGAATCCCAGCGCGAGCATCAGGCCGATCGCTGGGCCCGTCGCCTGGAACATGACGGGCCAGTCGAACGCGCGCATGCCGACGATCAATGCAATCGCGAAGATGGCTTCGAGTGCCAGCATGGCGAGGCTGACAAGCATGTTCCGGTGGCGCGCGACGTAGATGAGAGCAGCTTCGCTAACGGCAGCCATGGCCGCGACGACTTCGGCCGCCAGCAAGAAGGCCAGCGCCGCCGTGCCGGATACGAACGCCGGACCGACCAGACCCATAACTGCCTCTCCGGGAATCGCCAGGGCGAGCGCGACGCCGAGCTGCGCGGCGATCACCCAGAAGCCTACCTGGCGGACCTGCTTCGCGACGGCAGCCTTGTCGCCTTCCTGGAGGTTGCGGGCGATCACGGGTCCGAGGATCGGATCGAAGCTGGTCTTGAGCTTGGCCGGCAGCGACGCGACGTTCTGCGCCACGTAGTAGATGCCGACCACCGTCGGCGAGAAGAAGAGGCCGAGGACGGCGATGTCGATGCGCCGCGATCCCCACTCGACGGCGTCGGCAGCCGCGACGGGGATGTTCCGCTTCGCCATCTTCCACAAAGTACGCGGATTGAGCGTCCAGCCATGCGGGACGCCGTATGTGCGCACGAACGGAATGATCGAGGCGACGAGCGCGGCGATCATCGACAGGACGTAGGCGATGATCAGCCCGTCCCTTAGCGACCAGAACGACCAGATGTAGGCCGCCGCGCTGATCGTGATCGGCTCGACGATCGCGCGGGCGCGCACGGTCGACGTGACGTCATGGCGATAGGCGAGCGCGGCCAACATGATGTCCGACCAGGCCAGAGCGATGATCGTGATCGGCAGCAGCCAGTCGAGTCCCGTGACCTGGCTGTTCGGGAACATCGCCTGCGGGAACAGCATCAGCACGGCCATGGCGATCGCCGCGCCAATGGCGGAAACGACCAGGGCGTCCCAGGCGACGCAGGCATGCGGCTTGTCGGTCTCCGCGAGCTGGCGCGCGAGTCCGCGCTTCAGGCCGAGCGTCGCGAGCTGCGCGGCGAACTCGACGATCAGGATGGCATAAGCGAAGCGTCCCAGGACCGCTGCGCCATAGATGCGGCCCGCGATGAAAAGGAACGGCAGGCGCGCGGCCAGCCTTACGCAAAACCCCAGGAAGTTGATCCGCCCTCCACGGGCCAGCGCTGCAAGGTCAGCGGCTGGTGCGGGGGCGGTTGCAGGCGCTGTGCTCAATGCGCCGCGCCCCAATGCTCGCCCCAACCCACTTCGACATCGAGGGGGACGTCCAGCTTGATCGCGGGCTCGGCGGCGGTGGCCATGACCCTCCGAACCACTTCGGCCGCTTCCTGCTCCCGCCCGTCGGGCACTTCGAAGACGAGTTCGTCGTGCACCTGCAAGAGCATGCGGACACCATCGAGACCCGCCTCTGCCAATGCGCCATCCATACGCGTCATGGCCCGCTTGATGAGGTCCGCGCTGGTGCCCTGGATGGGAGCATTGATCGCCGCGCGCTCGGCCCCGCCGCGGATGGAGGGGTTGGGCGACTTGATGTTCGGATAGAAGTGCGTCTTCCGGCCGAACAGTGTCTTCGTGTAGCCGTGCGACCGCACGAACTGCAGCGTGTCATCGATATATTGGCGGATGCCCGGGAAGCGCTCGAAGTAGCGGGCGATGATCGCCTGCCCCTCCTCCTTCGGGACGCCCATGCGTGACGCGAGTCCCCAAGGGGAGACGCCGTAGAGGATGGCGAAGTTGACCGTCTTCGCCTTGTTACGGTTCTCACGATCGGCAGAGCCGAACAGCTCCTCCGCGGTGATGTTGTGGATGTCCGCGCCCTCGCGGAACGCCTCCTTCAGCTGCGGCACGTCGGCCATGTGCGCGGCGATGCGCAGCTCGATCTGGCTGTAGTCGGCACTCATCAGCACGTAACCGGGCTCGGCAACGAAGGCGTCGCGGATCTTGCGGCCCAGCTCGGTGCGGATCGGGATGTTCTGCAGGTTTGGGTCGTTCGAGGAGAGCCGTCCCGTCTGCGCGCCGGTGAGGCTGAAGCTGGTGTGGACACGACCCGTCTCGGGATTGATCACCGATTGCAGTGCCTCGGTGTAGGTCGAGCGGAGCTTCGTCAGCTGGCGCCAGTCGAGTACCAGCCGCGCGCAATTGACGCCTTCACTCGCGAGCCGTTCGAGCTCGTTCACGTCGGTCGAATAGTGCCCGCTCTTGCCCTTGCGCCCGCCCTTCAGGCCGAGCCGGCCGTAGAGCACGTCGCCGAGCTGCTGCGGCGAGCCGATGGTGAATGGACCGCAGGCAGCTTCGTAGATCCGCTCCTCGAGCTTCGAAATCTCTTCCGAGAATGTCTTGCTCAAACCCGCGAGATAGTCGCGGTCCACCTTCACGCCGCGCCGTTCCATCCGCCCGATCACGGGGATGAGCGGCTGGTCGACCCGCTTGTAGACGCGCTCGGCGTTTTCAGTGGTCATGCGCGGCTTGAAGCGATGCCAGAGGCGCAGCGCGATGTCCGCGTCCTCGCCCGCATATTCAGTCGCTTCCTTCAGCGGCACCTTGTCGAAGGTGATCTGCCTCGCGCCCGTCCCGCACAGCGACTTGAAGCTGATGCACTCATGCTCGAACTGCGACTTCGCGAGGTCGGTCAGGTTGTGGCCGAAGCTGCGCCCCGCATCGAGATCGAAGCTCATCAGCATGGTGTCGTCGTATGGTGCGACGTCGATGCCCGCTTTGTCGAACATCACCCAGTCGTACTTGAGATTGTGGCCGATCTTCAGGACCGCCGGGTCTTCGAGGAGCGGCTTGAGCCGGTCGAGCACGAGCTGCAGGGGAAGCTGGTTCGGCGTTTCGGAGAGCAAGTCGCCGCCGACATGTCCCACCGGAATGTAGCAGGCGCGGTTCGGCCCCGTCGCAAGGCTGATGCCCGCGAGCTTGGCAATGATGCAGTCGATGCAATCGGTTTCGGTGTCGACCGCGACATAGCCCTGCGCGCGCGCCTCGGCGATCCAGCGGTCGAGCGCGGCTTCGTCGGTCACCGTCTCGTATTTAGAGACGTCCACTTCGATCTTCTCGGGCGCGTCCGGCTCGGTAATCTTGGACGCCGGTCTGCGGTCGAGCGCCGCCATGACGTCATTCCGAACGGTCGCGCCGGTGTTCGTCGGACCGCCGCCCACCATGCGGTTGAGCAGGGTCTTGAACCCTTGGTCCTCTAGGAATTCCTTGAGCGGCTCCGGCGGAATGCCCTTCAAGATCAGCTCGTCGAGCGGCTCCGGAAGCGGTGCATCGCAGACCAGCCGAACGAGCTCGCGAGACAGGCGCGCCGCTTCCGCGTGCTCGATCAGGTTCTGCTTGAGCTTCGGCTTCTTGATCTCCTCGACCGCGGCCAGCACGCCCTCGACGCTTCCGTAATCCTGAATCAGCTGGGTCGCCGTCTTCGGACCAACGCCTGGAACGCCCGGGACGTTATCGACGCTGTCGCCCATCAGTGCGAGGACTTCGCCGACCTTCTCGGGACCCACGCCGAACTTGTCATGCACCGCGGCTTCGTCGATCCGGCGGTCGTTCATCGTGTCGAGCATGTCTACGGCGCCATCCTCGACGAGCTGCATCAGGTCCTTGTCGGAACTGACGATCGTCACCTTCCAGCCGGCCTTTTTCGCCGCCATCACGTAGCAGGCGATGATGTCGTCGGCTTCGAGCCCTGCCTTTTCGATGCAAGGGATCGAGAAGGCCCGCGTCGCGACACGGATCAGCGGGAATTGCGGGACGAGGTCTTCCGGCGGCGGCGGGCGGTGCGCCTTGTACTGGTCGTACATCTCGTTGCGGTGCGTATGCTCCGACGCGTCGAGGATGACGGCCATGTGGGTCGGGCCCTCGGCCTGCTTCAGCCCGTCCGCCAGCTTCCACAGCATCGCTGTATAGCCGTAGACCGCGCCGACGTTCATGCCGTGCCGGTTGGTCAGCGGCGGCAGGCGGTGATAGGCACGGAAGATGTAGCTCGACCCGTCGACGAGGTAGAGGTGATTGGTGACCGTCTTCTCGGTCGCGGGCGCTTCGGCAGTTTCGATTTCGGACATGAACGAGCGGGTCTAGCAGGCTGTTGGGTGGATGCCAGCGGCCGAGCGGGTCAGCCCAGCAGAAGCGGTTTCAGCACCATCAGCAGGCCAACCAGGCTGATCACGAAAACCGCCGTGCGCACGACCGGCACACCGAAGCCGTACAGCGGAAGATAGATAGTGCGCGCGCCCAGCCATATCCACCCGCCAAGGGCCGTCCAGGCACTCGTCCGGCCGGCGATGACGACGCCAAGCAAGGCGACGATCGCAATGGGAAATGTCTCGAGGAAGTTCGCCTGCGCCCGCGCGAGCCTGCCGGCCACAGGATTGAGCGGCGGAACGGCTTCGTCACGGGCGCCGACATTCCAGTCGCGGCCGTACTGCTTCGTCTTGAGGTGAACCGCGGCGAAGATGTGAACGAGGAGCAGGATCGCTCCCCAAGCGGCAATGTGCAGTTCGACAGGCATATCGGATCTCCCCCTGGAGGCCAGCTTCCGCCAATTCCCCTGCGCTGTGAAGCGGGAACCGCCAGTGTTGCGCCCGACTTTGGCACGAATCGAGGTGGTTCTGTCATTTTGGACGGAAGACCATGGGCTTAGCTTTCGGGAATGGACGGTCATGGCGATCGTTCATTCCGAGGAGACGCAAGATGCAGATGGTCAAAGCAGCTCTCATGAGTGTCGCGCTGGTTGCAGCGCCCGCGTTCGCCCAGGGTGAAAGCCCCGTCGTCGTCGAGGGTGGAGTTCCGACCGCCGTCGTCACCTTTGCGGATCTCGATATCGGATCTCCGAGCGGCCTTGCGACGCTGAGCGGGCGCATCCATCGCGCGGCCTCGCGCATCTGCTTTGCGGATGGACGCACCGACTTGGCCACTCGGGTCGCATGGTCGCGCTGTTATGACAGCGCGATGATGGGCGCCAAGGCGCAGCTCGACCGGGCGATTGCGGACAGCAAACAGCAGCTCGCCTCCAGCGGAGCGATCAAGGTCGCCGCACGGTGAATCGACTCAAGGCCCGGCGGGTGGCATTTTCCTGGCCGTCACCCGCCGGGTGCGCAGCGACAGAGCCGCAAGGACGGAGAACCGTCATGGATCGGCAATTGAAGCGCGTTGGAATGCTACTCTTCGAAGGGTCGGACCTGCTCGATTTCGCAGGTCCGTCATCCACCTTCTTTTCGGCCGCCCGGCACCTCATCCGGACCGGCCAAGCCGACACTCTCCTGTACCGGATAGAACCGCTGTCGATCGATGGCGGCCTGATCCACACCATGCAGGGCGTCGGCATCGAGACCGCCAAGGCTCCCAAATTGGCCCCCGGAGAATTCGACACGGTAATCGTGACGGGCGGGCTGGTCGATCACAGGACCTGCGATCCGCGACTCATCGACTGGATATCCAGGAACCACGACAAGCCGCGCCGGATCGCGTCCGTCTGCTGCGGCGCATTCCTGATGGCCGGGGCCGGGATTCTGAGCGGCCACCCGGCGACCACTCACTGGGAAGATTGTGCGCGGCTGCAGGCCGAGTTCGAGGACATCGAGGTGCGGCCCGACTGCATTTACGTCCAGGACGGTCGCCTTTGGACCGCTGCAGGTATCTCGTCCGGAATCGACATGGCACTGGCCATGATAGAGGAGGATTATGGGCACGCCCTGGCGCTGCTGGTGGCGCGCAATCTCGTCGTTTTCCTGAAGCGTCCCGGCGGGCAGTCGCAGTTCAGCGCACCTTTGCAATCGCAGACCGCCGAAGGCCCGCTTTCGTCGCTCCTCAACTGGATTGTCGAGAATCCGTGCGAGGACCTGCGAACCGAGGCGTTGGCAGACCGCGCAAACATGAGCCTGCGCAATTTCTACCGGGCATTCGAGGCCGCGACAGGAACGTCGCCTGCCGACTGGGTCGAGACCGCTCGCGTCGAGATCGCCAAGAGATTGCTGGAGCAGACATCCGAGAAGGTCGAGCAGGTCGCCTACAAGTCCGGCCATTCGAGCTACGAGGCGATGCGCAAGGCTTTCGCGAAACGGCTCGGCGTTAGCCCGGCGGCATATCGCTCTCGCTTTGCGCGTATCCGGCCATCGGCCGAGGAAACGCCGGCGCTGCCAGCCTTCTATGAGTCGTACGGGCTGGGGACGCGCACCGAAGCCGTGCAGTAGGCAAACTAACCCAGGTTTACGACGCGCTGCCACTGCTGTATCAGGATGCGCGCGTGAAGATCGACGAGCTGAAGCTGCGGCTCGGCCAAATCCTCGCAGAAGAAGAGGGCGACGGCGCCGTCGACTGGCAGAATGTGGCCGGATTGTCGAGCCAGTTGCTCGGCGAGTTGCAGTTGCCGATGCCCCTCATTGTAAACGAGTATCTGCGAGGGGCCGAACGGCGCCGACAAGATGGTGTGTATGGCCATGCGCAGCGTAGCCAGCTGCTGCATTTCCTGCGTGGGCACTGACCTCAAGGGACGAGGATCGTGTCCTTCGGCTCCGGCAAGGTCTTCGGGAAGTCGAGCGTGTAGTGAAGGCCGCGGCTCTCGTGTCGCGACAGCGCCGAGCGGATGATGAGGTCCGCCACCTCGACCAGGTTGCGTAGCTCAATGAGGTCCGGCGCCACTCGGAAGTGGCTGTAGTAGTCGGCAACCTCTTGCCGGATCATATCGATGCGACGCTTGGCCCGTTCGAGCCGCTTGGTGGTCCGGACGATGCCGACATAATTCCACATGAAGCGGCGGATCTCGCCCCAGATCTGATGGATCACGACTTCTTCGTCCGAATCGGTGACCCGGCTCTCATCCCACGCGCGGACGTCGGGCACGTCTCCCAGCCCGTCCCAATTGGCGAGGATGTCGCGGGCTGCGGCTTCGCCGAAGACCAGGCATTCGAGCAGGCTGTTCGAAGCGAGCCGGTTGGCACCGTGAAGGCCCGACTGCGTCACTTCGCCGGCCGCGTACAGGCCGGGCGCATCGGTCTTGCCGTCGAGATCGATGAGGACTCCGCCGCAGGTGTAATGCTGCGCCGGCACCACCGGAATCGGCTCCTTGGTCATGTCGACGCCGAGCGTCAGGAGCTTCTCATAGATGTTCGGGAAGTGGCCGCGGACGAAATCCGGATCGCGATGCGAGATATCGAGATGTACGAAGTCGAGCCCGAGCCGCTTGATCTCATGGTCGATGGCGCGCGCCACGATGTCGCGAGGAGCGAGCTCGGCGCGCTCGTCGAAGCGGGGCATGAAGCGCTCGCCGGTCCCGGGAATCTTCAGATGTCCGCCCTCGCCGCGGACGGCCTCCGTGATCAGGAAGTTCTTGACCTGCAAATTGTAGAGGCAGGTCGGATGGAACTGCATCATCTCCATGTTGGAGATGCGGCATCCTGCACGCCACGCCATGGCGATGCCATCGCCGGTCGCCCCCCGCGGGGCCGTCGAATAAAGGTAGGTGCGGCCGGCGCCGCCTGTCGCCAGGACAGTCGCTCGTGCGGTGAGCGCTTCGACGCGCCTGCTCGCACGGTTGTAGGCGTAAAGCCCGTGCACGGCCCCGCTCGTCGAGAAGTTCGCCGCGTGGCGCCCGGTGATGAGGTCGATCGCGACCATGTCCGGCACCAGCGTGATGTTCGGGTGCTTGAGCGCGGCGGACTCGAGTGCCTGCTGGACGGCGGCTCCGGTGGCGTCGGCGACGTGGACGATGCGCCGATGGCTGTGGCCGCCTTCACGAGTGAGGTGCAGCGCATCGCCTTCGGTTGCGAAGGGAACGCCCAGCTCGATCAGTCGGGCGATAGCGCGAGGGGCGGATTCGACCACATGCTCGACGACCTTGGGATCGTTCAGACCCGCGCCGGCGATGATCGTGTCGTTGATGTGTGCTTCGAAGCTGTCGCCCTCCTCGAGGACTGCCGCGATGCCGCCCTGCGCCCATCCGGTCGCGCCTTCACCGAGTGCGCCCTTCGCGATAACGGCAACCTTGCGGTGCTCGGCAAGGTTGAGAGCCGCCGTCAGACCGGCCGCGCCGGATCCGACGACGAGGACGTCGGCAGTGACGCTCACGCCGCCTGCTGTTCCGCGACGAGGCTGAGGAAAACGTCCTCCAGGTCGGGATCGCGCGTCCGCACGTCGACGATGGAGAAGCCTTCCCGCTGGACTGCGGAGAGAACGTCGCCGGCGTTGCACTTGTCCTTGCGGTAGGTGATCTCGATCGTCCGCTCGTCGACCAGGCGGATATTCTCGAAGCAGTCGTGCGTCGGTACGGAGTCAAGGTCGTGGTCGAACGTAACGACCACCGCTTTCTCCTGCGCTTTGGCCACGAGCGTCCGGGTCGGCTCGTTAGCGACGACCTTACCGTGATTGATGATCGCGATGCGATCGCAGAGCTCCTCGGCCTCCTCCAGGTAATGCGTCGTCAGAACAACCGTCACGCCGTTGTGGTTGAGCTCGCGGACGTAATTCCACAGCTGCCGGCGAAGCTCGATGTCCACGCCTGCGGTCGGCTCGTCGAGCACGAGGATCGGCGGCGAATGCACCATCGCCTTGGCGACGAGCAGGCGCCGCTTCATTCCGCCTGAGAGAGTCCGCGCATAGGCCTCCGCCTTGTCCGTCAGGTGCATCGCGGCGAGCAATTCCATCGTCCGGCGCTGCTCGGGACGGATGCCGTAAAGGCCGGCCTGGATCTCCAGCGCCTCGCGCGGCGTGAAGAACGGATCGAACAGAATTTCCTGCGGGACGATGCCGATCGAGCGCTTCGCGTTGCGCGGATGCTCGTCGATGTCGAAGCCCCAGATGCTCGCCTTGCCGCTGCTCTTCACGACGAGGCCGGCAAGGATGTTGATCAGCGTCGACTTGCCGGCGCCGTTGGGGCCGAGCAGGCCGAAGATCTGGCCGCGCGGAACGTCGAAGCTGACGCCGTCCAGCGCGCGCTTCCCGCCCGCATAGGTCTTGCACAGCGATTCGATGCGGATGGCGGCCTGGCTGTCCATTGATCGGCGCATAGCGGCAGGCGAGCCCCGCGGACAAGCGAGGCGCAAATCGAATGGGTAAATGCGATCTTTACCCTGCCCGTAAGATTCATCTTGAGAAGAAAGGTTTACGCCCCATGGCAGGATGAGCCGAGTGGGTCGTACCTTCCTTGTCGTTGTTGGGCTGCTGATCATGGGGTCGGCCGCGCCGGCTTTTGCCGCGCCCGTGACTGCGAACAAGCAGGCGAAGGCCGTCGTCGACATCCTGCCGCCAATTGCGGTCCGCAAGCTTCAGGACCTGAACTTCGCTACGCTCGGTGTGGTCGCTGCGGGCACGGCGACCGTCAATCCGAATACGGACGTGATGACGACTACGGGCGGTGTGACTTGGGTCGGCGGTACGCCTTATTCGGCGATGTTCGAAGCGGTCGCCCCCACCAAGTCGGTCGTCCACATCCGCGTCCCAAGGGCGTCGATCGTCGTCACTCGCGTCGGGGGCACGGAAACGATGATCGTGGATACCTTCACCATCTCAGGGGCCGCAAACCGTAACGTAGTGGCCAAAGAGCCGTTCGCGTTCAGCGTCGGCGGCACGCTCCGCGTCAACGCCAACCAGGCCGAGGGCACTTACGTCGGCACGTTCGACGTCGACCTTCAATACAATTGAAGAGGTTTCCGCCCCCTAAACCTTTGGGATTCAATCGCCGCCCGCATTGAAGCAGGCGGCCGCGGTTGCTACCTGAGCCCGATGGATCAGGACGCAAATTCCGCCGACGCACTGCCGCCGCCCGAAGTGTTCAAGGTGCACACGCTGCAGGTTGCCTGCGACGGATCGGGGGAAGTGGCCCCCGCGCTCGGCCACCCGCGCGTATTTCTGCGAATCGAGCCTGACCTCGGCTTCGTCGAGTGCGGCTATTGCGACCGGCGCTTTGTCCTTGAGGGGGGACCGGCGGATCAGCCAGTCTGATGCTGGACCCGCGCAAATTCCTTTATAGGAGCCTCGATCCCGAGGAAGCGAAACGGCTGGCGTCGAAGCATCTCGCGCATTGCGATGACGGCGAGCTTTACCTGCAATATTCGGCCAGCGAGGCGTTCGGCTTCGACGATGGGCGGCTGAAGACCGCGGACTACAACACGGGCTCTGGCTTCGGTCTCCGCGGAGTTGCCGGCGAAACGACCGCTTTCTCCCATGCGAATGAGATCAGCGCGGCCGCGATCGACCGTGCGGCCGCGACGCTGAAACTGCTCGATCCGGCAAAAGGCCAACCCGCACCGCCGCCCGCGCGCACCAACCAGGCGATGTACACTAGCGACGATCCGCTCTCGGCTATCCCCTTCGCCGACAAGGTCGCCTTGTGCCAGACGATCGACGCTGCGGCACGGGCGCGCGATCCGCGCGTGGCGCAGGTCGCCGTCTCGCTCGCCGCGAGTTGGAGCGTCATCGACATCGTCCGCGCCGACGGGTTCGTTGCACACGACGTGCGTCCGCTGGTGCGCCTCAACGTCCAGATCGTCGCGCAGGACGGAGACCGGCGGGAGACGGGCTATCACGGGCTCGGCGGACGCTATCTCTACGATGACCTGTTCAAGCCGGAGACCTGGAACCGGGCCATCGACGTCGCGCTTGCCCAGGCACTCACGAACCTTGAGTCCGTTGCGGCACCGGCGGGCGAGATGTCCGTTGTGCTTGGTCCGGGCTGGCCCGGAGTCCTCCTGCACGAGGCGATCGGCCACGGGCTCGAGGGCGACTTCAACCGCAAGGGCACGTCGGCATTCTCCGGCCGCATCGGCGAGCGGGTTGCCGCGCCCGGAGTTACGGTCGTCGACGACGGCGCTATCGGCAGCCGCCGCGGGTCGCTGACCATCGACGACGAGGGCACGCCGACGCGCCGCAACGTCCTCATCGAGGACGGCATACTGAAGGGCTACATCCAAGACCGGCTGAACGCGCGGCTGATGGGCGTCGAGCCGACAGGCAACGGCCGTCGCGAGAGCTTCGCGCATGCGCCCATGCCGCGCATGACCAACACTTTCATGCTCGCGGGAAATGACGATCCGAACGAACTCGTCAGCCGCGTTCCGGACGGGATCTACGCGAAGAGCTTCGGCGGCGGGCAGGTGGACATCACCAGCGGCAAGTTCGTCTTCTCCTGCACCGAAGCCTATCGCATCCGCGGCGGCCGGATCGCCGAGCCGATCAAGGGAGCAACGCTGATCGGCAATGGGCCGACGGTTCTCACGAAGATCCGCGGCATCGGCAACGATCTCGAGCTCGACGAGGGCGTCGGCATCTGCGGCAAGGGCGGACAGTCCGTCCCCGCGGGCGTGGGTCAGCCGACCTTGCTGATCGACGGTCTCACCGTCGGAGGAACCGCAACCGCGTGAGCGATTGGCGTCACGACGTCCTCACCTACTGGTTCGGCCTGACGCCGGAGGAGTGGTGGCGGAGCGGCCCTGCAATCGACGCTGAAATCCGGGATCGCTTCCTGCAGCTATGGGAGCGCAAGCGGGAACTGCCGGTCGACTCTTTCCTCGAGGATCCGATTACCGCGCTGGCGGCGGTGATCCTGTTCGACCAATTCCCTCGGAACCTGTTCCGCGACCACGCCGATCAGTTCGCGACCGACCATCTCGCGCTGGCAATTAGCAAGGCCGCCGTTGCGCGCGAATACGATGCGCAGCTGAAGCCGATCGAGCGCAATTTCCTCTACATGCCGTTCGAGCACAGCGAGAGCCTTGCAGATCAGAACCAGTCGGTCCTGCTGCAAACGGCGACTGGCAACGACGTGTTCGCCGATGCGTCCCGGAAGCATCGCGCCATCATCGAGCGTTTCGGGCGCTTTCCGCATCGCAACGCGATGCTCGGCCGCGCATCGCGGTCGGACGAAATCGCTGCGAGCAACCCGACACCCTGGTGAGTGGGCTCGTCGAAGCCGGGCGGTTCGACAACCGCATCGAAGCCGAACTGGCTCGCATTAACTTGGAATCGGAAGGCCTCGACGCCGTCCTGTTCGACGCGGAAATGAACAGCTTCGGCTGGGGACCGCTGATGCCGATCAGGCTGATGGTGATCGAGGAAGATTTGGCGGAGGCGCGCCGCCTGCTCGCCGTGCCCTAGAGCAGGTGCGCGATCGGCGTCGGGTCGACGCCGGCGCCGATCAGCTTCTGTTCGATTTCCTCGCGCGCCACGCCCTCGTTTGACTGCGCAACCGCCCAAGTCAGTCCAGATCGCGTGCCCGTCCGGCAGAAGGCGAGCACCTTGCCGTCGGTCGAGGCGATGGCCTCGTTCATCGCATCCGCATCAGCAGGCCCGATGCCGCGGATGATCGGAACGGAGCGGTACTCGATACCCGCCGCGCTGGCGGCTTCTTCGATCTCGGTCCCGAGCGGCTGGCCCGGCTCCTCGCCGTCCGGCCGGTTGTTGACGATCAGCGTGAGTCCACGCTCCGCCAGCCCGGCGATTTCCTCCGGCCGGAGCTGTCCCGCGATGAAGACTTTCTCGTCGAGCTGGCGGATCGTCATGTTCATTCGCCCTGCGTGTTCTGGGTCAGCCCGCGGAATTCCAGCATCGGCTCGACCCGCGGATCATGACCGGTGAAGGCGCGGTACATCTCACCATAGTCCTGCGTGTTGCCGCGCGACAGCACCATGTCGCGGAAGCGCTGTCCGTTCTCGCGGGTCAGGCCGCCATGCTGCTTGAACCAGTCGAACACGTCGTGGTCGAGCATCTCGGTCCAAGCGTATGCGTAGTAGCCCGCCGAATAGCCGTTGCTCCAGATGTGCAGGAAGTAGGGTGAGAAGTAGCGCGGCGGAACGTCAGCCACGTCGAAACCGCCGTTGGCCAGCGACTTGGCCTGGAACTCGTCGGCGTTCTGACGCGGCGCATCGGGCGCCAGCGAGTGCCAGTCGAGGTCCATCTTCGCGGCCGTGACCGCTTCCCCCAGCTCATAGCCCTGGTTGAAGGTGCGGGCCTTGAGGATCTTGTCGACGAGGTCCTGCGGGATCGGCTGCTTAGTCTGATAGTGGACGGCGTAGTTCGGCAGGACCTTCGGATCGAGCGCCCAATTCTCGTTGAACTGGGACGGGAACTCGACGAAGTCGCGGGCCACGTTCGTGCCCGACAGGGTCGGATAGGTCTGCGAGGCGAACATGCCGTGCAGCGCGTGGCCGAACTCGTGGAACATCGTCGTCACGTCATCCCAGCTGATCAGCGCGGGCTTGCCCGGCGCCGGCTTGGTGAAATTCTCGACGTTGAACACGACCGGCTTGGTGCCGCGCAGAGCCGACTGGTTGACCAGGTTCGACATCCAGGCGCCGCCCGACTTGTTGTCGCGCTTCCACGGGTCGATGTAGAACAGCGCCAGCTCCTTGCCGTCGGCGTCGTGCACCTCGAACACCCGCATGTCCGGGTTCCAGGTCGGCAGGTCCTTCCGCTCCTTGAATGTCAGGCCGTAGAGCTGGTTCGCCGCGTAGAACACGCCATCCTCGAGCACCTTGTTGAACTCGAAATAGTTCTTCAGCTGGTCGCTATCGATCGCATATCGCTGCTTGCGGATCTGCTCGGCGTAGATGTTCCAGTCCCAGGGCTTGGCTTTGAAACCGCCGTTCTGGGAATCGATCAACTTCTGGATGTCGGCGGCCTCGGCGCGCTCCTTGGCGGCTACCGCTGGTGCTAGCCTGTTGACGAAGCCCAGCGCCGCTTCCGGCGTCTTCGCCATCTGGTCGGTCAGCGTGTAAGCCGCATAATTCGGGAAGCCGAGTAGCCCTGCCTTCTTGGCGCGGAGCTGCGCGATCTCGCTGATGAGGCTACGCGTGTCGTTGGCATCGCCCTTCGACGCGCGGGTGACGCTGGCGTTGTACAGCGCCTCGCGGGTCGCGCGGTTGGTCAGCGATTCTAGCGCCGGCTGCTGCGTCGTGTTCTGCAGCGGCAGGACGTAGCCCGCGACCTTGCGCTCCTTGGCGGCTTCGGCGGCCGAGGCGATCTGGTCCTCCGACAGGCCGGCGAGCGCGGCCTTGTCGGTCACATGCAGCGCGCCATTCTTCGCGGCCGCGAGCAGCATCTGGTTGAACTTGCTCTCGAGCGTCGAGAGTTGCGTGTTGAGCTTCTTGAGCTCGGCCTGCTTGGCGGGATCGAGCTTGGCGCCCGCCTTCACAAACTCGTCGTACTGGACCTGGAGCAGCCGCGACTGCTCGGCATTGAGGCCGAGGCTCGCGCGCTGGTTGTAAAGCGTCTCGACCCGCTTGAAGAGCTTCTCGTTGAGATAGATGTAGTCGCGATGCTGCGCGAGCAGCGGCGCGGTCTTCGTGTCGGTCGCCTGGATCGTGTCGTTGGTGTTCGCACCGCTGACGGCGGAGAAGGCTAGCTCCGCACGCTCGAGAAGAGCGCCGGACCGCTCGAAGGCAACCATCGTATTGTTGAAGGTCGGAGCCGCCGGATTGTTGGCGATAGCCGCCACTTCGCGCTTCTGCTCGGCCATGCCGGCAAGGATCGCGGGGAGGTAATCGCTGTCCTTGATCCTGGAGAAGTCCGGAGCCTCGAACGGCAGCGTGCTCGGCTTGGCAAAGGGATTCGCCGCGGCCAAGGTCGCGGAAGTCGCCTTCTTCGGCGCCGGGGCCGCAACGGCAGGAGTCATCGCAATGCCCAGCGCTGCGCTGGCAAGCAGAAGCGTACGAACCATCTGATAATCCTCATGAAAGGCTGATTTGAGCCGCTCCCAAGAGCATGGCGGCTTTCGCAACCCTGAATGTCATTCGCCCGCAGCGAGCGCCGCAAGCATGGCGTCTCCGTAGCGGGCGAGCTTCACGGCTCCAACCCCCTGGATGCGGCCCAGTTCGTCGAGGTCGCGCGGCTTGTTCTCGGCGATCTCGCGAAGGGTGGAATCGTGGAAGATGACGTAGGGCGGCACGCCCGCGTCGGACGCGATCCTGCGTCGAGCCTCGCGCAAGGCGTCGAACAAGGGATCGGCGGGTCCGTCATAGCGTTTCCGCGACGCGCGGCTGCGCGGCGGTGGCACGGCGATCGTCAGTTCCTGCTCGCCCTTGAGGATCGGCTTGGCCGCCGGGCCGAAGCTGAGCCCGCCGTAAGCATCGGCCCGCAGCGCATCCCTCGCGATCAGCGCGCGTGCGACGGGCCGGACGAGCGCGACTTCTTCGGACGACGCGATACCGAATACGGATAGCCGGTCGTGGCCGAAGCTGCGCACCTTCTCATTGTCGTTGCCGGCTAGAACATCCGCGAGATGCCCGACGCCGAACCGCATTTCGGTACGAAAGGCGGCGGACAGCAGCTTGCGTGCGATCTCGGTCGCATCGATCGTCTTCGGCGGATCCAGACAATTGTCGCAATTGCCGCAGCTCTCCGCCGGGTCTTCGCCGAAGTGTCGAAGAAGGATCGCGCGGCGGCAGCCGGACGCTTCGACAAAGCCGGCCAGCGCGTTGAGCCGTTCGCGCTCACTGGCGCGGCGATTAGGCTCGACCTCTTCGATGCGCATCCGGGCGCGAACGAAATCCTCTGCGCCCCAGAAGAGCCACGCCTCAGCGGGCTCCCCGTCGCGGCCCGCCCGGCCGGTCTCCTGGTAATAGGCCTCGATCGACTTGGGGATTCCGGCATGCGCCACGAAGCGGACGTCGGGTTTGTCGATGCCCATCCCGAAAGCGACGGTCGCGGCGATCACCATGTCTTCGGATGAGACGAATGCCGCCTGATTGCGGGAGCGAACGGACGGGTCGAGGCCGGCGTGATAGGCGAGCGCCCGGCGTTCGCCGCTCGACAGCTGTTCCGCGATCCGTTCGGATTTGTCGCGGCTGGGTGCGTAGACGATGCCAGGGCCGGAATGTGTCGCGAGCAGCGTCTTCAGCTGCGCATTAAGGCCGTCGCGGGGCCTGACATGATAGCGGATGTTCGGCCGGTCGAAGCCAGCGATCACCAGCCCGTCCTGCGGAATGCCGAGCTGTGTCAGGATGTCCGCGCGCGTACGCTTGTCCGCCGTCGCGGTAAGCGCGAGACGCGGCACGTCCGGGTTCTCGTCGAGCAGCGGCCGAAGCTGGCGATAGTCGGGGCGGAAATCGTGGCCCCACTCGCTGACGCAATGCGCCTCGTCGATGGCGATCAGCGACAGGTTCACGCGGCTGATAAGGCGGCGGAACGCTTCACCGGTCGCGCGTTCGGGCGCGACATAGAGCAGGTCCAGTTCGCCCGCCTTGAAGCGCTGTACGGTCTGCTCGCGGTCCGCATCCGCCGAGGTCAGCGATGCAGCGCGCAGGCCCATCGCGTCCGCGCTGCGGATCTGATCGTGCATCAGTGCAATCAGTGGGGAGATGACCAGCGCCGTGCCTTCACGTGCGACCGCGGGAAGCTGGTAACAAAGCGACTTGCCGGCACCGGTCGGCATGACCGCGAGGGTGTGTCGACCCGCCATGACGCGCTCGATTACGTCTTGCTGGACGCCGCGAAAATGGTCGAAGCCGAAGACGCTGTGGAGGAGTTCCTGAACCGTACTCACCGACGCTTCCAATAGGGTCCGGGGCTGACTTGTCGACGGCTACTCGGCCGCTTCGGCAGCTTCTTCGAGAACTCGCTCCGCGGCCTGGCGGTACCAGAGGTCTGCATAGAGACCCCCCTTCTGCAGCAGCTCCTCATGCGTGCCGAGCTCGGCCACCTTGCCGTTCTCGAGCACGGCAATCCGGTCGGCGCCGACGACGGTCGACAGGCGGTGCGCGATGATGATGGTGGTGCGGTTGCGGGCGATCCGCTCGAGCGTTTCCTGGATGGCCTGCTCGGTGCGGCTGTCGAGCGCGCTGGTCGCCTCGTCGAGGATCAGGATCGGCGGGTTCTTTAGCAGCGTCCGAGCGATGGCCACCCTTTGCTTCTCGCCACCGGAGAGCTTGAGCCCACGTTCGCCGACCATCGATTCATAGCCCTGCGGAAGGGCCTTCACGAAGTCATCGATCGCCGCGCCTTTCGCCGCCCCTTCCACGTCCGCGGTCGCCGCCTCGCTGCGGCCGTACGCGATGTTGTACCCGATCGTGTCGTTGAACAGCACCGTGTCCTGCGGGACGATCCCGATGGCCGCGCGGAGTGAGCGCTGGTCGACCTCCGCGATCGGCTGCCCGTCGATCAGGATCCGGCCCTCCGTGGGATCGTAGAAGCGGTAGAGCAGACGCGCGAGCGTCGACTTGCCTGCCCCCGACGGCCCGACAACCGCCAGGCTCGTGCCCGCCGGAATGTCCAGGTCGACACCCTTCAAAATCTCGCGCTCGGGATCGTAGCCGAAGTGCACGCCTTCAAAGCGGACGTTGCCGCGCGTGACGCTCAATGCCGGCGCATGAGGCTTGTCGACGACCTCAGCCGGCGTATCGAGCAGGCCGAACATCGCTTCCATGTCGATCAGGCCCTGGCGGATTGAACGATAGACCCAGCCGAGCATGTCGAGCGGGCGGAAGAGCTGCATCAAGAGCGAGTTGACCAGCACCACGTCGCCGGGCGTGAACTTGCCGCGGCTCCAGCCCCAGACGGTGAAGATCATCGCCCCGGCCATCATCAGATTGGTGATCAGCGACTGGCCGATGTTGAGCCAAGCGAGCGAGGTCTCGTTACGGACGGCGGCTTTCGCGAAGGCGCCGATTGCCTCGTCGTAGCGCTTCGCCTCCCGCTCCTCGGCCCCGAAATATTTGACCGTCTCGTAGTTCAGCAGAGAATCGACGGCACGGCCGATGGCCTTGTTGTCGACGTCGTTCATGTCGCGCTGGATCTGCGCGCGCCAGTCGGTGACCTTGCGCGTGAAGGTGATGTAGATCGCGACCATCGCCAGCGTCGCCGCGACGAGCCCGGCACCGAACTTCACGAAGAAGATGACGCAGATGGCGATCAGCTCGATCGCCGTCGGGGCGATATTGAAGAGAATGAAGTAGAGCATCATGTCGATGCTCTTCGTGCCGCGCTCGACGATCTTGGTGAGCGATCCGGTCCGCCGTTCCAGGTGGAAGCGCAGGCTTAGGTCGTGGATGTGGCGGAAGACCTCACCGGCGAGCCGCCGCGCAGCATTCTGCCCGACCTTTTCGAACAAGGCATTGCGGAGGTTGTCGGCCAGCACTCCGGCGAAGCGCGCGACGGCGTAAGCAGCGACGAGCATGGCGACGACGCCGAAAGCCACGCCGGGCCCGGACATGCGGTCGATGACCGCCTTGTAGGCGAAGGGCATGACCAGGGTGGCGGCCTTGCCGGCGAGCACCAGCACGACCGCGGCGACCACCCGCGCCTTCAGCTCGAACTCTCCCTTGGGCCAGAGCATCGGCAGGAAGCGCACGAGCGTTTTGAAGCCCGCGTTGGCTTTTGCCCCCTGAACTGCGGTTTCCGCCATCCGCCTTTAGGTAGGAGTGCCGATACCGCCCCGCAAACATCGCATGCGAAACAAGTGGAACCGTCTCGTTAAATCTCGGTTTTCGAGTGAGTAGGAAGCAGGAACGAAGCGATGGGCCCGGTCTATTACGTCATTGCAATTCTCGGCTGCGGGGACGGCTCCGTCCAATGCGCCCCGGTTGCGACCGTGCCGACCGAATATACGAGTGAAGCGGAGTGCGCCGCGGCGACGCAGGACGTGCTGATGAAGAACAGCGACCTCGATTTCCCAACGCTCGTCGCCCAGTGCCGGAAGGGTTCTGCTCGCCCGGCCGCAGCCTCGAAGGATCATGAGAAGGCGCTCATCGTAGCCCTCAAGGGCTAGACGGCCCGCTCCTAACCCAAGACCATCGCAGGAACCTGGCCCGAACGCGTAAGTTGTTCGGGACGAAGGAGTAATTCATGTCTGACGTCATGGAGCCGATGATCCACGAGGATCAGCTCCCCGGTCACGAAAGCGAACTCGAGCCGAAGCCAGATTGGCAGCCGCGCTATCCCGGTTCCGGCCGCCTGGAGGGCAAGGTCGCGCTGGTCACCGGCGCGGACAGTGGCATCGGGCGCGCGGTTGCGGCGCTCTTCGCCCGCGAGGGCGCGGACGTCGCGATCCTCTATCTCTGCGAACATGACGACGCCGCCAAGACAAAGGAGATCGTCGAGAAGGAAGGCCGCAATGCCGTGACCATCGCAGGCGACCTCGGCGACAAGCAATTCTGCGAGCGCGCGGTCAAGCAGGTCGTCGATGGGCTCGGCGGGCTCGACATCCTCGTGAACAATGCCGGCGAGCAGCATTACGACGAGGATATAACGAGCATCACTGAGGACCAGCTGAAGCGGACCTTCCAGACGAACGTCTTCGGCATGTTCTTCCTGACCCAGGCCGCGATGCCGCACCTGAAGGAAGGCTCCGCGATCATCAACTGCACGTCGGAGACGATGTACAAGGGCTCGCCCGGCCTGCTCGACTACAGCGCGACCAAGGGCGCGATCACCGCTTTCACGCGCTCGCTTTCGAAGAACCTGGTCGAAAAGGGCATTCGCGTGAACGGCGTCGCCCCGGGCCCGATCTGGACTCCGCTCAATCCTTCAGGCGGACAGCCGCCGGAGAAGATCCCCGAATTCGGCAAGAGCACGCCGATGAAGCGGCCGGGCCAGCCCAACGAGGTTGCGCCGTCCTTCCTGTTCCTGGCTTGCGAGGATTCCAGCTACATGACCGGGCAGATCCTGCACCCCGACGGCGGGAACACGACCCAAAGCTAAATTCGCTTGGTGAAATTTCCCAACTGTGAGCGCGTGGGGCAGCATTAAGTTCGCACGCTCCACACCGCGCCCCTGAAAAACAACGACATTTTCCATTTGGCACGCTCCCTGCATTGTATCTGGCGTGGCCCAATCGGGGGCCGCGATACAAAAAGGGAAACCTCAAATGCTTACTATCTTCGCTCCGGGTCGTGAAACCGCCACTGCTTTCGCAGCCGCCTTCATCACCGCGATGCTCTTCGTCAGCTCCGCCACCAGCCTGCTGCCGATCGCCTAACAATCCAGAACAAGGAATTGTCAGTGAACAACCGTTTTGTTCTCAACCGATCCGAAGGCAAGGTCATGGGCGTAGCCGCCGGCCTTGCCGACTGGATGAGCCTCGATGTCCTGCTCGTCCGCCTCGGGCTTGTTGCAGCGCTGCTGATCAGCGGCCCCGTGGTTCTCCTGTTCTACGTGCTGACCGGGTGGTTGGCGGCAGACCGTTGATCGGCCGCCGACACTCGCTACGCTTCAGAGAAATGACTGATGACCCGTTCGATCTTCAGCGTTTCGTCGATGCCCAGGAAGGCATCTTCAACGCCGCGCTCAGCGAACTCCGGGCGGGCGAGAAGAGAAGCCACTGGATGTGGTTCATCTTCCCGCAGCTTGGCGCCTTGGGCCGCAGCCTGACCGCAACATTCTACGGGATTCGATCCCTCGACGAGGCCCGCGCCTATCTGGCGCATCCGCTCCTTGACCAGCGATATCACCAGGTCGTAGAGGCCATGATGGCGTGGGCGGGCAAGCGCGACGCCGTCGCAATCCTCGGGTCGATCGACGCGATGAAGCTTCGCTCCAGCCTCACATTGTTTCAGCAGACCTCCGGCGAGGCATCTTTCGCCCAGGCGCTGGCCGCCTTCTTCGACGGCCCCGACGCACAGACGCTGGAGCTGCTGCGCGGCTAGTTCCGCTCCGCGCATCCGCGGCGCGTTTCTCCATTCACCCTCAATACCGCCTCAAAAGGATAAACCTTGTCGGACATGCCGTCGGAACAGGCGTTCGCGGGCTTTACCACGAGCTTGAACTGCTTGCTGTTCAGTGCTCCATCCCAGCTCATCTCACCGCCAATTTGTGTGATCCGTGTCCAGATCCTCGTGCCGCTCTGGTCATCGGGCGTGGCGTAAGTAACGCAGCGGCCGCTGACCTCTGCGCTCCAGAACGGCTCCGTACCGACCGCCCTAATCTTCTCGGTGACTGGTCGGGAGTCCTGATCGAAACAGGCGCCTGCCGACGATACGGGTTCAGCCCGCGGCGACTGCTCGGTCGACCCGCTGCACGCGCTCAGTATCACGATCGAAGCACCCGCGATCCAACGAACCATTGCCTTACCGTTCATCTTGCCCATGCATTGCGCTAGGTAGCAGCAAATCCGTCGAAGGAGAGTCGCATGCGCAATTGGCTGATCGTGGCAGCAGCAACGGCCTTGGTGGCCATGCCGGCAAGCGCCGCGCTCCAGACCGGAGCAAAGGCGCCGGACTTCACGACCGCCGGTGCTGTCGGCGGCAAGGAGTTCAAGCTGCATCTGGCAGAGCAGCTGAAGCACGGCCCGGTCGTTCTCTATTTCTTCCCCAAGGCCTTCACCAAGGGCTGCACGCTGGAGGCGCATGCGTTCAGCGAAGCCTCGAACGATTTCAAGAAGGCCGGAGCACGGGTCATCGGCATGTCGGCGGACGACATCACGACCCTGAAGAAATTCTCCGTCGAGGAATGCCGGAGCGCCTTCCCGGTGGCGACCGCGACACCGGCCGTGATCAAGGCATATGACGTATCGCTCAAGCGGAAGCCCGAACTGACCGACCGCACGTCTTACGTGATGGGCCGCGACGGCAAGATCGTCTACGTCCACTCGGACCTCGACTGGAGCCAGCACGTCGCCAAGACGCTGGCGGCCGTGAAGGCGTTGAAGCGCTAGGCCTTCACGACCCGCCACATCCTGAAAGGCGAGCCTTTCGGCAGTGAGATCGGCTGCAGCCATGCCGGGACCTTCCCGCGCACGATCTGCGTATAAAAGCCGCCTTTCGCTTCGGCGGCGAAGATCGTGGCGGTCGACATGTTCGGGCAGATCAGCAGATAGTCGGAGCGATATTTCGCAATGATCTGATGCGCTTGTGGCTCGGTACCGCGGAATGCCTTCATGACGTCAGCGATCTGCTCGCCATTGCGATGATAAGGGCCTGCGATCGCATTGTGATGCGTGACCGTGATGATCCGCGGTCCGAGGTCCACGTAGGTGAAGATCGTCCCCTTGGGCATCTTCGCGATGGGCTTGAGAGCGGCCAGCGACGGACATTGCGAATTCGCCTTGTCGACGGCCTTTTCAGTCGCCGTCTTCTTCTCCTTAGGCAGCAGATTGCTCGCAGCCGGAACGGCAGCGCCGAAGCCGACGACAGCCAGGACCGAAGTCCCCAGCACCCGCATCAGCATGAAGCGCGAGTTCGCCGCCCACGGCACGGCAATCCATGTCAGCGCGGCGGCGCCGACGACGCTCATTGCCTGTGCGGCAGGGCCAGTACGCGTTTGCCACAGGAGCAGGAGCGTAGCTGTAAGCGGCGGTAGCGTCGCGGCGAGCGTTGCTCGAAGCAGCTTCGGATCGCGCCGACGCACCCATGAGAGGAGGAGCCAGCCGACGACTCCCGTCACCGGCAGCGAGGCGATGGCGGTCGCGGTGCGCCAACCATGCCGATAGAGCGGCCGCGCTTCGCGCACATGGCTCAACCACAGCTTGTTGACCTCCGGCGAGATGCCCTCGAGCCGCGTAATGCAGTGTGGCCACATGAGAACGTGGAAGCCGGCGACGACCGCACCCGCGCCTAGTGCGACCCCCAGGCGGATCTTCCAGTCAGCGCTCTTCACGAACATCGCGAGACCGAGCAGGAGTGCTGCGCCCAGCAGGACATCCGACAGCCAGACCGGCGACAAGGCATCGCAGACTGCGAGGCGGTTCGCGTAGGACGTGAACACGGCGAAGCCGAAGGCGGTGGCACCGCCCAGCGTCACCGCATAGGCCGCAAGCCGCCGCCGCTCATTCGCGTCCGTTACCCAGAAGATAACCTGCGATATGCCGAGCAGCGCGATGTAGATCAGCATTTCGAGGCCGATCCACAGCGACATCGCCGAAGCGAGGCCAACAACGACACCGCCACGCGCGCGCTTGGGATCGGCGACGCCTGCAATGGCGAGCGTCAGTAGCGCCAGCTGCCAGCCGTGATGATCGATGCGCAGCGGCATGAACATCGCCAGCGTCGAGCCCGCGAAGAACAGGCAGATAAAAGCGATGGGATAGGCACGGCGATCGATCAGCCGGCGCGAGGTCAACGCCACCGAAAACAACAGGAGCAGGAGCGGCAACATTGGGGCGATGGTCACCGCAGCCCGCTCAGCCTCGGCGCCTCCGACAAAGGGCCGGGCAGCGAGGATGATCCCAGCAATCGGCAGGTCGACGAACCGGGACCAGTGAATGTTAGCACCGGCAGGCGGGTTCAGGCGGTACTGGCGAAGATCGAACCAGCCCTGGCCGTGCAGCCACGCGCGCACCTGGCTGATCCGCATATTGTCGTCGGTATCCGGCAGCGCGAACAGGCGGATGCCGTTCCAGCGCTGGAACAGGAAGTAGATGCAGAAGGCAATCCACACCCCGACCACGATCCATTTCCAATACCGATCGACGAAGTCGAGTACGCGGTTCAAGCCTTGCCTCTTCTTAAGGGGTTCCCTGCTGTAGCGGGGCACGGCTACAGAGCAAGTTAACCGCCTAAACAATGATCTCCACACTCGATCCTGACCGCCGCAGACTGCTTGGGCAGCTGGCGCGCTTCGCCGTTACCGGCGCATTCGTCACCGCGCTGGGCGTGGGCGTCTACGCGTTGGTGGCGCTGGTCCTCCGCTGGCATCCGCAGCTGGGCAACTTCCTCGCCTATGTCGTCGCTGTCGCCACCGGCTATTTCATGCACAGCCAGTGGAGCTTCCGCGGGCATGGCAGCGAGCGGACGCATGCGACGAAGGTGCGTTTCGCGGTCGTTTCCATCATCAGCTATCTGCTCAACAGCTTCTGGGTTTGGTTGCTGTTCAACCATCTCGATCTCGGACGCGCTGCGCCGATCGCACCCATGCTCTTCGTCACGCCACTGGTGACGTTCACGCTGAACCGGCAGTGGGTGTTTCGCTGATGGAACGCGTCGTCTACGATCAGATGGCCGCGCTCGACCAGCAGCACTGGTGGTACGTCGCTCGTCGTAAAGTTCTATCCGACCTGATCCGGCGCCGGGTGAAGCCGCCCGCGAATGCGCGAATCCTGGAGATCGGCTGCGGCACTGGGCACAACCTCGAGATGCTCGACGCGTTCGGTTCGGTGGATGCGCTTGAGGTCGACGAGACGGCGCGCGCGATAGCGGCGAAGCGGCTGGGGCACGAGGTCTTCTCATCGCCGTTGCCGGAGCTCGCCGGCATTCCGCAGGCGCATTACGACATGGTCGCAGCGTTCGACGTCGTAGAGCATATCCCCGACGACAAGGCGGCGCTCGACGGCATCGCGAAATTGCTCAAGCCGGGCGGCAAGCTGGTCGTCACTGTGCCTGCGCACCAATGGATGTGGTCCGCGCACGACGTCGTGAACCACCATCAACGTCGCTATTCGAAATCGGGACTCAAGCGCCTGATCGAAGCATCGCCGCTGAAACTGGAAGCCATCGGTTATTTCAACAGCCTGCTGTTCCCCGTCGCGGTGGCCGAGCGCCTCGCGTCGAAGCTGCGCGGCAAGGAGGACGCCGACTTGTCGCTTCCGTCGAAGCCTTTGAATCAGGCTTTGGAACGCGTCTTCGCCGCCGAGCGCGGCCTGGTCGGACGAGTTCCGCTTCCGCCAGGACTGTCGCTCTTCGCGATTGCGTCGGCGACGTAACCGAGCGGACGCACGCCCGTCCTCGCTTCACCTCCGGCGACTTCCTGCACGATGTAGAGCGGACGCCGCTTCGCCTCATTGTAGAGGCGGCCAATATATTCGCCCATCAGCGCGAGCACGAACATCTGCACCGCGCCCAGCAAGACCACGACGAGCATCAGTGACGTCCAGCCCTGGATGCTGCGGCCGGCGAGAAATGCGTAGGCGATGTAGGCCAGGATCAGCAGCGATCCGAACGACAGCGCAAGACCCGCATGGCTCGCTAGCTTCAACGGCGCAGACGAGAATCCGGTCAGCGCGTCGAAGGCGAAGCGCATCATCTTGCGCAGAGGATATTTGGTCTCGCCGGCGAAGCGCTGGTCGCGATCATAGGGGAATGGCACCTGGCGGAAGCCGATCCACGCCACCATGCCGCGTATGAAGCGGGACTGTTCCGGCATTGCGAGCAAAGCATTGAGGGCACGGCGGCTCATCAGGCGGAAGTCGCCCGTGTCCACGGGGATGTCGATCTCCGTCGCGCGCGAAAGCAGGCGATAGAAGCCGTGCGCGGTCGCGCGCTTGAACGCCGTCTCGCCGGCTCGGCTACGACGAACGCCATAGACCACGTCGGCATCCTGATCGTGCATGGCTGCGAGCATCGCGGGCAACAGCTCTGGCGGATCCTGGAGATCGGCATCAATGATGAGGATCGTCTCGCCGCCGCAGAGATCGAGACCCGCCGTCAGAGCAAGCTGGTGGCCGTGGTTCCGCGAGAGGTTCACGGCAACAACATGCGGGTCCATGTCCGCGAGGCCGCGCATCACCTGCCAGGTCGAATCCCGAGAGCCGTCATTGACCAGCACGAGCTCATAGTCGCTGCTTCCCGCAGACAGGGCAGCGGCGCTCAGCCTCCGGTGCAATTCGGGGAGGCAGGCTTCTTCGTTGAAGCAGGGAACGACGATGGAAAGTTCGGTCATCAGTGCAGACGATAGAGCATTGACCGCGAGCCTTTCCAGACCGGCGTCATCCCGCTCGTCAATTGCGGGTCGTAGGGCGACACGTCGATCAGCCACATGTAGTCGAACTTATCGCGCGGGAAGCCGGTAAGAGCATCGTCCACCCGCCAGTCGCCGCGCAAACGGTTGTTCACGATCCGCCATGCGCGCGGGATGCGGCAGTAGGTCGGGCGAACGATCTCGGACGGGTCCGACGAATAGGCGCCGGCGTCGTAGCGGACGCTCAGCAGGTTGCTGCCGACGATGTCCCACTGGTCGTTCGAGAAGCCCTGGCGGCGGACGATGACCATCGCGCCGAGATGGCTGTTGCGCGGCATCGACCACCAGTCGGCGCAACCCTGGCCGACGAACGTCGCCACCTTCGCGCCCATCGACACATGGTTCAGCGCCTGGAGCTTCTCACGCAGATCGTCGGCAGCCATCGCGTAGCTCGCCGTCGTGGTCGCGATCCGGGCCAGGTAGAAGATCAGGCCGACCACGGCGAGGACGGTCGCCGTGCGCCTGTGCGTGTCGGAGCGGAAACGGATCGCGAGCAGCGCCAATGCGAAGAGGTACGGCGCGAGCCGCATGTCGGCATAGGCCGACGCAAAGATGATGCGCGGCAACACCAGGAAGACGACAACGATCACGAGGGCCGAGAAGCCGAGGTTGCGGGAAAGGCCGAAGCGCGGGTTCCCGAACGCCAGCATGATCACGACGAACGTGATCACCATGGAGGCGAAGTCCCAGAGCTTCCAGCGGTCGCGGAAGATGGTCTCGATCCAGTGCAGCTTCGCTCCCCAGTTGAACCAGTCCGCCGTCAGCCCCGCGGGCGCGCTGCTGCGCCATGCGGCCATGAATACCAGCGGAAGTGCCAGGCACGAGGCGTGCAGCGCGGCATGCACGCCGGCGCGGAACCAGCCCCGTCCATTGTCGTGCTGCCGTACGGCTTCCGCCGAAAAGCACATGAGACCGAGCATCCCCCAGCCGAACGTATGGGCGAAGAAGATGAGGATGGAGATCGGCACGAATAGCGCTGCGCGAAGTCGAGTCTTGCCCAACCGCCCCAGCCGCAGCCAGAGGCCGAAAGCGAGGAACGCCAGCGCCATCGCCAGCGCGAAGTTCACGAAGCCGAAGTTGAAGGGATGGCTGTACGCCAGCGGCAGAGCGAATAGCGCCGTCGGCGGCAAGCGATTGTGCACCTCCCGCGCGACCCAAAGGAATCCCGCAACCGTCATTGCCGGGATCGAGATGATGATCAGCTTCACCGCAGGCTCGAGCCCCACGATCGGGGCGAGCAGCTGCACCAAGGCATCGACGCCGAGGTTACCGACCAGGAGCCAGCGATAGTCGTAATATTGCGAAAGCCACGGCGACGTCTGGATGTCGAGCTGGACCCGGTACCGACCCATGTGGCCAAGCAGATCCACCAGCGGCGGCACCGGGGGATAGAGCAATGGCACGACCGACAGCAGTATGAGAAAGGCGACGAACGGTCGCGTCTCCCACCACGGGCGCGGCCCGGGCGGGCGCGGGGGCGCAGCGCTCATCGGTTGCATGATTTATCCCGCCGCATTGGCTTCGTGCTCTGACCCCCGGCGAGCTCCCAGCCTGCTCGCTTAGCTGAAGCGCGGCCCCTTGCCACCGGATAAGCGCAGCATTCAAGCACGGTACAGCTATAGCAAGTTAACAATCTCCGGGATTTGCCCATGGAGACAGTAGGATGAAGATGCTTTTGATTGGCGGAGCGGTGCTGGTCGTCTCCGTAGCCGCCTACGCACAGGTCGCGCCTGCCCCGACGCCGCAAGCGCCTCGTGCGCCTTTCGCACAGAAAGTTCAGACGCGGGCTGAAGCGCAGGCCAAGGTCGCCGAATACTTTGCGCGGATGGACACCAATCGCGATGGATTCGTGACCAAGGCCGAGGCGGATGCCGCGTCGGAGGCTTTCCGCTCCAAGTGGGCCGAACGTCGCGATGAACGCGGCGGCGACCGCACGTTCGAGAAGCTCGACACCAACAAGGACGGCGCCGTTAGCCGCGGTGAGTGGGATGCTGGACAGGCGCAGCGCGAGCAGCGCATCGCCGACCGTGGCGACCGCGGGTCGAAAAAGGCCGGCTTCCATCACGGCGGCATGGGCGGCTTTGGCGGCCACATGTTCGAGATGGCCGACGCCAACCACGACGGTCGCGTGAGCTTGCAGGAGGCGCAGGCTGCGGCGCTTCAGCATTTCGACATGGTCGACGCCAATCATGACGGCCAGATCACGCCGGAAGAGCGGATGCAGATGCACCAACGAATGAGGAGCGCGCCCCGCCAGGGCTGAGCCCTCCCAACTCGGTGAAACAAAGGCCCGGCGCCGGTGCGTCGGGCCTTTTCTTATTTGGCGGGTTCGGCCGCCTTGGCGGCACGCGTCTTCCGCACAGCGGCTTTTTTGGCCGGCTGAGGTCCGAACTCCCGGTACCGCGCCTCCGCCTCTGCCATGTAGTCGCGCGTGATGGGCACTGCGTTCCGGTCGCGAATGTACTGCACCTGGTAATTGCAGGCGGCGCCGCTCTCGAACATCACGATTCCGCCGGCGAGATAGAATTCCCACATGCGGAAGAAGCGCTCGTCGTAGAGCTTGAGGACCTTTTCGCGGGCGTCGGTGAACCGGCGCAGCCACTCGCGCAAGGTGTACGCGTAATGGAGACGAAGCGTCTCCACGTCGCCGACGATCATCTTCACCTTCTCGGTCGCGGAGCACATCTGCGACAGGCTGGGCAGATGGTAGCCCGGGAAGATCCACTTGTCGGTGAACGGGTCCGGCTGGCCGGCGCCGCCGAGCTTGCCGATCGTGTGCAGCAGCATGACACCGTCATCGGTCAGAAGCTCCCGGCACTTGGCGTAAAACTCCTCGTAATGAGCAGCACCGACATGCTCGAACATGCCGACCGACACGATGCGGTCGAAACGGCCGTCGAGATGGCGGTAGTCGATTAGCTCGAACCGAACGCGATCTGAGACTCCCGCTTCCTTCGCGCGGCGGCGGGCGACCTTCAGCTGCTCCTCGGATAAAGTGATCCCGAGCACCTCCACGTCGGCGACGCGGTTCAGGTAGAGCGCCATCCCGCCCCAGCCGCAGCCGATATCGAGCACCTTCTGGCCCGGCTTCAGGAAGAGCTTGGCCGCGATGTGAGCCTTCTTGTCTTCCTGCGCCTGCTCGAGCGTGTTGGTGATATCGGTGAAGTAGGCGCAGCTGTACTGAAGGTCGCGATCGAGGAAGAGTTCGTAAAGCTGATTGCCGATGTCGTAGTGATGCGCGACGTTGTGCCTCGACTTGCGCGGGTCGTTCCGGCGAAAGAAGCGCTTCAGCCACTTGGACTTGCCCTTGCCGAGCGCCTTGCGTTTGCCCTGCTCCCAGGGCTTCGCACCGACGATCAGCTCGAGAAGGTCGAGGATGGTGCCGTTTTCGACGGTGATCCGGCCGTTCATGTAAAGCTCGCCCATGCGCAGGCGCGGATTTCGGAACAGTTCGAGGCCAACGCGCTTGTCGTGGAAACGGACCGTCACGTGCTTGCCGCCGCCGGGCCCGTAGGTTTGACGGCTTCCGTCCGGCTGCACGAGAGTGATGCTGCCGACAGGCAGGATTTGATCGATGAACCGGCCGATCAGCGACATTCCGAAACTCCGTTGCAACCTGCGAACGAATTGCCACGACGCGCGGCCGCCCGCAAATCAATGAGAAGCGCGATACCGTTCGCCGGCGAATGCCCAGCGGATCGTGCTCGCCAGACCGTAGGTTGCGCCGCGAACGACGGGCGTGAGCAATGGTTTGTCGAGACCGTGCATCTCGCGCGCGAACGGCGGCATCAAGTCGACTGCGGCGTTGAACAGGAGTCGCTGGACGGGCGCTTCGCCGAGCGAGGACGGCGGCGCGTTCAACACGAGATCGCGAAATGCTCGGGATCGGTCGTCCGCGCGAAGCTCGAAACAGAACTCCGAGATCAGCTTCTCCGCCTCCGCCCGCGTGCGCGGCACGGGATCGGCGTCGAGCATCCGCGCGATTTCGCCGCTCTCGGTGAAATAGGTGTCCTGGTCGGCACGCGTCATGCGCGGTTCGGCGTAGCGCCGCCATCCGTCGAGGAAGTTGATTGCTCCGGCGACATGCACCCAAGCCAGCAAGCACGGGTCGGTCGCGCGATACGGGGTACCTTCCGGCAGCGCTCCGCTCACGTGCTCGTGGATGGCCTTTACCTTATCGATCGCCGTCTGCGCAGCATCGCGATGACCGTAAGTGGTTACGGCAATGAAGCGCGCCGTACGGCGGAGCCGTCCGAGCTGGTCCTCAGCAACGTCGCTGTGATCCCAGACCCCGCCTAGGGCTTTCGGGTGCAGCATCTGCGTCAGGAGAGCGGCAATGCCGCCGACCATCATCGACGTGACGTCACCATGCACGCGCCGAATGACGGAGCCGCGCGGGAAGAAGGCCTCATCCGATGCGGGGACCGGCTTCTCACCCTTCGACTGATCGTTGAACGTCGACCGAACCTGCCTCACCAACGCACGACGAACGGGCGAGAACATGGTCGAGGCTAAGCCGCCTCCGCGTCCCGTTGCGAGCGGCGCTTGCGCTCGGCAGCGGTCTTCAGCTGTCCGCAAGCGGCATCGATGTCGCGGCCGCGCGGCGTGCGCACCGGGGCAGAGATGCCCGATTCGAACACAATGTTGCTGAACGACCTGATGCGCTCGTCGGTCGAACATTCGTACGGCGCACCGCCCCAAGGATTGAAGGGGATCAGGTTCACCTTCGCCGGCAGCTTGTAATGACGGATCAGCCGCACGAGCTCGCGCGCATCCTCGTCGCTGTCGTTCTTGTCCTTCAGCATCACATATTCGAACGTGATTCGGCGAGCATTGTTCGCGCCCGGATAAGCCGCGCAGGCCTCGAGAAGCTGCTCGATGCCGTACTTGCGGTTGAGCGGCACGATCTCATCGCGGATTTCCTTTGTCACCGCGTGCAGCGACACGGCGAGATTGACGCCAATCTCTTCGCCCGCGCGCTCCATCATCGGCACGACGCCCGAGGTCGAAAGCGTAATGCGCCGCTTCGATAGGCCGAGCCCGTCGCCGTCCATGACGATCTTCAACGCGTCGCGGACATTCTCGAAATTGTAGAGCGGCTCGCCCATGCCCATCATCACGATGTTCGTGAGCATGCGGCCTTCGGGCTGGCTCGGCCATTCGCCGAGCGCGTCCCGGGCCAGCATCACCTGCCCGACGATCTCCGACGACTCGAGGTTGCGCACCAGCGCCATCGTGCCGGTGTGGCAGAAGTGGCAGTTGAGCGTGCAGCCGACCTGGCTCGACACGCACAAGGTTCCGCGGTCCGCGTCCGGGATGAAGACCATCTCGAAATCGTGACCATCGTGGGTCCTGAGCAGCCACTTGCGCGTGCCGTCCGACGAGACCTGGGCCTCGACGACTTCCGGCCGCGTGATCGCGAATCGGTCGGTGAACCACCCGCGCTGCACCTTGGCGATATCGCTCATCGCGGCGAAGTCGCTGACCCCGCGATTGTAGATCCAGGGCCAGACCTGCTTCGCGCGAAGCTTGGCCTGCTTCGGCTCCAGCCCTGCCTCCTCGAAGGCGGCGCGAATCTTGTCCTTGGAGAGCCCGACCAGTTCGACCTTGCCGTCGGCGCGCGGTGGCACGGCCCGTGGCACAGGCACAGGATCGATGGCGCCGGGAATCGGCATCAGGTTGGTGTCGGCACTCATGGCAGGCGGCCTATGTAGTTAAGGTCGCGCGATTTTGCCAGCGCAGCGAGCCGCGGCGGCGTCGATGGCCGTCGGAGCGCCGTCGAGCAGGAAGCGGTCGATGAAACGTCGACCGCCCTCGTCGCGCGACTCGATGCGCATCCCGCCGCCGGCGCGCGCCGCACTGCTGATGGCCGCATCCTGCGCGGGACTGCGGCTCCATGCCCAGCCGCCCCCGGTCACGAGCATGAAGGGTTGATCGCGGACAGTCAGGATCGCGGTAGAGCCGCTACGCGGGACGCGGCTCAACTGGGCAAAGAACTGCCCGCGCCTCGGACCAGTGGCATCGAAGGCGAATCCCGCGCGAGCCTGTATCTTCCCCTTCTCGGCAATTCGGATCGCGCGCGTCCCTGCCTCGCAGCTGCTGCCGCGATCAAGCGCGGCCCAAGCCCCGCCGGCGTAGACGATGTCCGCTGCGCTCGCAGGCGCAGCGATCAGCAACAGGGCGGCTATCCAGCGCACCGCAACAGCCTAGCCGCGCTCAATCCTCGAACAAGGCCGTTCCGATTCGGACGGCCGTGGCGCCGAGCATGACGGCGGCGCGGAAGTCCCCCGACATGCCCATGCTTAGGCCTTCGACACCATTCTCCCGCGCAAGCTTGGCGAGGAGCGCGAAGTAGGGCGACGGCTCCACGCCCAGCGGCGGAATGGCCATCAAGCCGAGTAGCGGCAAAGGCGAAGAGCGAACTGCGGTGACCAGCGAGGCGACTTCGGCGATCGCGCATCCACCTTTCTGTTCTTCCTCGCCGATGTTGACCTGAACGTAGACCGACGGAGAGCGGCCGGCCTTCTCAGCTTCCTTCGCCAGGGCGCTCAACAAGGAGAGGCGGTCGACCGAGTGAATCACATCGAACAGCTTCACCGCCTCGGCCGCCTTGTTCGACTGAAGCTGGCCGATGCAGTGCAGGCGTATGTCGGGATTGCGCGCGAGGATCTCCGGCCATTTTGCCAACGCTTCCTGGACCCGGCTCTCGCCGAAGTCGCGCTGTCCCGCCGCAACGAGCTCTTCGATCTCCTCCGCCGGCCGAGTCTTGCTGACCGCGATGAGCTGAACGCCGGCAGCCTCCCTATGCGCGATCTTTGCAGCGGCGGCGATCTGGCCGGAGATTTCCTGAAGGCGCTCGGCAGCAGTCATCGGCCGCGGCTATAGGAAGCACCATGACCTCCCGCCAGAGATCTTGGCCGCGCCAATGGTTGATGACCGATGAGCGCATGGGCGAGCGCCTGTGGGAAGCCATCGATCGGCTGCCCATCAAGCATTCAGGGGTCGTCTTTCGCCACTATCAATCGCCACCCGAGGTCCGCGCCACGCTGGCCGGCCGAGTTGCCGAGATCTGCCGTCGGAGGAGCCTGACGCTAGCGATTGCCGGGGACGCGGAGCTGGCGCGCACCTTGAGTGCGGACCTCGTCCATAATCCGCCTGAGCTTTCGATCGGCATGCCATTTTCCCGGTCAGTCCACTCCCTTGTGGAAGCCGAGGCGGCGAGATCAGAGGGCGCGGCGCTAGTATTCGTCTCGCCGGTTTACCCGACAAGCTCGCACCCCGGCCACAAAGCGCTCTATCGCCCAGCCGCCCTCAAGATCGCGAAGGCGGCCGGTGCTCCGGCAATCGCGCTAGGCGGAATGGACGCGCTGAAATCCGCGCGCCTGCAGCGCGAAGGTTTCTACGGCTGGGCGGGAATCGACGCGTGGCTCGACGCGAAGACGCTTAGAACTTGAAGGCAGTGCCTACGTAGACGGCCTGGCTGTCCCGGCGGGTATCGCTGACCACCGCGGCCCGGTCGCGCTCGACGTTGTAACGGACGCCGCCAGTCAGAGCGATGTTGCGGGTCACGTTGTACGCGCCGCCGACATCGAGCGAATAATTCTCGCGATCCCTAAGAGCCGGGATGCGGTCGTTGTCGCGCTCCGCCCCCACCGCAACGCGGCCGGTGAACTTGTTGAGCGAGTAGCTGACGCCGACGACCGCGCTTTCCTTGTTGCCGACGGCGGGATCGCGCGACTCGGTCTTGGCGACGTCGCCCGAAACGGCGAACTGGCGCCAGCCGACGGCAACACCCAGGTTGTAAGTTGCCGGCGTAAGCGCCGTGAGCGGCGAAGCGGAGCTGGCGTCGACCACGCGCGAGCGCAGCGGCGCGTCGGGCCGTGCACGGATCGCGACGCGAACCTGCGACGGCCGGCTCTTCGCGGCAGCAGGCGTAAACTTGAAGTCCGTCAACGACATACCCTTGCTGGCGAACGAAGCCGCAAGCTTGGGGTCGGCGCCTGCCGGAGTGAATGTCGAGAGAGGATCGAAGCTGACGGCGATTGCCGGAGCTTTCTTGGCCGGCGCTGCAACCGCGGGAGACAGCAAGAGGCCCACCGCGGACACCGCGGCGAGCAGCTTAGCGCTCCTTGACCGGTTGAGACTCAGCACCAACGACTCCCTGTTGCGAGTCCGATATAGTCACAGGAAGCTGAAGGTTCCATGACGGGAATCGATTCCGTCTCGAATTGTTGCAGCGCAAACACAGAATCCCCCCGTTTTGGGACGCTTGCGGCTCCTTCCGCAGTATCTATAACGCCCCCTTCGACCTTGCCACCGTCTCAAGAGGATTCCCGATGTCCCGCCTGAAAATAGCCGCCGCTGCGCTTTTGGTCATCGCGGTGGCCACCCCAGGCTGCTCGCGCAACCGCGAAGTGCCGACCCAGCTCGCTCCGTCGCGCATGACCGCGATCGGGGTGAATGCCTACCTTTGGCGCGCGGCACTCGACACCATTTCGTTCGCCCCGCTTCTCCAGGCGGATGCCAACACGGGCGTGATCATCACCGACTGGTATGCCGCGCCGAACTCGCCGGGCGAGCGGGTCAAGCTGACCGTCACGATCCTCGACCAGGATCTTCGGGCCGATGCACTTCGTGTCGCAGCTTCGCGGCAGGTCCAGCAGAACGGAGTTTGGGTGGAAGCTCCGGTGTCGGCCGCGACCGTGCAGAAGCTGGAGGACATCATCCTCACCCGTGCCCGCGACATCCGCCGCACGACCGTCAGCGGATAAGGTAGGGGCCCGACTATGACCGGCCGCTTCGATCCGGCCGTTGCGGACGTCCGCTGGCAGGCACGGTGGGACGAGCAGCAGTGCTTTGCCGCCGACACGTCCAGCGCGAAGCCCAAGACCTACGTGCTCGAGATGTTCCCCTATCCATCGGGGCGCATCCACATGGGCCATGTTCGCAACTACACGATGGGCGACGTGCTGGCCCGCTACCGCCGGATGCAGGGACGCGAGGTCCTTCACCCGATGGGCTGGGACGCGTTCGGAATGCCCGCGGAAAATGCGGCCATGGAGCGCGGCGTTCATCCCGGCGAGTGGACCCGGCAGAACATCGCTACCATGCGCGCCCAGCTGAAGCGCCTGGGCTTCGCCCTGGACTGGAGCCGTGAGCTCGCGACCTGCGAGCCCGACTATTACGGCCATGAGCAGGCGCTCTTCCTCGACCTGTTCGACGCGGGCCTCGTCTATCGCAAGGAAAGCGAGGTCAATTGGGACCCCGTCGACTGCACCGTGCTTGCCAACGAGCAGGTGATCGACGGCAGGGGATGGCGCTCCGGCGCGCCCGTCGAACGGCGTCGCCTCTCCCAATGGTTCCTGAAGATCACCGACTTCGCAGAGGACCTGCTTCAGGGCCTCGGTGAGCTCGAGAACTGGCCCGACAAGGTCAAGCTGATGCAGGAGAACTGGATCGGCAAGAGCCGCGGCCTGCAGTTCCGATTCCGCCTTGCCGAAGCCATCGAGGGCACCGACCAGGTCGAGGTTTTCACGACGCGCCCGGACACGATCTTCGGCGCCAGCTTCGTCGCAATTGCGCCGACGCATCCGATCGCCGAAGCGCTCGCCGCACGCGATCCCAAGGTGGCCGAGTTCATCGCCGACTGCCGGCGCGGAGGAACCAGCGCGGCCGAAATCGAAACCGCGGAGAAGAAGGGCTTCGACACGGGCCTGAAGGCCGTGCACCCCTTGGATCCGGACTGGCGCCTGCCCGTCTACATCGCGAACTTCGTGCTGATGGAATACGGGACCGGCGCCATCTTCGGCGTGCCAGGCCACGACCAGCGCGACTACGAGTTCGCGACGAAGTACAAGCTGCCGATCAAGCGCGTCGTCGCGGCGAGCGCGGAAGAGGCGGGCCAGCCGATCGTCGGCGAGGCCGAACCTATGGATGGCATCGCGGTCAACTCCAGCTTCCTCAACGGCCTCACCACCGAGCAGGCGACCGCCGAGGTCATCCGGCGGGCAGAGACCGGCGGATGGGGCAAGGGAACGACGACCTACCGCCTGCGCGATTGGGGAGTATCGCGCCAGCGCTACTGGGGCACGCCCATCCCGATCATCCATTGCGAGTCCTGCGGCGCAGTCCCTGTGCCTCGCGACCAGCTTCCGGTCGTGCTGCCGGAGGACGTCGCTTTCGATCAGCCTGGCAACCCTCTCGATCGCCACGAAGGCTGGCGGAAGGTCAGCTGCCCCTCCTGCGGCGGTACCGCGCTCAGGGAAACCGACACGCTCGACACGTTCGTGGATTCGAGCTGGTATTTCATCCGCTTCGCCAGCGAGCCCGAGGACCGCCCTTACGATCGTAGCGAGGTCGAGCAATGGCTTCCCGTCGATCAATACATCGGCGGCGTAGAGCATGCGATTCTGCACCTGCTCTACGCCCGCTTCTGGACCCGCGCGCTGAATCGCATCGGTCGGCTCGGCATGAGCGAGCCGTTCAAGGGTCTCTTCACGCAGGGCATGGTGACGCACGAAACCTATCGTGCAGGCGACGGCAGCTGGCTGAGCCCCGACGAGGTCAAGCGCGACGGCGACGACTGGATTCACATCGAAAGCGGCAAGGCGGTGACGCCGGGCCGTGTCGAGAAAATGTCCAAGTCCAAGCGCAATACGATCGACCCCGAGCCGATCGTTGCTCGCTACGGCGCCGACGCCGTACGCTGGTTCATGTTGTCCGACAGTCCGCCCGAGCGCGACCTAGAATGGTCTGAAGGCGGAATCGAGGGCGCATCCCGCTTCGTCCAGCGCGTGTGGCGGTTGGCCTCGACGGACCAGGCCGCCGAAGGCGTCGACGAAGCGCTCAGCCGCAAGGTGCACCGCACCGTCGCGGCGGTCGGCGAAGCGCTCGAAGGGCTACAGTTCAACAAGGCCGTCGCGCAGCTCTATGAGCTCACCAGCGCGATCGAAAAGTCCAAGCCGTCGAAGACACGGTCGGAAGCGATTCGTACGCTGGTCAAGCTTACAGGGCCTGCGGCACCGCACCTGGCGGAGGAAGCTTGGGTCGCGCTGGGCGAGCAGGGTATGGTCGTGGACGCGGCATGGCCGGCGTTCGACCCGTCGATGCTTGTCGACGATCAAGTCACGCTCGCGGTCCAGATCAACGGCAAGCTACGCGACACGCTGAATGCCCCTCGTGGTCTCGACCGTGCCGCTGCCGAAGCGCTCGCGCTCGGGTCTGAAAAGGTGCAGCGTCAGCTGGGCGGCAATGCGCCGCGCAAGGTGATCGTCGTGCCCGACCGGCTGGTGAACATCGTCGCATGAAGCAGGCGCTCGCCTTCGCAGCGGCCGCGCTTTTCCTCTCCGGCTGTCAGCTGCAACCGCTTTATGCGGGTGGTTCGGGCGGGACGGTCGCAACCACCTTGTCGGAAATCACGGTGGCGCCGATCGAGGGCCAGGTCGGCTGGCTGGTCTACAACAATCTCAAGGAGCGAATGGCGACGGGCGAAGCTTCGACGGCTCGCTACCGTCTCGACGTGACTCTCGACGACAGCATCATCGGCCTCGGGATCCGCGGCGACCGTGCCGTGACGCGCGAGCGCAGGACTCTGCGTGCGCGGTACCAGCTGGTCGAGCTAAGCACCGGCCAGGTCGTGCTCGACGCGACCGCTGGCTCGGACGCGGGTATCGACGTCGTCAGCTCACAATATGCCACCGTTGCCGCCGAGCAGACTGCGGCCGAGCGGCTTTCCGAAGTCGTCTCAGACCAGATCATTTCGCGCCTCGGCCTTTTTGCGACGCGAACGCAGCAGGCCCGGTGAAGTCCGCGAAGGGCAGCATCGGCCGCTCGGTCGACGAGCCCGATCCCAGGATCCGCTTCTATCTCTTTCACGGCGACGATGAGGCGCAGTCGAGTGCCTTGGGTGAGCGGCTTGTCTCCGCGCTGAAGGCCTCCAAGCAGTCCGTTGCCCCAGGCGTACTGCGCGGCGATCCCGCTCTGCTGGCCGACGAAGCGGGTGCCATCGACATGTTCGGGGGCGCGAAGGTTATCTGGGTGCAGCCCGCAACCGAGGACGTCGTTCCTGCAGTCGAGGCCCTGCTCGAGGCGGCCGCAGCGGAAAGTCCGGTCGTCGCCATCGCCGGCAAGTTGTCGAAGAGTTCGGCGCTTATGAAGCTGGCCGACGCTCATCCGCTGGCTCTGTCTCAAATCTCCTATGAGCTGGACGCCCGCGATGCCGAACGCCTTGTTGTCGAGATGGCTCGGACGGAAGGCCTTCGTCCGCAGCAGGGTGTCGCTGCGCGAATTGCGCAAAGTTGCGCAAATGATCGCAGAATGATGGCCGCGGAGCTTTCGAAGCTCGCACTGTATCTCAATGCTTCGCCGGAAGTGCCGAAGGACTTGGACGCACAGGCTCTCGACGCTGTGGGAGCGGACATGGGCGGCGATTTTTCGGAGATTGGCGATCTCGCGCTTTCCGGCGACGTCCGCGGCCTTTCTAACGAACTGGCTCGGCTTCAAACGAGCGGCAACCACGCGATCCCCGTGCTCCGGTCGCTCCAGCGAAGACTTTTGATGCTCGCTCCGCTGAGAACGCGAGTGGACGCCGGCGAGAGCCCTCAAGCCGTCATGACGTCATTAGGCAAGGCTTTGTTCTGGAAGCAAAAACCCTTGGTCGAGAAGTTGTTGGGAATGTGGGATTCAACTGGTCTGGCACGAGTTTCCGAACGAGCCGGGGCTCTTGAGCGAAGCCTCATGCGAGGCGACGCTCCCCCAGAAGGCGAAGCGCTAGGCGAAGAGCTCCTAACGATCGCGCGTCAGGCTCGACGCCGCTGAAGCTAAATGGGCTCGCCGCTGAGCCGCTGGCAAATCATGTCGAGCTGGTCGAGGCTGCTGTAATTTAGTGTGACCGTGCCCTTCGACCCATTGTGCGCCACCTGGACGCGCAGGCCGAGCATGTCGCCGAGCTGACGTTCCAGCGCGAGCAGATCTGCATCGATCGGCATCTTCGCGCTCGAACCAGTCGCGCGAACGACGCCGGTGCTGGCACCGGGCTTTCCCTTGCGGGCTCGCGCTTCGGCCTGACGGACTGAAAGGCCCTTGGCGACGATTTCCCTCGTCAGTTCGTCCGGGTCGGGAGCGGTAGCAACGGCCCTCGCGTGACCCATACTGATATCGCCTCGCAAGAGCGATTGGCGGACGAACTCAGGAAGATCCAACAACCTCAAGAGGTTGGCTACGTGGCTGCGCGACTTGTGGACCAGCTTGGCAACACCGTCTTGGGTATGATGATGCTTTTCTATGAGCTGGCGATAGCCCTCGGCCTCTTCGATAGCGTTCAGGTCCTCGCGCTGGATGTTCTCGATCAGCGCGATCTCGGCCGTCGTCGCATCGTCGATCTCTCGCACGATCGCGGGAATGGTATGCAGCCTCGCCCGCTGCGCTGCGCGCCAGCGCCGTTCGCCCGCTACGATTTCAAATCCTTCGCCATGCGGGCGAAGCAAAATCGGCTGCAGCACACCGCGCTGCGTAATGGAGTCGGCTAGCTCGTCGATCGCCTCCTCCGTGAACTGGACACGCGGCTGGTCCGGATTCGGGCGAATGCGTCCGATTTCAATTTCGCGAACTCCCCCCGGCCGCGGAGCCGGACCATCTTGGCCGGCGACCGGAACAGCCGCCTCGCCGAGCAAGGCCTGCAATCCACGCCCGAGGCCGGAGTTGGGCTTGTTCGCGCTCATGCGGCAACCGCCTCGCGCGGCAGACGGGCCATCAGCTCACGTGCGAGGCGGACGTATGCCTCCGAGCCTGAACAGCGGAGATCATAGATGAGCGCCGGAAGCCCGTGGCTTGGAGCCTCGGACAGGCGCACATTGCGCGGCACGACCGTCTCGAAGACAGCCCGCCCGAGGCATGCTCGAACGTCGTCTGCGACCTGTTGAGAGAGCTTGTTCCTGCGGTCGAACATCGTCAGCGCCACGCCCAGGATCTGCAGATCCGGATTGAAACCCAGGCGAATTCGCTCAACCGTTTGCAACAGCTGACTCAAACCCTCCAAGGCAAAGAACTCGCACTGCAGAGGAACAAGCAGATGCTTAGCCGCAACCAGCGCGTTGACCGTGAGGAGGCCAAGCGAGGGCGGGCAGTCAATCAGACAAATGTCCCACCGCCCTGACCCCACAGAATCGAGGGCGCGCTCGAGGCGGCGAGCGCGATCCGTCAAGGAAACGAGCTCAACTTCAGCACCGGAGAGGTCCATCGTGGCCGGGAGCAGTTCCAGCCGAGGCACGCGGGTCTGCACGACGCTATCCCCGAGCGACGCATTGCCGATCAGCACGTCGTAGCTGGTATGCTCGCGCCCAGCGTGCCCCACGCCCAAGCCGGTGGATGCGTTGCCCTGTGGATCCAGGTCGACCAGCAGCACCTTCCAGCCGATCGCCGCCAGCGCCGTAGCCAAGTTGATTGCCGTGGTGGTTTTGCCGACCCCACCCTTCTGGTTCGCGATCGCTACCCTCATCATCGCGTCTTTTCCCTCACCCCGGTGCCGACGATGATGAACGAATCAACGTCGGTAACGCTCTGTTCCACGTGAAACACACCTTGCCACGCCCGTTGCGCCTCGGCCAGTTCCGCAAGCGCCCCCCGCCCCTTCGGAAGCGCCCACACGGTTTTTCTTGTGGACAGATGTTGGGAAAGTTGCAGCATTTTGCTCATATTGGCGACGGCGCGGGCGGTGATGACATCGAACTTGCCCTCGACTCGCTCCACTTTCGTGGGCTTCACCTCCACACGACCGGCGATGCCAAGCGCTTCAATGGTGTGCTGAAGGAAGTCCGCGCGGAGACGGCGCGGCTCGATCAGGGTGATCGGCCCTTCCGTTAGAAGTGCGAGCACGACCCCGGGCAGGCCGGCTCCGGAACCCACGTCTGCCCATGATGCGCCGGCAAAGGGCTCAAACCGTGCGAGCTGCGCGGAGTCGAGGATGTGGCGTTCCCAGAGGGTGTCGAGCGTCGAAAGAGCGATCAGGTTCTGCTCCGCGGCACCTTCACGGAGAAGGTTCGCATAAGCCTTCAGTCGCTCGAATGTTTCACGTGAAACATCGCGGCCGGCGGCGGCCGAGAGGCGCTCGATCATGCGGCCCGGCGAGATGCGGCGACGTACAGCGCCGAAAGGGCGGCGGGACTCACCCCTCTTATGCGGGATGCTTGGTCCAGCGTCTCCGGACGCGCTGCCTCCAGACGCTCAGCCATCTCCGTCGAGATTCCTGGGACAGAAGCGAAATCGAGCGCCGGTGGGATCGCGACGCGCGTGTCACGCTGGACGGCGGCCCACTCCCGCTCTTGGCGCTCAACGTATGGGGCATAAAGCGCGTCCGCTTGCCCTTCCCCGGTGCTCGACCAATCCTGGCTGGAGCGTCGCTCGAAGTGCTCTGTTATCGCCATATGCCTGAGTTCAGACACGCAGCCCGCTTCAAGCACCGCCGCCCCCAAACGCGTTGTCGCGTTGTCCGCGCGAAGGGCGAGCCGATACTCAGCCCGCGCGGTCATCATGCGATAGGGCTCGCTGACGCCCTGCAAGGTGAGGTCGTCGATCATCACCCCGATGTAGCTTGTGCGGCGGTCGAAGGTGACGGGCTCCAAGTCGCGAGCGTGGGCCGCGGCGTTCAATCCGGCGGCCAGGCCCTGCGCAGCCGCCTCTTCATAGCCAGTGGTCCCGTTGATCTGGCCCGCCAGAAACAGACCCTCGAGGTCGCGAGCCTCTAGTGTCCATCTCAAGCGGCGTGGATCGACGAACTCATACTCCACAGCGTAGCCCGGCCGTACGATCTCGACGCGCTCCAGTCCTTCTACGCTCCGAACGAAGTCGAGCTGCACGTCCGCCGGCAACGACGTGGATATGCCATTGGGATAGACGAGATGGTCGTCCAGGCCCTCGGGCTCCAGGAAGATCTGATGGCCGTCCCGATCGGCGAAGCGCCTGACCTTATCCTCGATTGACGGGCAATAACGCGGCCCCCTGCCCTCGATCGCACCCGCAAACAGCGGCGACCGATCGAAGTTGGAGCTAATGATCTCGTGCGTCCGGGCATTCGTCCGTCCAACGGCGCAGGCGAGCTGTGGGATGCGGCACCCATCATCGAGGGCGGACATCGTCCAAGCATCTTGATCGCTGGGCTGCGGCTCCAGCTTTGACCAATCGATGGTGCGACCGTCGAGACGTGGCGGTGTACCCGTCTTTAGCCGCCCCTGCGCCAGGCCAATCTCCCGGACCTGCTGACCAAGTGCGACGGAAGCCTGCTCGCCTCGGCGACCGCCCTCGCGGATCTCCTCACCGACGAAGATGCGCGCATCAAGGAATGTGCCGGTCGCGATGACAAGCGCACGGCAATCGAGGGTGCCGCCGCTGGTCTCAAGGCCGGTAAGGCGCCCGCCATCAGTGCGCATCGAGGTGGCCTCCGCCACGATGATCTCGACGCCGCTCTCCGCCATCAGCTGTGCCATGGCGGCGCGGTAGAGCTTGCGGTCGGCTTGGAACCGCGGTCCTTGGACCGCAGGCCCCTTGCTCCGATTGAGCATGCGCCGATGGATCACCGCGCGATCAGCGGCGCGAGCCATCAGGCCGTCGAAAACGTCCAGCTCGCGCACGAGGTGCCCCTTACCCACTCCGCCGATGGACGGATTGCACGACATCTGCCCGATGTCCTCAGATCGGAAAGTGACCAGCCCCACGCGCGCACCGCGGCGAGCCGCGGCGGCCGCAGCTTCGCACCCGGCATGGCCGGCACCGATCACGAGAACGTCGAACATCGGCAGGCGCTTAGTTGATTTCGGCTGCGCTGGAAATCGTCTGAGACGACTCGCGATGTTTCACGTGAAACATCACTTACCCAAGCAGAAGCGGCCGAAGAGCGCGTCCAGGACGTCTTCCACTCCGGCACGTCCAGTGAGGCGGTCGAACGCGCTTCGAGCTGCGCGCAGTTGTTCGGCAACTAGCACGAAGTCATCAACCGTCTGAACCGCTGCAACAGCATCTCGGGCTTCGGCGAGATGGCGAGCCTGGCGGCGATTGAGTGCGACGGCGTCTTCGGCCGGCAAAACAGACCGCGCGAGCTCCGCAGTTTGCTCAAGCAATGTGCCAAGACCCAGGCCGGTCTTCGCTGAGACAGCCAGCGTATCAGGCGGTCCAGCGGTCCGCCCAGACTGGTCGGCTCGCGGATGCAAACGGATGAGGCGTCGATGCACCGGCGCCTGATCGGGCTCACCCAACCAGAGCAATACATCCGCGGCCTGGACCAGCACCTGCGACCGCTCAACACCGATGCGCTCGACAGGCTCTTCCGTCTCCCTCAAACCCGCGGTGTCCGTCAGTAGGACCGGTACTCCGCCCAGGGAGAGCGGAACTTCGATGTGATCGCGCGTCGTGCCCGGGATATCGGTGACGATTGCCCGCTCCTGTCCGGCGATCGCATTGATAAGACTGGATTTTCCGGCATTCGGTGGGCCCGCGACCACGACGCGTACGCCATCCTTCAGGGGCTCGACCCGAGGGCGCTCAAGCCAAGCGGACAAGTCGGCCGCTAGAGCCGCGCAATCGCTGATCAGCGCCGGGTCGATACCGACATCGTCCTCGTCGGCATAATCGATGGCTGCCTCGGAGCGTGCAGAGAGCTGGAGCAACCGCTCCTGCCACTGTTCGACCTGTCGCCTGAGGCCGCCTTCCGCCAGTGTGAGCGCCGCCTTTCGCTGAGACTCGGTCTCGGCTTCGATGAGGTCGGCCAGGCCTTCCGCCTCGGTGAGATCGATGCGGCCATTCTCGAAAGCGCGCCGCGTGAATTCTCCCGGTCGGGCCCCGCGCAGGCCAGCGATCTGCTCCAGCGCTCCGAGTATAGCATCAACGACTGCCCTACCCCCGTGACACTGAACCTCGACCACGTCCTCGCCAGTCGAGCTTGCAGGCCCATCGAACCGCAGCACGAGCGCATCATCGAGGATGCCGCCATCCTCTCCCCTGAGCGTGCGCAGGGCAGCTTGCCGAGCTGCAGGCAGTGATCCGGCGAGCTGCAGCCCCGCCGCATGGGCCAGCGGCCCGCTGACGCGGATGACGCTCACCGCCGCCGGCGGGCGGCCGCTCGAAAGGGCGAAGATTGTGTCGATGCTCACACGCCGCGCTTAGCGCAGCTGGGAGCTCAGGCGAACAGCCTGCCCAGCCCGACCTCGGGATGCACCCATCCGTCGTAGATCATCTTCGCGGCCACGTAGAGGATCACTAGCAGGCCGACATAACCGATCCAGCGGTAGCGCTCGATGTAGCGGGCAATGAGATTGGCCGCGACGCCCATCAGGATGACCGCGAAGACCAAGCCCACAATCAGGATGCCGGGATGGTCACGAGCGGCGCCAGCGACCGCCAGCACGTTGTCCAGGCTCATGGAAACGTCGGCCACGGCGACGGCCCAGACCGCAGAGCCGAAGCTCCGCGCCGGCCTCAGCCCGGAATGCTCGTCTCCGACGATTTCATCGGAGCCAGCGGATTCGCCGTGGTGGCGAAGCTCACGCCACATCTTCCAGGCGACCCATAGCAGAAGCAGTCCGCCTACAAGGATTAGTCCAATAATTTGAAGCAGTTGGGTGACAATCAGCGCGAAAATTATGCGCAGCACGAGAGCCGCAAGCACGCCGATGAGGATGACCTTCCGCCGTTGGTCCGCGGTCAGGCCCGCCGCTAGCGCACCAACGACGATCGCATTGTCGCCGGCGAGCACCAGGTCGATCATCAGAACCTGCAGGAACGCTGCAAATGCGGTCGGCTCGGTGATGTTCGAGAAGTCGTTGACGATCGCGCCCCAGATATTGGCGGGCGCGCCGTAGTGAGCGGCTACCGCCGCAAGCGTCGTCTGCAAGAGTATGAGCAATTCGTCCCCCTCGGGCGGCGCCAGTTACCTGGCCCAAGTGCGAGCCGCGGAATTTGTTCCGCTTAGATGAAGCCGAGAACGTTTCTCAAGCCAAGGACGTGCTCACCGCCGACCCAGCCGTCGTAGATCATGTTGCACGCGACGTAGAGAATGACGGCGAGGCCGATGTAATTGATCCAGTGATAACGCTGGATCAGGCGCGCGACGTAATTCGCCGCAAAGCCCATGAAGAGCACCGAGAAGGTCAGGCCGACGACGAGGAGCGCAGGATTCTCGCGCGCGATCGAGGCCACGAGGAGCACGTTGTCGAGGCTCATGCTGAGGTCGGCGATCGTGATCTGGATCGCGGCCTGCAGGAACGTCTTGGACCGCGTAGGGCCTTCGACTTCCGCAGTGTCCGGATCGTCCGCGATCACGGCCTCGCGCGGATGCAGCTCCGTCCACATGTTGTAGGCGACCCAGAGCAGCAGCAGACCGCCCGCGAAGACCAGGCCCGTGATCTTCAACAGCTGCGTCGCGAGCACGGCGAAGATGATCAGGAAAGCCAGCGCCATCCCGACGCCCAGCATCAGGACGCGCCTGCGATCCCTTTCCGGAAGGCCGGATGCGAGCGAGCCCATGATGACGACATTGTCGCCGGCCATGGTGAGGTCGCCGACGATGATCTGGCCGAGCTTGGCCAGTCCGCCGGCGGTCGCAATGCTGGAGAAGCTGAACCCGCTGAGCATGGAAGAACCGAGAACGCTCCTTGGCACCATTCGAGCCACGCACCGACACGCGTGAAGCGCGTCGGTGTGCCGGCTCAGCTTACTGGTTCATCGAGGCGAAGAAGTCCTCGTTGGACTTGGCGTCCTTCATCTTGTCGAGGAGGAACTGCATCGCGTCGACCGTGCCCATCTGCATGAGGATGCGGCGCAGGACCCACATCTTCGACAGCACGCCCTGATCGACCAGCAGCTCTTCCTTGCGGGTGCCGGACTTGCCGACGTCCAGCGACGGGAAGATGCGCTTGTCGGCAACCTTCCGGTCGAGGACGATTTCGCTGTTGCCGGTGCCCTTGAACTCTTCGAAGATGACTTCGTCCATCTTCGATCCGGTATCGATCAGCGCGGTAGCGATGATGGACAGCGATCCACCTTCCTCGATGTTGCGCGCGGCGCCGAAGAACCGCTTCGGCCGCTGCAGCGCATTGGCGTCGACGCCGCCGGTCAGCACCTTGCCGGAGCTCGGAACGACCGTGTTGTAGGCGCGGCCGAGGCGGGTGATGGAGTCGAGAAGGATGACGACATCCTTCTTGTGCTCGACGAGGCGCTTGGCCTTTTCGATGACCATCTCCGCGACCTGGACGTGGCGGGACGCGGGCTCGTCGAACGTCGAGCTGACAACTTCGCCCTGCACCGAGCGCTGCATGTCGGTCACTTCCTCGGGCCGCTCGTCGATGAGCAGCACGATCAGGAAGACCTCCGGATGATTGGCGGTGATCGACCGGGCGATATTCTGCAGAAGAACCGTCTTGCCGGTCCGCGGAGGAGCGACGATGAGCGCGCGCTGGCCCTTGCCGAGCGGTGCGACGATGTCGATCACGCGCGCCGATTTGTCCTTGATTGTCGGATCCTTGGGGTCGAGCTCGAGCTTGGAATCCGGATAGAGCGGCGTGAGGTTGTCGAAATTGACGCGGTGGCGGACCGCCTCGGGATCGTCGTAATTGATCTGGCTGACCTTGGTGAGTGCGAAGTAGCGCTCGCCTTCCTTGGGAGCGCGAATCTCGCCCTCGACCGTGTCGCCGGTGCGCAGGCCGAAGCGGCGAACCACGCTCGGCGCGACATAGATGTCGTCAGGGCCGGCAAGATAATTGGCCTCGGGCGAGCGCAGGAAGCCGAAGCCGTCGTTGAGGACTTCGATCGTTCCGGAGCCGTTGATTTCGGCGCCGGTCTCAGCGTGGACCTTGAGGATGGAGAACATGAGGTCCTGCTTGCGCAGGGTGGATGCCCCCTCGACGCCGAGCTCCTCGGCCATGGTGACGAGTTCAGCGGGGGTCTGTTTCTTGAGATCTTTGAGATGCATTTGGCATGTCGCTTCGGACGAAGGTGAAGAAGAGTAGCTTTAGTCAAAAAGCGCGGGATGGGCAGGACGCCTCATCCGGGACAAACGGTTCATCGGCGGGAAAGTGGAACTGGCCGATTCAGCCGTCGCCGCCGAGGTATGTTTTGCAATGCCCTGAGTCAATGCTCCGCGGCGTCAGAACGGCTTTACGATGACCAGGACGACGATGATCGCGGCGGCGACCCCCGGGAGTTCGTTCATGATGCGCAGCGTCTTGTTGTCGAGCGGACGATGCCCTGCGGCGAGCCGGCGGCCGTAAGAGCCCAGCCAGCCCTGGTAACCGGTCAATCCGACAACGAAGAGAAGCTTCGCGCTGAGCCAATGCTGACCGAAGGCGGCCAAATGGAACGCCAGCAGCAGGCCCAGGACCCAAACGATGATCATCGAAGGCGTCAGGATGATGGTGCGGACGCGGTCCTCACGCTCGGTCCAGGCGCGGTCCTCGGCCGAACCGGGCGAAGTCTCGTGATGATAGACATAGAAGCGCGGGAGAATGAACAGACCCGCCACCCAGAAGATGACGAAGGTGACGTGCGCAGCCTTCACCCAGGGGTAAGCGGCACCGAGAAAACCGGCGAACTGGCTCATGCGCGGCCCTTCACTGCGGCAAGCATCTGCTCGACATTCGCGATCGGAGTTTCCTGAAGAATCCCGTGCCCCAGATTGAAGATGTGCGGCCGGTTCGCGAACGCGTCAAGGATGCGCTGGACGGCTTCCGTTAGGCGTTCGCCGCCTGAGAGCAGGGCCAACGGATCAAGATTGCCCTGGACAGGCAGGCCGTCCGACAAATCGCGGTCCGCCCAGACGGGATCGACGGTCTCGTCCACGCCGATCGCGTGAACGCCGGTTTCACGAGCATAGGCCGGTAGCTTGCCGCCGGCGCCCTTGGGGAAGCCAATGATCTTCACGTGCGGATGCCGCCTCTTCAGCGCGGAGATGATCTTCTCAGTGGGAGCGATGACCCAGCTCTCGAACTCGGCCGGCGCCAAGCTGCCTGCCCAGCTGTCGAAGATCTGCACTGCTTCCGCGCCCGCCTCAATCTGCCCGGCGAGATAATCCAGGGTCACGTCGACGATCCGGTCGACGATCGCGTGGAAGCGCCCCGGATCGGCGTAGGCGAGGCGGCGCGTTTCCGACTGGTCGCGGCTGCCCTGCCCCGCGACCATGTACGTCGCGACGGTCCAGGGCGCGCCGGCAAAGCCGATGAGCGTCTTCGAAGGATCCAGCGCTGCCTTCACCTTGCGCACCGTCTCGTAGATCGGATCGAGGCGCGTAAGGTAGGGCGTCAGGTCCTCGAGCGCTGCGGTGCTCAGCGGGGGCGTCAGGCGGGGCCCCTCACCGGCGACGAAGCTCAGGTTCTGGCCGAGCGCAAACGGAACGATGAGGATGTCCGAGAAGAGGATCGCGGCGTCGAGCTCGGGAAAGCGCTTCAGCGGCTGCAGCGTCACTTCCGCCGCGGCGTCGCTGTCATAGACGAGGTCGAGGAAGCTGCCCTTGTCCGCTCGCAGCTGGCGATACTCAGGGAGATACCGGCCGGCCTGGCGCATCATCCATACGGGAGGAGGGCTGACGCGTTCACCGCTGAGCACGGCAAGCATGGGCTTGCGCGCCAACGCGCCGTCGGACCGCTCATTCGGGCTCGAGGCCACCCTCTTACTCTCCTTATATATAAGAATCTTAGAAGACTGATGATGTTGTTGGCAGGCGGGACGCGGGGTTTAGGCGCGGCTCCCGAATTTGCCAACAAGCCGCGGAATCGCGCTCCCAAGGCGAATCCGCGAGTCGCACCGGCTGTTGCCCATGATTCACAGGCTGGGGATGGAATCCGGGCTCCGTGGATGAATCTTGGGAAGGTCCGAAACGGATGTCGGACAAGTGGCGAGTTGAGCCGCTCCCCATCCTGGCGCTAGGACCTCGCAGGGTCTTTTCCACAGGATTGTCCTTTGCCGCTAATCCTTGCCTCCGGAAGTGCCATCCGCCGGACCATGCTCGAGGATGCAGGCGTCGAGCATATCGCGATCAAGCCGGATGTCGACGAAGGTGCCGCGAAGGCGCGGCTGAGCACTGCGGAGGAAATCGCGGGCGAGCTGGCAAGGCAGAAGGCGATCGCCGTAAGCGTTGCGCGGCCGGGCGAATGGGTCATCGGAAGCGACAGCGTCGTGTCCGTCGGCGGACGGATCTTCGACAAGCCGCGGGACCGCGTGAACGCTGTAGAGCATCTTCGCCTGTTTTCGGACCAGTCGATGATCCTGACCAGCGCGGTTGCTCTGGCTCGCGATGGTCTATGCGACTGGAGCCACGTCGATACCGCCCGCCTGCAGGTGCGGCCGCTTTCGGAGGACTTCATCGAATCCTATCTCGATGCGGAATGGCCGGACGTCGGCTATTGCGTGGGGGTGTTCCGGATGGAGGGCCGCGGCGTGCAACTTTTCGAGCAAATCGACGGCAGCTATTTCACAATTCTCGGAATGCCGCTGATCCCGCTTCTCGGCGCGCTTCGCGAGAGAGGAGTTCTACCATCGTGACGTCACGACGGCATGACGTCACTTTTGCTGAGGGCAATCTGTGATCCGCCTGGCACTCACTGGCTCGATCGGCATGGGCAAGTCGACCGTAGCCGACATGTTCGAGCGCGCAGGCGTGCCGGTGTTCGATGCCGACGCAGTCGTCCGCGACCTCCGGGCCAACGATCCGAATCTCATCGCGGCGATCGGCGAGCGGTTCGCAGGCACGGTCAGCGATGGCGCTCTCGATCGCGAAGCGCTTGCACGCGCAGTGCTTGGCGCACCCGCAGAGCTCCATGCATTGGAGGCCCTCGTCCACCCGCTCGTACACGCGGCCCGAACACGTTTCATCCTTGATCATCGCGATGCCCCGGCGCTGCTGTTCGACATTCCGCTGCTGTTCGAGACTGGCGGGGGCGAGGTCTTCGACAAGGTGATAGTCGTTTCGGCTCCCGAGGAGGTGCAGCGCGATCGCGTCCTTCGCCGGCCCGGCATGACTCCGGATAAGCTTGAGGCGATTCTTGCCCGCCAGATGCCCGACGCGGAGAAGCGCCGGCGCGCGGATTTAGTGATCGACACGAGCGGCGACCTATCCACAACTGAAAGCCAAGTCCGGGAAATTCTCGCTTGTCTGGAAATCCCCGCAGAGCGATAGATTCCCTTAGGGGTAAGGGTGTTGCGCGAGATCGTCTTCGATACGGAAACCACCGGGCTGAATCCGGCGACGGGCGACCGCATGGTCGAAATCGGCTGCATCGAGATGATCAACCGCGTCGAGACCGGCCGGCATTTCCACGCTTACTTCAATCCCGAACGCTCGATGCCGTCCGAAGCGGAGGCCGTTCACGGCCTTTCGACGATCTTCCTCTCCGCTCAGCCTCTTTTTGCGGAGAAGGTCGAGGAGCTGCTCGACTTCATCGCCGATGCGCCGCTCGTCGCCCACAACGCCACGTTCGACTTCGGATTCCTCAATTACGAGCTGCAGCTTTGCGGTCGGCCCGTCGTGTGCATGAGCCGGATGGTCGATACGCTCGTGCTCGCTCGAACCAGGCATCCGGGCGCCAAGCACAGCCTGGATGCGTTGTGCACGCGCTTCGGGGTCGACCGCAGCCTGCGCGTAAAACATGGGGCTCTTCTGGATGCACAGCTGCTTGCGCAGGTGTATGTTGAGCTTACCGGCGGCCGTCAGATCGGCCTCGGCCTCGTCGCCGACACGGACCCCGGCGAAGTCAGGGTCAGCGGGCGTACCGTGAGCGTCCGCGAGCCTCGCGTTCCGCGTCCGCATTTCGCGAGCGCGGAGGAACTGGAGCGGCATCGTGCGTTTATCGCACGATTGACCAGCCCTTTGTGGGAGCGCTTCGCCCCCGCTGTCTGAGGCGCTGGTCAACGCCAGTAGCGGCGCGAACCCTCCGGTCCGCGCCAGCCAAGGAAGGAGGGCTAGCTCAGGTGGACGTACGGGTGACGGGCCATCAGCAGGATGTTGCTGACTCGCTGCGCGACCAGGCAATCGGTCGCATGGAATCCATTGCGGACAAGTATTTTTCCCGCGCTGTTGCGGCCAACGTGACATTCAGTCCGGGGCCCCAGAACGACTTCATCTGCGATATCGTGGCGCCGGTGACGAACGGCGTCGTCCTCAAGGCGCACCACCGTGCGCAAAAATCCGACATCGCCTTCGAAGCTGCAGCCGATAAGATCGAGACCCAGCTTCGGCGTTACGCAAAGCGTCTGCGCGAGCATAAGGGCAACGGCGCCGACGCGCTCATCGAGAACGCCGGCTATACGATCTTCGCGCCTCAACAGGAGGACGCCGACGAGGATGAGGGGACGGCCCCGGCGATTGTTGCGGAAACGCGCGTCGACATTCCCGAGGCGAGTGTTTCCGATGCGGTCATGCTCATGGACCTGCGCAACACCAGCGCGCTGATGTTCAAGAACAGTGGCACAGGCGAATTGAACATGATCTATCGCCGCGAGGACGGAAACATCGGCTGGGTTGAACCCCAGGACCGCTGACCCAATTGTGATTTCGTGTAACGGTCTCTAATGCGGCGCGCCGCCGCATTCTGTTGGTTGAGTTGACATGCAGCTTTCGGATTTTCTCGATTTCGACGCGATCAAGGCCTCCCTCTCGGGGGGAAACAAGCGTGCGCTCCTGCAGCAGCTTTCGCAGCTGGCGGCACAGCGCCTGGGCGTCGATTCCGGCGAGATCCTGTCGAGCGTCACGGAACGTGAGCGGCTTGGGTCGACCGGCTTTGGCCACGGCGTCGCGATCCCGCATGGAAAGATCGAGGGGATCAACCGGATCTACTGCCTGTTTGTCCGGCTCTCGGAGGCGATCGATTACAAGGCGATCGACGGGCAGAAGGTGGACCTGGTCTTCCTTTTGCTCTCGCCGCCCGACGCGGGGGCCGAGCATTTGAAAGCGCTGGCCTCGATCAGCCGGGTGACTCGCCACGCGCCCACGCTGGAGAAGATGCGCGGCGCGCGAAGCCGCGACGCGCTCGCCGCCGTGCTCATGGGGGCCGATGAGCGCGACGCCGCCTGACGAATTGGCGGCGACTGGGGCGGAGGCGCACTTCCGCCGTCTCGAAGCACTTTATCGTTCGGCTCCGGTGAACCGGCAATTCGACTCGGACATCGAGATCACCGGCGCCGGGACCGCGCGAATCCGGTTCAAAGTCGACGAGGGGAGCTTCCACGCCGCCAATGCGGCCCACGGCACTCTCTATTTCAAGATGCTGGACGACGCGGCCTTCTATGCGGCGAACAGCCTCATCAGCGACCGCTTTCTCCTGACGACCGCGTTCAACCTGCACTTCACGCGGCCTATGCGGGCCGGGCAGGCGATTGCCGAAGGCCGCTGGATCAGCGGCCGCCGGCGAGTCCTGATCGCCGACGCCCACATCATCGGTCCGGATGGGGAGGAAGCCGCGCGCGGCACGGGAACCTTCCTGCGGTCGCACATCGCACTCAGTAGTCTCGCGGGCTACGCGGGCTGATGACCGACCGGCTGCCGGCTCATGTCGAGGCGGCTGCGATCCGGCGCCGCGCGGAGGCCCAGGGCGGGTTCGCTGCGGTGCTCAAGAAGGGCGATCCGGATCGCGGGGCGCTGACGCTGATCCTGCGTTGCAGGGGCGAGGTTCACGGCCTGCTGGAACGCGAGCTCGGGCCGGATTTCACGTATCAGTGGGTCTTCAAGAAGTTCCCTGAAACAGCTGGTTCCGATTCTCTCGACGAACTGGTCCGCAAAAAAGCGCGGTTTGACGCGGATTTTTGGTTAATTGAACTAGATATCGCGGACCCGGAACGATTCATCGCTGAAACGATGCCTCCGGGTTGACCCTGAGCCCGACCGGCCCAAAACCTAGGACAAGCACAGAGCGGGGGGCATCCTCCAACCGGGATTAGCCGGAGGAGATGCCACGCAAGACGGGGAGCAACCTTAGACGCAATACGCCGTGTTTCGAGCGTGAGTTTGTGCGTCCTCAAGGGGGCTAACCGCAGTTTGTCCGGAAATTATGTTGGTATCGCTTCGATCGGCACTGCTGATCTTCGCCGCGGTAAGCGGAAGCTCGGTTGCTCCGGCCCAGGTTGGCCCGAGCTCTGAACCCCTCATCGCCGCAACGAGCGCTTCGCTTCCGAAGATCGTTGAGCCCGATAGAATCGAATATCCTGCTCTGCCGGTGTCGAACGACCCGGTCGTTACTCCCGACACTGACTCTACCGCCGACGTTCAAGCGACTCCCGCCAAGCCGACGGGCGACCTGCCGTCGCTGGTCGAGCAATTCCGCAGCGCGGATGCGGGCAGTCACGAGGTCGAGTGCCTGGCGGTCGGCATCTATTTCGAATCCAAGAGCGAGCCGCTCGCGGGTCAGCTGGCCGTCGGCCAGGTGATCGCGAACCGCGCCAATTCGAACGGCCGTTTCCCGTCGACCTATTGCGGCGTGCTTTTCCAGCGTGGGCAGTTCAGCTTCGTCCACGGCCGTTCGCTTCCCTCGGTTCCGCGCGCCAGCCGCCAGTGGCAGACCGCGGTCGCGATCGCCAAGATCGTCGACCAGGATCTGAAGGACTCGGCGGCCAACAATGCCCTGTTCTTCCACGCCAAGCGTGTGTCGCCGGGCTGGCGCCTGAAGCGCGTCGCCTCCATCGGCAATCACGTCTTCTACCGCTAGGCGGCGTTCTAATTCTGTTCTAGCCTTCGGGGGTGAGCACAGCCCCCGAATCGATTCTCGGACCCTGCTTCCAGGACGCGCCTCCCATCGCCGCGGAGGTCGCGCGCGGGGTCACTCGCCTGTTCTGCCGCCAGGACCTGTTCGCCATCTGCGAAGTGCCGCTCGCGAACGGCCGTCGCGCCGACATGATGGCGATCGACGGCAAGGGCGCGCTCACGATCGTAGAGATCAAGGTCGCCAAGAGCGACCTGCTCGGGGACGCGAAGTGGACGGAATATCTCGACTATTGCGACCGCTTCTTCTGGGCGGTCCCGCCCGAGCTGGCGCATCATTGCGAGGCGGAGAGATTCCTTCCCAACGAAGCGGGCCTTATCGTCGCCGACCGTTACGACGCAGTGCTGGTGCGCGACGCGGTGCAGCGGCCGCTTCCGCCCGCGCGTCGGAAGTCCGAGCTGCTACGCTTTGCGCGGCGGGCCGCGCGCCGCCTCTCGGCGCAGATCGATCCGAGCCTCGGGGACGACTTCTAGAGCTTGAAGCTGTTCAGGTCGTCGGACTTGGGTTTCGACGCGGGTTTCTTCGCCGCTTCGATCGCGTTCAGAATGTCGCGGGAACGATTGTCACGCTTGGCATAATCGCGCGCCGAATAGCCTGCCGCGCTGTCCTTCCGGTCTGGGTCGGCGCCATGCGCGAGAAGAAGCTTCACGGCCTCCAGCTCGCGCTGCTGGACTGCGACGATCAGCGGCGTCTCGCCCATCTTGTTCGCTGTATCGACCTTGACGCCCAACTGGAACAACAGGTCCATAGCCGGCAGGAATCCAACGCGCGCCGCCGTGATGAGCGGCGTGTCGCCGTTCGACGCGGCAAAGTTCGGGTCTGCACCCTTGCCGAGAAGGAATTGCGTCCAGAGCTCATCGCTGCGGGCGATGACGATATTCAGCGCAGTCTCGCCCTTGGCGTTTCGCGTGTTGAGGACCGTCGGCCGGTCGTTCACCAGCTGCGTCGCCTTGTCGCCATCGCGGGATTTGACGGCGCTGATGAACGGCTCGGCGTCCGAGACGTAGGATTGCGCGAGCACGGGCGAAGCCGTCGAAACAGCCGCTGCCGCAAGCACCACCCATCCGAAGCGCTTCATATTCCGAACCCTTTTGTCCCCGGTGTCCTTGAATGCGTGCCGATAGCAAAGCATGTCTGAACTTGTCATGGCCGATGTGAAGCCTTTCTGGGAGAGACCCCTCGCCGAACTCGACCGCGGTCAGTGGGAAGCGCTGTGTGACGGCTGCGGCCGTTGCTGCCTCCACAAGCTAGAGGATGAGGAGACTGGCCTCATCTACCCGACCAACGTCGCCTGCGCCTTGCTCGACCGGCGCAACGGGCGCTGCACGGACTATGCGCATCGCAAGAGCCGGGTGACCGACTGCGTGGTCCTGAGCCGGAACAGCATCGGGAAGCTGGATTGGCTACCGGAGAGCTGCGCTTATCGGCTGCGCTCGGAAGGCCAGCCTCTCCCCGCCTGGCATTATCTCGTCTCGGGCAGCCGTGAGACGGTTCACGAGGCGGGTCAGTCCACGCGAGGCTGGACGGTCAGCGAGGCCGACGTCGAGGAACTGGAGGATCATGTCGTCGACAAGGCCCTCTGAGGCACTGTTCCAGCATTCCGACCTGCCCTTGCCCGTGGAGATCCGCGGGATCCGTGGAGCGCGCAGGATGCGGCTGCGGCTCGACGAGCGGCGCGGCGTCCTCAAGCTCACGGGTCCGCTGCGCATGAACCGCAAGGTCGCGCTCGCCTGGGCAGCCGAGCAGCGGGAGTGGGTCCAAGCGCAGCTCGGCGCGATGTTGCCGAGCGAACCTCTTGAATCCGGCGCGCGCATTCCGGTGGAGGGCGAGGAGGTCGAGCTGGTGTGGTCGCCGACCGCGCCACGTACCCCGAAGTTGACAGGCGGCCGGCTGACCTGCGGCGGTCCTCAAGACGGCTTCGCGCGTCGGATTGAGCTCTTCCTCAAACGTCGCGCGCTGGACGTTTTGTCGTCCGAGACCGCGGAAATCGCCCAGCGCGCCGGCGTAACGGTCAAAGCGGTCGGCGTTGGCGATGCCGACACGCGCTGGGGCAGTTGCTCCTCGGCCGGCCGGATTCGTTACAGCTGGCGGTTGATCCTCGCCCCTCCGGAGGCGCGGCGTTACGTCGTCGCGCACGAGGTCGCGCACTTGCGGCACATGGATCATGGCCGCGAATTCAAGGCGCTAGAGTCTGAGTTGTTCGGCGGCGACGCGGACGCCGCGCGGCTATTGCTGCGGCGTGTCGGGGGCCGGCTCAAGCGGATCGGGCGGTCGCACTGACCTCGGCTGCGGCTGCGTCGGTTGCGGCCGTACAACCTGAGGCTGAGGCGGAGCCGGGCGAACCGGCTGGTTGGAGCGCTGCCCGTTCGGCGGAAGAACCTGGTCCAGCCATTGCTGATCGACCTGGCCACCCTGCGGCTGCTGCGTCTCTGGCGGCGGCGGATTGTCGGCTGGCTGATTGGGCAGCGGGTTGCCGTTTTCGTCGACCAGCGGCTCGAAACCCACCTGGTTGTCGGTGGCATATTCGGCGCCGTCGTCCCCCAGGTCCCAATCGGGAACTGGGACCTGGGTCTGGAACTGCTCGACGGGCCGGTTGGCGACGGCGACGCTCATGAAATCGTGGAAAGCTCGCGCAGGCGCGGTGCCGCCCTGAAGGCCGGCGATGGGGCGCGCATCGTCGCGGCCCATCCACACGCCGGTTGTCAGCCCGCTCGAGAAGCCGATGAACCAGCCGTCCTTGTTGGAGCTGGTGGTGCCCGTCTTGCCCGCGACGGGCCGCCCTATCTGCGCAGCGCGACCGGTGCCGGTCATCACCGCGGTCTGCAGCAAGTCCGTCATCTCCGCCGCGACCCAAGGCGCGACGAGCACACGGCCTTCCTCGGCATCATGTGCGTAGAGCTGGCGTCCGTCGGCGGTTACGACACGACGGATCGCGTAGGGCTGGACCGCGACACCCTGGTTCGCGACCGATGCGAAGGCACGGGTCATGTCGATGAGGCGGACCTCGCTCGTTCCCAGCACCATCGAGGGGAAGGTCGAGATCTTGCTGCTGATGCCGAACCGGCGTGCCATGTCGGCGATGGTGCCGAAGCCAACCTGAGCGCCGATCTTTGCACTGATGGTGTTGATCGATCGCGCAAACGCTTCGCGCAGCTCGACCGGGCCGATGTTCGTGCGCGTGGCATTGCGCGGCGTCCAGCCGTCGATAGTCACCGGTTCATCGACCAACGTATCGGTCGGCTTCATCCCCGATTCGAGCGCCGCCAGGTAGACGAAGAGCTTGAAGGCCGAGCCGGGCTGCCGTTCCGCCTGCGTCGCCCGGTTGTAGATCGAGCTCACATAGTCGCGACCGCCGACCATGGCGCGAACGGCGCCATCGCGATCCATCGCCACCAGTGCGCCCTGCGCATTCGCCGGCGCATTCGCAACAATGGCGCGATCCGCCGCAGCCTGCATGTTCGGATCGAGCGTCGTCCAGACTTCGATCGGCTCGCTCGATTCGTCGATGAGCGCGTCGAGCTGCGGGAGAGCCCAGTCGGTGAAGTAGCGAACGCTGTTCTGCTTGGTCGTCGGCTGGATCGCGATAGTCGCCGGATCGACCTGCGCGGCACTGGCCGAATCGACGAAGCCGTTCTGGACCATCGTCTGCAGCACGACCTTCGAACGGTCGCGCGCGGCCTCGACGTCTGCCGTCGGCGAATAGTTTGACGGCGCCTTGACCAGACCGGCGATGATCGCTGCCTCACCCAGCGACAGGTTATGCGCGCTGTGACCGAAGAACCGGCGTGATGCCGCGTCGATTCCGTACGCGCCGCCGCCGAAATAGACGCGGTTGAGATAGAGTTCGAGAATCTCGTTCTTCGAGAACTTGCGCTCGATCGCCAGCGCCAGGATGGCTTCCTTCACCTTGCGGGCGAAAGTCCGGTTGTTGGTCAGGAAGATATTGCGCGCGAGCTGCTGCGTGATCGTCGAGCCGCCCTGGGCCCAGTGCCCAGTTTGCGCCCTCACCTTCACTGCGCGCGCCACGCCAAGCGGATCGACGCCGAGGTGAGAGCGGAAGCGCTTGTCCTCGACCGCGATCATGGCCGCTCGCATTTCCGGTGGAATGTCGTTGTACTTCAGCCATTGACCGAAGCTCGGCCCGATATTGACCAGCACGGCGCCGTTCGCCGCGCGAACTCGGATCATCTGGCCAAGATCGCTGCGCTTCGCGAGCGACGAATAGCTCGGCAGGTTGGCATAAGCGACCGCCACGGCGACGATGAGCGCCAGCAATCCGACCAGCGCGAGATAGACGAGCGCCTTCATCGCTGTGACTAACGGCCGGCGGGAAGGTGAAGGATCAGCGCGGGCCATCTGGGATCAACGGATAGAAAGTCATTGGGGAACCGACAAGCGTCACTGTTCGATCCCGTGCGACGCAGGACGTTACCCGCGGATTAACCCTGTTTTATGCATTCGCCGCTAGCGTCGCCCGATGATGGAACGTCGTGTGTTCATCGCGTTGTGGCTTCTTGCCGCTGTGGCCCTCGCCCCGGCGCCGTCGGCGCTTGCCCAGTGCAGGCTCTGTTCGACCCCCACAACTGCTCCTGAAGCGGCCACTGCTGACGGCCTGATCCACCTGGAAGTGGATGCTGCTCTCGACTTCGATCGCCTCATCGTGCTCGGCCGCGGCGCCGGCACTGCGAAGCTGGGCCCTGACGGTTCGAGCCAGACCACCGGGACCGTCGAATCCCTGAGCGGCCGAGCGATGGTCGGCGAAGCGCGCGTACGCGGGCAGCCGGGCCGCGCCATCCGTATCGACCTTCCCCGCCGCATCGAGCTCTATTCCGCAAACGGTGGGCGAATCACGATCGACGAGATCACCACTGACCTTCAGTCCGTTCCGCGTCTGGACGCGTCGGGAACGCTCAGCTTTCGATTCGGCGGGCGCATCAGCGTGCGCGGAGATGAGGAAGGCGACTTCCGCGGCGACCTTCCGATCACCGCCGAATATCTGTGAGAACGATCCGTTTCGGACTGAATCCTTTCCGTTCCGGTAACCATCCCCTTGAGGAAAGCCGTAAGCGCATGAGGTTAATGCGGGAAGCACGGGTGACCGAGCCAAAAGGTCGGGCAGCCGCCGAACTTTTGGACTCAAGTGGGGAAATAACAATGACCAAGCTTCTTCGTATGGCGGCCGTTGCCGCACTGACGCTGTCTACGACGCCGGCCTTTGCCGCGCCGACGCCGCCGGACAAGCAGGCGACTGCAACCGTCACGATCGTCAAGCCGCTCAAGCTTGAGTGGGCTCAGGATCTCGACCTTGGCTCGATCACGTTGACCGGCAGCGGCTCGACCACGGTCGGCATCACCAAGGCTGGCGTGTTCAGCTGCCCGGCCGGCAACGCCACCTGCACGGGCACTCCGAAGGTCGCCAAGTACAAGGTCACCGGGATCCCGGGTCAGTCGGTTACGGTCAACAGCGGCAACGTCACGCTGACCAGCGGTGCGAACCAGCTTCTGATGACCGTCGATGCTCCGGCCTCGGTCCTTCTCACGAACGCGCTGGGTGACGAGTTCTCGATCGGCGGCAACGTGACTGTGAACGGTGCGACCGTCGACGGCACGTACCAGGGCACCTTTGCGGTGACCGTCAACTACTAAGTGGGCGTTTCTTCGCCGCGCAGGCGGTGGAGGGCAGGAGGGTCGCCGGAAACGGCGGCCCTTTTTGTACGTGGAAAACGGCTGTTAGCGCGCATGGTTGACCGAAAATAAACCAAATCGGAGCAATGACGAAGGCGATCACTCCGGAATGGAGTCAACGAAGGATCGCCGAGCATGCGTACTGTCATCAACACCCTCGCCGCCGTCGCCGTGCTGGCGCTTCCGTCGGCCGCTGCAGCCTCTGAGGGAGGCGTCGGCGACCTGCTGGTCGCGCCTACGCGCATCGTCCTCGACGGCCGCAAGGGCGCGGAGGTCGTCCTCAGCAATATCGGCAATGAGCCGGCGAGCTATCGCATTTCCGTCGAACTACGCCGGATGGCCGAGGACGGCACCTTGCAGGACGTCGCGGAGCCGACCGACCGCGACCAGGTCGCCGAGGACATGATCATCTATCATCCGCGCCGCGTCGATCTGGCGCCGCGCACCCCGCAGATCATCCGCATCGCTGCGCGTCCGGGTCCCAACATCCCCGACGGGGAATATCGCGTGCACATGCTGTTCCGCGCGATCCCGCCGGCAATTCCCGTCACCGACCAGCCTGCAGAGAAGGGCAAGGGCCTCAGTTTCGAGCTGATTCCCGTCTACGGTGTGACCATTCCGGTGATCGTCCGTCTGGGCAATCTTCAGGTGAAGGCGGGAATCGACGACATCCGGCTGGAATCGAAAGATGGCAAGCAGACCGTCGGACTGGACCTCAATCGCAGCGGCGATCGGTCGACCTATGGCGAAGTGCGCGTCTTCAAGGCCGGCGTGAAGGATCCGATCGCGATCCAACGTGGGGTCGCGGTCTACACCGAGCTGAGCAAGCGCCACGTCAGCATTCCCGTCAGCGACGAGTTCAAGGGCGACCCGCGCGGGCCGGTGACCGTCCAATATGTCGAGACGTTCGGCGACGGCACGAACACGATCGCCGAGCAGAAGGCGGTTCTGCGCTAGCAGCGCGAGAGATCGGCGGGGACGATCGCAATGCTTGCTGCCGGCAAGAGGCTAGGCTCTGCCCTGGCACTCCTCGGCGCCGCCCTCGTCGGCGGTGTCGGTGCCGGCGCGGCGACGCCCAGCGGCTGGACCGCGGACCCGGAGAAGCAATTTCTTCTGGACGTCGATCTCCGTCGGCTGCGGCTTGGCGACGGCGTTCGCGCGTACACCACGCCCGAGGGCACGTGCGTGATCTTCGGCGACTTCCTTACGGCCCTCGACGTGCCGATGAAAATCGACCTGGCTGCGAAGAAAGCCAGCGGATGGGCCTTCAAGGAGGAGCACCGGATCGTCATCGATGCGGAGGCGGGCTCAGTCACTTACGGCCAGACCACCGAGCCTCTGGCCGCCGGCGCGGTTCGCGAAACGCCCGACGGCTGGTGCATCGACACGGCTGCGCTGGCCCGCTGGTTCGGAATCGGGATCAAGCCGCTGACCAATGCGTCCGCGCTCGTCCTGGAATCCGAAGCGAAGCTGCCGGTCGAGCTCGCAATCGAGCGAAAGCAGCGCGCGGCTTCCCTCAAACCGGCGAAATTCGACCTGTCCACGCTTCCACAGGTGAAACTGCCGTACAGGATGTGGCGGACGCCCGCTCTCGACTTCGTCGTCACCGCGGGCGTGACCTATAATGCGCACAGCGGCACTCGGGTGGACCGTCGGACGGCCATCTACGCCGCCGGTGAGATCGCTACCCTGTCCTACGACGCGCAGCTCGCGACCGACGAGAAAGGCATTCCTGCCTCGTTGAGGATGCGCGCCTATCGTTCGAGCCCCGACGGCGGCATGCTCGGCCCACTCAACGCGACGCATTTCGCCATCGGCGACGTCGTCGGCCTCGACAGCCCGCTCAGCGGCTCGGCGGTGAGCGGCCGCGGAGCGCTGGTGACCAACCGTCCCGTGGTACAGCCTACGGCGTTCGACCAAACCCATTTCGAGGGAGATCTCCCCCTCGGATGGGAGGCGGAGCTGTATCGCAACGGAGAGCTCGTCGCCTTCGCTCGCCCTACCGACCAGCGCTATAGCTTTGACGACGTTCAGCTTTTCTACGGCGAGAACCAGATCAGCGTCGTAATGTACGGCCCACAAGGGCAGATACGGACGCGTGAGGAAACGATCAACGTCGGCCAGGACAATGTTCCGGCCGGGAAGACGTGGTACTGGGCGGGCTTCAACCAGCCGTCGCGCGACCTGGTGGCGCTCAACAAGCCTCCGGACATCGTCGACATCCCGAAAATGCAGGCCTCGGCCTCGCTGGAACACGGAATCGACGACCGCACATCGGTCGGCGCGCTCGCGCGCATGATGCTGATCGACGATCAGCGAGTGACCTTCGTGGAGGGGTCGGTGCGGCGCTCGATCGGCACCGCGCTGGTCGAAGTTGCCGCTGCGCGAGCGAACAACGGCGGCACGGCGGCGCGAGCGCAGATGGTGGGCCGTTTTGGATCGGTGAACCTCAGCGGCGAAGCGCTCATCGCCAGGAATTTCATCCTCAGTGGGCGCCGTGAGAATACGGCTCGCGACGTGCGGCTCAATATCGACGCACCCGTGAAGATCGGCCGCCTGGTCATCCCCGCGCATGCCGATGTCCGCTACGTGAAGTTGACCGATGGCGTGAGTGAGCTTGAGGCGGCAACAAGATTGTCGGCCAATATCAACCGGTTCAATCTCGCGACCGACATCCGGTACACCCAGCAATATCTTGCCCACGGTCCTGCTCCGCCGGGGGAATTGACCGCCGAAATGATTGGCTCCGGCCGCGTGGGCGATGTTCGCTTGCGCGGCTCGCTCGTCGCCGAAACGCTTCCCCAGACGCGATTCCGATCGGCGGAGCTGTCGGCCTATTGGTCGGCAAGCGATCGCGTCGATTGGGAGGGCGCGGTTGCGTACGATGCCGACGTGCATCGTGCGCGCGCGCGGATCAGTCATATCCGCCGGCTGAGCACCATGGCGCTTACCTTCACGGGGGAAGCGGCGACGGACGGATCGGTCGCGGTGGGACTGAATCTCAACTTCTCGCTCGATCCGATCCACGGCGTAACGCTGTCACGGCAGCCGCTTGCCGGCGCGGGGGCAATCCGCGCGCGTGTCTACAGAGATCTCAACGACAACGGCGTGCGCGACACGGCCGAGCCGTTTGAGAAAGGGGCGCTGATCACGACGGGCACGCGAATTGCCGACCATCCGACCGACGACAAAGGCTCGGTCCTGGTCGGCGGGCTGAATACCTATGCTCCGATTGCGGTAGGCGTCGACGCGACAAGCCTCGCGGACCCTACGTTGGTGCCTAAGAAGGCGCTCCAGGTGGTCGTACCGAGGCCGGGCGTGCCCGCAGACGTCGAAATCGGCCTCGTCGGCGGCGGTTCGATCGAAGGAATCATCGTCAAGAACGGAGGACTGGGCGTCGAAGGCCTCACGCTCGAGCTCGTGGACGCGAACGGCAAGGTCGCAATGAAGGCGCAAAGCGACTTCGACGGTTTCTTCCTGTTCGACCGCGTCCCTTACGGCAAATACCGTGTCCGTCTGTCGTCAGACACGGCCGAGGCGGCGAAGCTCATCGCCGATCTGAACATCTTCGCGAGGGTTAGCGATGAGAAGCCGGTCGTTCGCCTCGGAACGATCGAGGCACAGCCGCTGCCGCGAATGGCATCCGCCGACCGATAGTCGTCTCAGACGACTCTTTTTCGCTATTGAGAATCGGGAAGAGGAAGTCCGCTCCACTTCCGGGAGCGGTCCACTCAGTCATGGTGCGGTCGAGAAGACTCGAACTTCCACGGCCTTTCGGCCACAGCGACCTCAACGCTGCGCGTCTACCAGTTCCGCCACGACCGCACGTCATGAAGATGGGAGGCGGCGGATCGCCGCAACTCCTTGGCAGGCGCGCGCCTCTAGCAAAGGGTTTCCGGCCGCGCAACGGCGCTTTCGCGTCCCGCTGCGGAACAATGCTTAATAGCTTGTTTACCTTTGGCCGCCGGTGCGTTTAGCTATGGGCAATGCTGTCGCTCCTCCTCGCCGCCGCGCTGTCCGAAGCACCGCCGAAGACGGTCGCAATTCCGGTGCAGCAGGCCCGGGCCACGGTGACGATCGTTCGAGTGTCGCCGGTACGTTTCGGCTTTGAGCCGGGGGAGTTCGGCAGGCTTCGCGCGACAAAGGTGCGCGAACGCGACGGGACCATCAGGCCGGCATCGCTAGTCGAATTCTACTGAGGAATCAGGCCTTTGGCTCGCCGAGAGTGACGGTGAGCTCCTCCGCGGCCGGCGGGATGTTCAGCTCTGCGCTGTTGAACGTCGTGCTTCCGCCAGGCGGGATCGTCCGCGCGGGCGGCGGGATCGTCCAGCTGTAAACGACCTTGCCCTTGCTGTCGTGCAGCTGTGCGTGGATCGGCGGCACCTTCTGCAGCTTCTGCGTCGGATTGATGATCCGACCACTGATGTTGAGGAATTCGTTGCCGCTGGCGAGCTGAGTGCGGTCGCTGTGCGTCATCATCAACTGGAGAGGGGTTTCAGCGCTGGCGATGCCCAGGCGCTGCTTCCATTCCGGCGGCGCGAAGAACCAGATGCCCACAGCCACGGCCGCGATTATCAGAAGCAGCACCAGAATGGTGATGAGGCGCCCGCGCGACTTCGTTTCTGTCGGCTCACGCCGCGCGAAGGGGCTGAACTCGTCGTCCTGTTCGACCCACTCGAGCCGGCCTGACGGAGCGGCCTCTGCGAGCTCCGTGACTTCGGCTTCCGGCGGGATCGGGGGTGGCGATGGCGCCTCCACGAGCGGCTCGTCCCCCCGTTCGACCTCAGACGCGGGCGGGAAGCTCTCCTCTGATCGCTCCCTGGCGACCTCTGCAAATTCCTGCCGGGCGGCATAGCTCTCGCCGAAATGTTCGCGTGGCTCGTCGACGGCCTCGGCGGCGGCCTGGTCCATGGGTGGCAGCACGGGAGAGGACGCGGCCTCCGACGCATTTTCCGCTTCCGCCACAGTCTCGCGCGGTTCTTCCGCCGCTCCGGCCGGCGTCTCGCGCCAGCTGTGACCGCATGCCTTGCAGCGCACCTGCCGGCCGGCCGGCGGGATGGCGCCGTCCTTCACGACATATTGCGTTCCGCAGGAGGGGCAGGTCAGGATCATTCGCGCTTTTCCCGCTCGGGGCCTTTCCGCCGTTTTCAAAGGGTAAACAGGAATGCGCGCCCATTGGCAAGGCGGCGGCCGCATGCGAGAAGTCCCTTCAGTGATGGAGGGGCGGGCTTCTGTCGGCTATCGTCGAATTCGACAGCGTCGGGTTGCGTTACGGCACTGGAGCCGAGGTCCTGCGCGACCTCGATTTTCGGTTGGCCAAGGGCGGCTTCTATTTCCTGACCGGCCCATCGGGCGCGGGGAAGACCTCTCTGCTGCAGCTTCTGTATCTCGCGCGCCGTCCGACGCGCGGGCGGATCCGCCTGTTCGAGGAGGATCTGAGCGAGGCTCCGCGCGAGATTCTGCCTTCGTTCCGGCGGCGCATCGGAGTGGTCTTCCAGGATTTCCGTCTCATTCGGCACCTGTCCGCCTTCGACAATGTGGCGTTGCCGCTGCGGATCTCAGGCAGGACGGATGCGGAGGTCGAAGGGCCGGTTCGCGAAATGCTGGCCTGGGTCGGGTTGGCGGACCGCGCGAGTGCTCGCCCGCCGACCCTTTCGGGCGGAGAGCAACAGCGTGTGGCGATCGCCCGGGCCGTTATCAGCCAGCCGGAGCTGCTAGTCGCCGACGAGCCGACCGGCAACGTGGATGCGGAGATGGCACAGCGGCTGCTTCACCTGTTCTCCGCGCTCAATCGCCTTGGGACGACGATCGTCGTTGCGACGCACGACTTGAGCCTGATCACCAGCACTCCCGGCGCGCAGCTGATGCGACTGGAAAAGGGCACGATGGCCGATCCGACCGGCCTGCTTCGCCACCCACCTCAGTTGACGGCGGGCTCGCGATGAAGCTGCCGCTGTTCACGGTGTCGGAGGCGGAGCGGCGCTTGCTGCCGGGCGCGACCCTGCGCGGTCCGACGCTCTACGTCATCGCCATCATGACCTTCGCCATGATGATCGTCGCCGCGGCCGGTCTCACCCTTGCCAATGCCGCGGGCATCGTCGCCGGCGCCGTGGAGCATCGCTACGTTCTTCAGCTCAACGATGGCGGCGGAGGTAAGCTGGAGGCGGCCGTCGGCGCAGCCCATGCAATTCCCGGAGTCACGTCCGTCGAGCCCGTGTCTCAACAGGAGATGCGGCGTACCCTCGAGCGGTGGCTGGGGCCAGGCGGGGTCGGGAATGAGCTCCCCGTCCCGGCGATCATTCACCTGGATGTCGCACCGGACGCCGATCCTAATGCTGTCGGAAAGGCGCTCGAACGATCGGTGCCAGGCGCCCACTTCATTGCGGAACAGGCCACCGTCCGTCCGCTTCTGGGCTCGCTCCGGGCCCTGCGCTGGCTCTCGGTCGCCCTCGTGTTGTTGATGGCAGCTGCGACGGGCGCTGCAGTCATCCTCGCGGCCCGCGGAGCGCTCGATACGCATCGCTCGACCATCGAGATCATGCACGGCATCGGGGCGACGGACGAGCAGGTCGCGAAGCTCTTCCAGCGCAAGATCGCGCTCGATGCGATGGCCGGAGCTCTTGCCGGCGGTGCCGCCGCTGCGATCGGCTTGCTCATCATCGCGGGAAGCGGAGCAGCGATGGCGAGCGATCTCGCGGGAAGCTCGCCGCTTCGCACCAGCGATCTGATCATCCTGGCCCTGATGCCGCTCGCGGCGGTCTTCCTCGCGACGCTTGTTGCGCGGGCCGCGGTGCTCAGTGCATTGCGCGCCGCTCCATGATCGCCCGCTTCCTTTCGCTCCTTCTCCTCCTCTATCTGCTTGGCTTCATCCTTTTCGGAGTGACGCTGGGGCGGCCTGCCAAGGAGGATGTGACCACCGACGCGATCGTGGTGATTACCGGCGGCCCCGGCCGGATCGAGCATGCGATCGACGTTCTTGCGGACGGCAAGGCGAAGCGCGTCCTGGTCTCCGGAACCGACCCGTCGGTCACCAAGAATGACCTGATTGCGCGGCTCGGCGGGCGGGCGCGGCTCGTCAAATGCTGCGTCGACCTTGGGAGCGAGTCCGTCGACACGCGCTCAAATGCCGAAGAGGCCCAGCGCTGGCTCGCCAAGCGCAACTACAAGTCGGTGCGCCTGATCACGAGCGATTGGCACATGCGCCGCGCGAGCTATGAGTTCCGGCGCGTTCTCGGCGGCAAGTACAAGTTGGTGAAGGATGCGGTGCGGACGGAGCCGGGCTTCAAGATCCTCTTCGCCGAGTACAACAAGTATTTGCTGCGCAAGCTGTCGGTTTGGATCGACGTGTGATCCAGGCGGTCATCTATGCCCTGATCTTCTACCCCGCGACCGCGCTCTTCGTTCTCGGCTGCTTCGTGGCCAGCCTGTTCGGATCGGGACCCATCCGATCCGTGGTGCACGCCTGGACCGATTTCCATCATGGGCTGGCTAAGCTGCTCGGGACGCGGCTGGTCGTTGAGGGGACGATTCCTCCCGGGGCCTACCTGATCGCGGTCAAGCACCAGTCGATGTTCGAAACGCTTGAGATGATGCGGATCGCACGGACGCCGGTCGTCGTCCTCAAGCGGGAGCTCAGCGTTTTGCCGGGCTTCGGTTGGGCCACGCGACGTTATGGCGTCATTCCGGTCGACCGGCAGGCAGGTGCGAAGGCTCTCCGCGAAATGCTTGCGGCGGCCAAGGACGCGCTGGCGACCGGGCGGCCGGTACTCATCTATCCGGAAGGGACGCGGGTGCGGCCGGGAGAGCAGCCGGCGTTGGCCGCGGGCTTCGCGGGTCTTTACAAGGCGCTCGGCCTTCCAGTGGTCCCAATTGCGCTGGACAGCGGACGTGTGTGGGGCGCGAACCTGCCGAAGGGGAGCGGGACCGTGCGCTTCCTGATCGGGTCGCCGATCCCGTCCGGCCTGAAGCGCGAGGAGATCGAAAGCCGCGTGCACGCGGCGATCAACGCGCTCGAATCAGCTCCTTAGGCGGGCGCCGAGCTTCTCGCCCGCAGCCACGACACGCTTCGAAATCTCGCCGAGCTCGGCTTCGGTGAAGCTCTTTTCCGCCGGCTGAAGGGTGACTTCCACGGCAAGGCTAAGTCCGTCCGGAGTCTCGAAGCGGTCGAACAATCGTGCGCCGACGATTGCCTGCTTGTCGGCGCCGCGGATCGCGCGGACCAGATTGTCGGCCGGCACGTCCGCGGGAACGAGAAAGGCGAAGTCCCGCGTCACAGGCTGGAGGGCAGGCGGCGTGAAGTGCGGCCGCGAATGTCCGCTCGACCGCGGAAGCGGGATGGCGTCGAGATAGATCTCGGCCGCCACCGCGCGTTCCGGAGCGTCGAGCTCCTTCGACAGTCGCGGATGAAGTTCGCCAAAGGCCGCCAGGATCGTCTTAGGGCCGAGCCGCAGCGTCGCCGAGCGGCCCGGATGCCAGGTAGGCCCCGCGTCCGCGAAGAGCTGGAGATTGCCGACCGGGGCGCCCGCCGCTTCGAGCAGTGCGATGGCTTCGGCCTTGGCATCGAACGCGTCGAAGGTCTTCGCCTTGCCGCTTTGCCAGCTGCGCGGGTGCTTCTCGCCTGCCAGCAGCAAGGTCGCGGTCGGCCGCTCGGCCTCTTCCAGATAGCGACGGCCGATCTCGAACAAGCGTATCGACGAAGATCCGCGTGCGAGGTTGAGGCTCGCCGCGGCAATCAGGCCGGGCAGAAGCGAGGGCCGCATCACCTTCATTTCCTCGCTGATCGGGTTGGCTACCCGCCAAGGGGCACCTCCAACGACAGCCGCTTCCTTTTCGGAGATGAAGCTCCAGGTGACCGCCTCGTCCAGGCCGCGCGCGGCGGCAGTGCGGCGCACCTTCCGCTCAAGCAACTGGGAACGCGTCGCCGTTGGCTTGGCGACACCCGGGCTGCGCGGAAGCGGCGTGGCGACGACCTTGTCGTAACCGGTGATGCGGGCGACTTCCTCGACGAGGTCCGCCGACCCGTCGATGTCGCGCCGCCACGTCGGCACGCGGGCCGAGCCGTTCTCCAACTTGAAGCCGAGCGATTCGAGGATTGCGCGCTGGCGCGCCTCCGGAACCTCGACGCCGCCGAGCGCGAACGCGCGTTGGGGGAGGAACGGCACAATCTTCTGCTCGATCGGCGGCTCGCCGACGTACAGCGCTTCCGAAGCCTCGCCACCGCAGATGTCGAGAATCAGGCCCGTGAGAACGTCCAAGCCGTCCTTGAGGAAGGCTGGGTCGACGCCGCGTTCGAAGCGGGTGCGGGCATCGCTGGTGAGGCCGAGCTTCTGGCCGGTGCGAGCGATGTTTTCCGGCGTGAAGTAGGCGATTTCCAGCATCACGTCGGTCGTGCCTTCGCTGACACCCGAATCCTCGCCGCCCATGATGCCGCCGATATCGTGCACCTGACGCTCGTCGGCGATCACGGTCATGGACGAGTCGAGCGTGTATTCCCTCTCGTTAAGCGCCAGCACCTTCTCGCCGTCGCGTGCGGCGCGGGCGATCAGCGCACCGTCGATCTTCGCGATGTCGTAAGCATGCGCCGGACGACCGAGATCGATCATGACGTAATTCGTGATGTCGACCAGCGCCGAGATCGGCCGCTGGCCCGCGCTCTTCAGGCGGCGCTGCATCCACTCCGGCGACGGTCCGTTGCGTACGCCGCGGACGGCGCGCCCGAAGAAGGCTGGGCAACCCGCCGAATCCTCGATGCGAATGTCGATCGGCGATTTGAAGCTGCCCTCGATCTGCGGAACGGCGAGTGGCTTCAGCGTGCCGATGCCGGCGGCTGCGAGGTCGCGCGCAATCCCGCGAACGCCCATGCAGTCCTGGCGGTTGGGCGTGACGTTCACGTGGAACACCGGGTCGTTGAGACCGGCATAGTCCGCGAAGACGGCGCCCACGGGTGCGTCCTCGGGTAGCTCGATGATGCCGCTATGGTCGTCGCCCAGCTGCAGCTCGCGCGACGAACACATCATTCCGCGGCTCTCGACGCCACGGATGGCGGCGACCTTCAGCGTCAGGTCCGACCCGGGCACGTAGGTTCCCGGTCCGCCGAAGACGCCGACCAGGCCGGCGCGTGCATTCGGAGCGCCGCAGACGACCTGGATCTGCTCACCGGAGCCCGCATCCACCGTCAGCACCTGCAGCTTGTCCGCTTGCGGATGCCTTTCCGCGGTAAGCACCTTGGCGACGCGGAACGGCGCCAGCGCCTCAGCCGGATTCTCGACACCTTCGACCTCGAGGCCGATCGCCGTCAGCGTGTCGGCGATAGTCTGGGCATTGGCATCGGTGTCGAGATGCTGCTTCAGCCAGCTCAGCGAGAACTTCATGCGCCCACTCCTCCACTGAGCGTGGGCACGTCGAGCGCTCGGAAGCCGTAATGCTTCAGCCAGCGGATATCGCCGTCGAAGAACGCGCGCAGGTCGTCCATTCCGTATTTCAGCATGGCCAGGCGATCGATACCGCAGCCGAACGCGAAGCCCTGCCATTCGTCGGGATCGAGCCCGCAATTGGCGATGACGCGCGGGTGAACCATCCCGGAGCCGAGCACTTCCATGAAGCCCTCGCTGCCGCCGATGACGCGCTTTCCGTTTTCGAGCGTGTAGCCGACGTCGACCTCCGCCGAGGGCTCCGTGAATGGGAAGTAGGACGGGCGCATCCGCAGGACGACATCGTCGCGCTCGAAGAAAGCGCGGAGGAAGGTCTCCAGCGTCCACTTGAGATGGCCCATGTGGATCGCGCGGTCGATGACGAGGCCCTCGACCTGGTGGAACATGGGCGTGTGGGTCGCGTCGCTGTCCGATCGGTACACGCGTCCGGGGGCGATCATGTAGATCGGCGCTCCCTTGGCCTGCATGGCGCGGATCTGGACCGGCGAGGTGTGCGTCCGCAGCACCTTCGGTTCCTCACCGGGCTCGCGCGGCTCCGTGTAGAAGGTGTCCTGCATCGCGCGCGCCGGATGGAACTCGGGCATGTTGAGCGCGGTGAAATTGTACCACTGATCCTCGATCTCGGGCCCCTCACCGACCGTGAAGCCGAGGTCGGCGAAGATTTCCGCAAGCTCGTCCATCACCTGGCTGACGGGGTGGACGGTACCGCTCGGGCTGTCCTGCGCCGGCAGCGAAAGGTCGATCGTCTCCGTCGCGAGCTTGCGATCGAGCTCGGCGGCTTCCAGCGCGGCCTTGCGGTGGGCGATGGCTGAAGTGACCTGCTCGCGCAGCGCGTGGATCTTGGGCGCTTCGGCGGCGCGCGTGTCCGGGTCCATCGATCCGAGCGACTTCAGGCGCGCGGTGATGCTTCCGGACTTGCCCAGCACGGACACGCGCAGCTGGTCGAGCGTACCAAGGTCGGTCGCGCCGCGGATTTGATCGAGAATGTCAGTGTCTGACGCCATGGCGCGGCCTTAGCTGCACCGCAGCGCAAATTGCAAAGGGCCGTGCTAAAGGGCGGCGATGAGCTGGCCCGTTCTCGATCCGGCGAAGGATCACCAGACGCTTTCGATCCTGCATCTGGCGGCACAGATGCTCGGCAAGATCCGGGTGCGCCATGCTCCGTGGACCAACCACGGCTGGCATGTCGCGCTTCAGCCGAACGCGCGCGGACTGGCGACATTGCCGACAGCTGCAGGCGATGGACGGACGTTCACGCTGGCGCTCGATCTCTGTCGGCACGCGATCGTCCTGACGACGAGCGCCGAGGAGCGGGAGGAGCTTCCGCTGGCTGCAGGAAGCATCGCAGCATTGCATAGTGGCGTGGTCGAGATGCTTCGTAAGTACCAGCTTCCGAGCGACTTCAGTGGCAAGCCCAATGAGATTCCGGACGCCGTGGCCTTCCCCGACGACAAGGCTCACCGCGTTTACAGCCGCGATTCGGCGGGCAGGCTGCGCGAGGCGTTCGCCGCCATGCTCCCGGTGTTCGAACGCTTTCGCGCCGGCTTCACGGGCAAATCGAGCCCCCTGCACTTCTGGTGGGGGAGTTTCGATCTGGCCGTCACGCGCTTTTCCGGGAGAACAGCCCCGCAGCATCCGGGGGGCGTTCCGGGCCTGCCCGACCGCGTCACTCGCGAAGCCTATAGCCAGGAAGTGTCGAGCGCTGGCTTCTGGGCAGGCGGCGTCACCCAAGCCGACCCCTTCTTCTACAGCTATGCCTATCCCGAGCCCGCGGGCTTCCGGGACCGAACCGTCGCGGCAGGCGCCTTCGACGGGAACTGGCAGGAATTCACGCTCTCGTACGAAGAGGTGCGGAGCGCGGCGGATCCGGAAGCCGTGCTGACCAGCTTCCTTCAATCGACATATGATGCAGCGGCCGATCTTGCCGATTGGGACCGCGTGAAACTGGAGCGGGAGCCGGTCGCGCCCTAGCCGGGCAGGAACGGGAAGGGCGAGATCGTTTTGCGGTTCTCATGCACGGCAAGCATCCGCCCTGCCGGCGGTGTCGCGCGATAAGGGCATTCCATCCGCGGGCAGATCGCGCAGGCCGGGCCGACCGGCGTCGCCGGCGTGTTCGCCAGGTCCAGACCGTCGGCATAAGCGATGCGCGGCGCGTAGCGAATGTCGCAGCCAAGGCCGATCGCCAACAGCGCGTCGTCGCGCAGGTCGGGGCGGATAGGACGCTCGATCGTGCGGCTGATGGTGAAGAAGCGCTGGCCGTCCGGCGTTTCGATCAGCTGGCGGATGGTCTGGCCGGGCGTCTGGAACGCCGCATGCAGGTGCCAGCGCGGGCAGGTCCCGCCGAAGTGCGAGAAGGGGAAGCTCTCGCCCGCGTAGCGCTTCGAGATATTCCCCGCCGGATCGACGCGCAGCATGAAGAAGGGAACGCCGCGTGCGCCGGAGCGCCCGAGGGTGGTGATGCGATGGGCGATCTGCTCGACGTTCGCCCCGAACTGGCCGCACAGCCGGTCGATCGCATAGCGGTGCTCTTCGGCGGCGCGGAGAAAACGGCCGTAGGGCATCATGATCGCACCGGCCGCGTAGTTGGCGAAGCTCATGTGAAGCAGCGCGCGGGTCCCTGCATCCGGCGGACGCGCGTCGTCCGCCATTCGCTGAAGAAGCGGCGCCAGCTCCAGCAGAGCGAGCTGATAGGCAAGGCCGAAGGTGCGATTCTCGGAACGCAGCAGCGCCGAGATCATGAAAGTCCGCCGCTGCGGGTCGTAGTGCTGGCTGAAGCCCGCGAGCAGCTCCGGTGCCACAACCTGCGATTCGACGCCGAACGCTTCCTTGAGCCGCCGACGGAGTGCTTCTGACACCGACAATGGATCGTTCAGCGCCTCGCCGAGAATTTCGCAGCGCTCCTCAAGCTCCGGATAATGGTTCCGCTGCGCCTGGATGTAGTCGCGCACCCAGGTCTCCGGCGTGATCAGCGAGCGCGGATCGGCGGTGGTCTCACCTTCGTCAATGTCGAGCGGCCGTCGCTGAAGCTCACGCAGCGCGGTGTAGAGGCGCACGACACCCTCGGAGACCGCGGGAGCGTTGTCCGCCAACTCGATCAATTCCGGCCTGCCGATACCAAGGTCAGAGAGCATCGGATCGGAGAAGACTTCGCCCAGCTGCTCCGCCCCTGCCGTGTCCCCGCCATCGGAGGCGAAGGCCTTCATGTCGATGTCGAACGCTTCAGCCAGCCGCAGGAGGATGCCTGCGGTGACCGGCCGCTGATTGCGCTCAAGATGGTTCAGGTAAGAGGCGGAGATGCCGATTTCGGCGGCCATGGCGGCCTGGTTGAGGCCGCGGTCGCGCCGGAGCCGTCTCAGCCTCGCACCCAGCAACAGCTTTCGTTGCACTGCCATGGTACAATTGTGAATGAATTTACAAAGTACACAAGTCTACTTCTGTCAGCTTAGCCCTTATCTGTGCATCCACTACTGATCGTTCGTGTTTCTCTGCGGGTCCAATCACAGGGGATTCGCAATGTCTGACTTTGGTGTCGTCGTTTCCGCTCCGTCTGGCCGCTTCGATGGAATCGAGCGTCCCTACACTGCCGATGATGTCCTCCGCCTGCGCGGGTCGTTCCCGATCGAGCACACGCTGGCTCGTCGCGGAGCGCTTCGGCTTTGGGAGCTGCTGCAGCAGGACGAGCCCGTCCGCGCTCTCGGCGCGGTCACCGGCAATCAGGCAATGCAGATGGTCCGCGCGGGCCTTCAGGCGATCTACCTGTCCGGCTGGCAGGCCGCTGCGGACGCCAACACCGCCTGCTCCATGTACCCCGACCAGTCGCTCTATCCAGCAAATACGGGCCCAGAGCTGGCCAAGCGCATCAACCGCGCCCTCCAGCGCGCCGACCAGGTCGAGCACTCGGAAGGCGGCGCCAAACGCGACTGGTTCGCGCCGATCGTTGCCGATGCGGAAGCCGGCTTCGGTGGGCCGCTGAACTGCTTCGAGATCATGAAGGCCTACATCGAGGCGGGCGTCGCCGGCGTGCACTTCGAGGACCAGCTCGCTTCGGAAAAGAAGTGCGGACATCTCGGCGGCAAGGTTCTGATCCCGACACAGGCAGCGGTCCGCAACCTGGATGCTGCTCGCCTGGCCGCCGACGTCTGCGGCGTCCCGACGATCCTCGTCGCCCGCACCGACGCGGAGAGCGCCAAGCTCATCACCTCGGATGTTGACGAGCGCGACCGGCAATTCCTGACCGGCGAACGGACTCCCGAGGGCTTCTTCCGCCTGAAGGACGGCACCGGCCTTGATCATTGCATCTCGCGCGGCCTCGCATTCGCGTCCCACGCCGACCTCATCTGGTTCGAGACCAGCCATCCGAATCTTGAAGAGGCGCGCCTCTTCGCCGCGACCATCCATGCTCACTTCCCGGGCAAGCTGCTTGCCTACAATTGCTCGCCCAGCTTCAACTGGCGGGCCAAGCTCGACGAGCAGACCATCGCCAACTTCCAGCGCGAGCTGGGCGAGATGGGCTACAAGTTCCAGTTCGTCACCTTGGCGGGCTTCCACAGCCTCAACCACGGGATGTTCGAGTTGGCGACCGGCTACCGCGACCGCGGCATGGCGGCTTATTCCGAGCTTCAGCAGGCCGAGTTCGCAAGCGAAGCGAAGGGCTACACGGCGACCCGCCACCAGCGCGAAGTCGGCACCGGCTATTTCGACGCCGTCGCGACTGCCATCTCGGGCGGCCAGTCGTCGACCGTCGCACTGAAGGAATCCACCGAAGCCGCCCAGTTCGTCGCGGCCGAGTAAGGAGGACAGCATGGCACAGCGTTTTTGGGTGATCGGCGGCGACTACAGCGACTGCCGGTTCAAGGACATCACTCCGGGCACCGAAACGATGCACGGCCCCTATGACGACGAAGTGAAGGCGCGAACCGAATGGCAGCGTCTCACTTTCCGGGATCATTGTGGGGCGACAACGCGCTATTCGATCTGTGTGGAGCCGAATCGCGCATGAATTCAGTCATAGACCGGCCGCGGATCGTGGCCGAGCCCAGCCGAGTGCCGGGGGCGGGCGCAGTACTCACCCCGGACGCTCTCGACCTCGTGGCGGAGCTGCACGAGAGGTTCGACGGCCGCCGCCGCGAACTGCTCGACAAGCGCCTCGAGCGGCAGGAGCGTTTTGACGCCGGGGAGCTCCCGGATTTCCGCGACGATACGCGCGACATTCGCGAGGCCGAATGGACCGTGGGAAGCATCCCTGCCGATCTTCAGGACCGGCGCGTTGAGATTACCGGGCCGACCAATGCGAAGATGGTGATCAACGCCCTCAATTCGGGCGCGCGCGTCTTCATGGCCGACTTCGAGGACGCGACGTCGCCGACCTGGGACGAGCTCGTCACCGGACAGGCGAACCTCAAGGCCTATTGGCTTGGGCGGCTGGGCTTCACCGACCCCGACAGCGGCAAGGCCTATGAGGTTGGAGAAAATCCGGCGGTTCTGATGGTCCGGCCGCGCGGACTTCACCTGCCGGAAGACCATGTCACCGTCGATTACGAGCCGGTCGCGGGCGCGTTCTTCGATTTCGCGCTTTACGTCTGGCACAATGCGCGGGCCGCGCTGACGCAGGGCTCGGGCCCGTACTTCTATATTCCCAAGCTGGAGAGTGCGGAGGAAGCGGCGCTGTGGAGCGATATCTTCGCGCTCGCGGAAAACCGACTTCGGCTGGAGCGGGGGACGATCAAGGCGACGATCCTGATCGAGACCATCCCGGCGGCGTTCGAGATGGACGAGATTCTCTACGCCCTACGTGAGAACATCGTCGGCCTGAACTGCGGCCGCTGGGACTATATCTTCTCGACCATCAAGCGGCTCGGCCGCCACGCGGGCCGCTTGACCCCTGATCGCTCGGCGATGACGATGGATAAGGCCTTCCTCGCGGCCTATTCGCTGCGGCTGATCGACACCTGCCACCGCCGCGGCGCATTCGCGATGGGCGGCATGTCGGCCTTCATTCCCGTGAAGGGTGATGAGAACGCGAACCGAGCCGCGATGGACAAGGTGCGGGCAGACAAGCTGCGCGAGGTGACTAACGGCCATGACGGGACCTGGGTCGCGCATCCGGGGCTGGTACCGATCGCCCTGGAGGCTTTCGAAGCGATGCCGGGTCCGAACCAGCTGTCCAAGCGGCCGGAGCATGTTCCGGGCCGTGAGGAGATGCTGGAACTGCACAAGGGCCCACGCACGGAGCATGGCGCTCGCGAGAATATCCGGGTCGGCGTCCAATATCTCGCCGCTTGGCTCGGCGGAAAGGGGGCGGTGCCGCTCTACAATTTGATGGAAGATGCGGCGACGGCGGAGATCAGCCGCGCGCAGCTGTGGCAGTGGCTGCATTTCGAAGCGCCGCTCGACGACGGCCGCAAATTTACGCGAGAGCTGTTCGACGCGCTGTACGACGAAGAGATCGGCCTGCTGCAGGAAGTGCCCGACATCGCCGACGCATCCGAACTGTTCCGCGAAATGGTCGTCTCAGACGACTTTACGGAGTTCCTGACACTGCCGGCCTACGAGCGGCTCGACTAAAACTCGCTGCCTTGGCTAGGATCGACGCGTCCGAGTGACGCGAGGCTGAGGATGGACGATCGGCAATTGCGGCAAGAAGCCCTCTCCAAAGTCCCCGCAATCACGCTGGGCTTCTGGATCATCAAGATCCTCGCCACGACCCTCGGAGAAACCGCGGGTGACACGGTAACGATGACGTGGCTGGGCGAAACCACGCCGCACCCTGTCCCCAACGGCTATCTCATTGGCACGGCGATCTTCGGTGTATTGTTGATCGTGCTCGTCGCTGCGCAGATCAGGGCGCGCGCCTTCAACCCATGGCTATATTGGGCAACGATCGCGGCCTCCACGACGGCTGGTACGACGCTGGCCGACTTTGCCGATCGGGCCCTGGGCGTCGGTTATCCGGGCGGCTCCTTGATCCTGCTGGCGCTCGTTCTGGCCTCCCTGTTCTTCTGGCATCGATCGCTCGGGACTGTGGACGTTAATACGGTCGCAACACCAAAGGCCGAGGCCTTCTACTGGCTGACGATCACCTTTTCCCAGACATTGGGCACCGCGCTCGGCGATTGGATCGCGGATGCGGGACTTGGATATTCGGGTGGCGCAATGGTGTTCGGCGCCATGCTGGTATTAACCGCGGCGCTGTACTTCTGGACGAACATCTCCCGCGTCTTCCTGTTCTGGGCTGCGTTCATTCTTACGCGGCCCCTTGGTGCCACGGTTGGCGATTTCCTGGACAAGCCGATCAGCAACGGTGGCCTCCAACTGAGCCGTCCGATCGCATCGCTTGCATTGGCCGTGGCGATCATCGCGCTGATCGTCCTGCTGCCACAGCGGGCGGGCCGACATCCCGGCGAAGAAGGGCCTTTGCCGGCCTAGACGCAAAGAAAAGGGCGCCGGAACCGAAGCTCCGACGCCCTTCCTTGTTCTTCAGCGTGTGAGGGCTAGGCCGCGGCCTTTCCCTCGAGCGCCTTCTTCGCCTGGGCGATGATGCCGCTGAACGCTTCGCCTTCGTGCATCGCGATGTCTGCCAGGACCTTCCGGTCGAGGTCGATGTTCGCAAGCTTGAGCGCGTGGATGAACTGCCCGTAGGTCAGGCCTTCCGCGCGGACCGCAGCGTTGATGCGCTGGATCCAGAGGGCGCGGAAGCTCCGCTTCTTCACCTTGCGGTCGCGGTAGGCGTACTGGCCTGCCTTTTCGACAGCCTGGCGGGCGATGCGGATCGTGTTCTTGCGACGGCCGTAATAGCCCTTCGCATTGTCGAGGATCCTTTTGTGCTTTGCGCGCGTGGTAACGCCGCGCTTGACGCGTGCCATATCCCGCTACTCCTTACTTGAGGCCGTAGGGCGCCCAGAGCTTCACGCGCGCCGTATCGGCGTCGGCGAGAACTTCGGTGCCGCGGTTCTGGCGGATGTACTTGGCGTTGTGGCTGATCAGCCGGTGGCGCTTGCCAGCGACCCCGTGCTTGATCTTGCCGGTCGCCGTGAGCTTGAAGCGCTTTTTCACGCCGCTCTTGGTCTTCAGCTTGGGCATTTCGTCTCCTTTGCGCCCCGAGGGACGCGACATGATCCAACCGCCACGGCATGCCTTTTGGCCGGGCCATTGGTTTTCCAATGATCTGGAAAGCGCGGGCCTATAGAGGCGGCGGCGCCTCAAGGCAAGTCAGAGGACTACCAGGGAACCGTCGCGCCATCGTAGGCGAAGAAGCCTCCGGATTGCTCCGGGCGCGGCCCTTCAATGACCTTGCGCATGCCGGCGATGCTCTCTTCCGGCTGAAGCGGAGCGGACGACCCGCCCATGCGGGTCTGCACCCATCCCGGATGGAGCACGACGCAGGTCACGCCGGGATTGTCGATCGCGAGGCTGCGCCAAGCGGAGTTGAGCGCCGACTTGGATGAGCGATAGGCGATGAAGCCGCCGGAGTCATTGTCCTCGATGCTCCCCATGCGGGTGCTGACGGCGATCAGCTTGCCGCCGGCCTTGTTGACCGCGGGGAGAACGGACTGGGCTAGCAGGAACGGCGCGATCGTGTTGACGACGAACGTCTCTTCCCAGGCGCGTGCCGCTTCCGCGTCGCGGACCTGTTGCGGACCGTAGGTCCCGGCGTTGGCGATCAGCAGGTCGAGGCTGTCGAAGCGCTTCCCGAATTCCGCGACCGCATCGAGGTCGCTCATCTCCAGCGTCTCGACCTCGACGCCCAGTGCGTCGAGCTCCGGACTGGATTCCCGGGCGGTGGCGGTGATCTGCCAGCCGGCCTCCTTGTACTGGCGGACGAATTCGAGGCCGAGGCCGCGATTGGCTCCGGTGATCAGGACGTGTGGCATGGCCCCACAACGCGGCTCCATCGAAAAGGGTCAGTCGTGCGCGTAGCTCTCGGCGCCGAGGAAGTGCAGCGAGACGTACGGCTCGTCGCCGACGACCCAGCTGTCGTGTCCCGGCGGGATGTAGAAGACGTCCCCGGCGCGCATTTCGATGACCTCGCCATCGTCCATGGCGGCGGTTGCCGAGCCGGACACGACCATTCCGACATGCTCGATGTGACATGACGCCTGGCCGAGCTGGTCGCCAACGTGGACCGACCATCGCCAGCCCGGCTGATAGGTCGCGCGGCCGATGGTCATTCCGCCGAGAGTTACCAGCTCGAACTTGCCGAGCGGGAATTCGCGGACCTCGTCGGGCTGCTCGAAGCGCTTGAGGATGACGTCCGTGTGCATCGGCTCCTCCGTCAGGCCGCGGCGGCGACCGCTAGCTCTCCCGCTTCCGCCGGCTGCAGCATTTCTTTCGAGCTGATCGATCCGTCGAGCCACGCCCGCCACTTGGTCAGGCCGAGCAAGGCGATCTGGCGGTTGTGATACGGCTGTATGTCCGGTCCCGGCGGAACGGTCAGCAGCGTGAACGCCTCGCCGAACTGCGGGTCGTTGCGCGTCACGCCGGCGATGGCGAAGGGCTGCTCGTTCGACGGCCGGAAGAGCCAGCAATCCTTGCGCTTCTGCCTGGCGTCGGCAGGAGTAGTGAATTCGTAGAAGCTGTCGGCCATGACCAGGCAGCGGTCCCGGGAGAATTCGCGCCCGTCCGAGCGCATGTTGAAGACCGGCTTGCCGCCCGGCGCGGGCCAGGACCAGCGGCGCTCGACGAGCTCCGCTACGCCACGGTCGCGGTTGAACCGGACGATCGGGGCGCGATCGGTGATCCGGACGTCGCGCGGCTCGAAGTTCGGAATGCCTTCCGGAAACTCCAAGGTCATTTCGATCTCGGCGAACAGCCGCCGGATGGCGTCCGGGTTCTTTTCGAGACGGTAGAGGTTGCACACCGTCCGGGACGCCTCGCCTAGTCGAACAGGCTCGAAACCGAGCTTTCGTCGGCGATGCGGCGGACCGCTTCCGCCAGCAGCGGCGCGATCGTCAGGCGACGGATCTTGCCGTCTTCGTCGGGCTCGCCGCTCCAGATGGAATCGGTGACCACCAGCTCCTTGAGCTCCGACGCCGCCACGCGGGCTGCTGCTCCGCCCGAAAGAACGCCGTGCGTGCAATAGGCGAAGACTTCCTCGGCGCCTTGCTGCCTCAGCGCGGCGGCGGCGTTGCAGAGCGTGCCTGCCGAATCGACGATGTCGTCGACGAGGATGCAGGTGCGTCCGTCGACGTCGCCGATGATGTTCATCACTTCGGATTCACCGGCCCGCTCGCGGCGCTTGTCGACGATGGCCAGCGGAGCATTGTCGAGCCGCTTGGCGAGGCCGCGCGCGCGAACCACGCCGCCGACGTCCGGAGACACGATCATCAGATTCTTGTTCGACAGCCGCGCCTGGATGTCGGCGGCGATCACCGGAGCGGCGAAGAGGTTGTCGGTCGGAATGTCGAAGAAGCCCTGGATCTGCCCCGCGTGCAGGTCGACCGACAGGACGCGGTTCGCTCCCGCGGTGGTGATCAGGTTCGCTACCAGCTTCGCCGAGATCGGCGTGCGTGGTCCCGGCTTCCGGTCCTGTCGAGCATAGCCGAAATAGGGGACGACGGCCGTGATCCGCTTAGCCGACGCGCGGCGCAGCGCATCGATGCAGATCAGCAGCTCCATCAAATTGTCGTTGGCCGGATAGCTCGTCGTCTGGAGGACGAAGACGTCCTCGCCGCGCACGTTCTCGTTGATCTCGACGAAGACTTCCTCGTCGGCGAAGCGGCGGACGCTCGCCTCCGTCAGCGGGATCTCGAGATAATCGGCAATGGACTTGGCAAGCGGCGGATTGCTGTTGCCCGCAAGCAGTTTCATCTCGGCTCCCCGGGTCGACGTTTGAGCAGCCTTAGCGAGCGAGTCACGTTCCCGTAAAGGTTGCCGAAGACCGTTCGCGCGCTAAATCGCCAGCATGACCGACCGGCTCGTGATCGCCCTTGCCCAGATGAACCAGCGCGTTGGCGATCTTGCCTGCAATGCCGCGGCAATCCTCGAGATGCGCGAGAAGGCGGCCGGCGCGGACTTGCTGATGGTGCCGGAGCTGCAGCTGACGGGCTATCCGCCGGAGGACCTGGTGCTGAAGCCGGAGTTCGTTCGGCGGACGATGGAGGCGGCGGAACGGCTGATCGACGCGACCGCGACGCCCGGCCCTGCTCTGCTGTTCGGCTCGATCCACAATGAGGACGGCCTCAACTACAACGTGATGATCCTCGCCGAGGGCGGCCGGATGATCGCCCGGACGCTCAAGCGCGAGCTTCCGAACTACGGCACGTTCGACGAGAAGCGTGTGTTTACCTCGGGCCCGTTGCCGGAGCCGATCGAGTTCCGCGGCGTGAAGATCGGTGTGCCGATTTGCGAGGACATCTGGCAGGACGTCGTCTGCTCCCACCTCGCCGATGCGGGCGCGGAGTTCCTGCTCGTGCCGAATGGCAGCCCGTACGAACTCGACAAGGACGACAAGCGCGCACTGCTCGTGCGGTCGCGCGTCACGATGACCGGCCTCCCGCTCGCTTATCTCAATCGCGTGGGCGGCCAGGACGAGCTGGTGTTCGACGGCTCCTCCTTCATCATGCACGCCGACGGCGAGCGCGTGGTGCAGTTCTGCGACTGGGAGGAGGAGCTGCTTCTGACCGAGTGGCAGCGCGGCCCCCAGGGTTGGCTCTGCAGGACCCGCGCCGAGCATCAGCTCGATCCTTTCCCGGAGGATGTCTATCGCGCGATGGTCGTCGGCTTGCGCGACTATGTGACTCGCAACGGCTTTCCGGGGGTGATCCTCGGTCTCTCGGGAGGGATCGACAGCGCGCTCTCCGCAGCGATCGCGGTCGATGCGCTTGGGGCGGACAAGGTCTGGTGCGTCATGCTTCCGTCGAAGTACACGTCGGAGGAGAGTTTGGCCGACGCGCGCGAGTGCGCGGAACTGCTCGGATGTCGTCATGACGTCATTTCCATCGCACCCGGAGTGGCCGCTTTCGACGAGGCGCTGAAGGAGGCTTTCGCGGGAACGACGCCTGGTCTTGCGGAGGAGAATCTGCAGGCGCGGCTGCGCATGGTCGCGCTCATGGCCCTGTCGAACAAGTTCGGGCCGATGCTGCTTACGACCGGGAACAAGAGCGAAATGAGCGTGGGCTATGCAACGCTCTATGGCGACATGTCCGGCGGCTACAATGTGCTCAAGGACGCCTACAAGACGACCGTGTTTGCCTTGTCGCGCTGGCGCAACCGCAACAAACCCGAGGGCGCCTTGGGTCCGGACGGTCCGGTCATGCCGGCGAACGTGATCACCAAGCCGCCGTCGGCCGAGCTGCGCCCCGATCAGAAGGACGAGGACAGCCTGCCGCCCTACTCCGACCTCGACCGCATCCTGGAAGGGCTGATCGACAAGGAGATGTCGGTGCGCGAGGTGGCGAACGCCACGGGCGAGCCGCTCGAACTGGTCGCGAAGATGGAGCAGCTGGTGCTCAAGGCAGAGTACAAGCGCCGCCAGGCGCCACCGGGCGTGAAGATCGGCGTGCGCAACTTCGGCCGCGACCGGCGTTACCCCATCAGCAACTTCTTCCACACCGGACCCGAGGTGGAGCTTCCGCGATGAAACAACTGACGATGATCGCCACCCTGTTGGTCGCGGCGTGCTCGCCGTCGGCGAACGAGCCGGCTGCCAACCAGACCGAAAAGCCCGCTGCCAGGGAGAAGCCGGCAGACGTGCCATCGCTGGCGGGTGAGTGGAGCGTGACCGCGTTGGGCGGAAAGCCACTGCAGCAGGTCTTCCCGATGACCGCGAGCATCACCGCCGACAAAGCCACGGTGCATTCGGAATGCGTGACCTTTGCCTGGAGCTACACGCAGGACGGCAACATCGTCGCGTTCAGCCCGATGTCGACGGGGCATTGCGGCCGCAACCAGACCACGAACGAGAATGAGATCGAGCGGGCGCTGAAGGGAGCGAACATCGCTCTTTTCTCAAAGGAGGGGCGTGAAGTTCAGCTATCCGGCAACGGCGGCACCGCAACCCTGACCCGGCGTTAGAATGAGCGTCGTCACTCGCTTTGCACCCTCGCCGACAGGGCGCCTGCACGTCGGGAATATCCGCACGGCGCTGCACAACTTCCTCTTTGCCCGGAAGAACGGCGGCAAGTTCCTGCTGCGCATCGACGACACCGACCGCGAACGCAGCCGGGAGGAATTCGTGGAGGCCATTCGCGACGATCTCACATGGCTCGGGCTGCTGTGGGATTCGGAAGTTCGGCAGTCGCAGCGTTTCGACAACTACGAACGCCAGTTCGATCGCCTGAAGTCGGCCGGGCGGGTCTATGCCTGCTACGAGACCCCCGAGGAGCTTGAGTTGCGTCGCAAGGTGCTTCTCGGACGCGGCCTGCCGCCAGTCTACGAGCGGAAGGCTGCCGACGCTCCCGTGCCGGAAGGCCGCCAGGCGCATTGGCGCTTCAAGCTCGACCATGACGCGCCGATCGAGTGGAACGACCTTATTCGCGGCCCGCAGCGGTTCGATCCGAAGCTGCTGTCCGACCCCGTTGTCCGCCGTGAGGATGGCAGCTGGCTGTATTTGCTCCCCAGCGTGATCGACGATGTCGACCTTGGCATCACGCACATCGTTCGCGGCGAGGACCACGTCACGAACAGCGCGGCGCAGATCCAGATGTTCGAGGCGCTGGGCGCGAAGCCGCCGCACTTTGCGCACGAGGCGTTGCTGGTTGCTGCCGAGGGCAAGCTCTCGAAGCGCCTGGGCTCCTACGGCGCTGAGCATCTGCGGGAGGAAGGCGTCGAGCCGCTGGCGATGCTGGATGTGCTCGGCCGCATCGGCACCTCGCAGCCGGTTGAGCCCCTGAAGCTCGAGGAGTTGGTGGACGGGTTCGACTTTGCTCACTTCGGGCGAGCACCCGCGCATTTCGACCCGCACGACGTGGAGCTGATCAACGCACGCCTGCTGCATCGGCTGGAGCATTCGGCTGTCGCTGACAGATTGCCTGCCGCCGCGAGGGAGGAGGACTGGATCCTCCTGAGGCCGAACCTCGAACGGCTGTCCGACTTCAGCGACTGGTTCGACGTGCTGCACGGGGATGTCGAAGTGCCGGAGCTCGCGCACGACGAGCGGCTCATGATGAAAGATGCTGCCAGCATCGCGGAGGGCCTCGACTGGGCTGCCGAGCCATGGAAGGCGCTCACCGGCGAGCTGAAGACCGTCAGCGGCCGCAAGGGCCGCGAGCTGTTCCATCCGTTACGCCTCGCGCTCACCGGCCGCGACAGCGGTCCGGAGATGGCCGGTCTTGTCGCCCGTATGGGCAAGGACCGCGCGATCCAGAGGCTGAAGGCCGCCGCCAAGCGCTAATCGCTGCCGCCGCTAAGGGCTGATGCAATTCCTCTTGCTCGAAAAATGTAATGATGTAACATTGCATGATCGCAGAGAAGGAGAGCCGGTATGCCCGTCTACGCTCCCACCCCAGGTTTCGGCGACCAGCGCCGTCACCCTCGCGCACTCATGCTGATCGTTGGAGTTCACGCGGCGGCGATCGTCGCCCTGATGACGGCGAAGATGGATCTTCCGATCAGGATCAAGAACCCGCCGACCGTCATCGACTTCTGGCCGGAACCCCTCCCGCCGCCGCCGGAGCCGATCCCGCAGCCTTCGACGCCCAAGACCGAAAACCCCAAGTCCACTATCGACCAGCCCAAGACGGTCATCAGCACCCCGACGCAAGACGACCGGCCCACGACCGACACGACTCCAATCCCGCCGGACTTCGGCAAAGTGACGGGAAGCGGGACCGACGCGGGCCCGCCCTACGTTCCTCCGCCGCCGCTCCCAGTTGTCGTCACAGCGCGCTTCGCCACGCCAGACTGGCTGGTGAAGCCGCCTTACCCGGACGACAAACGGCGGCTGGAAGAAGAGGCCTTGCTGAAGCTTCGTCTGACTATCGACGAGCACGGTCGGGTCGTGGCCGTCGATCCGGTCGGCCGCGTAGATCCCTCATTCCTGGCCTCGGCGCGGAAGCATCTCATCGCGCACTGGAAGTACAAACCTGCCACCGAGGATGGACGTCCGGTGGCCTCGACCACCGTCATCACGCTGCGCTTTCAGCTGGACGGCTGAGGCGAAAGAAAGGGCGCGGGCCGTTGCCGGTCCGCGCCCTCAGCGAAGTTGAAAAGCTTACTGAGCGTTCGTCGCGTTGTCCGCGGCAGCCGTATTCGCGTCGACGGCATTCTCGGTCGACTCGTTGCCCACCGTGGCATTCGCATCGACCGCGTTCACGTCGACCGCGTTGAGGTCGGTGGCGTTGACGTCGAGGTTCTCCGTCTCGAGCGAGAGGTTTTCCGTGGCGACGTTCTCTTCGGCCTTGTTCCCCCCGCAGGCGGTCAGCGCCGCTACGGCGATCGCAACGCCTACGATCCGAAATGACTTCATTGTGCTTCCTTCCTCCGCATTGATTTGCTGAATTCCCCCGCTCCCTGATCTTCGGATTGGCCCCGGCATTGCTGCCGGGGCCTTAGGGAGTTTCGCCGGATCAAGACCGACGCACAGATGAGAAGAATCTCCTCAAGAGCGCGCGTGCTCCAGAAACCGGACGCCGTCCAAATCCCACTCTGCACCGTGAACTTGCAAGTGGTCGGATCCAAAAAGCGCCGAACTTGCTGCGGACGGTGCTGTTAGAGCAATAATTTTCTCAAATCCGGCCGGAGGGCGCCAGCATTGTACCTTCTGGGCGCTCCCTAGCACTGGCACGATGCAGCGCTTACATTCGTCCACATGGGATGGTTTCCTAAGCCGGTTGGACCGCGAGAGGCCTTCAGCGACCTGCGCGCCTTCATGCGCCAGCGCAGCCGTGAGCAGGTGATTGGCGCGCTGCTCGCCGTCCTCGTGACGACCATTATCGTCATCGAGTTCCTGGTCGATTCGAAGATCAACACCGCGCCCCCGCCGCAGGTCGTCTACGCGGAGAGTTGGTCGGCCGACCGCACGGACGCGGAGATCATCGCCGATCAGAAGAAAGACCAGGCGAAGCGCGACGCCTACGCCAAAGAAAAGCAACGGCAATTCCAGAAGCTGGAAAAGCAGCTCGGAATGTGAGCGCTGACCGGCGCTTCATAGCCGAAGCGGTGCGGCTCGGCGAAGCCGCTCGCGGGCGAAGCGCGCCCAATCCGAACGTCGGCTGCGTGATCGTCTCCGCAGATGGCGGGGTGGTCGGGCGAGGAGCAACGGCGGCTGGCGGCCGGCCACACGCCGAGGCGGCTGCGCTAGAACAGGCCGGGAGGAAGGCCACCGGAGCCACGGTGTACGTGACGCTGGAGCCCTGTACACACCAGAGCTCTCGTGGCCCTGCCTGCACGGACCTCCTGCTGAAGGCCAAGCCCGCGCGCGTTGTCGTTGGAATGAAGGACCCCGACCCGCGCACGTCCGGAAAAGGGATCATGCGACTTCGCGACGCGGGCATCGACGTGAAGGTGGGCGTGGGTCGAAGGGCCGCCGAGGAATCGCTGTCCGGTTGGCTGACGCGGCTGAAGCTCGGCCGCCCGCGCATCACGCTGAAGCTGGCCCTGTCGATCGACGGCAAGATCGCGCTCCCCTCCGGCGAGAGCAAATGGATCACCGGGGAAGATGCGCGCGCGCATGTGCATCTGGAGAGGGCGCATTCCGACATGATCCTCGTCGGCCGCGGCACCTACCAAGCCGATGCGCCGCGCCTGGACGTCCGCCTTCCGGGGCTCGAAGACTGGTCGCCGCGCCGGGCTCTGCTGACGCACGGCGAGGCGGTCGACGGATGGGAAATCCTGCAATCTCCGCAGGATGTGTACCGACTTCATGACGTCAACGATCTGCTCGTCGAAGGGGGATCGGCGACCGCGACGGCATTCCTGGCGGCCGATCTGGTCGACCGGATCCTGATCTATCGCGCGCCGATCATCGTCGGCGAGGGCAAGTCCAGTTTCGGCTATGTCGGCCTCGACGCCATCGCGGACGCGCACGGTCTTTGGGCGCCCAGCGACGGCAGGCGCCTCGGCGTCGACCGTCTCGAAGTTTACGAGCGGGTGCGCTAGGGCGCGGCCATGTTCACAGGCATCGTCACCGACGTCGGGGTAGTGATCAGCGCGGAGCAGCGCGGCGATCTGCGGCTCCAGATCCGCACCGGCTACGACCTCTCCACAGTCGATCTTGGCGCATCCATCTCCTGCTCGGGCGTCTGCCTGACCGTCGTCGACAAGGGCCCGGACTGGTTCGCGGTCGATGTTTCCGCAGAGACGGTCTCACGGACCGCTGCCGACATGTGGAAGCAGGGTGCGCGCCTGAACCTCGAGCGGCCGCTGCGCATGGGCGACGAGCTCGGCGGTCATATCGTCACCGGTCATGTCGACAGCGTCGGTGAAGTCATCGGCGTGTGCCCCGAAGGTGATTCCCGCAAGATCGGCATCCGCGTCGGGCGCGACCTGGCGCCGGCGATCGCGCAGAAGGGCTCGATCTCGCTCGATGGCGTGTCGCTGACAGTGAACGAAGTTCGCGATGCCGAGGATGGGACTCACTTCTCCGTCAACATCATCCCGCACACGGTGCATGAGACCACGCTCGGCGCGCTCGCACCGGGCAAACAGCTGAATGTCGAGATCGACGTGATCGCCCGCTATCTCGATCGGATGATTGCGGCCCGCGCACAATAGGAACACGCCTGTTCCTCCTTTTTATCACACTCGAGTGTGATATATGCCCGCTCCATGAGCACGAATCTTATGGATCGGCTGAATGCCATCATCGAAACCGGCGAGGTCAGTCGCGCCGCTTTGGCCCGCGCTGCCGGCCTTCACCCCAATTCGCTGCGCAAGCTGGGCTCGACGGAATGGAATCCCACGGCCGATACGCTGATGCGGCTGGAAAAGCTCATCCAGCGCGGCAACAACGAAGTGCTGGTCGGCGCCGAGGCGATCATCAACGAGGCCCGCAACGGCCGCATGTTCATCCTCGTCGACGATGAAGACCGCGAGAACGAGGGCGACCTCGTCATTCCCGCGCAGATGGCGACTCCGGAGACGATCAACTTCATGGCCCGCCACGGCCGCGGCCTCATCTGCCTCGCGCTGACGAAGGAACGCGCCGACGCGCTCGGCCTGCAGCCGATGGTGAACAACAACCGCAGCCGCAACGAGACCGCCTTCACCGTTTCCATCGAGGCACGCGAGGGCATTTCGACGGGCATCAGCGCTGCCGATCGCGCGCGAACCATCGCCGTCGCCATCGACGCCTCGCATGGAGCGGACTCGATCGTCTCTCCAGGCCACGTCTTCCCGCTCGTGGCGCGTCCCGGCGGCGTTCTGGTCCGTGCGGGTCACACCGAGGCTGCGGTCGACATCTCCCGTCTGGCCGGTCTCAACAGCAGTGGCGTGATCTGCGAGATCATGCGCGACGACGGCACCATGGCGCGCCTCGACGACCTCATGGACTTCGCGCGCCAGCACAATCTCAAGATCGGCACGATCCGCGATCTCATCGCCTACCGTCTGAAGAAGGACCACATGGTCGAGCGCTCGGCCTCGACCGCGTTCAAGGCGAAGAGCGGCGCCGAGTGGCAGGCGCAGGTCTTCCGCGACAAGGCGACCGGCGAGGAGCAGCTCGCACTCGTCCACGGTGCGCTCGACCCGACCAAGCCGGTGCTCGTGCGCATGCACAGCCTCGACCTGTTCGCCGACGTCCTCGGCGAGGCCGGCCCGCGTTCGGGCCAGCTCCAGGGCGCCATGCACATGATCGAGCAGCAGGGTTCAGGCTTGATCGTCGCGCTGCACGCCGCTGCGCCGGGTTCGCTCTCACGCTCCGCCGATCTGCGCTCGGGCAAGCCGCCCGAAGGCGGGCACGAGCTTCGAAGCTACGGTATCGGTGCGCAGATCCTGGCCGCGCTCGGAGTGCACCAGATGATCTTGCTCACGAACACGCACCAGTCGCCTGTGGCGCTCGCGGGGTACGGGCTGGAGATCGTCGAGGAACGCGCCATCGAGCGGCAGGCCTGACGTCATGGCGACCATCCTGATTGTCGAGGCGCGCTTCTATCCGCAGCTCAACGACATGCTCCTTGAAGGCGCGCGGGCAGCCATCGAAGCCGCGGGTCACAAGCACGAGACGATTACCGTCCCCGGTGCCCTGGAGCTTCCCGCGGCGATTGCGCTGGCCGCAAAGAGCGGGCGCTTCTGCGCCTTCGTGGCCTTGGGCGTGGTGATCCGCGGTGAGACCTATCACTTCGAGATCGTGTCGGAGGAAAGCGCACGCGCGCTGATGGACCTGACCGTCGACGGCTTCGCCATCGGCAATGGCGTGCTCACCGTCGAGAATGAGGAGCAGGCGATCGTCCGCGCCGATCCCAAGCAGGGCGACAAGGGCGGCCACGCTGCGCGCGCCGCCCTTTCGCTTTACGACCTTCGCGAGAAGTACGGGGCCTAGGCGGCCTTCGCTTCCTGTAGTGCCGGGTAGTCTACATAGCCTTCGGTTCCGCCGGCATAGAATGTGCCGACGTCTCCTGGCGCCAGCGGCGCGCCAATGGCGATGCGGTGCACGAGGTCCGGATTGGAGATGAAGGGTCGACCAAAGCTAATCCCGTCGGCGATGCCCTCCGCCATCCGCGCGTGCGCACTTGGGCCGTCATAGTCGCTGTTGACCAGGATCTTGCCCGAATAGATCGCGCGGATCGCCGGGCTGACGGGCGCGGTCGGGATCGCGCCCGCGGACGTCGGCTGATGCGCCTCGCGGAGCTCGATCCACGGCACCTTCAGTTCTTCAAGCCGCTGCGCCAATGCGGTGAACAATGCGATCGGATCGCTGTCTTCGACGCCCTGGACGTAGATGTTCGGGGAGAAGCGGATCCCGACGCGGTCCATCCCGATCGCGTCGCCAACCGCCTTCAGCACCTCGGTGACGAAGCGAAGCCGGTTCTCGATCGAGCCGCCATATTCGTCGGTGCGGAAGTTGGCTCCGTCGCGGAGGAATTGGTCGACGAGATAGCCGTTGGCGCCGTGGATCTGGACGCCGTCGAATCCGGCGCGGATCGCGTTGCGTGCTGCGGTGACATAGTCGCCGATGATCCGCTGGATGTCCTCGCGAGTGGCTTCGCGCGCTTCGACGTAGAGCTTCTTGCCCTCGTAAGTGTGCGCAAAGTCAGGCGCAGTCGTTGCTGAAGAGCTGACGGGCTGACCGCCACCGAGATCGGGGTGGACCAGACGGCCCATGTGCCAGAGCTGCGCGACGATGCGTCCGCCGTTGTGGTGGACGGCCCCGGTCACGAGCTTCCAGCCATCGACCTGCTCGTCGTTCCACAGACCCGGAGCGTTCGGCCATCCGAGACCTTCGCGGCTAATGCCGGTCGCTTCGGAAATGATCAGGCCCGCGCTGGCTCGCTGCGCGTAATAAGCTGCCATCAAATCGTTCGGCACGCCTTCGCGGCCTGAACGGGCGCGCGTCAGCGGCGCCATCGCAATTCTGTTGGGGAGGTCGAGCGCACCAAGCTCGAGTGGATCGAACAAACCAGCCATTTGAGTCCTTCCAATGCGACGCTCCCCAGCGCCAGCCGCGCAAATAGGTTTGGGCCGTTCGCTTTCAATTCAAATCGGCCTCGACAGCCATAAGCCTGATTTATCGAGCGGCGCTGCGCTTCGGGGTTTCAAGCTTCGTGCGCAGGCCCTAGGCGCGGCCAGTGGCTCGCCCGAAGCATCATCATCCGTTCGCCTTTCCGGCCCTGTTCGTCGGCAGCAGCGCGCTCGCGCTCGGCCCATGGTTCGTTCGCCTCGCGGGCGTCGGCCCGGTCGCGGCGGGGTTCTGGCGGCTAGCGCTGGCGCTGCCCTTCCTTTTCGCAATCGCGCGCTTCGCAGGGCAGCCCGTGCATTGGCCGGGCAAGGCGCTCGGCATCGTCATCGCCTTCGCCGCCTTCTTCTTCGCAGCGGACCTCGCCGCCTGGCACGTCGGCATCCACATGACGAAGCTCGGCAATGCGACTTTGTTCGGCAATGTCGCCAGTTTCGCTTTCGCGGGGTGGGGGCTCTGGCTGGCGCGAAGCTGGCCGTCGCCCATCCAGGCGGCCGCGCTCATCCTGGCTGCGCTCGGGGCCATCCTGCTGATGAGCAGCAGCGCCGAGCTGTCTGCCCGCAACCTCCATGGCGACCTGCTCGCCCTCTCTGCGGGCCTGCTCTACGCCGGCTATCTCATCTCGGTCGAACGCGCCCGCGAGAAGCTGGCGCCATTGCCACTGCTCTTCCTGTCGAGCGCGATGGGCGCGGTCATGCTGCTGCCCTTCTCCATCCTGCTGGGCGAGAAGATCATCCCCGACGATTGGACCTTCGCGGTGATTCTGGCGATTAGCAGTCAAGTCATCGGCCAGGGGCTGCTCGTCTATGCGATCGGAGGGCTGTCGCCGCTGGTCGTCGGACTGACCTTGCTGACTCAGCCCGCCATCTCAGCTTTCGTCGGCTGGGCAGTGTATGGCGAGACACTGCAGCCGCTCGATTGGATCGGCGCCTTCGCCATTGCGGCGGCCCTGATCCTCGTGCGCTTGCCAGCCAGGGACTTGAAACCCGCGACGGAGGGCGCGAGTTGAGTGCCCATGGACGACCAGCCGAGTCACCTTGAGCAGATCCGGCGCCAGATCGCCTTGCCGATCGGCGAGAATGCGGTGTTCGACGGCTGGACCGCTGCAGCGGTCGACGCGGCAGCGAACCAGCTGGGCATCGATCCCGGTCAGGCGAAGCTCGCGGTGCCGAAGGATCAGGCGAGCAAGATCGACCTCTACATCCGCGGCGTCGACCGCGCCCTGGAAGACTGGTTCACGCCCGAGCGCCTCGACGGCCTGAAGATCCGCGAGAAAATCCGCGCCATCGTCTGGAAGCGTCTGGAGATCATGGAACCCGCACGCGAAGCTGTTCGACGTGCGTTGTCCGTCCTGGCCATGCCGCAGAATGCGCCGACGGGGCTCAAGACCGGCTGGCGCACGGCGGACGTCATGTGGCGGATCGCCGGCGACACCAGCACCGACTACAATCACTACACCAAGCGGCTCATGCTTGGCGGAGTCTATGCGTCGACTTTGCTCGTGTGGCTCGACGATCAAACTCCGGGCTTTGCCGAGACGTCCAGTTTCCTCGATCGCCGCATCGACGACGTGATGAAGATCGAGAAGCTGAAGCACGAATGGAGCGGACAGGAGCATTTCAGCGTCAGCCGCTTCCTCGGCCGCCTGCGCTACCCCGCGCGCTAGTTCACTTTCCAAAGTGCGCCGTTATTGATAATCACTTGCAAGATGACCGCGCACTTCAAACCGGAGTCGGTTTCGCTCGACCAGCTTAAGGTCGGCACGCGCGCGTCCATTGTGTCCATCGACTGGACGTTGCTCGAAGAGAGCGAGGCGTGCCGTCTCCGCAATTTCGGCTTCGATGAGGGCGTGACGGTCGAGCCGCTCCACCTTGGCCCGTTCGGCCGCGACCCTTTGGCAATTCGCGTCGGGCGCATGACCGTCGCGATCCGCCGCACCCACGCCCGCGCCGTCCGCGTGATCCCGACCGCATAGGCCCGGCATGACACCCCTTCCGCTGGTTGCAGTCGCCGGCAACCCGAATGCCGGCAAGAGCGCGCTGTTCAACGCACTTACGGGCGCGCGTCAGAAGGTCGGCAACTACCCCGGCGTCACCGTCGAGCGGAAATCCGGGCGGCTCGTGCTCGCCGACGGCCGTCCGGTCGAGATGGTCGACCTTCCCGGCAGCTACAGCCTCGAACCGGGAAGCCCAGACGAAGCGGTGACGCGCGACGTGCTTCTCGGCCGACAGAAGGGCGAGCGTGCGCCGGATGCGCTAGTCATCGTCGTCGACGCCTCCAATCTCGATAACCATCTGCGTTTCGCACTGCAGCTGATCGAGCTCGGCCTGCCGACGATCGTCGCTCTGAACATGGTCGACCTTGCCAAGCGCGACGGGCTGGAGCTCGATGCGAAGGTGCTCGAGGCGGAACTTGGCGTTCCGGTGATCGAGACCGTCGCCGTCCGCCGCCGCGGCATTGCCGAGCTGCAGGCGGCGCTCGACGACATGCTGTCTTCGCCGCGTTGCGGAGTGCACGAGCATGCGCCGTCGGACCTGGTCCGCCTGCAGCGCAGGGCACGCGACATCGCCAAGGCGGCTGTGCTTCGCGAAAGCCCCGTCCGCCTGTGGACCCACCGGCTAGATTCCGTTCTTCTGCATCCGGTCGTGGGGCCGCTGATCCTCGCGGCCGTCCTCTTCGTCATGTTCCAGGCCGTCTTCGCCTGGAGCGAAGTGCCTGTTAGCTGGATCGAAAGCTTCGTCGCGTGGGTCGGCCAAGGGGTGACGGACCTGCTCCCTGACGGGCTGCTCCGATCGCTGCTCGTCGACGGCGTGCTCGGTGGGGTCGGGGCGGTAATCGTTTTCCTGCCGCAGATCCTGATCCTGTTCCTCTTCATCCTATTGCTCGAAGCGAGCGGCTACATGGTCCGCGCCGCCTTCCTGATGGACAAGCTGATGCACGGCGCGGGGCTGTCGGGACGTGCCTTTATTCCGCTGCTGTCGAGCTTCGCATGCGCGGTGCCGGGCATCATGGCCACGCGCACCATCGACAATCCCAAGGACCGCCTGACCACCATCCTGGTCGCGCCGCTGATGACCTGCTCGGCGCGGCTTCCCGTCTACACCTTGATCATCGCGGCGTTCATTCCCGATCGCAGCGTCGGCTACGGCATCGGCCTGCAGGGATTGGTGATGTTCGGCCTCTACATCGCCGGCGTGTCCGGAGCGCTCCTCGCGTCGCTGGCTTTGCGCCGGACGATTACGCGCGGTGGCGGCGGCGCATTCATGATGGAGCTGCCGAAATACCAGATGCCGCTGCTGAAGGACGTGGTCATCGGCCTCTATCAGCGTGCGGTCATCTTCCTGAAGCGCGCCGGCACGATCATCCTTGGAACAACGGTCCTGCTGTGGGCTCTCGCGAGCTTCCCGCAGGCGAAGCCGGGACAAAGCCAGGTAGAAGCCTCGATCGCCGGTCACATCGGCGACGGCATCTACCAGGTCGTGAAGCCGATCGGATTCAACCGCGATATCTCGCTTGCGCTGCTGCCGGCCATGGCGGCACGTGAGGTCGCCGTCAGCGCAATCGGGACCGTCTATTCGATCGATTCCGGCGACGACGCCTCCGCCAACGTCGCGCTCGAGGACAAGCTGCGCGGCCGCTGGTCGCTGGCGACCGCGCTGGCCTTCCTCGCCTGGTTCGTGTTCGCGCCACAGTGCATCTCGACGATCGCAGTCACCCGCCGCGAGACGAACGGTTGGAAGTGGCCGCTCTTCATGGTGAGCTACCTTTTCGTGCTCGCCTATGTCGCGGCGGGCGCAACCTACTGGACGGCGGTCGCGCTCGGTTTATAGCTGGCCTCCAGAATCAAGGAGGTCGAAATGGCGGGCGTGAACAAGGTGATCCTGGTCGGCAATCTCGGCGCGGATCCGGAGGCCCGTTCGCTCAACAACGGCGGCGAAGTCGTGAACATGCGCATCGCTACGTCGGAGCAGTGGAAGGACCGCGACGGCAACCGCCAGGAGCGTACCGAGTGGCACAATGTCGTGATCTTCAACGAGAACCTGGGCCGCGTCGCGAAGAGCTACCTGCGCAAGGGTTCGAAGGTCTACCTCGAAGGCCAGCTCCAGACCCGCAAGTGGACCGACCAGTCGGGCAACGACAAGTACACGACCGAGGTCGTCCTCCAGCGCTTCCGCGGTGAACTCGTGCTGCTCGACGGCCGCGAGGGCGGCGGTGGCGGCGGGGGCCGCGACTTCGGGGCCGGCGAGGATTTCGGCGGCGGCGGTCAGCCGCAGCAGCGCCAGCAGCGCCCGCAACCGGCGGCGTTCGACAGCGACCTGGACGACGACGTCCCCTTCTAGGGCTGGTCGGAGTCGCTCCGCTTCAGCTTGGCGAGCGCAGCAAACGGACCAGCCTGTTCTTCGGTGAGCACGCCCGCTTCCTTTAGAGTCGCTTCTGCGCCCGCGCTGCGCGGATAGGGATCGAGGCTCAGCGCCAAAGTATCGGCAATCGCCTCGCCAAGATCGATCGTAGCGCCGTCGTGGAAGACGACGTCACAGTCCGATTCCGCCAGCTCCACTTCCTCGTCGGGCGTCGACTGTGTCGGCTCGGGCAGGAAGTAGATGTCGAACGGTTCGTCGATATGCGCTTCGACGGGATCGCCGGTGACGACACAGCTTTGCGAAAGGCTGGCCTTGAGCCGCCCACGCACGCGCACGATCTCGCCCTTCACGTCCAGCGCGGCATGGGCGTTCATGCAATCGAGTGCCGGAAGTCCCAACCGCTCTGCGATTCGCCCGCGCTCGCCTTCGTCGGCAGACAGATCGATGCGTTCGCCGTCGCGAATCTGGTTGAGCGGGAGGCGGTGCGCAAAATCGTCGCTCATGCAGTCCTCCCTTCGGCCAGCTGCTCAACGCTCGACTCGCTGAGACGCCTCCACAGGTCTCGAAGCGCGTTCTCGTCATGCGCCACGGCGCGCGCGCCGACCGTCTCGTCGAGATCGAGACTGAGTTGAACTTCGTCGCCCCAGTCCTTCTGACCGATGACACTGCGCCATCGTTCGACCCGTGCTCCGACCGAACCGACGAGCCTCCGAACCTGCTTGCCGAGCGTCGGGTCGCCTACGCCCATCTCGCGAATCTCGGTGTCGAGCGACTCCACGAGGCGCTCCGTCAGCGCGACCGTGGCCTCTGCGCCTTCCGGCCCCGCGCTCTCGAGGCGAACGGTGATCAGCGCCACGATGGTGGCGAGCACGGCGAATCGTCCGTTCACGGTGTCGGGCACGCCACCTTCGAGGAACCAGTGCGTCGGCCGGGCCTCGGTCACTGCGAGGTTGAACAGCGCCTGCCCGCGCTGGGGCTCGCCCGTTAATCTTGCGAACAGGCGGCGAAACATAGGACTCCTCATTCGATTGCGGTTCGGGCACTTGGGCTTGCGCCTCCTGGGGCGCCCCGCATATTGAGGCGCGGTCGCCTTCGCGCAAGCGATGCGGCTCGAAGGGAAGAAGGTCCAATCATGAAGTCTGCGGTTGTTAAGGTTGCGACGATGTTCGTGGGCGCGGCGGTTCTGGCCGGCTGCGGCCTCAGCACGCGCGAGCATCGCGGCTATGTGATGGACGAGACGCTGACCACGGCCGTGGCCGTCGGAACCGACAACAAGGCGTCGGTCGAAAAGACGCTCGGTCTGCCGACCTTCACCGGCACGTTCGACCAGAACGACTGGTATTATGTCGCTCGCGAGACCCGCGCCTTCGCCTTCCGCAATCCGAAAACGATAGACCAGACGGTGCTGCACATCCGGTTCGACGGGGCGGGCAACGTCGCCTCGGTCGAGCAGACCGACGAGGCCCTGATCGCCGCGATCAAGCCGTCGAAGGACCAGACTCCGACGCTCGGCCGCAGCAAGAGCTTCTTCGAAGAGCTGTTCGGCAACATCGGGACGATCCGCCAGCCGGGCCTTCCGGGCAGCCAGTAAGGCCGATCTAGGCAGCTTATGGCCTTTGCCGTAAGCGCTCTCCCATGACCGCGACGCCCGCCGGCATGACCTATGCCGACTATCTGAAGCTCGACCAACTCCTGTCGGCGCAGCAGCCGTTGTCGCCGCTCCACGACGAAATGCTCTTCATCGTCATCCACCAGACCAAGGAGCTGTGGATGAAGCAGCTTCTCCACGAGCTGGCGCTGGCCATCCCGTTCGTCGGCGAGGATCGGATGGGCGAGGCGTACAAGGCAATGGCGCGGATCAGCCGCATCCAGGCCGTCATGACCCTCTCGTGGGACGTGCTCTCGACCCTGACGCCGGTCGACTATCTCAAATTCCGCAACGTGCTGGGCACGTCGTCGGGCTTCCAATCCGCTCAGTTCCGCGAGATCGAGTTTCGCCTTGGGCTCAAGGAGCCGAACTTCGTCAATCATTACGAGGAAGGCAGCGTGGAGCGCGCAAGGCTTCAGCGCGCGCTTGAGGAGCCGAGCCTTCGCGACGCAGCGATTGGAGCGCTCGAACGGGCGGGCTTCGATGTCGGCGACCGCTCGGTCGAGGCGCTCAGCCGCGCCTGGCTGCAGGTCTATCGCGACGCCGATCGCTGGTTCGAACTGTACGAACTGGCCGAGAAGCTGGTCGACATCGACGACGCCCTCCTTGCGTGGCGGCACAAGCATGTGCTGACGGTCGAGCGCATTATCGGCAACCGTCCCGGGACGGGTGGATCGGCCGGCGCGCCCTATCTCCGCGCCACGCTCGAAAAGCGCGTGTTTCCGGAATTGTGGTCGCTGAGAACCGAGCTTTGAGTTTCAAGCATCTGTTTTCGCGGAGCCTCGGCGCCGACCCCACGCGCCTGCACGTCGCCGCGCACAGCCACCATCTCTGGCCCGACGCCAGCTTCGATGGACAAGTCGAATGCTGGGAAGACGCGGCGCGGATGGCGGACCGCAAGTGGGACCGGATCATGGACGAGGTCTGGCCCGAAGCGCAGGGCCATGTCGCAGCGGAGCTCGGCACAGGAATGCCGGAAGCGCTCGTCTTCGCTCCGAACACGCATCAACTGCTCGTCAGCCTGTTCGCGGCGGCAACGTCGACCTGGCCGATCCGCGTGCTCACCAGCGATGGCGAATTCCACAGCGCGCGGCGCCAGTTCGCTCGGTGGGAAGAAGCCGGCGCGGCAACGATCGAGCGCGTTCCTGCCGAGCCTTTTGACAGCTTCTCCGACCGCTTCCTCGAACGCGCACGCAGCGGCGAGCAGGATTTCATCTTCGTCAGCCAGGTGCTGTTCGGGAGCGGCCGGCGCTTCGAACGCGTCGAGGAACTGGCGGAGCTGAGCCGGCCGGAAGGACCGTGGGTCGTCGTCGACGGCTATCACGCGTTCATGGCACTCGAGCGGCCATTCGCCGGAAGCGCGCCCGGGTCGGCGTTCTACCTTGGCGGCGGATATAAATATGCGATGGCGGGGGAGGGCTGCGCCTTTCTCCATGCTCCGCCGGGCTTCGGCGAGCGGCCGCGGATCACGGGTTGGTTCGCGGAGTTCGAGGATCTGACGCTGCCGCCGGGCTCCGTCGGTTATCGCAAGGACGGGATGCGCTTCATGGGCGCGACGTTCGACGCGTCGGGGCTGTACCGCTTCAACGCGATCAAGCGGATGCTGAAGGCGAATGGCCTCACGACCGGGCGTGTCTCCGCTCATGTGGAAGCGCTTCAAGAAGCTCTGCTCGAGCGGCTTGCGGGAACGAGCGTCGGTTCAGCGGAGCGGCTCAACCGGCCCGGCGATGCGCGATTTCTCGCCTTTCGTTCACCTGAGGCGCAGCGGTGGTCCAACGAGCTCAAGGCGCGCAACTGCATTACGGACGTGCGCGGCGACGTCCTCCGCATCGGGCTGGCGATCTATCATGACGAAGCCGACGTGGACGCGTTCGTCGCCTTGGCGAAGTCGCTGACTTAGGGCTCCAGCCCGCGCCGAATGAGGCCGTTGGCAACGCGAGTGACTTCCTCCGGATCCTCCTTGCTCCACACCCCGAAGCGCAGGCCGAGGAAGACGTTCATGCCCATGATGGCCCAAGCTTCGACCTCGCTCGCGAGCTTCGAATCGATGGCGTTCACCTCCCCTTTGTCTTTTCCGGCCTGAAGGCGCGCGGCGATGCGCTCGGCTGTCGTTTCGTAATGCTTGCGGAACCCGTCAGGGTCCACGAACTCGGCCTCGTCGATGATGCGATAAACCTGCCGGTGCGTAGCGACGAATTCCAGGAAGGACTGAAGCGCGCGACGCTCGCCGTCGAGTGTATCCGTCGACTGCTCCAGGGCCGGTGCAACATTGTCGCGGACCTGCGCGGACATGTCCTTGACCAACGCCCGGAACACCGCCTCCTTGCTGTCGAAGTAGGTGTAGAATGTTCCGAGCGCGACGCGGGCGCGGCTGGTGATTCCGACGATCGAGCCGTCGGAAAAGCCCTTTTCGCCGAACTCCTCCAGCGCCGCGTCGAGGATCTTGCGCAGCGTGCGTTCGCCGCGCGCGGTACGCGGCGCCTTCCCGTCGCTCGCAGCGCTCTCCTGTTGCGCGGGCGCATCAGCGCTTCGTTCACGGATTCGCGCCAAGCATCCCCCCTTGTCTGTCCCGTTTCTTCATGCAACATGAAAGCCGGTTCAGGTTTCAGTATTACGCAAGACCGGACCGGGCGCAATCATATTAGCGCCGAGGGAGAGGGGAAATAGATGATCCGCGCTGACCGTTTTGGCCGCCTGCTGCTTGCAGGTGTCGCAAGCCTCGCAATCGCCACACCCAGCTGGGCGCAGACCGCCGAGCAGACCACTGCCGAAGCGAACCAGCAACCTCCCGCACCGGACGCGACCGGAGCCACCAACGACGAAGGCCAGGACACGGCGACGACGGACGTGATCGTCACTGCGCGTCGTACCGACGAGCGTATCCAGCGCGTCCCGTCGTCCATCTCCGCTTTCAACGAGCGCGCTCTCGACCGCATCCAGGCGACGGACACGACCGGTCTGCAGGGTGCAGTGCCGAACCTCAACATCGTGCAGGGCCGCGGCTCGTCGAATGCGACCAACATCTTCATCCGCGGCATCGGCCAGCCCGACGCGTTGCAGACGTTCGACCCAGCCGTCGGCGTCTATGTCGACGACGTCTATCTCTCGCGCATCCGCGGCAACCAGCTCGATCTGCTCGACGTCGAGCGCATCGAGGTGCTGCGCGGTCCGCAGGGCACGCTCTACGGCAAGAACACGATCGGCGGCGCAATCAAGTTCGTCAGCCGCAAGCCCGGCGACGAGCTCCGCGCCGAGGGCAGCGCCTCCGTCGGCTCGTACAAGCAGTTCGACCTGCGCGGAAACATCTCGGGCCCGATCGCTAATGGCGTCGCTGTCGGCGTCTCGATCATGCGCTCGACGCACGACGGCTATGTCGAGGATCGCCTCGACGACCGCGAATATAACGACCGCGATTCCTTCGGCGCGCGCGGCGCAGTCGCCTTCACTCCGTCGGACCGTATCCGCATCGACCTGACGGCTGATTACAGCCGAGACGATGCCGCGCTCAGTGTCGGGCGCCCGGTCAACAACCTGACGACTTTCTCGGGCGGAACCTTGGTCGTCACCGACCCGGTCGGCTCCGGCAAATATAATTGGAAGGGCGAGACCACGCCCGGCCTGCCGAACTCGACGAAGCTGAAGCACTACGGTTTCGCCGGCACGGCCGCCTTCGACGTGACCGATAACGTGACGCTGAAGTCGATCACGGCGTACCGGAACCTCAAGACCGACGACTACATCGACATCGATGCCACGCATTACGAAGTCGGCGACGTCTTCGTCGGCGTCGACCAGCATCAGTTCAGCCAGGAATTCCAGCTCGCCTATACCAGCGACAGGTTCAACGGCGTCGCGGGTCTCTACTACCTCAACGAGAACGTGGACTCGCATCAGGAAGCTTATGCCGACGACCTGCTCGGCCCGCTCTTCCTGAACAGCGGCTTCCTGCGTACGATTGACGACAAGCTCAACACCAAGAGCTACGCCGGCTACGCAAACGGCAGCTACGAGATCGTGCCGAACGTTCGCCTGTCGGCCGGTGTTCGGTTCACCAAGGAGACGAAGGATTACTGGCGGACGACCAGCACCTTCTTCTCCCTGCTGCCGGCGTTCAACTCGACCTACGTGTTCGCGCCGCCGAAGGGGAAGTGGAACGACACGTCGCCAATGGTCAGCCTCGACTGGCAGGCGACGCCCGACACGATGGTCTACGCCCGCGTCGCCAAGGGCTTCAAATCGGGTGGCTTCAATGGCCGCGCGAACACGCCTGGAGAATCGACGAAGTACGATCCGGAGACGGTTTGGTCGTACGAAGCCGGCTTCAAGACGACGGTCGCCAAGCAGCTCCGCCTGAACGGCGCGATCTTCTACAACGACTACAAGGACTTCCAGGCGCGCGTCTCGGGTCTCGACACCGATCCGGTCACCGGCCTTCCCGCCCCCAAGCTGTCGGTTCTCAACGCCGGCAAGATGAACATCAAGGGCGCCGAACTTGAGGCGTCCTGGACGCCGATCCAGAACCTGCTGATCGACAGCCAGATCGGCTACCTGGACGCCGAGTACAAGGAGTTCGACGACGTTCGTTTCACCGCGTTCAACGGCAGTCGCGCGTTCCAGACTCCGGCCTTCGCGCCGAAGTGGACGGTGCGCTTCGGCACCCAGTACACGTTCGATCTCGGCGGCAGCGGCGGCATCACGCTGGGCGGTCAGACCCGCTATCGCAGCAAGCAGGCGCTGGCGGTCGACAATACCTTCGTGAACACCGACACGAAGATCGAAGGTCTGTTCCAGGACGGCTATTGGGTCGAGGATGCCCGTGTCGCCTGGGAGAATGAGACGAAGAAGCTTTCGCTTGGGCTCTACGCCAACAACCTGACCGACAAGGCTTACAAGACGGACGGCCAGGAATTCTCGAGCGTCGGCAACATCCGCACCGTCTATTACGGCAATCCGCGGACCTTCACGCTGAAGTTCACGGCCCGCTACTAGGTTATGGATCGTGCGGCGGGGCTTGCTGCTCCGCCGCCGTCCTGCCAGCGGAAGACGGAATGAACGAGCCCACAACCGAAGAGCGCGCGCTCCGGACACGCGTGCTCCTGCTTCTCCTGTTCGCTTACGTCTTCAACTTCATTGACCGGAACATCGTCGGCGTCCTCGCCGTGCCGATCCGGGATGAGTTCAACCTATCCGACACGGCGCTGAGCCAGCTCGGTATTGCGTTCGGTATCTTCTACGCGCTCATTGCGATTCCGATCGCCTGGGCGGCGGACCGCAAGAGCCGGGTCCACATCATCGCGGGCGCAGTCGCTCTGTGGAGCCTGTTCACTGCTACCTGCGGCATGGTGCAGAACTACACGCAGCTGGTCGTCGCGCGCATGGGCGTGGCAGTCGGAGAGGCCGGGGGAATCGCACCGTCCTACTCGCTCATCTCGGACTATTTTCCGCGCGAGAAGCGATCTCGGGCGCTGGCCTTCTACTCGCTCGGCATTCCGATCGGATCCGCGCTCGGCGTCTTTTTCGGCGGCTGGCTCGCCGCGCATCTGTCGTGGCGTAGTGCGTTCATTATCGTCGGCTTGCTCGGTCTTCCCGCCGCGTTGCTGATCAAGCTGCTGATCCCCGAACCCCAGCGCGGACGCTTCGATGCGGCGACACCCGTCGCGGCGCCGCCGGGACGAGAGGTGGCGCGCGCTCTGTTCGGAAATCCCAGCTTCTGGCTGCTCTCGTTCGGAGCCGCGTCCGGATCGATCCTGGGTTACGGCCTCATCTTCTGGCTGCCCAGCTTCTTCAATCGCAGCTTCGGCCTGTCCATTGAGGATGTGGGCTGGTTCTACGGCTCCATCGTGCTCGTCGGTGGAGCGCTTGGCACCTGGCTGGGCGGCTGGCTGGGCGACCGGCTCGGCGCGGAGCGCCCGGGCGGCTACGCGCTTATCCCTGCTATCTGCTTCCTGATCACCGCTCCGACCTTTGCGCTGGGACTCTTTGCGCCCAACCTGTGGGTTGCCTGGCTGCTCTTCACCGTCGGCCAAATGCTTGCCCTCGCCTGGCTGGGCCCGGTCATCACCGCGGTCCAGCACATCGTGATCCCGTCGATGCGCGCCACGGCTTCCGCGAGCTTTCTGTTCGTCAACAACCTCATAGGCATTGCCTTCGGAATCTACTTCCTCGGCTGGTTTTCCGACGCGATGAAGGCCGCGCACGGCAGCGATTCGTTGCGATACTCAATCCTCTACGGCCTCGTTTTCTATCTTCTCGCCGCTGTCTTCTACCTGTTCGCCGCAGCGCGCCTGAGGAAGGACATCAAGTCCTAACCTAGCCTGCAAGCCCTTGAAATGTCGGGTTCAGCCTAGTGCGCTAGTTCATGCCTCAACCTCCCGACAGGTGGAACGGCTGCGTAACAGAGCCGTTTCTTCGGGAATCGAAGAGGAGATTTCACGATGAGGAAGCTCATCCTGGCAGCTGGCGTCGCGGCATTTGCAATCGCCGTCCCAGCAGCAGCGAAGCCGGGCGGCGGCCATGGTGGCGGCGGCAACGGTGGCGAACAACAGGCGCGCGGCGGTGGCGGCGGCCACGGCGGCGGCGGTCAGCAGGCCCGTGGCGGCGGCGGTGGGCAGAAGGCCCAACGGGGCGGCGGTAGTGGCCAAAAGGCGCAACGTGGTGGCGGCGGTGGAGGCCGGAACTTTGCCGCCCAGCAGCAGCGTGGCGGCGGGGGCCAGAAGGCCCAACGTGGCGGCGGTGGTGGCCGCCAAATGCAGGCGCAACGCGGCGGCTCCCAAAAGATCGAGCGTCACGGCGGCGGAAATCAGGCGCGCTTCGCCAACTTCCAGTCGGAACGCGGCCACGGCGGCCAGAAGACGCAGCGTACCGAGCGCGGCGGTGGCAACCAGCGCCTCGTCCAGAACGAACGCGGTCACGGCGGCAACAAGGCGCAGCGCATCGACAATCGCGGCAATCAGGGACAGCGTTTCGTCCAGAATGAGCGCGGGCATGGCAACGGGAAGCGCGAGCTTCGCGCCGACAACCGCGGCAACCAGCATTTCGATGTCCAGAACCGTCGCGGCGATCGCCGCATGGCGGTCGAGAACGGGACCTTCCGCGACCTCGATCACGCGCGCCGCGTGAACATGGACAACAACGTGCGCATCGCGGCGTTCGACGACAACCGCATCGTCGTGCGGAACCGTGACGACTATCGCCGCTACGACCAGTGGCGCGACTGGAACGACAATGATTGGGACCGCTACTATGGCTATCGCGGACTCCCGGCGTCGTACGTCGGGTGCCCGCCGGGCCTGGCGAAGAAGTCGCCGGCCTGCGTCCCGCCGGGCCTCGCCCGGTCGCAGTTCGTCGGCCAAGTCCTGCCGACCTACTACGCGTCGAACTACATCCCGAACGACCTTCGGTACATCTATGGCGACACGCCCGATTATTATTACCGTTACGGCGACGGCTACTTGTACCGCGTCAATCGGGCGAACAATCTGGTCGCCGCCCTGCTGCCGTTGATCGGCGCGGGCTACGGCGTGGGGCAGTATTTCCCCTACTACAACCAGCCGTCCTACTACGTTCCGAGCTACTACCAGTCCTTCTATCCGGACACGCCGTACGATTATTATCGCTACGACGACGGGTACGTGTACCGCCTCGACGCCGGCACGGGGATGGTCGAGGACGTGATCCCACTGCTAGATAACGGGTACGGCGTCGGGCAGATGCTGCCGGTCGGCTATAGCTCCTACAACGTGCCGTACCAGTACCGGGACATGTACTACGACACGCCGGACTATATGTACCGCTATGCGCCGGGCGCGATCTACCAGGTGGACCGCGACACGCAGCTGATCACGTCGGTGGCGTCGCTGCTGACGGGCGGCCTTTCGGTCGGCCAGCCGCTCCCGCCGGCCTATTCGGTCTACAATGTGCCGATGGCGTATCGCGACAGCTACTACGACAGGCCGGACGCCTGGTACCGTTACAACAACGGCTACATCTACCAGGTCGACCCGACGACGCAGCTGATCACGGCGATCGTCCGCGCAATCGTCTGATTGCGATTTCATGGATCGCGGACGGCCCCGCATGCGTTGCGGGGCCGTTTCGCCCTCAAAACAAAAGAATCCGGGAGAAAGTGATGACCTCCAGACTGTTTGCGGCTGCTGCGATTGCGGCGGCTCTGGCGGCGAGTGGCTGCAACAAGAGCGACAATGCGAACAGCACGCCCGCCCAGCCGGCCGAAGCGGCGAAGAAGGCCGGCAACCAGACCATCGCCGATGCGCTCGACAAGAACGGACGTTTCTATCAGGCCGCCCATGCGGCGGGCTTGGACTCCACGCTTGCCGGTCCCGGCCCCTACACGGTGCTCGTGCCCAAGGATGAAGCGTTCGCCAGTGTCCAGGGCGCGCTTGCGGAGCCCGCAAAGCCGGAGAACCGCGCCGAACTGACCCGGGTCCTCACCTATCACATCCTGCCGGGAACGGTCCTGATCGACGACCTTGGCAAGGCCGTGGACAACGGCAAGGGCAAGGCTCTCGTCCAGACCATGAACGGCCAGACGCTCACGGCCACGAAGGAAGGCGGCAAGGTCGTGTTGACCGACACGTCGGGCGGGAAGGCAACGATCGTGGAGGGCGATCAGCAGCGCTCGAACGGCGTGGTCCAATATGTCGATGCCGTCCTCGCGCCGTCGGCGGACAAGGGCGCGGCCAAGAAGTAGCGCCGCAGCGCCTTCCAAGCGCCTTTCCTGCTTCCAAGCAGCCGAACGCTCGCTATAAACGAAGCGAAATCGGCATGTTTGGGGGCAGGGACGACGCATGAAAGCGACGATTGAGCGGGCGACACTCCTTAAGAGCCTGAGCCACGTCCAGTCGGTCGTGGAGCGCCGCAACACCATCCCGATCCTTTCGAACGTCCTCATCGAGGCGCGTGACGACGGATCTATCCGCCTGATGGCGACCGACCTCGACCTCCAAGTAGACGAGAGCGTTCCGGCCAATGTGAGCACGCCCGGCGCGACCACGGTCTCCGCACACACGCTGTTCGACATCGTCCGCAAGCTGCCCGATGGCAGCCAGGTCGAGCTCAACGCGGCCGAAGGCAAGATGCAGCTGACGGCGGGCCGCGCGCGCTTCAATCTCTCGACGCTCCCGCGGGACGACTTCCCGGTGATCGCCGAGGGTGACCTGCCGACCCGGTTCGAGCTTCCGGCGGCGACCCTTCGACAGATCATCGACAAGACCCGCTTTGCCATCTCGACCGAAGAGACCCGCTATTATTTGATGGGCATCTTCCTGCATGTCGCTGACGACCAGCTGAAGGCCGCCGCGACGGACGGGCACCGCCTCGCGCGCGTGACGGTCGCCAAGCCCGATGGCGCCGACGGCATGCCGGACGTGATCGTCCCGCGGAAGTGCGTCGCGGAGCTACGCAAGCTTCTCGAAGAGCTTGAAGGCACGGTTGAAGTCTCGCTGTCGCCGACGAAAATCCGCTTCGGCCTCGGCAGCGCGGTGCTGACCAGCAAGCTGATTGACGGCACTTTCCCCGACTACAACCGCGTCATCCCGACCGCGAACGACAAGCTGCTGAAGCTTGATCCGAAGACCTTCGCGCAAGGCGTTGACCGCGTGTCGACCATCGCGAGCGAGAAGACTCGGGCGGTGAAGATGAACGTCGATCGCGACAAGGTAACGCTGTCGGTGACTTCACCCGAAGCTGGCACTGCGACAGAAGAGCTGGCTGCCGACTATGGCGCCGACGGGCTCGAGATCGGCTTCAACGCCCGTTACCTGCTCGACATCCTCAGTGAGATTGACGGCGACACGGTCGAAGTCCACCTCGCCGATGCCGCGGCTCCGACCCTTCTGCGCGAGAAGGACAATAATTCGGCGTTGTACGTCCTCATGCCCATGCGGGTGTGAGCGGAGAGCCCGATCCAATGGACGTGGAGATCGAACATCCTCACGTCCAGCACCACAAGACCGGTCATCGTGGGCTAGACTTCGCGCTGCCACTCGCAGCGTTGTTCGTCTCGTTCGCGTCAATTTTCATCGCCTGGCACCACGGGCAGGTGATGAAGGAACTTGTTCACCAGAATGAGAAGCTGGTAGAGGCCAATTCGCTCCCGTACCTGCAGATTTACGGAAGCAACGGCCCAAACGGCGCGGTATCACTCAACGTCGTCAACCAGGGGGTTGGCCCGGCCCGGATCGCAACGGCTGAGATACTGGTCGACGACAAGCCCGTTCAGCGTCTGCGACAGATCCTGACCTCTTGCTGCGGTTCTGGCGAACATGCGGCTGTCAGCAGCTCAACGCTGCTTGGGCGTATGATCAGGCCCGGCGATATCGTCCCGTACGTCGAGTTTCACGCCGGCCAGGGCGATCGGGCCGAGGCACACGCGTTCGATGTCTTTCGGCAGTCGGGACGCATCAAGACGCGGCTTTGCTATTGCTCGGTCTTCGACGATTGCTGGGTCGTGACGAACCTCGACCCGACTCCCGTATCCGTGAACGAGTGTAAGGCCAAGGTGCCACTTTACCGTGAGTGAAGGCGGATGATCTGCCGGCTGTGGCGCGGCTGGACGACGCCGGAAGATGCAGACGCCTACGAGCGGATCGTGCGTGGCGAGGTCATTCCGGGCATCGAGGCCCGTCGCATTCCGGGCTTCCGCCACATCGGTCTCATGCGCCGCGACCTCGGCAACGAAATCGAGTTCCAGACCCTGATGTGGTTCGACAGCCTCGACGCCATCAAGGCGTTCATGGGCGAGGATTATGCCGTCAGCCACGTGCCCGCTGCCGCGCAAGCCGTCCTTACCCGCTTCGACGAATGGGCCTCCCATTTCGAGGTTATCGACCGCCGGGATCAATAGCGGCTAAGCCGGTGCCGTGCCGGTCAGCCGCCTCGCCCTCACCGACTTCCGTTCGTATCCGTCGGCGCTGATCGAGCCGGGCCCCGGCTTTGTCCTGCTCTCGGGCGAGAACGGAGCCGGGAAGACCAACCTTCTCGAAGCCGTCTCTTTGCTCAGCCCGGGCCGCGGGCTTCGCGGCGCACCCCTGTCGGAAATGACGCGGGTTGGCGGAGAGGGCGGCTTTGCCGTGGCCGCGCGTCTCCGCGAAAGCGAGATCGGCACGGGCACGCTCGCTGCAGCGCCCGAGCGCCGCCAGGTGCGCGTCAACGGCGCTCCCGCTTCGGTGAACTCGCTCAGCGAATGGCTTTCCGTCCTGTGGCTGACGCCCGCGATGGACCGCCTCTTCCTCGGCTCCGCGGGCGACCGCCGCCGGTTCCTTGATCGTCTCGTGCTCGCGCTTGAGCCCAGCCACGCTCACCACGCGTCGCGCTACGAGGCTGCAATGCGCGCCCGGACCAAGCTGCTGACCGACGAAGCGCCTGCGGATCCTTCATGGCTGGCTGCCCTCGAACAGCAGATGGCGGAGCATGGCACGGCCATTGCCGCCGCTCGGCAGCGCACCGTCTCCGCGCTGGAAGAGCGGCTGGAGTCTGCGCCAGAGGATGAGTTTGCCCGCGCAGCAATCGCCATCCACGGCTGGCAGCAAGGCGACCTCTCCGCAGAGCTGAGCGCCAACCGCAGCCGCGATACGACGGCCGGACGCGCAACGTCGGGCCCGCACCGGCAGGATCTGATCGTCAGGCACCGCGCCAAGCAGATTGAAGCTGCCCGCTCATCAACGGGGGAGCAGAAGGCACTCCTGCTGGGCTTGGTCCTTGCGCATGCGGAGCTCGTGGCCGAGCGCCGTGGCGAACCGCCGATCCTGCTGCTGGACGAAGTTGCCGCCCATCTCGATCCGAAACGCCGCGCAGCCCTGTTCGGACGCCTCGAAAAGCGCGGCCAGGTGTGGATGACGGCCACCGAAGCGGAGCTGTTCGATGGTATCGGCGGAGCCAGCCGCTTCCACGTCGAAGGCGGCTCGGTTCAGCAAACCTAGACTTTCCGCGGTTTCTCACTATATCGCACTGCAACACGAAGCGCTTTTCCAAGCGGCGTGAACGGTCTCGACCGAGTTCGAGGACCCGGCCCGCGCTTCGATCGACTTTGCTCTCCAATTCACGCGGGGCGCTTTTTTGACCCCCTCGGACCGCGCGTTTTGCGCGGCCGTTTCATATTGGAATTTTCATGTCCTTTCATAATCTGGGGCTTTCCAAGCCCCTGCTCGACGCGCTTGCGGCCAAGAATTACGCTCAGGCGACGCCGATCCAGTCCCAGGCGATCCCGACGGTCCTGACCGGCCGCGATCTGCTTGGCATCGCCCAGACGGGCACGGGCAAGACGGCGGCGTTCATGCTGCCGTCGCTCGACCGTCTGGCCGCCAACCGCAACATCCCCAAGCCGGGCCAGATCCGCATGCTGGTTCTCGCCCCGACCCGCGAACTTGCATCGCAAATCGCGGACAGCGCGCAGACCTACGGTCGCTTCATGCGCCTGTCGGTCGGCGTCATCTTCGGCGGCGTTCCGAATTCGAAGAGCGTGCGCACCGTCGCGCGCGGCCTCGACGTGCTCGTCGCGACCCCGGGGCGGCTGCTGGACCTGATCGACCAGCGCGCCCTGAGCCTGCGCGAGCTGGAGATCCTCGTCCTGGACGAGGCCGACCAGATGCTCGACCTGGGCTTCATCCATGCGCTGAAGCGGATCGTCAGCCTCGTGCCGGCGAAGCGCCAGACCCTGTTCTTCTCGGCCACCATGCCGAAGGCGATCAAGGAACTCGCGGACCGCTATCTGACCAACCCGGCCGAGGTCGCGGTGACGCCCGTCGCCAAGACCGCGGATCGCGTCCAGCAGAAGGTCGTCCTGGTCAATCAGGCGGAAAAGACCGCGCTGCTGACCATGTTCCTGCGATCCGAGCAGACCGAACGTACGCTCGTGTTCAGCCGCACCAAGCATGGCGCAGACAAGATCGTTCGTCTGCTCGAGGCGGCCGGAAACGCGTCCAACGCCATCCACGGCAACAAGAGCCAGGCGCAGCGCGAACGGGCGCTCGCCCAGTTTCGTTCGGGCGAAGTCTCGGTCCTCATCGCAACGGACATTGCTGCGCGCGGGATCGACATCCCGGGTGTCAGCCACGTCATCAACTATGACCTTCCGGAAGTTCCGGAGCAGTACGTGCACCGTATCGGACGCACGGCCCGCGCCGGCGCCGAGGGCAAGGCGATTGCCTTCTGCTCGCCCGATGAGCGCGGCCTGCTGCGCGATATCGAGCGGCTCACCCGCCAGAAGGTCGACGTTGCGCCGCTGCCGGAGGATTTCCTCCAGCAGGCGGACGCGTTGAAGCGCCTCAAGCCCGCTCCGAAGGCCGAACAGCCCCGACGCGCGCCGTCGCGCGGCTTCAAGGCTGGTCGCCGTGCCGACGGCCAGCGTCGCGAGAACCGCAACGATCGTTCTGGTCAGCGGCAAGAGCACCGCAGCGAACGGCCTGCGGGCCAGCGCTCAGAGCATCGCAACGAGCGCTCCAACCAGGATCGTTCGGGGCAGCCGCGCTCCGGCCAGCAGCGCACCGACCGTCCGCAGCAGCGGCATCCGCATCGCGGTGAAGGTCATCCGGCTCATCGTCCGGAAGGTGGCCGGCCGAAGCCGTTCGGCGGCCGCGGACGCCGTCGTCCGTCAGGTGCGCATAGGGCGCAGGGCTAAGCAAGGAACCCCCCAGCTTCGCCACCTCCGAGCGTGGAGTGGCGAAGCCGGGAGGAACATCGTCACATCAGGCGAGCTGCGTGAGCGCTTTCGCCTTGCGGCTGCGGCGAAGGGCAAAGCCGGTGGCACTAAAGCCCAGCAGCATCATCGTCCAAGTAGCCGGTTCCGGGACGCTCTCGGTGAAAGTTGGCTCGCCGAAAAACAGGTTCGGGCCCCAGTACCCATCCGCTACGTCGTTACGCACGACTGTGTCAAAGGTCGGCATTGCGCCAGACGAAGTGCTGAACCAGCGATTATCATTGTAAGTGATGTTCGGATCGGTGGCGAAGCCAACGTCGTTCCACGTGTAGTTATTTGTATCACTCACGCCGCCGATCAAATAGTCGCCAGGGAGCAGCAGGAGCTCGGGTATCGTGACGTACCGAAAGTGTCCCTGCAGGCCGTAGGTATTGTCCACCGTGACCTGCGCCAAAAGCGTTCCGGTCGTCAGGCAGCCGGAGGTGTCGCAGCGCCAAAGTGCCACGGGATTGGAATCGACATTGCCGGTTAGTGGATCGGCGTACCAGCCAAGTCCGCTCACCGTGACTTCATTCAGCACGGTGAAACTGTTGGCGAAATCCCAACTGCCGTTCGTGAAGCTGTTACTGGCGCTGGTGAACTCCCACGCCGGACCGTCGGCCCAAGCCGGTGTTGCAATCAAAGCGCTGCCGGCAAGCAGCGCTAGAGTAGCTTTGCGCATTCGAAGCCTCCCTTCGTTGCCCCTGCACGAAGTGGCCGCCTGGAATGAAATGGCGAGCCCGACTCGCCTCCACCGTAAAGTTATTATGACATTAACTTTAGATAAGGAAAAGCGGCTAACAACAGGAAATTACGTACCGAATTGACACGGAGTGAGCGCCTGCGGCTACGGCTGGACCGCCCGCAAGCAAGCTCGAAAACCCGCTGGCGAATACCTATATCGGGGATTACGGACTCACGCGCGCGTGCGTGCGCGCGTTTGACCGAGACTTTTGCGACCTATCCTCCTATCCCGGACATCATGGCAACCGATCCCAACACCAATTCCTATGGCGCCGAGAGCATCAAGGTCCTCAAGGGCCTCGATGCCGTGCGCAAGCGTCCCGGCATGTACATCGGCGACACCGACGACGGCTCAGGCCTCCACCACATGGTGTTCGAGGTTAGCGATAATGCGATCGACGAAGCGCTTGCCGGTCACTGCGACCGCGTCCTGATCACCCTCAACCCGGACGGCTCGGTTTCCGTCGAGGACAATGGCCGCGGGATTCCGACCGGCATCCATCCGGAGGAGGGCGTTTCGGCGGCCGAGGTCATCATGACCCAGCTCCATGCCGGCGGTAAGTTCGAGAACACGTCAGACGACAATGCCTACAAGGTTTCGGGCGGCCTGCACGGCGTCGGCGTCTCGGTCGTCAACGCCCTCTCGGAATGGCTCGAGCTCACTATCTGGCGTGACGGCGAAGAGCATTTCATGCGCTTCCGCCACGGCGACGCCGAGGCACCGCTGAAGCTCGTCGGCCCTGCGCCCGAGGGCAAGAAGGGCACACGGGTGACCTTCCTTCCCTCGCCCGAGACCTTCAAGATCACGGAGTTCGACTTCGAGAGCCTCGAGCACCGCTATCGCGAGCTCGCCTTCCTCAACTCGGGCGTCCGTATCATTCTGGCCGATGCCCGCCACGAAGAGCGCGTTGAGCACGAGCTCTATTACGAGGGCGGCATCGGTGCCTTTGTGCGCTATCTCGATCGCGCCAAGACGCCTCTGTTCCCCGATCCGATCGCCATCTCGGCGGTCCGCGACGGCATCGGCATCGACGTCGCGCTGGAGTGGAACGACAGCTACTACGAGAACGTCCTCCCGTTCACGAACAACATCCCGCAGCGCGACGGCGGCACGCACATGGCCGCGTTCCGCGCCGCGTTGACCCGCACGCTCAATGGCTATGCGGAAAAGTCGGGCCTCCTGAAGAAGGAGAAGGTCACGCTGACCGGCGACGACATGCGCGAAGGCCTGACCGCGATCGTCTCGGTGAAGCTGCCCGACCCGAAGTTCAGCTCTCAGACCAAGGACAAGCTGGTCAGCTCGGAAGTTCGCCAGCCGCTCGAAAGCCTGATGAGCGACAAGATGAGCGAATGGCTGGAGGAAAATCCGGCCAACGCCCGCGCCATCATCCAGAAGGTCATCGACGCCGCTGCGGCGCGCGAAGCCGCACGCAAGGCGCGCGAAGCCAGCCGCAAGTCGGTCATGGGCATCGCGTCGCTGCCCGGGAAGCTCGCCGACTGTCAGGAGCGCGATCCGGCGCTCAGTGAACTGTTCCTGGTCGAGGGTGACTCCGCCGGCGGCTCCGCCAAGCAGGGCCGGAATCGGCAGAACCAGGCCATCCTCCCGCTCAAGGGCAAAATTCTGAACGTCGAGCGGGCGCGGTTCGACCGAATGCTCGGATCGAAGGAGATCGGAACTCTGATCCAGGCGTTAGGGACCGGCATCGGCCGCGAAGAATTCAACCTCGAGAAGCTGCGCTATCACAAGATCGTCATCATGACGGACGCCGACGTGGACGGCGCTCACATCCGAACCCTGCTGTTGACCTTCTTCTACCGGCAGATGCCCGAGCTGATCGAAAACGGGCACCTGATGATCGCCCAGCCGCCGCTGTACAAGGTGAGCCGCGGCCGGTCGGAGGTCTATCTGAAGGACGATGCGGCGCTCGACGAATATCTCGTCGAAGCCGGTCTCGACGGGCTGGTCCTGGACACCAAGGACGGTTCGCGCAGCGGCCAGGACCTGCGTTCGCTCGTCGACCATGCGCGCCGCATGCGCACGCTGATGCGCTACGCTCCGCGCAAATATAGTCCCGCGCTGATCGAGGCGCTGGCCATCAACGGCGCGCTCAAGACCAACGTCGACCAGGCGGGCCAGGAGAAGGCCATCGCTGCGACCGCCGAATGGCTCGGCCGGGCGGACGAAGAGGCACAATGGTCGGGCGAAGTAGCGGCCGAGGGCGGTTACCTGTTGCGCCGCCTGTGGCGCGGCGTGACCGACGCCTACATCTTCGAAAAGAGCTTCCTCATCTCGGCCGAGGCGCGAAAGCTGGCTTCGCTCTCAGCGGAGCAGGCGGCCGTCTACGCCGCGCCGTCGCTGCTCAAGACGCTCAAGAAGGGCGCCATGACCGAGGAGCAGAAGCCTGAGCCGATCGAAGGCGTGGAGGCCGACGAACAGCCGACCGAGGCAGACACGAAGGGCAAGGCAGTCGCGGTTTCGCGTCCGTCCGAGCTTCTGGACGCCGTGCTCGCCGCCGGTCGCAAGGGCCTCAGTATCCAGCGCTACAAAGGTCTCGGTGAAATGAATGCCGAGCAGCTGTGGGAGACGACGCTGGACCCGGCCAACCGATCGCTCCTGCGGGTCGAGATTGCGCAGGCCGACGTGGCCGACGAGATCTTCACGCGGCTGATGGGCGACATCGTCGAGCCGCGGCGCGAGTTCATCCAGGAGAATGCGCTCAGCGTCGCGAACCTGGACGTCTAAGGAACTGCCGTCAGCCGTCGGGGTTCGCGCTAGGGTGACTGCTCAGCCGTCGATCACTGTTGCCAGCTACAACGTCCGCAAGGCGATCGGTACCGATCGCCGGCGCGACCCGCAGCGCGTGCTCGACGTGCTGCACGAAATGGATGCGGACATCGTCGCGCTGCAGGAGGCGGACAAGCGCTTCGGCGGCCGGGGCGCCGCGGTCCCGCATGAGCTGATCGACACGCACGGCATGTACAAGCCGGTCTACTTCGGCGTGAAGCACCGCCGCGTGCTCGACCATATGCCCGGCGGCAAGCACGTCGACGCCTTGCTCAAGGTCAACACGCGCAACATGGGCTGGCACGGCAATGCCATCCTCGTGAAGCAGCACATCGGCGTGCTCGATTGCGCAGCGCTGGAGCTGCCGACCTTCGAGCCGCGCGGCGCCGTGCTTGCCGAGCTGCTGATCGAAGAGCAGCCGATCCGCGTCGTCGGCATGCACCTCGACCTGTCCGGCTTGTGGCGCCGTCGTCAGATTCGGTCGATCCTCGATGCCGTTGCGAAGCGCCCGCAGCGCATGCCGACCATCTTCATGGGTGACACCAACGAATGGCGCGAAGCCGCAGGCTGCCTGCGCGATTTTGAACCGCATTTTCACATCGCGCCGACGGGCCCCAGCTTCCACTCGCGCCATCCGGTCGCAGCGCTGGACCGCATCATCGTCGAAAAGGACTTCCGCATCGACGCGGCGGGCGTCCACATGAGCCCGTCCGCCCGGCGCGCGTCCGATCACCTTCCGATCTGGGCGAGGGTCTCGAACGGGGCCTAGGCAGCGCCGGCGATCTTGCGCTGGCGGCGGCGCTGGACCGACGAGCCAATCCCCATCGCCTCGCGATATTTGACCACGGTCCGGCGGGCGCAGTCGAAACCGCGCTGCTTGAGCAAGCCTGCGATGGCGTCGTCGCTCAGGATCTCGGTCTCGCCATCAATGATGTCGCGGATCGCGGCCTTTACCGCCTCCGCGGAGGCGCCTTCTCCATCCCCTTCGGTCGAGGCGACGCCGGAGGAGAAGAAATACTTCAGCTCGAACAGACCGCGGTCGCAAAGCATGTATTTGTTCGACGTCACGCGGCTGACCGTCGATTCATGCATTTCGATCGCCTCGGCGACCTCCCGCAGCGTCATTGGCTTCATCGCGCTGACGCCTTCCTCGAAGAAGCCTTGCTGACACTTGGTGATCTCGGTGACGACCTTGACGATGGTCCGCGCTCGCTGGTCGAGCGCCTTCACCAGCCAGTTGGCGCTGGCGAGGCATTCGCTCAACCATGCCCGCGATGACTTGTCCTGCGGGCCGCTCTTCAGTTCCTGATAGTAGCGGCGATTGACGAGCAGGCGCGGCAGCGTTGCCGTGTTCAGCTCGACTGCGTAGCCCGCGCGCGTCTTGCGGACGAAGACGTCGGGCGTGACGCTCTCGACGCCCTTGCTCGAGAACTGGCAGCCCGGCTTCGGATCGTAAGCGCGAAGCTCCCGTACCATGTCGGCAAGGTCCTCGTCGTCGACGCCGCAAATCCGCTTGAGGTCCGCCATCCGCCCTTTCGCGAGCAGCTCGAGATTGTCGATCAGCCGCGCCATCGCCGGGTCATAGCGGTCGGCTGCCTTGGCCTGCAGCGCCAGGCATTCCGCGAGATTGCGAGCCCCGACGCCCGCCGGCTCCAGGTCCTGCACCAGCGCGAGCGCATCCTCGACTAGCGCTACTGGCTCGTCCGTCGCCTCGGCAATATCGCGGACGTGCAGCGTGAGATAACCGGTCTCGTCGAGCATCTCGGCAATCGCCCGCGCGAGCTGCCCAACTTGGCCGCTCGCACCATGAAGCTGATTGAGCAGGTGCTCGGCGAGCGAGTCCGCCGCATATTCCATCCGTTCGAAGTCGGGTCCGTCCTCGGAACTCGCCGTGCTCGTCACGACATCGGTGAAGCTGTCGGTTTCCAACGCCTCGCTGTTCCAGTCGAAATCGAGCGGCTGATCCGAAGTGCCGTCCGACGACACCATCAGCTCGTCCGCGCCCGGGGCCGCGGGCTCCTCCAGCGAATCCAGGACTTCGGCTTGTGGCGCTTCCGGAGCGGATCCGCCCTCATCTTCCCCGGAACCGCCCTCCAGAAGCGGATTCTTCGACATCTCCTCGGCGATCACCGCTTCCAGCTCGAGGTTCGACAGCTGCAGCAGCCGAATGGCCTGCGTCAGCTGCGGCGTCAGGACGAGCGCCTGCGTCTGTCGAATGTCTAGGCGGGGGCCGAGAGCCATGGGCCGATACTAGCGGGAAAACCTAAAGGGCGAAGCTCTCACCGAGATAAAGTCGCCGCACTTCATGATCTGCGACAAGGGCTTGCGGCGTGCCCGCGAACAGCACCTGCCCATCGTAGATGATGCAGGCGCGGTCGACGATATCGAGCGTCTCGCGAACGTTGTGGTCGGTGATCAGCACGCCGATGTCGCGCTTCTTCAGCTCGCGGACGAGCTCGCGGATATCCGCGATGGAGATCGGGTCGATGCCCGCGAACGGTTCGTCGAGCAGCATGATCGACGGATCGGCCGCAAGCGCGCGCGCGATCTCGCACCGGCGGCGCTCACCGCCTGACAGCGCCATCGCCGGCGATTCGCGAAGATGCGTCAGGCCGAACTCCCCGAGCAGCTGCTCCAACCGGGCGCGGCGCGCCTCCTTTTCGGGCTCCGACACTTCGAGGACGGACATGATGTTCTGCTCGACCGTCAGGCCGCGAAAGATCGACGTTTCCTGGGGCAGGTACCCAAGGCCGAGGATCGCCCGCCGGTACATCGGCAGCTCGGTGATGTCTTGGCCGTCGAGGAAGATGCGGCCGCTGTCCGGCTTCACCAGGCCCATGACCGAGTAGAAGCAGGTCGTCTTGCCGGCGCCGTTGGGGCCGAGCAGCCCGACGACCTCGCCGCGGTGGACGTCGAGCGACACGTCGTGAAGCACCGCGCGGCGGTCGTACGCCTTGGCGATCGACCTGACCTCCAGGCCGCCGCTCGCGAGTCGCGGTTCGACCGCGGGCCGCGGGAGAGTGGTGGCCTCGTTCATCAGCCGCCCTTCTTCTGCGGGACAGTGAAGTGCCCAGTCACGCGTCCGCCGCTCTGGCCGACGCCCGCTGGACCGCCCTCGATCACTGCGCGGCCGGAATCGAGGTCGATGACCAGCCGCTGCCCGTTGATCTGCGAGCCCTCGCGCTGGAGGACGACGTCGCCGACCAGCGTGATCAGCTTACGATCGAGATCGTAGATGCCGAACGAGCCGCGTGCGGTCTCGGACGGGCTATGCACCGTCACGCCGCCGCTCGCGTCGAGCCGCTGAATCTGGACTCCGCCGCCGCTGGTGTAGGCGACCGTGAGGCGTGCGGTATCGAGGGTCAGTTCGTCCTGCTTCACATGGACGTTCCCGGCAAAGATCGCGCGGTCGGCGCGGTCCTGAACCTCGATCCGGTCCGCCGCGACGTCGATCGGCGCATTGCTGTTATGTCCCTTCAGCGCAGAGATCGGCTGCTGTTGCTGGGACGGCTGCGACTGGGCCCCGGCGGTCGCCGAAGCCAGGGCAAGCGGCACGAAAAGGAAGCTCAACCGTCGCATCGTCGTCATCTGACGGTCCCCTGTACGATTTTCAAGCGAGCGCCGCCATCGAGCACGACCGTTCGGTCAGAAAGGTTCGCGTGCATCCGGTTGGCCTGGAACTCGCCGAGCTCCGTCCGGCCCGTCACGCCCCCTTTGCTCTCAACCGTGTTCTGCTTGAAATCCACGGTCACATTGCGCGTGGCGAGCTGTTCTCCCTGGGGACCGGCGACCTTTACGGGACCTTCCACGTCCACCTTCTGCTGGTCGAGGTTGTAGCGACCCTGGTTCGCCGCGACGGTGACGGGACCGTCGGCAAGGCCGATCCGCGCGAGCATTCCCCAGATGTCGACGATCGGCTGCTCGGAGCTGCGCTGTAGTGCGCGGTTGGCAGTGATCTGAAACTTCTGGCCCTTGTTGTCCTCGCCGACATAGCGGGCTTGCTCCACGCGCATGCGCTCGGGCACATTCTCGACCTTGTTCTTGTCGAGAATGAAGCTGACGTCCCCGCGCTTATCGAGGGGCGACATCGCAAGGAACGCGATGATCACGCCGACGGCGCTCGGCAACGCGATCTTGGCGAAGCGCACGATGCGATCGTGCGAACCGCCGGGCACAGCCCAGCGCTGCTTCGTATCGCGTTCCCTGGAGGCGAGATCGGACATTCCAGCCTCAGTCCTCAGCCATCGTGTGCAAAAATGTCCTGCTCGGCCCAACCGGCAAGGTCGAGCAGAGCGCGGTGCGGAAGGAAGTCGAAGCAGGACTGGGCAAGTTCGACGCGGTTCTCGCGCGCGAGGCGCTCGTCGAGCTTCTCCTTCAGTTGGTGAAGGTAGCGGACGTCGCTGGCCGCATATTCGCGCTGGGCATCGTTGAGTTCGGGCGCGCCCCAGTCGCTCGTCTGCTGCTGCTTCGACAGGTCGATGTTCAGCATTTCCTTGACCAGTTCCTTGAGACCATGCCGGTCCGTGTAGGTCCGGACTAGGCGCGAAGCCGTGCGCGTACAGTAAAGCGGAGCGGCGAGGACGCCGAGGTAGTAACGCATGATCGCCACGTCGAATCGGGCGAAATGGTAAAGTTTGAGCCGATTCGAATCGGCGAGCAGCGCCTTCAGGTTCGGCGCGGCGTAGTCGCTGCCGCGGCGGAACCGGACGAGATGCTCTTCCCCTCGGCCGTCGGACAGCTGCACGAGGCATAGCCTGTCGCGGCCGGGATAAAGGCCCATCGCCTCGGTATCGACGGCAATTGCTCCTTGGAATTCAACGTCCGAGGGGAGGTCTTCTTCGTGGAAATGGATGCTCATTCAATCGTCCTGGCCATTCTTTCCTGTCCCCTTAGCAGACCTTCTTCGCCGCTGCTTCAGGCCATGTCACGGCAAAGAGTCGGGAACCACTGGAGAGGAGCGCTTTTTTGATGTAAGGCGCTGAAAGGTGCGTGAACAAATGACGCGCCTGACCGGTTGCGCTTCCTGGGCCCAGCGCGTTGGTTCTAAGGTATTGCGGGCACAAGGATTTTGGACGGGCATGGGTTTCGATAGAGGGCGTAAGGGGGACCGCGGTGGTCGCGGCCGTGACAAGCGCGACGACTTTTTCGGTGGTGAGAGCAGCAGCTTTGGCGACCGCGGCGGATTCTCCGACCGTGGTGGCTTCGGCGGCGGTGGCGGCGGTGGATACCGCGGCGGCGGCGATCGCTTCGGCGGTGGCGGCGGCGGTGGCTACGGCGGCGGCGGCGGCGGCGGCGGCGATCGCTTCGGCGGTGGCGGCGGCGGTGGCTTCCGCGGCGGCGGCGGTGGAGGCGGCTTTCGCGGTGGCGGCGGCGGTGGCGGCGGAATGCCTCCCCAAGTCGTCGGCGAAGGCAAAGGCGTCGTAAAGTTCTTCAACCCGCAGAAGGGCTTCGGCTTCATCGTCCGCGACGATGGCGGCGAAGACGTCTTCGTGCACATTTCGGCGGTCGAGCAGGCGGGCCTTACCGACCTGGCCGACGGTCAACCGCTCGAGTTCACGCTCGTCGATCGCGGTGGACGCATCTCCGCGACCAACCTGCGCATCGACGGTGAGCCGATGGCGGTCGAGCGTGCCGAGCGCGCTCCGCAACGGCAGCTGACGGGTGAAAAGGCGACGGGCGTCGTCAAGTTCTTCAACGCGATGAAGGGCTTCGGCTTCATTCAGCGCGATGACGGACAGCCGGACGCCTTCGTGCACATTTCCGCCGTGGAGCGTGCGGGCATGCCGACGCTCAACGAAGGCGACCGACTGGAATTCGAAATCGAGGTCGATCGTCGCGGCAAGTATGCGGCGGTGAACCTCTCGCCAGCCAGCCAAACTGACTGAGAGCGGGTAAGAGGGCCGGAGTAATCCGGCCCTCTTTATTTTTGTGCACAGGGGCATCCTCGAACGACTGGTTCGATTTCGGATGAGAGCGCGCGCGGCGGTCAGTCCCTCATCGGGATGGGCGTGCCTCGGACCATGACATAGCCGACTCGCGTCACCGCCGTCGGATCGACCAACGGGTCTCCGTCGACTGCGATTAAGTCGGCGGACTTGCCGGGATCGAGCGTTCCGGTTTCGTTGGAGATGCCGAGCAGGTCCGGCCCGCCCTTGGTCGCCGCGATCAGCGCATCGCGCGGGCTCATTCCGCCCTTGCTGACCATCAATTCCACTTCCTTGTTCGCCTGATTATGCGGAGCCACTGCGCTGTCGGTTCCGAGCGCGATCTTCACGCCGGTGCGATAGGCAAGGTTCAGGCCCTTGCCCCAGACGTCGAACGTCTGGCGCGCCTTGGCCTCGGATTCCGGCGGAAGCTTGCCGCTGCCCATCAGCGACTGGACGCCGCTGAACGCCATCAAAGTCGCGGAATAGTAAGTGCCGTGCGCCTTCATCGCCTGTGCTCCGGCAGTATCGAGGAAGGTGCCGTGCTCGATCGAGTCCACGCCGGCGTTGGTGGCGGCTAGGATGCCTCTTGCCCCGTGTGCGTGCGCCGCGACTTTCAGGTGCATCGCGTGAGCCGCGTCGACGATGCCTTTCATCTCGGCATCGCTGAAATGCTGCTCCAGGCCCATCGCGCCCGGGTCGAGCACGCCGCCGGTCGCCATGATCTTGATGACGTCGACGCCCTTTGCGGCAAGACGGCGGACTGCCTCCTGACATTGTTCGACGCCGGTGCAGACCGCGGGGCTCAGGTGCGCAGCCTCGACGGCCTCCGCGAGCTCTGGCGGAAGGCCGGTGGCGGCATCGGCATGGCCGCCGATGATCGATAGCGGGTCGCCCGAAACCTTGATCCGCGGGCCCGGGAAGCGGCCCTCGGCGACCGCGTTGCGAACGGCGACGACCGCACTCGCGTCCCCACCGAGGTCGCGCACGGTCGTGAAGCCGCCGCGCGCCATCTCCAGCGCGTGGGTCAGCCCCAGCGTCGTCGCGTAGGGCACCGAATATTTCTGCGTGAAGTAAGCGTACCACGGGGTTCCGGACGTCTGGGTCAGGTGGACGTGGACGTCGGTCATGCCCGGCATCACGGTCCGGTTGCGTTCGTCGATGACCGCCGCACCGGTAGGAGCCGTGAAGCCGTCCTCGATGCGCGCGATGCGTCCGTTCTCGACGATGACGGTCGAAGCGCCTTTTGCGGGCTGCGCTGCATCGACGATCAAGCGACCGGCCTGGATGGCATAGGTTTCGGCACTGGCGGTGGTCGTGGCGACGAGGGCCGCCACCGCGGTCAACAGTTTCATCATGAAACTCTCCCCTGTTGCGCGGCACCGTAACGGCAGTTGCGCCGCCTTCAAGTGACCATTGCGAGCAGGGTTTCGATGCGATCCGCCTCATGCGCCGGCTTGTCGGTGCGGATGCGGCTGATGCGGGGGAAACGCATGGCGAGGCCGGACTTGTGGCGCGTGCTCTTGTGGATCGAGTCGAACGCGACTTCCAGCACCAGGCTCTTCTCGACCTCGCGCACCGGGCCGAAGCGCTGGACCGTGTGGTTGCGCACCCATCGGTCGATCCAGCGCAGCTCCTCGTCGGTGAAGCCGAAATAGGCCTTGCCGACCGGCAGCAGCTCGCCGGTCTGGGTCCAGCAGCCGAAGGTGTAGTCACTGTAATAGCTGGACCGCTTCCCGGACCCGCGCTGCGCGTACATCAGGACGCAATCGGCGGTCAGCGGATCGCGCTTCCATTTGTACCAGAGGCCGGCGCGCCGCCCGGCGACATAGGGGCTGTCGCGGCGCTTCAGCATGATGCCTTCGATCGCTGCGTCTCGGGCGCCGGCGCGAAGCTCTTCCAGCTCCTCGAAGGTTGCAGCCTCAATCAGTTGCGAGATGTCGAAGCGCTCCGGGTCGAGCCTCGGGACGAAGGATTCCAGATGCGTCCGGCGCTCGCTCCACGGCAGTTCGCGGCGGTCGTCCGGGCCGTCGAACAGGATGTCGTAAAGCCGCACGAAGGCCGGATACTGACCGAGCATCTTCTGGCTGACGTTCTTGCGGCCGAGCCGCTGCTGAAGCGCATTGAAGCTCGCCGCGGCGCCGCCGTGCAGATCCTCGACGCCCTGGTCGGAGCCACGCACCAGCAGCTCGCCGTCGAGCACGCCGTCGCTCGTGAAAGCGTCGGCGATCTCCGGAAAGCTGCCGCTGATGTCGTCGCCAGTGCGGCTATAGAGCCGCGTCTGCCCCGCCGTCCGGACGATCTGGACGCGGATACCGTCCCACTTCCACTCCGCCGCATAATCGTCGAGCGAGACCTTCGTCTCCTCGAGCGGATGGGCGAGCATGAAGGGCCGGAAGACCGGCACGTCGCTTGGCGTTGGCTGCGGGGAGCGGCCCTCCGCCCAATCGAACAACTCGAGATACGGCGGCCGCAGGCCGTGCCAGACCTCCTCGACCGCCTCGACGTCGATCCCGAACGCGTCCGCCAGCGCCTGCTTCGCCAGTCGCGCGGAGATGCCGACGCGAAGCGCACCCATTGCGACCTTCAGCAGCGCGAACCGCCCCGACGCGTCGAGATGGTCGAGCATGTCGGCTAGCACTTTCGGCGCCTCCATCTTGCTGGCAGTCCGAAGATGCTCGACCGCCTGGCTGATGCTGACCGTGGCATCGTCCAGCTCGGGCTCGCCGTCGGCCGCATCGTCCCACAGCAGCGAGATCGTCTCCGCCGAATCGCCGACATAGTCGCGGCTCATCCGGAACAGCACCGGGTCGATCCGCTCCTCGACGAGGCCACGGATGGCGGCCGGCTTCACATGAGGGATGTCGAGCGTGCCCGTGAGCGCAGCTAGGGCGATGCCTCGATCCGGATCCGGCGTTTCCTTCAGGTAATCGCCGATCAGCTTGAGCTTGGTGTTACGCGATCGCGTGTAGACCAAATCGTCCAGCAGCTGGGAGAATGCACGCATCGGGCATCACAATGCCTCAAGGGCGTTGCGGTGCCGAAACTTTAGTGAAGGCGGATGGCGAGGGCGGCGAGGATGGCGTTCGTGTCCGTCGTCCCGTTGCCGTCGAGTGCCTCGTCCATATGCTCGAGGCAGCATTGCAAAGCGATGCGGTGACCCGGAAGCAGCGCGAGCTGCGATGAGCGATGCGCAAGGCTCTCGAGAGCCGCCAGGCCGTTCACGGCAGCCACTTCGCGGATGGCGTCCATCTGCTCATGTATGTCGAGGGGTGACAGCCGCGCCGCGCGCTTGTTGAGGTCGGCGATGCGGTCACCGAGCTGCTTGCGGACCTGATCGAGCGGGCGTGTCATTGAACGGAGTTTCGCCGGTCAGGGTTAATGACCTGTTACAAGCCCGTGTCTGCTTGACAAATTGTGGCCACGCGGCCATTTGCGCCCCCGATCGAGCGGCCGCTGCTGTGCGCCGCTCTCTCTTTGTTTTTCGAGAATCAGGACAAGGCGCGATGGCCAAGCCGACAACCGTCAAGATCAAGCTCGTCAGCACGGCCGACACGGGCTTCTTCTATGTGACCAAGAAGAACCCTCGGAACCAGACCGAGAAGATGAGCTTCCGCAAGTACGACCCGGTCGCGCGCAAGCACGTCGAGTTCAAGGAAGCCAAGATCAAGTAAGGTCTTGGGCGCTCGCGCGCTCAGTCAGCTTACTGGCTGTCCTACATGGAGCCGCCATGCGATCATCGCCGGGCGGCTCTTTCGCATGTCCGCTTTCCGCGCCGCTAAAGTCACGGCAAAAGCGCCGCTCTCCGTGACTTTTGCGACCTTTAGGGGTGCAAGGCGTGCTCGCCGACCGGCTCCTTGCGGGCTAGCAGCGAATCCACTTCCTGGACGAAGCGGGCCACCGATATCGGCTTGGTTACGTAGGATTCCGCTCCTGCGCCTCGGATGCGCTCTTCGTCGCCGACCGACGCATAGGCGGTCACCGCCATGATCGGCACTTCCTTCAGCTTCTCGTCGGCCCGGATGAGGCGGATCAGCTCGAGCCCGCTCACGTGCGGAAGCTGGATGTCGGTGATGACGAGGTCGGGCGAGAAGTTCTGCGCGGCCTCCAGCGCCAGCCGGCTGTCCGTCACCGCCTCCGGCTCATGGCCGTGGGCGGCAAGCAGGTCGCAGAACAGCTTGATGTTGAGGGCGTTGTCCTCGACAATCAGGATCTTGGCCAAGCAATCCACCCCCGAAATTCCATTCCGAACGATCTAAGGCATGCTGCCCCGCTCGACAAATGACGCCGAGGCGCTCGCCCTGTCCGCTTTGGCCGCCACGTTCACCGACGAACGGCGGGCCCAGCGGTTCCTCGACCTGTCCGGTATCGGCACAGACGAGTTGCGGGAGCGCGCCAGCGACCCCGATCTGCTTGCCGCCCTGCTCCGTTTCCTCGAAGGGCATGAACCCGACCTGCTCAACGTCGCCGAGGCGATCGGGGTCAAGCCGCAAGAGCTGGTCGCGGCACGAGAGGAACTCGAAGCTTGAAGCGTCCGCTGCTGATCACCGACTGCGACGAAGTGCTGCTGCACATGGTCAGCCACTTCGCCGAATGGCTGGAGGCGGAGCATAACGTGCGCTTCGACTACACCACCGGCCGCTTTTCGGACGCGATGGTCAAACTCGACACGGGCGAGGTGCTCGCGCTCGACCAGACGTGGATCCTGCTCGACGCCTTCTTCCGGGGCGAGATGCATCGCCAGACCCTAGTTCCGGGCGCCGTGGAAGCGCTAGGCCGGATCGGCGAGGTCGCGGACATCGTGATCCTCACCAACCTCGGCAACGAGGCGCATCCCTGGCGCGTCGACCAGCTTGCCAGCCACGGCATACGTCATGACGTCATCTGTAACTCGGGCGGGAAAGGCGTTCCGGTCCGGAAGCTCGTCCGCGAGCGCAAGCCGTCGAGCACGACCTTCGTCGACGATCTGCCGATCCACCATGCTTCGGTCGCGAAGCACGCCCCAAAGGTCTGGCGCCTGCACATGATCGCGGAGCCTCGCGTCGCGCCGGCCGTTCCCGCTGCCGAGCATGCGCATGCCCGCATCGACGACTGGCCGGAGGCGTGCGACTGGATCCTCGACCGATTCTCGGAGAAGCCATGACCAAGACCATCCTGATCACCGGCGCGACGTCGGGTTTCGGCAGGGCCGCGGCCCGCCGCTTCGCGAAAGAGGGATGGCGCGTGGTCGGCACCGGCCGACGGGCCGAGCGCCTGCGCGAGCTGCAGGAAGAACTCGACGATGCTCTCCTTCCGCTCGAGATCGATATGCGCGACCTCGAAGCTGTCGAGAGCCTCGCCAAGCTGTCGGCGCCGTGGAGCGAGATCGACCTGCTTCTCAACAATGCGGGCGGAGCGCCCCCGACCTCATCGCTGCCCGAAACCGACTGGGCGCGGCTTCAGGAGGTCATCGATACCAATGTCGTCGGCCTCGTGGCGCTGACCCGCGCGCTCCTGCCCAAGCTCATCGAGCGGAAGGGCCAGATCATCAACCTGTCCTCGGTCGCCGCGAACTATCCGTACAAGGGCGGTGCGGTCTACGCCGGCACCAAGGCGTTCGTGCGCCAGTTTTCGCTCGACCTGCGCTGCGACCTGGCGGGTACGGGCGTCCGCGTGACGTCGGTCGAGCCAGGGATGGCAGAGACAGAGTTCACTGTGGTGCGGACAGGTGGCAACCAGGCCGCCTCGGACGCACTGTACGCGAACATGAACCCGATGACCGCCGAGGATCATGCCGATCTCTTCTGTTGGCTCGCGAACCTGCCGCCGCATCTCAACATCAATACGATCGAGCTGATGCCGGTGAACCAGAGCTGGGCCGGCTTCGCGGTGAACCGCGAGTCTTGACCCGGAGCGCTCGCGGGTGTTGAGGCCCGATCCATGAGCATCGACCAGCGCCTCGAAGAACTCGGCATCACCCTTCCGCAGCCTGCAGCCCCCGTCGCGTCCTACGTTCCGGCGGTCGAACAGGGCGGGCTCCTGCACATCTCCGGACAGATCAGCTTCAACGAGGATGGCAACCTCATTCTCGGCCGTCTCGGCGAGGACATGAACCTGGAACGCGGCATCGCTGCCGCGCGCCGCTGCGGGATCATGCTGCTCGCCCAGATGAAGGCCGCGCTCGGCTCGCTCGACCGTGTCGAGCGTATCGTGAAGCTGGGCGTATTCGTGAACAGTGATCCGTCCTTTACGGACCAGCCCAAGGTCGCGAACGGCGCTTCCGAGCTGATGCAGGAAGTGTTCGGCGAGGCGGGTCGTCATGCACGCAGCGCGGTCGGCGTTACCGTCCTGCCGCTCGGCGTTGCCGTCGAAGTGGATGCGATCGTCGCGGTCAGGGACTGACTCGCTCGATCCCGGACCCAAGGGGTTCGCACACCGGGGCCTCCACTATGGCTCCGGCTTTCCAGAGAATAGCCTAATATCTTTCGCCGCAGCGCTCGAACTCGGTGCGGGGATTGAATGCGACCTGCGGCTGACCGCCGACAATCAGGTGCTCGTGTTCCACGACCGTGATGCGTGGCGGATGTGCTCGAGCCCGCTCGTCATCGGGCGATCCACGCACGCGGAGCTGACGCGCTTGAAGGTCGGTGAAGGGCCGATCCCGACGCTCGAGAGCCTGCTCGCACTGGTGAACGGCGAGGTGCCGCTGCTGCTGGAGGTCAAGGTCGACGGCGACATTTGGCGCTGGATGCCCGCGTTGAAGACGGGCCTCGCGGACTACCGTGGCCCCTTTGGAGTAATGAGCTTCGACCCGCGTATCTCGCGGCTGCTCAAGACCAACATGCCCGACATCCGGAGGGGTCTCGTCATTCGCGATCGTTTGCCCGCACTGCGGCGGCGGATCGCCGTCTCACTCGCCGATCCCGATTTCGTGGCGGTCGAGCGCACCGCGCTTGCCAAGCCCTGGGTCGCTCGCCTCCGTGAGCGCATGCCCGTCTACAGCTGGACGATCCGAACCCCCGAAGACCGGGCGCAAGCGCAGGTTCATGCCGACGCCCTCATCTGGGAAGCCGATGGCCGACCGTGAAACCGAAGTCATTGCCAAGCTCGCCTCCGGCGTAGGCGGGCTTAACGGGCCGGCATGGGACCGGCTCGCCGCCGACGATCCATTTGTCAGCCATGCCTTCCTGTCGGCCCTCGAGGAATCGGGAAGCGTCGGCAAGGGCACCGGCTGGACGCCTGCGGCGATCCTCGTCGAGGATGATGCCGACCATCTCATCGCCGCGGCACCCGCCTATCTGAAGACGCATAGCCAGGGCGAATATGTTTTCGACCACGGCTGGGCCGATGCGTTCGAGCGGGCTGGCGGCGGCTACTATCCGAAGCTGCAGATCGCCGTACCCTTCACACCGGTGCCGGGGCCGCGCCTGCTCGGAAGCTCGCCACAGTTTCTGCTTGCCGCAGCCGAGGCAGTAGCGGCTCAGAACGAGATGTCCTCCGCTCACATCACCTTCCTGAGCGACGCCGATGCCGCGGAGTGCGAGCGGCGCGGCTGGCTGATGCGGCACGGCATCCAGTACCATTGGGAAAACCGCGGCTACCGCGACTTCGACGACTTCCTCGACGCCCTCGCCAGCCGCAAGCGCAAGGCGATCCGCAAGGAACGCGCTGCCGCCCGCAAGGACCTCGACTTCGTCGCTCTACGCGGATCCGAAATCGGCACGGCCGAATGGGAGTGGATGTGGCACTTCTATCAGGACACGGGCTCGCGGAAGTGGGGCCGGCCCTACCTGGCCCGCCGGTTCTTCGACCTGATCGGCGAGAGCTTGGGCGACCGCCTGCTGCTGTTCCTGGCCCTGCGCGACGGGCAGCCGATTGCGGGAGCGCTCAACCTGATCGGTGCCGACACGCTCTATGGCCGTTACTGGGGTGCGGTTGGGGAGGTGCAGTTCCTTCACTTCGAGCTCTGCTATTACCAAGCCATCGAATGGGCGATCGCCAACGGGCTAAAGTACGTCCAGGCCGGCGCCCAGGGCGAGCACAAGCTTGCGCGCGGCTACGAGCCGGTCATCACCAAGTCGGCGCACTTCATTGTCGATCCGGGTTTCCGGCGTGCGGTGGCACGGTTCCTCGACGAGGAGCGAGAGGCGATCGACAGCGAGGTGGAGTGGCTGCGGAAGTCGCTGCCCTACCGCTCGTCCTCCTCGGCGTAGATCGCGACGTTCCGCGTCTCCGCATCGGCGATGCCGCGGTACATCGCCCGAGTGGTAAAGCCCCAGGCCGCCTCGCCGGTCGGCGCGACCGCGATCATGCCGCCAAGCCCGCCGAGCTCGCGAATGTCCTCAAGAACGCCGTCGAGCGCCTCCTGAAGCGACTCACCCGCCAGCCGCATGCGCTCGGCGAGTTGGTGTGCGGCGACCGCGCGGATGAAATACTCGCCTGAGCCTGTCGCGGAAACGGCCGCCGAGCGATCGTCGGCATAGGTGCCCGCGCCAATCAGCGGAGAATCGCCGATGCGGCCCCACTGCTTGGCAGTCAGCCCGCCGGTCGAAGTCGCTGCGGCGATATGGCCCGACGTATCGACGGCGACCGCTCCGACCGTGCCGTACTTCACGTCCGCATCGAAACCGCCCTTCGCCATCAGCTCGTCGAGTTGGCGGCGGCGCTCGCCGGTTACGAACCAGCTGTTGTCGACCTGCTCCAGCCCGGCCTCGTGAGCCATGCGGTCCGCGCCTTCATAGGACAGGAAGACGTGCGGTCCTCGCTCCATCAGGATGCGCGCGAGACTGATCGGCGCGCGCGTCGTCTTCAGCCCGGCGACGGCTCCGGCCCGGCGGTTGCTGCCGTCCATGATCGCCGCATCGAGCTCGACGAGCCCTTCCGCATTCAGCGTCGAACCTCGACCCGCGTTGAAGCAGGCATCGTCCTCGAGGACGCGCACGGCGGCCTCGACGGCGTCTACCGACTTCCCTCCGTCGGCGAGAACTGCAGCACCCGCATCGAGCGCATCGCGCAAACCCTGGCGGGCGCGCTGCTCATGGTCGGAGTCGCCATGGGCAGGCCGCATCGCGCCGGCGCCGCCATGAATTACGAGTTTCCATTGAGGACGGGGCATCGGCTGCGCGCCTAGCAGAGCCGGGACCCTGAAAGCGAGCTGATTGACTCCGCTACGGCTGCGATATAATGATGATATCAGATTATCGAAGGAGGCATTCGTGTCTACAGGGGATGTGATTGCACTAAAGGCCAGCACCGAGCGGTCGGCCGGAACGACGAGCGGCTATTTGATGCTGTTCCTTCTCTTGCTCTGCATCGTGATGGGCGGTTTCGGGTTTCTGGGGCTGATCCGGACGCACGGCGAGGGGCTCTTTCTATGGACGACGTTGGGGGCGTCATTGCTAGCCGTTCTGATCCTCAGCGGCTTCTTCATGCTGCAGCCGAACCAGGCCGCAGCGATCACCCTGTTCGGCGACTACCGCGGCACCGATCGCAGCACCGGTCTGCGGTGGGTATGGCCGTGGATGGCCCGCAAGAAGGTGTCGGTCCGCGCGGTCAATTTCATTTCCGACCGCATCAAGGTGAACGACCTTCGCGGCAATCCCATTGAGATCGCTGCCCAGATCGTCTGGCGCGTGGTGGACACGGCGCAGGCCCTGTTCGACGTCGACGACTACAAGGAGTTTGTGAAAGTCCAGGTGGAGGCCGCGATCCGCACCGTCGGCTCGCGCTATCCCTATGACGACTTCGAGCACAAGGAGATCACTCTCCGCGGCAATCACGACGAGGTCGGAGTGGAGCTTCGCAAGGAGCTGATCGCGCGTCTCGCGGTCGCCGGCATCACCATTGACGAGTGCGGCTTCACGCACCTCGCCTATGCGACCGAGATCGCCGGTGCGATGCTCCGCCGGCAACAGGCGCAGGCCGTCGTCGCGGCGCGCCGGACCCTCGTCGACGGCGCCGTCGGCATGGTCGAGATGGCGCTGGATGCCTTGTCGGAGAAAAATGTCGTCCATCTCGACGACGAGCGTCGTGCGGCGATGGTGTCGAACCTGATGGTGGTCCTCTGCGGGGAGCGCGACACTCAGCCCGTCGTCAACACCGGCACCCTCTACACTTAGGCCTGAAGTCGTGCCCGGCGGCGAGCGCAAAGCCTATCCGCTACGCGTGGACCCGGACCTTTGGTCCGCGGTCGAGCGCTGCGCCGCCGCCGACTTGCGGAGCGTGAATAGCCAGGTGGAATGCCTCCTCCGCGAGGCGCTGAAGGCCCGCGGCGTGAAGCTGGAGCCGCCTACCCCCGTGAAGCGGGGACGTCCGAAGAAGGAAGGTTGAGGTGGCCGAATGGTTTGCGGCGAGGCGATACCGGCGTCGTGGGCGATGACCGCGCGACCAACCTCGAAGCCTATGCGAGCCCGTCGCTGTCGGTCGATCGCGAGCTGGTGGCGTCCGTCGCAGCCTTCGTGAAGGCGAAGAACTAGCCTACCGACAAATCGTGCTGCTGGTTGAGCAGCCGCCACTCGTCGAGGTCCGAAAGCATGGCCCGGGCGGCCTGCTCCACAAGGTCGCCTGCGCGGTTCAGGTCGCCGCCTTCATTGCGGAGCTTCCCGGCAATCTGCTCGAGCACTCGAGCCGTATGTTCGGAGCGCACGGCCCCGCCGACATAGTCGCCCTGGACGCGGATGCCGATCACGGCCGTGCCGATCGCGGGAAGCCCGGCCGACAGGATCGTGAAGAGATTGCTGTTGTACTTGACCCACTCAGGCGCGAGCCAGAAGCCGGTAATGAGGACCACACAGCCCAGGAGCGCCAGGCCGAACAGGGCATAACCGACGGCTTCCAGCCTTCCGTCGAGCCGCTCCGCCTGGTGGGCGCTCGTCCGGTGGTATGCCGTTTGTGGGGCAAGCTCGTGGTCGGCGATGGTCTCCGCGAGCCGGTGAACGCCCGCCGGGGCGATGGTGCCGTTCGGGCATCCCGCAGCGCGCCAGACCGCGCACGCGTACCATTCGACCCACCGCCGGGCCACCGGATTCGCGGCGGTCCCAGGAGGGTCCGGCGACGACACACCCACAATTTTGAGGCTGCGCATTGGCCGCAGCCGTTCGGCGAGTTGGCGATAGTCGAGCCAGCGCCTGTGCCACTGGTATTTGTTGCCGGTCCATGTGTTGGCGAGGATCAGGAGAACTGCGCCGAACTCGGCGAAGGCCAGTAGCTTCTTCCAGTCCGGCGCCACCAGCGTGGCGAGGGCAAGCAGGACTGCGGTGGCGGCAAGCACGAAGTTGAACACGTGCCCGCTGCGATAGGATTGGGCGTAATGGCTCGCGAGGCTGTCGGCCCAGGTATACCAAGCTTGCAGATTGCCGTTGGGCGTTGAAACCGCCTCAGCGCGGTCGCAGGCTTCACAGAAGCCCTGCCATTCCTTGCGGGTGAACTCTTCCGCGATGTCGCCTCGCCAGTGGTGCCGGCGCAGGCGCGACACGCCGGTCGCCGCCAGCATTAGCGGATATTCTATTCGAGGGCGAAGCCGTCTGCGGCACTCGCGCTGGAAGAGGCGAATGAATTCCTGCTCCTGCGGGTCCGGCGGGGGAGCAAGGAGGGCGCCGAGTAACCCGCGAAGCTGCTCGCTATCGAACTCGCGGGACGTTGCTGCATCGTCGAGGCGTGTCACGACGGCCGGCTCGAAGGCGCTCCACCGCAGTTTCGTCGGCTCATCTGCGTTGACGGGCACGTGGATGATAGGCGTGGCGCGTTCGAAGGCGAAGCTGACGATATCGCCCGTACCGCCCCGACCTCGTGCGGGAAGGCCGTCCCAAACCGCGATCAGGACGTCGCCATGCGCAACGGTCGCACGGCCGGCCATGACGTAGGCGTCGAGGTCCTGGGCGCTGCTGCCCGGCAGTTCCAACACGCACGAGGATTGCTTCAGGAGATCGTCGAGCCGGCGGCGGGCGTCGTCGTCGGTGAGGTCCAGCCGATAGCGGTTGCGAGCGAAGGGCAGGATCGCATGAAGCTCGTAGCCCAGGTCGAGGGCGATCTCGGCGGCGATCTGGTCCGCGCCATCGGCGAGGGGCGAAACGAAGATCAGACGGACGGCGGAGGGGGTGAAGAATATACCGCTGGCTACCTGAACGGCCTCCGCACCGCTCCTAATCTCTTCGAGCGTGGCACGAAGACGCTCGCTCAGCCGAGATACGGACTCGTCCGGCAGAGCGTCCTTGCGATGCCCGGTAATCCCGACGGCAAGAACGAAAGGTACTGACGGCGGGCACTCGCGCACCCGCCGACCGGTACCGACGCTGAACTCAGGTGCGTTTATCGCAATCCCCTCAGGTTTTGCCGCCGTTCGTGATGACCGGGTCGTATTGGTTCACCGTTGCGCCCGGGTTGCAAGTGAAGTTCCAAGCATAGGTCACGCTCATCGGTCCGTTGGCCGCGTTATTGCTGTTGTTGTCGGTGAACCCGGCCATCTTCGGCGTCTGGTTGTTGTGGATGTTCACGCCCGTGATCTGCTGCGAATTCTCACCCGATGGCGGCGGGCAGGCTGTCGAATTGTCGGCCGCGTCGAGACTCGCGAACTTCACGTTGAAGCCGGTATTATCGATGAGCGTGAAATTGAACTGCGTTGCCCCCGAATCTTTCGGAAGCGTCGCCCCGCCCGATCCGGTGATAGTAATGACGCTCCCGTTGAGAGTCGCCGTCAGCGTGACATTGACGGCGTTGTCTCCGTCGAGCTTGTCCTCCTCCTCGGCGGACCGCTGATGTGCTGCCGTGAGTGTTTCATCCTGTGTCATGGATGCGTCCTCCTTGGTCCCCCTCACCCGATTCTGAATTCTGGTTCGCGATAGCCCATCGCTGAAAGCTTGCCGGCGAGCTGAGCGCTTTCCGCCGAACGGCCCAGCCGCTTCAGGATCAGCGCGTGCTCGCTCATTTCCATGGGCCGCTCGGCAGCCGTCCGCGGCACTGCCGCAAGCGCCTGTGTCCATAGCTGCGTGGCCGCAGCCCTATTGCCCAGCGCGCGCTGGGCATCGCCGGCGATCCGGCTGGCCTTCGCGATGGCGTAACCGTCGTCGACCGGATCGGTGCTCCTTGTCGATCTGGCGATTTCCAGCGCCTGGTTGGCGTTCGCGAGTGCGCCCGTGGCCGAGCCGGACGCTAAATCCAAATTGGCTTTCGCGATCAGGCAGCTGCGGCGAAGGATTCGCCAATCCGACACCTTGGGGTCGCGCGCGATGAGCGATTTCGCCACCGCGCAACCCGTGTCGATTTCAGATGCCGCTTCGGCGCGCTTGGCCGATGCGAGAAGGTATTGCGCGAGCACGAACCGGGCCTGCGCCGAATATTCCAGCCATTTGCTGTTGTTGCCCTCTACCGCGAGCAGCTGATCCGCATGCGCTGCGGCTTCGCGCGCCTGTGCGGTCGCTACATCCAGGCGTCCCCGGTACGCGTAAAGACCGGCAAGTGCTCGGTGGGCGGTGATGAGCTTCTCGCCGTAATAGACGTCGCCACGGCTCCGTTTCAGCAATCGTTCGAGCAAGGCGACGTGCCGCTCGCGCTCCGGAGTTGCCACGTCGAGCTGCCCGCCCGCGAAATGCGCATCCGCGGACCAGGCGAGAGTCTCGACGAGCGACTTCTGATATTCCTCGTTCTGCGGATCGGCCGTGGCGAAGGCGTCCATGGAGCGAAGCGCTTGCTCGAACTGTGCGGCTGCCTCCGGGAAGCGCCGCTGCGTGTACATCGTGGTGCCCAAGTTCACCGTCGCGTTCTGCGCCTCCATCCGATACTTCATGCTGTCTGGCGCGAGAGCGACCATCTTGTCGGCCAGCGACTTGTATTCTTGCAGAGCCGCTAGAGCGCCTTTCGCATCGCCGCGCCGAAGTGCGATGTCGGCGGTATAGAAGACGTTCTGGGCGTGTTCGTAGTAGCGCTCCGGGTCTTGCGGATTGCGACGGATCGCCTCCGCCGTGCCGGCTAGAGCCTCTTGGTAGAGCCGCATCGACGCGTCGAGATTGCCGCGTGAATTGGCAACCGCGCCCATCAGCGCCAAAGCCTGTGAGCGCTGCTTGAGGGCGGAATCGCTGAGGTCCGCCTTGTCCTGCTTCTTGTAATAGTCGAGCACCCGAGCACCGACGCCATCGAGCGCGTCGAGGCGCCCGATTGGCTGGAGCTTCTGCTGCAGGTCGCCGAGCATGAAGCTGATCAGGCCTTCCGCCTCTCGGCGCTGGTCGCGGGCGGCATCGCGGGCCTCGATGGCGGTTATCGCAAGGCCGCTGGTCACGATCATCCCGGCAAGCGAGGCTGCGGCGAGCAGTGCGAGCCTCCGCTGCCGGCGCACGGCGTCGCGGCGCACGAGATCGTCCAGGCCGACGTCCAGCATTCCGGCGACGAGCTTCAGGAAACCGAGCCGCCGATTGTCTGCCGACCCGCGCAGGTCGGCAGCCAGAGGCTCGGCGCGTTTGTCGGTGATGCGGCCCCGCCGATCGTATTTGAAGCGTAGGGCTCGCGGCAGGCACTCCTCGGCCTCGTGTTCCGGGTCATCGCTTGCGAACGGCTCGCCGGCGACGATTGCGGCAAGCATGAACCCCTCGGGGTGGGCCAGCTTGAACGCCTCAATCTCCGCGTTCGTCCACCGCGATTTCGCAGATTCCGGGGAGCAGAGGACGATCAGGAAGCGCGATGTGGAGATTGCCTCGTGGATTTCCGTGCCGAGATCGTCGGAAGCGGGCAACTCTTCGAGGTCGCGAAAGACGGGGGTCAGCCGGCGCGGGATCGATCCGTGCTTGGTTATCCTGCCGACGAGCTGCATCGGCACCTTGAAGCCTTCCAGCTCTTCCTGGAGCCAGTCGGCGACCGGCGCGTCGCGGTGACTGTAGCTGATGAAGGCGAAGTAATGCTGGGAACCGCCGGCGAAGGGAGTCGCGGCGGCACGGTCCTTTTCGGGACGAGTCCACTCAGACCTTCGGGCGAGAAGGTTCATCGGCGCCCCCGTGAATCCGTTAACGCGTTTACCATCATCGATTATTCAACGCGAATCGTCGCGAGCGCCTCGCTTGGCCCTGACGGCGGGCGCCCTTATATGTCGGCGCATGTCCGCAATTCGCCCCTGGCGTACGATCGAACGGCGCAAGTCGCGCCAGATCATGGTTGGCTCCGTCCCGGTGGGCGGTGATGCCCCCGTGACCGTACAGACGATGACCAACACGCCGACCGCCGATGCATGCGCGACGATCAACCAGATCCGGCGCTGCGAAGAGGCTGGCGTGGACATCATCCGCGTGTCCTGCCCCGACCAGGACAGCACCGCTGCGCTGAGGGAAATTGTTCGCGCGGCGAACGTGCCAATCGTCGCGGACATCCACTTTCACTACAAGCGCGCCCTCGAAGCCGCTGATGCGGGTGCGGCCTGTCTGCGCATCAATCCCGGGAACATCGGCTCCGAAGAGCGCGTGAAGGAGGTCATCGCAGCCGCTCGGGCCAACGGCTGCGCGATCCGGATTGGCGTGAACGCGGGCAGCCTGGAGAAGGACTTGCTCGAAAAATATGGGGAGCCCTGCCCCGAGGCGCTGGTCGAGAGCGCTCTCGATCACATCCGGATCCTCGAGGATCACGATTTCCATGAGTACAAGGTCGCCGTCAAAGCCTCCGACGTCTTCCTCGCTGTCGCGGCCTATCAGGCGCTGGCCGAGGCCGTAGACTGCCCGCTGCACCTGGGCATCACCGAGGCGGGTGGCCTCATCGGTGGGACAGTGAAATCTTCCATCGGCATCGGTTCGCTGCTCTGGGCAGGAATCGGGGACACCATCCGCGTCTCGCTCTCCGCGGAGCCGGAGGAAGAGGTGCGCGTCGGCTACGAGATCCTGAAGGCGCTCGGCATCCGCAACCGCGGCGTGCGCGTCGTCTCCTGCCCGAGTTGCGCAAGGCAGGGCTTCGACGTCATCCGCACGGTGCAGGCGCTCGAAGAGCGGCTGCAGCATATTCGTACCCCTATGTCGCTGTCTGTGCTGGGCTGCGTCGTGAACGGTCCGGGCGAGGCACGCGAGACCGACATCGGCATTACGGGCGGTGGCCAGGGCAAGCACATGGTCTATTTGTCGGGTGTCACCGACCATCACGTGCAGGATGCCGACATGGTCGAGCACATCGTGAAGCTGGTCGAGGCCAAGGCCGCCGAGATCGAAGCATCCCTGACGGCTCCGACCCTCAACGCCGCGGAGTAGCGCCTCTTAATCAATTGCTGACCAGTTCGGGTTACTCCCAGCGCATGTACAAGGCGTTGTTCTTCGTCATCGCCGCCGGCGTCGGGATCGGCCTTGCGATTCCATCCGGAAAGCGCGCTCCTGCCCCGTCCGCTCCTGCTCCTGCGAAGCAGGCATTCAGCTCCGAAGCGCCGCACGACACAGTGCTAGAACGCGAGAGCAACGGGCATTTCTACGTCCATGCGAAAGTGAACGGCGAGCTGGTGCGCTTTGTCGTCGACACCGGCGCGACCAAGGTCGCGCTGACCACCGAAGACGCGCGCCGTGTGGGCATCCAGTTCGATCCCGGCGAGTTCCAATATGTCGGCGAAGGAGCATCGGGTCCCGTACGCGGGAAGCTCATCACGATCCGGCAGGTCGATGTCGACGGCAAGACCGTGGACGATGTCGGCGGGGTCATCCTCGAAGGGTCCCAATTGTCGCTTCTGGGCCAGTCGTATCTGTCGCGCATGGGCGAAGTGCAGATGGTCGGCGATACGATGGTGCTGAAGTAGCAATCGGCCATTGCCGCGCTAAAGCGGCAGTGTGAACCGCGTCGTCCAACATCCGATCCAGGCCTTTGCGGCAGCGCTGGCTGCGGTGGGCATCCTGTCGATCATGGATGCCGTGATGAAGGCGCTGGTCCTCGCGATCGGCATCTATGCGGTCAGCCTCTGGCGCGCGGTCGTGACCCTGATCATGTCGGGCGCTCTCTACTTGCCGAGACGCCTTCCGCGGCCGAGCCGATCGGTCATGAAGATCCACGTCGCACGAGGCGTCATCGTGACCATCATGGCCGGGCTCTTCTTTTGGGGCATCGGACGGGTCCCGCTGGCGCAGGCGATCGCCCTGACATTTATCGCGCCGCTGATCGCCCTGATGCTCGCCGCCGCATTTCTGCACGAGCGGATCGGAAGCCGTTCGATCCTCGGTTCGCTGGCAGCGTTCGGAGGAGTGATCGTCATCGTGCTGGGCCAGGCCCGAGCGGAGCTTGGGCCCGAAGTGCTGCTTGGCAGCCTGGCGATCATCGGCTCCGCGCTCTGCTACGCCTGCAATATTGTGATGATGCGGCACCAGGCGCTCGCCGCGAAGCCACTGGAAATCACCTTCTTCCAGTCGTTGACGATCACCATCCTGTGGCTGTCGCTGATCCCGTTCGCCGGGATGCCGCTATGGCCCGCCGGCAAGTGGTGGATCTGGATCTGGGTGGCGGCCGCAATGTCGACGACCGGAGGCCTGCTGTTTGCCTGGGCATACGCACGGGCGGAAGCGAGCTACCTCGCGGTGACCGAATATAGCGCCTTCCTGTGGGCGGCCGCGCTCGGCTGGATCGTCTTTAGCGAACGCGTGTCGCTCTACACTGTGGCGGGCGCAGTGCTGATCGTCGGGGGGTGCATCGTCGCGGCCCGGGGTAAGTCGAAGCAGCCGGGCGAAGTGGAAGTGGCAACTTAGCCCGATCCGATCACGTTGATCGTGAACGCCAGCACTCCGATGTTGAAGACGAACGCGCCGAATGAGTGCAGCGTGACGAACCGCCGAATTTCGGAATCGCTGATCGTCACGTCCGACGTCTGGAACGTCATTCCAATCGTGAAGGCGAAATAGACGAAGTCCCAATAGACCGGATCCGGAGTGCCAGGGAAATCGAGGCCGGTGCACTTTGGCGTCTTTCCGCCGCGATACGCCAAGTGCGTGTAGTGGAAAGCGTAGACGAGATTGCTGAACAGCCATGCCAGGAAGAGGGTGGAGACCACGAGCGACTTGGTCAGCGGCTCGGGCCTCTGCTCCATCGTCTCCGCGGCAATCGCGGCCAGGAGCACGATCATCACAATGCCGGTCAGGAGAAGCAGTCCGGGCCGGTTCGCGTCGTTTTGGCGCGCGTGCTCGCTTACGAGATCCGGATCTCGCGATCGGATCAGCGGAGCGCACACCAGCAGGAAAACGACCGCCGCGACATCGAAGCCTGCCATGAGACCGAGCGCATTGTTGTGAAGGCGTCCGACGGCGAGAGGCGTCGCTGCGCCGAGGATCAGGAGGAATAGCAGGAAGCGCCACGGAGCGACGATGTTGCCGATAGTGCGCCGCTCAGCCATTGCGCACAGAGTTACTGCTCGAATGGCGCTCGTCCAGTGAAAGGATGTCCATGGCCTGGTTCTGGCTGATCGTCGGCGGTTTGTTCGAAGTGGGGTTCACGACCTCGCTCCGTTTCGTCGACGGGTTCCGCAATCTTCCCTGGACCCTCGCATTTCTTGTCTCGGTTGCCATCAGCATGGGGCTGCTGGAGCTCGCCTCACGCAACATCCCGATGGGCACGGCCTATGCCGTCTGGGGCGGCATCGGCGCGGTCGGCACCGTGATCGTCGGGATCCTGTGGTTCCAGGAGCCCTCGAGCACGATCCGAGTGCTCCTGATCTTCGCCGTCGTCGCCGCCATCGCTGCCCTGAAGCTTACCGCCTGACGGTTTCCGTCCGGGTTTCCTCGGATAGCGAGTCAAAAGTTGCTGCCGCAATCAATCACGTTCCTTGAGTGGAGGCAGTGATGGGCAAGAAGGCGCTCGCGGAGTTCATCGGAACATTCTGGCTGGTCCTTGGAGGTTGCGGCAGCGCGGTCCTGAGTGCCGCCTTCCCGGACGTCGGCATCGGTCTTCTAGGGGTGGCTCTGGCGTTCGGACTGACCGTCCTCACCATGGCTTATTCCATCGGGCACGTATCGGGCTGCCACCTTAATCCCGCCGTGACGGTCGGGCTTTGGGCGGGCGGGCGCTTCCCTGCGCGGGAAATTCCGACCTACATCGCTGCGCAGGTCGTCGGGGCGATCGTCGCTGCTTACGTCCTCTATTTCATCGCGAGCGGACAGCCGGGATATGCGCTAACGCCCAACGGGCTCGCGGTGAACGGCGTCGGAGATCTCTCGCCAGGCGGCTATTCGATGGGCGCGGGCGTTGTGACGGAGATCGTCATGACTGCCATGTTCCTGATGATCATCATGGGCTCGACACATAGCCGTGCACCGGCCGGCTTCGCTCCGATCGCCATCGGCCTCGGTCTCACGCTCATCCACCTGATCTCGATCCCGGTGACGAACACGTCCGTGAACCCAGCGCGCAGCACCGGTCCTGCGATCGTCGTCGGCGGACTCGCGCTTCAGCAGCTCTGGATCTTCTGGCTCGCGCCGATCGTCGGCGGAGTGCTCGGCGGGATCGTCTACAAGACGCTGTCGCCCGAGGCCGCAGCCGCCGAGCCGGACATCGAGGGCCGCAAGGCGACCGCCTGACCTCTTACTTTCGCGGCGCCAGCAAAGCGTCGAGCGTGCGAGGAGCCTTCCCGATCTTTTCAAGGCGCGGGTAACGGAGACCGCCGTGCCAATCGAGGTCGACGGTCCGGTAGACCTCGCCGCTCTTCAGCAGCAGCTTCACCGGCTGCTTCGAAGTCTTCGCCGCTTTGATCGCTGCCGTGAGTCCGTCGCCATCGAACTTGCGGCCGTTCACGGCGAGAAGCTCCGAGCCGACTGTCATGCCGGCGTTGAAGGCCGCGCTGTCCCACACGACGGAGGCGATCTTGCCGTCGTTGCCGACGACGAAGCCGCCTGAGTAGCTGAGGTCGTTGTTCTTGCCATCCTTCTGCGCGGACTTGATCCAGGCAGTGGGTTCGTCGGCGAAGATCAGCTTGTAGCCGCCCATCGTGAGGCCCTCGAGCGGCGGCTGGGCGGCCACGTCGAGGACGCGCTTCTGCAGGTAGCCGTCCCAGCCGTAGGGCTGGACCGCGTTCAGCGTCCGCACGACATCTTCGAAGGTGTAGGTCAGCTCGCCATAGTCGCGATTGCGCATGCCGAAGAAGGCGCGAGCGAAGTCGTCGATGCTCTTCTTGCCACCCGACTGCTGCCGCAGGATCCGGTCGACGTCGGTCCAGACGAGCAGGCCCTCGCTGTAATAGTCCTCCGCTCGCTGCCAGCTGCGCCAGGCCTGCGGTGCCCGGCTGGAGATGATCGGGTCGTTGGTCGTGTCCACCAGCGGCCGCCAGGACCGGCCGGGCGTCACATAGCCGTAATAGGCCGCCGTCGACGCCAGCGCGCCGAGGGTATCCTCCTTCGACAGCATGCCGGAGCGTGCAGCGAGGACATAGCCCCAGAACTGCGTCTGTCCCTCGTACACCCACAGCAGTGAGTCCTGCATGGGCGTGCGATAGTCGGGCGTCCACAGGTCCGCGCCGCGGCGATACTTGCCGTTCCAGCTGTGCACATATTCGTGCGGCAGCAGGTCGCGGTCGCCGAGCTTGTTCTCCCAGTCCGTGAAATAGCCGCGATTGACGCCGTCTTCCGAGCTGCGGTGATGCTCAAGGCCGATGCCTCCGAGATAATCGGAGATGGTGAGCAGGAAGTTGTAATGGTCGTAATGCTCGGCGCCGAATAGCTTGATCGCCTGTTCGACGAGGCGCTTGTGAGCGGCGATCTGCTCCGGCTTTGCCGCGAGCTCGGCTTCCGTATCGGCGACAACGTCAAGAAAGACGTCGTCGCTCAGCGGAATCTGCCGGTAGTGCGCGCCAGCAATCAACGGGGAGTCGAGCAGGATTTCATAGTTCGTCACCGGATAGTCGATGCGGTTGCCCAACTGGGCGCTCGGCCGAAGCGCGGTTGCGACCTTCCAGCCGGTCGGAACAATGACGCTCGCCTGCACCGGGATCTGCCGGACGTAATAGCCCGCCGGATAGAGCGAGTTTGAAATCCACTGAATGCTGGCGAGGTCCGGCGTCGCTACGATGCGGCCCTGATTGGCCGCAGTCGGCGTGAGGTACTGGAACTCGACGTCGACGACAGTAACGCCAGCCGGAACGTTGACGTGAAAGGCCGCCACATCGATCGTGTCGCGCTTCCATTCGAGCGGCTGGCCGTTCGCGCTGAACTTGAAGCCGGCGACCTTCGCAATGTCGCCGCGGGGCGTGTGACCGCCCGGGATCCATTTTGGATAGAGAAGGACGAGATCGCCTGCGGCCGTGACCGGTACGCGCTCGCGAATGCGGAAGATGCCCCGCGTTACGTCCGTTGCATCGACCGTCAGCTGCAGCGTTCCCGGAAACGGTACGTCGCGCGCCGCCGGGATGGGCGCCGTCTTGTCGGTCGGCGCTGGCGGCTGGCTGTTGAGCGATGGGATTGTCTGAGCGGAGGCGGCAGAGGCAAGGGCGAAGCAAACGAGCGCGACGGCGCGCATACACGAATCTCCTGAACGGCGGCGGGTCGCGGATTGCAACGCGACCGGCGCCATGTCCAGAAGGAGAGTTCCGCCGCTTCCTTCCCTTTGCGTGCGGATTTTGCCATGCGCCCCGCATGATGACGCCGCAGCCCGTTCGCGGGACCCAGAGCCTGATCGGAGAAGAGGTCGACCGCTTCCACGCGGTGATCGCCGCCTTCAATCGCGTGCGACGCCTGTTCGGCTTCAAGCGCGTCGAAGTCCCGGTGATCGAGCATACCGAGGTCTTCGCCCGCTCGATCGGCGAAACGACCGATGTCGTCTCGAAGGAGATGTACACGTTCGAAGATCGCGGCGGAGAATCAATCACGCTGCGCCCCGAGTTCACGGCGGGCATCTGCCGCGCCTATCTCAGCGAAGGATGGCAGCAGCTCGCTCCGCTCAAGCTCGCCACCTACGGTCCGGCCTTCCGCTACGAGCGGCCGCAGAAAGGACGGTTCCGGCAGTTCCACCAGCTCGACGCCGAAGTGATCGGTTCGGCCGATGCGATTGCCGATGTTGAACTGCTGTCGCTCGGCGACCAGCTCTTGAAGGAGCTCGGGATCGCCGAGGGTGTGACGCTTCAGCTCAACACGCTGGGGGATGCGGAGACGCGCGACGCCTGGCGCAATGCTCTGGTCGAGCACTTCCAGGCGCATCGCGAATCGCTGTCGGAGGACAGTCTCGTTCGCCTGGAGAAGAATCCGCTTCGCATCCTGGATACCAAGAACCCGCAGGAGCGGCCGATCGCGGACGCCGCCCCCGCGATCGACGAATTCCTGACGCCCGAGGCGTCGGAGTTCTTTGCTCAGGTGACCGAGGGCCTCGATGCGGCCGGCGTCAAGTGGACCCGCAACCCGAGGCTGGTGCGCGGCCTCGACTATTACCGGCACACTGCGTTCGAGTTCGTGACGGACCGGCTCGGCGCCCAAGGCACGGTGCTTGCGGGCGGCCGCTATGACGGTCTGATCGAGGCGCTCGGTGGCCCGCACACGCCCGCAGTCGGTTGGGCGGCCGGCATCGAGCGCCTCGGAATGATGATCGACAAGCCGGAGCCGGAGCGGCCGTTCGCCGTGCTCGTCCCGGTCGGCGAGGCGGCTGAGAAGCGGGCCATTTCGATCCTGGCTGAACTGCGCTCGATTGGCGTGTCGACGGACATGGCCTTCCGCGGGAACATGAAGAAGCGCATGAGCAAGGCGAGCGAAGCCGGCGCAAAATATGCAGTGATCTTCGGCGATGAGGAACTCGCCAAGGACATGGTGCAGGTGAAAGAGCTTGAGACCGGAGTGCAGCGCGCAGTCATGATCGACACGGTTTTTGGATTGCTGCGCAAGTGACGCAGATCTCGTCGGAACGAATCGCCTCAATCGAGGCGAAGAAGCAGGAACTCGCCGACGCGATGGCGGCCGGCAATCTCGCGCCGGACGATTTCGTGCGCCTGTCCAAGGAATATGCGCAGATCGAGCCCGTGGCCGCTGCAGCGCGCGAAGTGCGACGCCTGCGCGCCGAGCTGGAAGTGCTGAACGGCATGGTCGCCGACCCCACGGCCGAAGCCGAGCTGAAGGAAATGGCGGCGCTTGAGGCAGAGGAAATCCGCCACAAGCTGCCGGACGCCGAGCGCGCTCTGGCGGTTCAGCTGCTTCCTCGCGACGCCGCCGACGAGCGCGCGGCGATGCTAGAGGTTCGCGCCGGGACCGGAGGTGACGAGGCGGCTCTTTTCGCGGGCGACCTGCTCCGCATGTACCAGCGCTTTTCAGAACTGCAGGGCTGGCGTTTCGAGCTGATCTCGGCGTCGGCCTCTGACGTGGGCGGCTACAAGGAAGCGATCGCCTCGATCAGCGGCGCGGGCGTGTTCGCAAAGCTCAAGTTCGAAAGCGGCGTCCACCGCGTGCAGCGCGTTCCGGCCACGGAAAGTGGCGGGCGCATCCACACTTCAGCGGCGACCGTCGCGGTGCTTCCGGAGGCGGAGGACGTCGATGTCCAGATCGACGACAAGGATCTCAGGATCGACGTTTATCGCTCATCCGGGCCGGGCGGCCAGTCGGTGAACACGACGGACAGCGCCGTCCGTATCACCCACCTACCCACCGGCCTGGTCGTCATCCAGCAGGACGAAAAGTCGCAGCACAAGAATAAGGCCAAGGCTCTCAAGGTGCTTCGTACACGCCTGTTCGAGATGGAGCGGGAGCGGCTGGCAAACGAGCGCGCGGGCGCTCGCAAGTCAATGGTGGGCTCGGGCGACCGGTCGGAGCGCATCCGCACGTACAACTACCCGCAGGGGCGGGTGACGGATCACCGAATCAACCTGACGCTGCACAAGCTACCGGAAATCCTAGAGGGGGAGGCACTCGGAGGCCTTCTTGACGCCCTCGTGGCCGAGGATGAGGCCGAACGGCTCGCCGGGCTCGAAGATGCCTAGTTCTTCCCCTCCCGATCGCGGGAGGGGCGGGCCGTGACCACGATCCCGCGAGCCCTTTCGCGCGCGACGAACGAGATCGGCCGCGTCAGCGACACGCCCCGCCTCGATGCCGAGCTGTTGATGGCCGAGGCGCTGCATATCGATCGTGACAAGCTGATCCTATCGCCCCCGGCTGGTGACGCCCCGGAGCGGTTCTTCGGCATGGTAGAGCGGCGAACGGCGGGCGAACCGGTCGCCTACATCACGGGCCGCCGCGCCTTCTGGAACATCGAGCTTCATGTGGGGCCCGGAGTGCTGATCCCGCGCCCGGACAGCGAAGTTCTGATCGCCTCGGCCATCGAGCATTTCGAGGGAACCGACGGGCCCAGGCGTGTCCTCGACCTCGGGACGGGACCAGGGACGCTGCTGCTTGCCGCGCTCGACCTTTGGCCCGAGGCAACCGGCATCGGCGTGGACGTTTCGCGGCGTGCCCTGTCCTATGCAGCGTCCAATGCCCGCCGTCTCGGACTGGAAGAGCGGGCGAAGCTCAAGGTCGGCAATTGGGCGGAGGGGATTAGGGAGCGGTTCGACCTGCTCCTCTGCAATCCGCCCTATGTGGCGGAAGATGCGGATCTCGGGCCCGGCGTGCGCGAATTTGAGCCCGACGAGGCGCTTTTCGCGGGGAAGGAGGGGCTCGACGCCTATCGCGAGCTGGCTCCCGAACTGCCTCGGCTGCTCAATGAAGGCGGCCTCGCAGCCGTCGAGATCGGGTACGATCAGGCCGAGGCAGTGACCGCCCTCCTAGCCCGTGACGGCCTCCTTGCGGAGACGGCACAGGACCTCGCCGGACGCGACCGAGCGCTACTTTTAACCTGGATGTAATAGAAAACCGCTTGGAATTCCGGCCCGGGCTCATTACATCTGGTGTCAGGACCGGGCTCGCTCCCTTGAGAGAAGCTGAGCAGAACCCGCTCCACCCCCGACGCAATCGGCCGTTCTAAGGTGTCTTTCGAGGCACAGTCCGGAACGAAAGGGTCAGGCCGCCGCGTGGCTACGCGTAGGCCGGCCGCTTGAGGGCGAAAGGGAAAGCTTCTGGTTAAGGAAGTAGTGATTTGATCAACAATCGACAGGGCGGCCGCAGACGCGGGCGTGGGGGACAGCGGGGACAGAACGTCGGCGGACAGCCCGGCGGGAACCGCCAGGATAACCGGCAGCGGGGCAACGCTGCGCAGCTGCTCGAAAAGTACAAGAGCATGGCGCGTGACGCGCAGCTCGCGGGCGACCGTGTCCAGAGCGAGTATTACCTCCAGTTCGCGGACCACTATTTCCGCGTTCTCAGCGAAAATCGCGCCCGTTTCGATGATCAGCGCCGCCAGCGCGACGACGATATGGACGACGATGACGGTGACGAGGATGTCCTCGAGGCCGTCGGCGAGGGAGCCGCCGCCGAATCCGGCGAAGGCGAGCAGCGCTACGAGCGTTCCGAACGTCGTGAGCGCCGTCCACGCAACGACCGGGGAGATCGCGGCGATCGCGAGAACCGCTATTCCCGTTCCGATCGCAATCGCGACGAGGACGAGGACCGCAACGGCGTGCAGCGCACGAATGGCGCCGACGAGCGCATTGCCATGGACGTCCTTCCTCCGGCGATCGGCCGCGAGGAGAGTTCAGACGACGCAGTTGCCGAGGAAACTCCTCGACCCCGGCGCCGTGCGCGCAGGCCGCGGACTGACGAAGGCGAAAGCGAGATCGCTCCGGCTGCGTGATATTCACGCTTAACAGGGACAAGAGCCGAAGGCTCATCGAAGGTCTCACGGAGGCCGCGATCATCGTTCGCGGCGCGACCGTAGCGATGAGTAATGCCGCAGCGCGCAACCTGCTCGGCGTCGCGATCGAAGGCGTCGACGTCCGTCAGGTGCTCCCGCATCCGGCGGTGATCGAGCGCCTCGTACGCGGCGGAGTTGCGGGCCCGGAAGAAGTCGAAGCCGCGGGCTTCGGCGGGTCGCGCCGCCAGTGGCTTGTCCGCATCGCCCCATTGGGTGACGGCGCCCTTATGGTTCGTCTCATCGACCGCAGCGAAGCCCGCGCAGCCGAGCAAATGCGCGTCGATTTCGTCGCGAACGCCAGCCACGAGCTGCGCACCCCCCTTTCCACCCTCATCGGCTATGCCGAGACGCTGCGCGAGCGTTCGGGGGAGATCGACGGCGACACGCGCGACCGGTTCCTGTCGATCGTCCATGAGGAAGCGCAGCGGATGCAGCGCGTCGTCGAGGACTTGATCTCCTTGTCGCGTATCGAAGCGGAGAAGTTCACAACGCCAACCGACGCGGTCGACCTCGAACAGCTGATCGACATCTCTGTCGAAAGCGCCCGGCGCATGGGGGAGGAGCGTGGATCTCAGCTGGTCAGAGAGATCGAAGCGGATTTGCCGCCGATTGCCGCCGACAGCGTGCAGATCCTCCAGGTCATCGACAATCTGATCACCAACGCGCTCCGCTATGGCGAACCGGGCACGCCCGTAACGATTTCCGCCACGCTGGAAGATGCGATGGTCCATATGACGGTCGCGGATCGCGGCGAGGGAATCGCCTCCGAGCATCTCCATCGCCTGACCGAGCGATTCTATCGCGTAGACACGAGCCGCAGCCGCTCACTCGGCGGGACCGGCCTGGGCCTTTCCATCGTGAAGCATATCGTCGAACGGCACCGGGGCCGCTTCACCATCGAGAGTCAGGTCGGGAAAGGCACGACCGTGCACGTCCTGCTTCCGGTCGCGGCCGGCTCATTGTCATGAGATTGTCATAGAGAAGCCGACCGGCTAACCGTCCCACCACGCAAGCGCTGCGGTTCTCAGGGGTATTTTCATGTTTGCTTGGTTTCAGCGGCTGTTGCCCCAGAAGGGCGACTTCTTCGGCATGTTCGAAGCGCACGCAGCCATGCTCGTCGCCGCGGCCGAAGCGCTGAAGCAACTCGCCGACGATGGCGGATCGACCGAAAAGTGCCTCAAGACGATCCAGGATCGCGAGCATGTCGCCGACGACGTCATCCGCGACGTGCTCACATCGGTGCGCAAGACCTTCCTGACGCCCTTCGACCGTGGCGCCATCACTGCGCTGATCGGCGCGATGGACGATGCCATCGACGAGATGCTTGCCGCCGCCCGTGCGATCGACCTGTATGAGGTGCAGCAGCTCCGGCCGGAGATGAAGGACATAGTGACGATCATCTCTGAGGCTGCGCGCGTCACCAACGAAGCCATCCCCCTTCTTCGCAACGTCAGCAAGAACGGCGCCGAGCTTCACAAGCTGACCGAGCGGCTGGTTCGCCTCGAGGGCCGCGCGGACGACATTCATGCCGCGGGCCTGAAGCGCTCGTTTCGCGAGATCGCCAAGCAGGACTCGCTGCAGTTCGCGGTGACGCGCGAAATCCTGAGGCACCTTGAAAGGGTGACGGACGCATTCGAGGATGTGGCCAACCAGATCGATGGCATCGTGATCGACCACGCATAGGCGGATCGGGATGCACGAAATCGCCTTTCCGCTGCTGGTCGGCCTGATCGTGATCGCTTTTGCGTTCGATTTCCTGAACGGTTTGCACGACGCGGCGAACGCGATCGCGACCGTGGTGGCGACGCGGTTGTTGAAGCCGGTCACGGCGGTCGCTTTCGCCGCCTTTTTCAACTTTGCGGCCTACTTTCTCGCTCTTGCGATCCCCGAGCTTCACAAGGTCGCAGACACGATCGGGAAGGGGCTGATCGACAAGGATCTGGTCACCCCCGCGGTCGTGTTCGGGGCGCTCGTCGGCGCAATGTTCTGGAACGTCGTGACCTGGCTGAAAGGCATCCCGTCCTCGTCGAGCCACGCGTTGGTCGGCGGCATCATCGGCGCCGGCGTTGCCCACGCAGGCCTTACGGGGGTGCAATGGTCCGGCCTCAGCAAGACGCTGATCGCCATCGTGCTTTCACCGACGCTGGGAATGATGCTGTCGATGCTGATCATGCTCGTCACCAGCTGGATGGGCGTGAGGGCGACTGCCGCGGGAGCAGAGCGAAGCTTCCGGGCGCTCCATTTGGTTTCCTCGGCGACCTATTCGATCGGACACGGGCTGAACGACGCGCAGAAGACGATGGGTATCATCGCGGTGCTTCTCTACTCGACCGGGCACCTGCACGGCGACTTCCACGTGCCGCACTGGGTTGCGCTCGGCTGCTACATCGCGATGGGGCTCGGCACTCTATCAGGCGGCTGGCGGATCATCGAGACGATGGGCACGCGAATCACCAAGCTTTCGCAGCACCAAGGCTTCAGTGCCTCGACGGGCGGCACGGTCATGCTGTTCGCCGCATCGTTGCTCGGCATTCCCGTTTCGACCACGCACACGATAACCGGCTGCATCATCGGTGCAGGCGCGGCGCGACGCGCATCGGCGGTTCGCTGGCAGGTCGCGCAAAACGTTATGATCGCCTGGCTTATCACGATTCCCGCTTCGGCAGCCGTCGCTGCACTCTTCTATTGCCTCACGACGCTCTTCTAAGCGCCCGGGCGAGGCCGTTGTCACAAAAGTGCAATGAGTCTGTCACGAACCGGTCGCTGAACTCCCGCTAGGGCCGACTTCGAAATCAGCCCCAAACGGGAGTTGCCTGTGAAGAAGATCGCAATTGCGCTGCCGCTCGTGGTGGCGCTCGCCGCATGCGGAAGCAACGGCGGTAATGCCGGAGAAGGCGGAGCCGGCGCGAAGCAGCAGATCAAGGTGGTCGGCTCGTCGACCGTCTATCCGTTCACCACTGCGGTCGCCGAGCAGTTCCAGAAGGACAATCCCAACGTCAGCGTCGTGGTCGAATCGACCGGCACGGGCGCGGGCATGAAGCTGTTCTGCGGCGGTGTCGGCGCGAACTTCCCCGACATCGAGGACGCTTCGCGGGCGATCAAGAAGTCCGAATATGACAGCTGCGTCGCCAATGGCGCCAAGACGATCATCGAAGTGCCGATCGGCATCGATGGCCTGACGATCATTGAGGGCAAGGACAGCCAGCTCGCCAATCTGACGCAGGCGGACATCTACAAGGCGCTCGCCGCCAATCCCTTCGGCAAGGGCCCGAACACGGCCCAGACCTGGAAGGACGTGAATCCGGCGCTCCCGGCGATCAAGATCCGTGTCCTCGGCCCGCCGCCGACGTCGGGCACGCGCGACAGCCTCGCCGATCTCTACCTTGAGAAGGGCTGCAACAGCGATCCGGCGATGGAAGCGCTGAAGAAGTCCGACGACAAGAAGCACAAGGACATCTGCACGAAGGTCCGCGAGGACGGCGCCTATGTCGAAGCCGGCGAGAACGACAACCTGCTCGTGCAGAAGGTTAGCTCTGAGCCGGGCACGCTGGGTGTCCTCGGATTCAGCTATCTCGAAGAGAATGCCGACAAGGTGAAGCCGGTCCAGATCGCGGGCGTTTCGCCGACCGAAGCGACGATCGCCGATCTGTCCTATCCCGGCGCGCGCAAGCTCTACATCTACATCAAGGGCGAGCATCTCCCCGCTAAGCCGGCGATCAAGGACTTCGTTGCTGCTTACTCGAAGCAGTGGGGAACGGGCGGTCCGCTCGAAAAGCGCGGCCTGGTGCCGTTCGCAGGCGCGGACGCCGAAGCCGCCGCCAAGCAGGCGACGGAGCTGAAGCCGCTCGATCCGGCGACCCTAAAGTAAGGAGGCGGATGCCGTGACCCTCGGTCTGGCATTCCTGGTGGTCCTGCTGGTCGCTGCGGCGGCCGGCGGGATCGCTTACGTGCGCGCCTTGCGGCTCCGTCAGGACGGGCGCCTTCATTCGCTGCCGATCTATCACGGCGTCTACACAGTTCTTTGGGTGCTAGCGCCTGCACTGATCGTGCTCGCGGTCTGGACGCCGATGCGGACGCGGCTCGTCAATCAGGCGGTGCTGTCCAGCCCTGAAGGCAAGGCGCTCCCGGATTTCGAGATGCAGCGCACGGCCATCCTCGATGAGGCGCGCCAGATCGCGCACAAGGAAATCGTCGCGGGCTTCAATCCCGAATCGACGACGATCGCGCCGCGCATTGCCGAAGCCGAATCCCGCTATGGCGGCATTGGCGGAATCGCCGCCATCCTGATCGCGCTTGGAAGTGCGGGCATTCTCTTCATGCGCAAGCGCGACCGCCAATTCCGCGCACGAACAGCGGTCGAGAAGTGGATGAGCGCCATCCTGCTGCTCGCGTCCCTGATCGCAATCTTCACGACGCTGGGCATCGTCTTATCGCTGCTGTTCGAATCCCTGCGCTTCTTCAAGCTGGTCCCGCTGACCGACTTCCTGTTCGGACTGTCGTGGAGCCCGCAGATGGCGATCCGCGCCGACCAGGCGGGTTCGTCGGGAGCCTTCGGTTCGATCCCGTTGTTCTGGGGCACCATCTTCATCGGCGCCATCATCGCGATGATCGTCGCCATCCCGCTCGGCCTGATGAGCGCGATCTACCTCACGCAATATGCCGCCCCGCGCGTGCGTTCCGTGGTCAAGCCGCTGCTCGAGATCCTCGCGGGCGTCCCGACCGTCGTTTACGGCTACTTCGCCGCCCTGACGCTGGCTCCCGCCATCCGCGATCTCGGCGTTGCCCTCGGCGTCGAATCGGCGAGCAGTGAAAGCGCCCTGGCGGCAGGTCTTGTTATGGGCGTGATGATCATTCCGTTCGTCAGCTCGATGGCCGACGATTCGATCGCCGCCGTTCCTGGCGCTATGCGCGACGGCAGCCTGGCGCTCGGCGCGACGCGGTCTGAGACCATCCGCAAAGTCTTGTTGCCGGCCGCTCTGCCCGGCGTCGTCGGCGGCATTCTACTCGCCGTCAGCCGCGCGATCGGCGAAACGATGATCGTCGTCATGGCCGCCGGCCTTGCCGCGAACTTCACGGCGAACCCATTCGCCAGCGTCACCACCGTGACGGTGCAGATCGTCCAGCTTCTGACCGGCGACCAGGAATTCGACAGCGCCAAGACCCTCGCCGCCTTCGCGCTGGGGCTGGTGCTATTCCTGATTACGCTGGCGCTCAACCTGGTCGCCCTGACAGTGGTCCGCAGATACCGAGAGGCTTATGAATAGCGCTGCCGCTGATTTCGCCGCGACGCGCTGGACTGACCAGGCGATGCAGGCACGCCTGCGCAGCCGCTACCGGTCGGAGCGCTTGTTCAAACTGCTCGGCTTCGCCTCCGTCGCCTTGTCGCTGGCCTTCCTCGTCTTCCTCCTCGGGACGATGATCACGAAGGGCATCGGCGGGCTCAACCTTGAATTCCTTCGCGCGTCTGACTCGACCGACCCCGCGACGGCGGGCGTTTGGGGGGCCCTGAAGGGCAGCTTCCTCACCATTCTTGTGACGATGGCACTCGCCTTTCCGGTCGGCGTCCTATCGGCGATCTATCTCGAGGAGTTCGCTCCGCGGAATCGCTTCACCGATATCATCGAAGTGTCGATCAACAATCTCGCGGCCGTTCCCTCGATCATCTTCGGCCTTCTCGGCCTTGCGGTGTTCCTCAATGTGATGGACCTGCCGAGATCGGCTCCGCTGGTCGGCGGCCTGACACTGGCGTTGATGACCATGCCGGTCATCGTCATCGCCGGCCGTAACGCAATCACCTCCGTTCCGCCGTCGATCCGAGAGGCAGCGCTGGGCGTCGGAGCGTCGAAGATGCAGGTCGTGTTCCACCACGTTCTGCCGCTGGCGCTCCCGGGAATCCTCACGGGGACCATCATCGGCATGGCCCGCGCCCTGGGTGAAACGGCGCCGCTGCTGATGATCGGCATGCGCGCGTTCATCGCCGTTCCGCCTTCGGGCATCACCGATCCGGCGACCGTGCTGCCGGTTCAAATCTTCCTTTGGTCCGACGAAGTCGATCGCGCTTTCATTGAGAAGACGAGCGCAGCGATCATCGTGCTGCTTGTGTTCATGCTGATGATGAACGCACTCGCCATCTATCTCCGCAATCGCTTCGAGCAACGCTGGTAGGCACCATGCTCATGAAAGAAAAACAGCCCATTACCCCCACCACACCGGTGCCCACGCCATCGGCGGCAGCCGCTGCGGACGCGTATCGCGAGGGGCCGTCGACGACGGAAAAGCCGCTCGACGGCGAACCGTCGATCCTCGACGATCCGGTCGGGAGCGGTCCGCCGCTGGAAGCGCGTCGGTCGGGCAGCGGTCTCAACGTATCCCTCGGCAAGGATGCCACGGAGGAGACCGAGGTCGGGCCGAGCCGCGAGCCCAAGATGATCGCTCGTGACGTCAGCGTGTATTACGGTGAGAAGCAGGCGCTGAAAGGCGTCTCCATCGACGTTCACGAAGACCGGGTAACGGCATTCATCGGGCCGTCGGGCTGCGGCAAATCGACCTTCTTGCGCTGTCTCAACCGGATGAACGACACCATCCCATCAGCGCGCGTCGAAGGGCTCATCGAGCTCGACGGCAACGACATTACTTCGTCGTCGATGGACGTGGTTCAGCTGCGTGCTCGGGTCGGCATGGTGTTCCAGAAGCCGAACCCGTTCCCGAAGTCGATCTACGAGAACGTGGCCTATGGGCCGCGCATCCACGGGCTCACATCATCGCGCGCGCAGCTCGACGAAACCGTTGAGAAGTCGTTGAAGCGCGCGGGCCTGTGGGACGAGGTCAAGGATCGACTCAACGAAAGCGGCACGGCATTGTCGGGCGGTCAGCAGCAGCGCCTTTGCATCGCTCGCGCCATCGCGGTGGATCCGGAAGTGATCCTGATGGACGAGCCTTGCTCGGCGCTCGATCCAATCGCGACTGCGCGCATCGAGGAGCTGATCCACGAACTGCGCGGCCGCTACGCGATCGTCATCGTCACGCACAACATGCAGCAGGCCGCACGCGTTTCGCAGCGTACCGCCTTCTTTCACCTCGGCGAGCTCGTCGAATACGGGAAGACGAGCGAGATGTTCACGAACCCTCGTGAGCAGCGCACCCAGGATTACATTACGGGCCGCTACGGCTGATCGGAGCAGGAAAGATGCAGCAGCAGACCGGCCATACGCTCAAGGCCTTCGACGAGGACATGGAGCGCCTGCGCGCGCTCATCAGCGAGATGGGCGACCTCGCACAAGAGGCCATTAGGGAAGCCATGCGCTGCCTGGCGGAGCGTGACATCGAAGGGGCGCTCCGCGTCGTCACGCGCGACAAGGAAATCGACGCGCTCGAGGTCGAAACCGATCGCCGCGTGGTCCAGCTCATCGCACTGCGTGCGCCGATGGCGGGCGATCTGCGCGACGCGGTCGCAGCGCTCAAGATCTCCGGCGTCGTCGAGCGTATCGGCGACTATGCGAAGAACATCGCCAAGCGCGTGCCGCTGCTCAGCTCGGGCAGCGAAGTCGAGTCCGTGTCGCTGCTCCCCGAGATGGCGCGCATCGCGACCGAGATGGTCACGGACGTCCTTCGCGCTTTCGTCGATCGCGACGCCGAAGCCGCGGTTCGCGTGTGCGAGCGCGACGCCGCCGTGGACGATTTCTACGAGTCCATTTTCCGGGCACTGCTGACGCACATGATGGAGAACCCGCACAACATCGGACAGTCGGCTCACCTGCTGTTCGTGGCCAAGAACCTGGAGCGCGTAGGCGATCACGCGACGAACATCGCGGAGATGGTCTATTACGCTGCGACCGGCGATTATATGGCTGAGCCGGCGTCCAGGGATCGACGGAAAAAGGCGGTATGACGCGAAAGACGCTCCTCCTCGTCGAAGACGATCGGGCACTGGCGGAGCTGCTGATCTGGCATTTCGAGCGCGAGGACTATGAAGTCCGCCGCACCGGCGACGGCGAAGAAGCTCTGCTGCTGGCCAGCGAAGAGGTTCCGGACGTCATTATTCTCGACTGGATGATCGAAGGCATCCTCGGCCTCGAAGTCTGCCGACGCCTTCGCCGGCGGTCCGAAACCGCCAACATCCCGATCATCATGCTCACTGCACGCGGCGAAGAGAGCGATCGCATCCGCGGCCTGGAAACGGGCGCGGACGATTATGTGACAAAGCCGTTCAGTCCGCGCGAGCTCGTGGCGCGCGTCGGCGCAGTCCTCCGCCGCATCCGCCCAGCGCTGGCCGCCGAGCAACTGGCTTATGACGACGTCGAGATGGACGTCGGAGCGCATCGCGTGCGGCGCAGCGGAAAACCGATTTCGCTTGGGCCGACGGAGTTTCGCCTCCTCAGGCATTTTCTGGAAAACCCGGGCCGCGTCTTCTCGCGGGAGCGGCTGCTCGATGCGGTTTGGTCGCACGATCCCGACATCGATCTTCGCACGGTCGACGTGCACGTCCGCCGGCTTCGCAAAGCGCTCAACGACGGGGGCCGCAAGGACATCATCCGGACCGTCCGTTCGGCCGGCTATTCGCTCGACGCAGAACTCTGAGAGTCACCCGCGATCATCGTCACGTGACTGTAACAAACCGGTCACTTTAGAGTCGTTCCCCGCTCCTAGAGAGGGCTCGTCAGGGGTTCAAAGCCCCGGCTGATTCTCAGGGGAATACCTTCCATGTCTTCCAAGCTTTTGGCTCTGGCCGGAGTCGCACTCGCCGCAACCGCAGTTTCGACCCAGGCAGAGGCCCGCACCCAGATGCGCGCAGTCGGTTCGTCGACCGTCTATCCTTTCGCCAAGATCGTTGCGGAGCGAGTCGCTCGCGCCAATCCGCGTCTTGGCACTCCGATCATCGAATCCACCGGCACTGGCGCCGGCATGAAGCTGTTCTGCGCCGGCGTCGGCGAGCGCTTCCCGGACATCGAGAACGCGTCACGCCGCATGAAGGCCTCGGAAGCCAAGCTCTGTGCCGCCAACGGCGTGACCAAGGTCACGGAAATCCAGGTTGGCATTGACGGCATCTCGCTCGCGACCTCGAAGAAGACGCCGCTCAACGGCCTGACGACGCGCGACATCTACCTCGCGCTCGCGAAGACGCCGTTCGGCAAGCCCAACAAGGCGAAGACCTGGAAGGATGTGAACGGCAAGCTGCCTGCCGTCCCGATCCGCGTCTACGGTCCGCCGCCGACGTCCGGAACGCGCGACGCACTCGGTGAGCTGATCATGACCGCCGGCTGCGACACGAACTCCGGTATGGCGGCCGTGAAGAAAGCCGACGAGAACAAGTACAAGGCGATCTGCACCGGCATGCGCGAGGACGGCGCCTTCATCGAAGCCGGTGAGAACGACAATCTGATTGTTCAGAAGCTGGAAGCGAATCCCGGTACCGTAGGCATCTTCGGCTACTCGTATCTCGAAGAGAATACGAACCTTCTGAGGGGCCTGTCGATCAACGGCGTGTCACCGAGCTACGACACGATCAGTTCGTTCAAGTATCCGGGCGCTCGTCCGCTTTACGTTTACGTGAAGAATGCGCACGTTGGAGCGATCCCCGCGGTCCGCGCCTTCGTGGCGGAGTTCACGAAGGAGAGCGCTTTCGGGCCCAATGGCTATCTTCGCCAGGCGGGCATGATTGCAGCCCCTAATGGCGTGCGTGCCCAGAGCCAGCAGGCTTCGCGCAGCCTGGCTCCGCTCAACTTCGCAAGCCTGAAATAATCACGTCGACAAACCGGAAAGAATGCGTTCGTTTCATCGCCAGCTCCGCGGGGCTGGCGCGGAGGCTCCCGAGAAGGGAGCGGGGAAAGGTTGAAAGTAATGACTCGTAAGTTCGCCATCGCAGCGCTCCTTGCTGGCAGCGCCGTAATCATTTCTGCGCCTGCTCATGCCGCTGCGCAGGACCCAGCGCCTACCGCCCAGCCGGACCAGTCCGACGCCACTGCCGATGCGACCATCCAGGGCGCGACGCAGGTCGATGACCTTCAGGCGAAGATCGAGCTGCTTCAGGCCCAGGTAGAGGCACTTCAGGATGCGCTCGAGAACGTGAAGGCTCAGCAAGCTAAGGTCGTTCCGTCGTGGAAGGGGGCGCCGGAGTATGCCGACAAGGATGCGGGCTTCAGCTTCAAGCCGAAGGGCGCAGCGCAGTTCGACGCCGGATATGTCAGTTTCCCGAATGGCGACGAGCTGAACGGAACTGTCGGCGGTCTCAACTACAACAACCTCGGCTGGAACAGCCGTGCCCGGCGCCTGCTGCTGGGTGCGGACGGAACGCTTCCGGGCGGCTTCCGCTACAGCGCGGAGTTCAACTTCGCTCAGGGCACCGTCGACTATGAAGACATCTTCATCGCCTACGACTTCAAGAAGGTGCCGCTGACGATCCAGATCGGCAACATCTATCCCTTCTCGAGCCTCGAGACGATGACCAGCTCCAAGTTCACGTCATTCATGGAGCGCGCTTCGTTCACGGATGCGTTCAGCATGAACCGTCGCCTGGGTGTCGGCCTGACCTTCTCCGACAAGAAGACGGACAGCTACATCATCCAGGGCGGCATCTTTAACCGCGAGATCAACGAGGGCACGAACTTCAGCCGCACTGGTTATGAGTTCGCGTTGCGCGGCGCTTACACCCCGATGCTGGGCAGCACCCGTCTCCATGTCGGCGGCAGCTTTCACTATCGCGTGAACAACAGAGATGCTCAGAACGAGCGTCTGCGTGCACGGCCAACGACGCAGGTTACCGACCAGCGCTTCATCGACACGGGCGCGATTGCCGCGAAGAGCGACACGGTTGCGGGTATCGAGCTGGCGGCCATCCACAAGGGCTTCCACTTTGCCGGCGAGTATCAGAAGACCTGGATCAAGGGGCTCGATGCGAACACTACCTTCGGACCGAACGACGGTACCGGCGGCGGCGCCTTCATTGACGGCAATCCGAGCTTCTGGTCGGCCTATGCGGAAGTCGGCTTCTTCTTCACCGGTGAAACTCGCGGGTACAAGGGCGGCCGCTTCGATCGGACCAAGGTGCTGCATCCGTTCAACGAAGGCGGATGGGGAGCTCTGCAAGCCAACGCCCGTATCGATCTCGCCGAACTGCGCGATCGCGTCGGCGATGCGCCGCTGCCGGAGCTTGCTTTCGCGACGCCT